>NZ_JBMPOV010000010.1:0-269896 GCF_049340405.1 Undibacterium sp. Ji42W
CACTTCCATCGCTTTGCGCGCCAATCCAGATACCAGGGCATATACCACCAGTACGTGAAATGCGATAACCAGCCCTAAGCCTATAAACTTCTTCCCCGGCTCTTGCTGGCGATTTGAAAAATCCATTACTGCTCCTCCACTACCACAAGGTCAACTGTCTGACGCAAGTCAAAACATCTCAAACAAAAAAGTGATTATAAATGCTGTGTATCAATAAAAAGCCATACCGATACAAAACCACTTATAAATTCATAAGCTGCGAACTCGTCAAAATATAAATCGAGGTTTTTCGTAAAACTGACTTATTTAATTTTGCCTACAGCTAAAGCACCAGCTTCTACTAACGCCATTTATACCTGCCGAAGTAATAAAAAATATTGATCTATTTCTGATACCTGATTCGCCGTGCCGCAAATGGCTGAACCATAGATACAAAGCAGAAAATTTATTATTACCCGCAGCAAAGTCAAACGTTACAGTCATTTCATCTTTATCAGAACAACTATTCATGTTCCCCATGTAAAAAAGCACCAACTTACTGCATGGAAAATGTAAATTTAGTCGTCAGAAATTTTTCCGAAGGCGCATAAAACCACTTAAGCCCAGAAACTGTCAAGCGCTTTACTTCCAGTCAGGCCAAAAAACAACATGGCGCATTTTGCCAAAAAAACACCCGCAAAGGAAACCTAATTTCTTGTGCTATGCAGCATAAATTATTTCAATGCAGCTTTTTTTACACTTCATTACATTGGGAAATTTGCCTAGAGTGCCCCTCACCAAATTTAAATTTTTTTTGAGGCTTTTTTCAGGCATCAAACTATCTAAAGTTGCGCACAAATGCCGCACTACAATGGTGCAAGGCACCATCATATTCCCCTTAATTATGCGCAGCCATTGCCAAAATGCACTCAAAAGACAGAAATTGAAAAGAATTGTCACACCATAGAATTCGATAATGAAATAAAAATTTCTTTACACCTCCCACCGATGTGACTCTTGCGTTATGGTTACGGCTTTTTAAAACTGAAGCGGGAAAACAGCTTGGCAAATCATGAGCAAAATTAATTTGCACCTGCAATATGTAAATTAATCTATGCGGATGAGGCTTCTCTCACGATGTAACGTGTCAAACCCCAATCTTTTGCTTACCAGGCCTGATCCATGCTTACATAAGTCAAATTAGCAAGGCAAATTTGTTTTACCAGATAATGAGGTTCAGGAATGTTCATGCGTCACCAGAGAGTTGCTTGCATTTTCAGTATATTGCTATCGATATTTCCCTTGCAAATGGCTAACGCAGCCAATCCTGCAGACCTCAATAAAGTAGTCAGGCAAGCTTTTGAAGCCGCAGATGATGGTTTTGATATGGCCAAAACCCAGAATTTCTATTCAGGCTGGGTCAGCGAGGCCATCTTCGAACCCTTACTAAGTTACGACTACCTGGCGCGCCCTGCCCGCCTCTTGCCGTTGTCAGCAGAAAGCATGCCAGAAGTGACGGAACAGGGGAAAGTATTTACCTTCAAAATCAAGCAAGGTATTTACTTTGCCCCGGACCCTGCCTTCAAAGGCAAAAAACATGAACTGACCGCACAAGATTATGTCTATACCTTCAAGCGTCTGCTCGATCCGATTAACCGGTCGCCCAACGCCAGCTTCATCGAAGGCAAGATTGTCGGCCTTGATGATGTCGCGGCCAAGGCAAAGAAAACAGGCAAATTCGACTACGACACCCCTGTTGCCGGATTGAAGGCCATTGATAAATACACACTAAGAATAGCGTTAAACGCCACCGACTACAATTTTCTGTATGTCGTCGCCTACGGTGGCTTTGGTGCAGTAGCGAGGGAAGTGATCGAGGCTTATGGTGACCAGACTGGCCTGCACCCCGTAGGCACTGGACCCTATATGGTTGAAAAGTATCTGCCACGGAGCAAGATAGTACTGACTGCCAATCCAGAATACCGCGGTTACACCTGGGATTTCAAATCGACAGGCAGCGCCCGTGATGACGAAATCGTCAAGCAAATGAGGGGCAAGAAAATGCCCCAGGTTGGCAAAGTAGATATCAGCATCATCGAAGAGGAGCAATCACGATGGCTGGCATTTCAGGATTCCCAACTGGATATCGATAAGTTGCCGCAAAGTGCAGCAACGGCAGCACTGGATGGAGTTGCTTTAAAACCTGAACTGGTCAGTCAGGGGATCAAGATGGACAGGGTCACAGATGCTGGTATCACCTTCACGATTTTCAATATGCGCGACCCTGTTGTTGGCGGCTACACCAAGGAAAAAATCGCTCTGCGTCGCGCCATAGCCATGGCTTACAGCTATGAAGATGAAATCGCCCAGTTGCGCCTGGGACAAGCCATACGTTCGCAAATGATTATCCCGAAAGATGTTGTTGGTTATGACCCAGCCTATCGTAGCAGTCTGGCTTACGACATCAAGCTGGCCAATAAACTGCTTGATCATTTTGGCTATAAACGTGGGGCAGATGGATACAGGAATAACCCTGATGGGAGCTCGCTCCTTATCAAGAAAACCGTGGAGCCTGCAGCTATCTACAAAGTTCAGTCCGAAATTTATAAGCGCGGCCTGGATAAAATTGGCTTGCGCATTGAATTCCCAGTCAGCAATTTTGCCGATAATCTGAAAGCTGCCTCTGCCTGCAAACTAAATATGTGGGGTGGTGCCTGGAACGCGGATTTCCCAGATGGCGAAAACTTCATGCAATTGCTCTATGGCCCAAAAGCCGGTGCTGGCAACCATGCCTGTTATGAGTCAGCCGCCTTTGATGCATTGTTCCGCAAGGCGGTATCCATGCCCCTGGGTGAAGAACGCAACAAGGTATATGCACAAATGAACCGTCAGGTCGAAGCTGATACACCCTGGATCGTGCACACCTCCCGCATCCGTAGCTGGTTGTACCGTCCCTGGATTACTGGCTATAAAAAGCACCCCATCTTGCATTCAGACTGGGCATTCATTGATGTAGAAAAGCATTAAGCTAAGCTCATCGGCACTGGTTTGTCCTGATACTCACTTATCACCACCGTACAAAATAGCAGGAGGTCTTGTTAATGAAGTCCACTCATCTGTTTCAGCAAAAGCTGACCAAAACAGGCATGGCGATATGCCTTGCACTTGCTGGCATGATGTCATCTACCCTGCTCTTGCAGGCGCATGCCGCCAAACCTGAATTTGCTGATCCGGAAAAAGTATTGCGCACCATCTTCCCGGTTGCCGAGACTGGCTTTGACCCTGCTGCGACGCGCGACCTATACTCCAACGCCATCAATGAAGCGATCTTTGAGCGCCTGTTCACTTATGACTACCTGGCCAGCCCAGCCAAAATCATTCCAGAAACAGCCGACGGCATGCCAGAGATTTCTGCCGATGGTAAAACCTATACCATCAAACTGAAGAAAGGCATTTACTTCACCCCTGATGCTGCCTTCAATGGCAAAAAACGTGAGCTGACGGTGGACGATTATGTGTATTCGTTCAAGCGCATCATGGACCCGAAAATCGCCTCTACCCACGTCTGGCTGTTAGAGGACAAGATCACAGGGCTGGATCAATTGGCGGCACAGGCAAAAAAATCTGGCAAGTTTGATTATTCTGCCAAAGTACCCGGCCTGGAAGTGGTCGATAAATATACCTTGCGCATACACCTCACTCGCCCAGACTTCAATCTGCCCATGATATTGGCTTACACCGCCATGTCTGCCGTTGCACGCGAAGTCATAGAAAAATACCAGGATGTACAGGGTGCGGCCATGGCAAACCCGGTAGGTACCGGCCCTTTCAAACTGACTGAATGGGTACGTGGCTCTAAAATGATATTGGATGCCAATCCTGACTTCCATACAACGATATGGGATTTCCAGGCTAGTGCCGACCCGAATGACCAGAAAATCATCGCTGTAATGAAAGGCAAACGCATGCCGCAAATTGGCCGCGTTGTCGTCAATGTGATTTTGGAAGACCAGTCACGCCTGCTGGCATTCCAGAAAGATGAAATTGATTTATTCCAGCTATATGGTGGCCTTGCACCTCAGGTGCTGAACGGCCCTGATTTGAAACCTGAATTTGTCAAACGTGGCATACAGATGTCGCGCATTGTCGATCCTGAGCTGACTATCTATTACTGGAATATGCAAGACCCGGTATTTGGCGGCTTGAGCAAAGAGAAAGTCGCGCTGCGCCGTGCCATGGCCATGGCACACAATGTCGAAGAAGAAATACGCATCGTTGATAATGGACATGCGATACCGCTGCAATATCCTATCCCTCCTGGCGTGGTGGGCCATGATCCTAACTACAAAAGCAGCATCCAGTACAATCCCGCAGCGGCCAATGCCTTGCTCGACAAGTTTGGCTACAAAAAAGGCAAGGATGGTTATCGCACCATGCCAGACGGCAGCCCGTTGGAAATTGTTCACACTGCCCAGACTGAGTCACGCGGCCATTTACAGGCTGAAGTCTGGAAAAAATCCTATGACGGCATCGGCATCAGGATGCGTGCCGAATTCCGCCCATTTGCTGAAATCCTCAAAGCTGAAAAGCAATGCCAGTTGATGCAACGTATTTCGCCTTGGATAGCGGACTATCCCGATGGCGATAATTTCATGCAATTGTTTTACGGCAAAAACATCCACATGAATAATAATGGCTGCGTCACCATCCCCGAATATGACAAGCTGTATGAACAATCACAAAAACTGGCTCCGGGGCCAGAGCGCGACCTGCTATACCACAAGATGACACGCATCATGGAACTGTATGCTGCGCAACGCCTGGGTTATGCCCGCCACCGCATGATGCTGTCACAGCCACGCGTGATAGGGCATAAAAAGCACCCCATCATGCATATAGAATGGATGCAGATAGACATCGACAAGAACAAATAGAAAAAAATGAGCCGCAGACTAACTGAAATTTGAAAACCGAGAGACAAACATGACCGCTTATATACTGCGCCGCTTATGGCAGATGGCACCAACGATGCTGGGTGTCATCCTGCTGGTGTTTTTTCTGTTTAACTGGGTAGGTGGCGACCCGGCCTACATCCTGGCAGGCAAGATGTCGAATGCCGAACAGATTGCCAATATCCGCACCCAGTTGGGCATAGACCAGCCTTACTATGTACAACTATGGATCTTCATCAAGCAAATCGCCACCTTCAACTTTGGCAATAGCTGGAGTACTGGTGAAGCAGTCTCATCCATCATAGGTACACGTCTTGGCCCTTCGCTGACAGTCTTGATACCTCTCACAATTATCGAAACCTTGATTGCGATTGCGCTGGCACTGGCAATTGCCTTCAAGCGCGGCTCGTTCACTGACCGTTCTGTGATGATTGCCTGTACTGTCGGCATGTCGGTCAGCATCCTAGTCTACATCATCGTCGGTCAATATTTCTTTGCCTATAAACTGGGCATGTTTCCGGTACAAGGCTGGGGCAATCACTTTGCCGAAAACCTGTTCAAATACTCTGCCCTGCCTATCCTTATTGCTCTGGCCGTAGGCGTAGCACCGAACCTGCGCTTGTTCCGCACCTTCGTACTGGATGAAGTAAATCAGGATTACGTCCGTACCGCCCGCGCCAAAGGCGTCAGCGAAAGTCGCGTGAAATGGGTGCATGTCTTACGTAATGCATCAATACCTATCATCACTCACGTCATGTCGAATCTGCCTGCGCTGTTGATTGGCGCCTTCCTGATCGAGCGTTTCTTTTCCATCCCTGGCATAGGCCGTGAAGTGATACTGGCAGTGGAACGCAGTGACTTCCCCGTAATCAAAGCGATCACCGTGTATGTCGCAGCAGCCACCATGTTTTTTAATTTGTTGACCGATCTGCTGTACCAGGCGGTTGATCCACGCGTACAGTTGAAATAAGGATCATTCATGAGCACGATTATCACAAATCCAACTGTACAAACAGTTTCACCCGGACTGTGGGCACTGGCCTGGCGCCGTTTGCGCGCTGACAAAGTCGCCATGATTGCCTTAGCAATCGTAGCTGCATTTTTATTGACGTTGATACTGTCTGCCACCGGCGTCATCGCCTCTGACTGGGAACAGGAAAGCGGTGTCAGCTACGCGCCACCCAGCTTTGTCGGTGCAGATACAGGCACGGTCGCCAAGGTCGAAGCAGAAGCACCACCGCCAGAAAATCCACTCGATCCTTTGGCCGACATCATCCGCGAATTGCGCAAACAGCCAGATGCTGATCAGGCGGTTATCGTGAATGACTACGGTATCCCTGATCCGCTGGCAAAGGAAATGGCAGAAATTCGCACCGAGCTTGCCAAATCCGGCAAGACTGTCGTGGGTGAACGTCTGACTACCCTGCCCTTTGGTGCAGACAAATGGGGACATGACATCATCAAGAAAACCATCAAGGGTGCCGAGACTTCCATCGTCGTTGGCCTGGTTGCTGCTTTCCTGGCGACACTTCTAGGCACGATGTTTGGTGCCCTGGCTGGTTACTTTGGCGGAAAGGTCGACGACTTCTTTAACTGGTTCTACAGCATCTTCACTTCCATCCCTTATCTGTTGCTGATACTTTCAGTCGCAGCGGTATTGCAGCAAAAGGGTGTGACCACCATCATCCTGATCCTGGCTTTCACTGGCTGGACTGGGCCATTTCGCCTGATCCGTGCTGAATACATGAAGCACAAGGCACGAGAATACGTGTGGGCAGCAGATGCCATTGGTGCTTCGCACTGGCGCAAGATGTTCGTGCATATCTTCCCGAATGTGAGCCATGTGGCACTGGTCCAGGTATCCATCCTTGTTGTAGGCTTTATCAAGTCCGAAGTAATCCTGAGTTTCCTGGGCTTTGGCGTACCGGTTGGTGTGGTGTCTTGGGGCAGTATGCTCAATGAAGCACAGAATGAATTGATTTTGGGTAAATGGTGGCAACTGGTGGCCGCAACCGCAGCGATGGCCGTGCTGGTGACAGCCTTCTCATTGTTCACCGATGCCTTGCGCGATGCGCTTGACCCCAAGTTGAAATAAGGACAGATCATGAGTCAAGAAAACCCAAGTCAAGCTTTGCTGAAAGTAGACAACCTGCGCGTGTCTTTCCGCGTCAATAAAAAAGATAGTGTGGAAACGGTCAAGGGTATTTCATTTGAAATACCGCGCAATTCCACAGTCGCCCTGGTCGGTGAATCGGGTAGTGGCAAGTCAGTCAGCTCACTGGCTGTCATGGGCTTGCTGCCACAAGATACGTCCAGCATTGCCGCTGACAGCAAAATTATTTTTGAAGGTCGCAGCCTGCTGGAACTCAGCATCGCTGAAAGGCGTGATTTGTGCGGCAAGGAAATCTCCATGATCTTTCAGGAGCCGATGACATCGTTGAACCCTGTGTTTACTGTCGGCTTCCAGATCGCTGAAGTGTTGCGCCTGCATATGGGCATGGATGCCAAACAAGCACGCAAACGCTCGATAGAATTGTTGGAAGAAGTCGGCATTCCAGATCCTAAAAACAAGATCGATGCTTACCCAAGTCAGATGTCTGGCGGGCAGCAGCAAAGGGTGATGATCGCCATGGCGATTGCCTGCGAACCCAAATTGCTGATCGCCGATGAACCAACCACGGCTCTCGACGTTACCATACAAAAACAGATCATCGACCTAATTGATGCCTTGCGTATCAAACACAAGATGTCAGTGCTGTTCATCACCCATGACCTGGCACTGGTTGGTGAAATTGCTGACCATGTCATTGTCATGCGCAATGGTGAAATTCGCGAAGCGGGTACGGTAGAACAAATATTTGAAAGCCCGAAAGATACTTATACCCAGGCCCTGCTGCACTGTCGCCCTACACTGGATACCCGTCCATGGCGATTGCCGGTGATTGCTGATTTCATGAACAATAACGGCGCGCTGGTCGATCAAAAACAGCGCCCGCGTGGTCTTAAAGGCGATGAAGAAATCGTGCTGGAAGTCAAAAATCTGGGTAAAAGCTTTTACTCCCGTGAAGGTTTCTTTGGCAAAAAAGAATTCAAGGCTGTTGAAGATGTATCTTTCAAGCTTGCGCGTGGCAAGACCCTGGGCGTAGTAGGCGAATCCGGTTCTGGCAAAACCACAGTTGGCCTGACACTGATGCGCCTGCATCAGGCGACTACCGGGCAAGCCCTGTTTGAAGGCAAGGACATACTGGCCATGTCGAACAAGGAATTCCATCACTACAAGCGCCGCATACAAATCATTTTCCAGAACCCGTATGCCTCGCTGAACCCACGCTTTACCGTGGGGCAGATTTTGATGGAACCCATGCATATACATAACATTGGCGCCAACGACAGCGAACGCTCTGCAATGGCTTATCAATTACTGGAAAAGGTTGGCCTGCCCACTATCGCCTTCCACCGTTATCCCCATGAATTTTCTGGTGGTCAACGTCAGCGTATCGCCATTGCACGCTGCCTGACCATGAAGCCGGAAGTACTGGTCTGTGATGAATCAGTATCAGCACTCGACGTTTCTGTGCAAGCGCAGGTATTGAATCTACTGCAGGATTTGCAGGAAGAATTTGGTCTGTCTTATATCTTCATATCGCATGATCTGGCCGTGGTCAAATATATTGCCGATCAGGTCATGGTGATGAACAAAGGTAAGGTCGTTGAACTGGCGAATTCAGATGATCTGTATCTGAATCCTACCCAGGCGTATACCAAGACTTTGCTGAACGCCATACCAAAAGGCTTGCAGCACTAAGCCGTACTCGTGAACCGGCTGTCTGCCGGTTCACACTCCTCCCGCTTGAAAAATCCCCTTACACTTATATTTTTGACCAATCCTGCAAACACTGGCAAGATGGCATTCGCCTGCGACATAACAAAACAGTGACGAAACAGGCACAATCTCCCGTATATCCCGTATGCAGCATACTCACTGGAGCCAGGATTGGAAGCATTAAGAAGTTTATTCCGGGAGTTAATGCCCGCTGTTGATTTTTGCTCCATGCGCGTAGTGGATGAGCGCAGTGAAGAGCTATTGGTTAGACAAAATGTATTGCAACCGCTGCGCAATGCCCGTAGCCATGGCGCAATGCTGACCGTTATTCATGATGGCGGCTACGGCTACGCCGCAACCAGCGACTTATCCCGCAATGGATTGAATGCCGCAATGCAGCATGCCGTAGATTGGGCCAGGCTCAGCGCGGGAAAAACAGTGACCAATTTCAGCCACATCCCGCAAGCCGCTATGGTTGGTCAATATCAAGGTCCAGCCGCCTCCATCTGGACCAGGAAAGACTTGATTGCCTTACTGATGCAGGAATCCGCCGCATCGCATTTCAATGACAACATTGTAGATTGGAGTGCATCCATAGGTGTCACCCAAACTGAACAGTTATTTATTAGCAGTGCAGGTGCTGACATCCATCAGCAATTCAATTACCTGATCCCCAATCTCAGCGTCACCGCCAATGAAGGATCAGAAACCCAAACCCGTAGCCTGGGTGGTCAATACAATGGTTTTTGCCGCCAGGGCGGCATGGAAGTCTTGCAGCAATCCGGCTTTTATGGCTCAGGCAAACGCATTGCAGAGGAAGCGTTGGCGCTCTTGCATGCAGCGAACTGCCCGAGTGGCCGCATGGATTTGCTGCTCATGCCTGAGCAGATGATGCTGCAAATCCATGAATCCATAGGTCACCCGCTGGAACTGGACCGCATACTGGGAGATGAACGTAATTTTGCTGGCACCAGTTTTGTCACTCCCGAGATGTTTGGCCATTTCCAGTATGGATCAGAATTGCTGAACGTTACCTATGACCCCAGCCGCGCCGAACAATTTGCCAGCTTTGGCTGGGATGATGATGGCAGTACTGCAGAAAAAACCTGGATCATCAAAAATGGCATACTGGAAAAACCTTTGGGCAGCGCGCTCTCGCAAGCACGCGCTAGTATGACAGGTGTCGCCAACTCACGCGCCTGTGACTGGAACCGTCCGACCATAGACCGCATGGCCAACCTGAATATAGAAGCAGGCACCAGCAGCCTCGATGAGATAATCGCCAGCATAGACGATGGCGTGCTGATGAATACCAATGTGTCCTGGTCAATTGATGATTCACGCAATAAATTCCAGTTTGGATGCGAATATGGGCAAATGATACGTAATGGAAAATTGCAAGAGCTGGTGAAAAACCCCAATTATCGTGGCATCTCAGAAAGCTTCTGGCGTTCGCTGAAGATGGTCGGTGATGCATCCACCCTGGCAGTCATGGGCACGCCTTTCTGTGGCAAAGGGGAGCCTTCTCAGGTCATACGTGTGGGCCATGCTTCACCCGCCTGTCTGTTTGATCAGGTAGAAGTATTTGGAGGCGAAGCCTGATGCACAGCTATTTTTTATCCCTGGCCGCACATATAGAAACACAGCTGGCAGCAAAGGAAGTAAGCACCACCTGGCTGTCAGCAGAATCCAGCGATTTTGTGCGCTTCAATCATAGCGCCATACGCCAGCCCGGCCATGTCTCGCAAATCATACTGAACCTGCAATTGATACAGGGACAAACCCATGCCGCCATGAGCTTCAACCTCAGTGGCGAGATGGGACTGGACTTCCCCACTATCAATGCGGCAATTCAGGATTTGCGTGTGCAGTTGGCCGACTTGCCAGCAGACCCGCACCTCATGATAGCTGCTGAAGTCAATAACACTAGCCAAATCCTGCCATCTTCCCTGCCGCCGGTAGCCATTATGCTGGAACAAATAATTGAAGCGGCAAAAGGTGTTGACATGGTGGGCTTGCTGACTACTGGCACACAGTATCGTGGCTTTGCCAATTCTTATGGCCAACGCAATTGGTATGAAACGAACAATGTCAATTTTGACTGGAGCATATTTCATGCTACTGACAAGGCCGTCAAATCCAACTATGCTGGATTTACATGGAATGAGGCAGAATTTTTAAAAAAATTTGCTGATGCCTGCAAAAAGCTGGCCTTGCTGGCGCGGCCACCAATCACCGTCGCTGCTGGTAATTACCGGGCCTACCTGAGCCCGGCTGCATTGAATGAATTGATCATGATGCTGAACTGGGGTGGTTTATCCGAAAAAACCCTGCGTACCCGGCATAGTTGTCTGCGCCGCATGCAATCAGGCGAGGCCAGTATGCATGCCATGGTTGATATCTGTGAAGACAGTCGCGCAGGCCTGGAACCTGGCTTTCAGGCGCAAGGCTTTATCAAACCTGAAGTCATCCCCCTGATACAGAATGGCAAGCTCTGCGGTAGCATGATTTCACCGCGCAGCGCCAAGGAATTTGGTGTGCTCACGAATGGTGCGCCGGAAGATGAATCAGCAAAATCCCTGGTCATGCAGGCTGGTACACTTGCAAATGCAGACATATTGAAAAAACTGGGCACGGGTATTTACATCGCTAACCTTTGGTATTTGAATTTCTCAGAGCGCGCTACGTGCCGAATCACGGGCATGACACGCTTTGCCACCTTTTGGGTAGAGAATGGCGAGATCATTGCGCCCTTGAATGTCATGCGTTTTGACGACTCGTTGTTCAAAATGCTGGGAGAAAATCTGCTGGCACTGAGCCAGGAAACTGAAGTCATTATGGACGACCGCTCTTATGGCGAACGGCATACGGGTGGAGCGATCTTGCCGGGAGCACTACTCAAGGAAATGCGTTTTGTGCTTTAGAACCGCAATAAAGTGTATTTTGAGATCATGAAAAGCGAGGTTATAGCATATTCAAGCAAAATAGCGCATTTGACCAAAGAGCTACTATGATGATGTATGCATCGTTACATCTGCGCAGATAAGCATTAGCGAACTTAGCATTTGCCCGTTTCAGTGAGAGCAACTACAATTCCGACCTGTTGCGGAAAAGGCTGCAATGTAAGCGTTACGCATCACGATCAAAATCTGGTGTAAAAACAATAAGTAATAAAACCCACAGCGCAATAGCGTAAGGTTTCTAAGGCTGCTTTATTTATATTTTATTTTTATATGTAGCCCTTGATAGAAAACTTAAGCATATTGCGGTCATATCTGGAGTTAACATGGCATTTCTGCAAGGCAAAAAAATTCTGATCACCGGTTTGCTGTCCAACCGCTCTATCGCTTACGGCATTGCCCAGGCTTGCAAACGCGAAGGCGCTGAACTGGCATTTACCTACGTAGGCGAACGTTTCAAAGACAGGATTACTGATTTTGCGGCTGAATTTGACAGCAAACTGATCTTCGATTGCGATGTCGCCAGCGACGAACAAATTGATGCGGTATTTGCTGATCTGGGCAAATCCTGGGACAAACTTGATGGCCTGGTTCACGCTATCGGCTTTGCACCGCGTGAAGCGATTGCAGGTGAATTCCTTGATGGTTTCTCCCGTGAAGCTTTCCGCATTGCGCATGATATTTCTGCCTACAGCTTCCCTGCCATGGCAAAAGCTGCACTGCCATTGCTGCGAGAAGACTCTGCCCTGCTGACCCTGTCTTACCTGGGTGCTATCCGCGCCATCCCGCATTACAACACCATGGGCATGGCCAAGGCATCGCTGGAAGCATCGGTACGCTACCTGGCGGAACATTTGGGTAAAAAGGGCATACGCGTCAACGGCATTTCTGCTGGCCCTATCAAAACCCTGGCTGCCAGTGGCATCAAGGACTTTGGTAAACTGCTGGGCTTTGTCGCAGAACACGCACCATTGCGCCGCAATGTGACGATCGAAGACGTTGGTAATACTGCCGCCTTCCTGCTGTCACCACTGGCAAATGGTATTACTGGTGAAATCACTTATGTCGATGGCGGCTTCTCGCATGTCATGGGCTTGAATGCTGACTCTTACGACAAGTAAGCAGTCCAGCATTTGAAAAGACGGTACGGGATGCTTGCACATGTATCCCGTACTAGCCTTATACTATTGGCATGAATGAAGCACTCCAGACCATGCCCACTATTCCAAACAGCGCCTTCTCTATTGCACGCGCTCTATTGCTGCTGATATTCAGTGTGTTCCTTGCGTTTTCCGGCAACACCCTCGCGGCATCCTGCAATGACCCATGGCCAGCCTGGGAACAATTCAAGAAGACTTTTGTCGCCGATGATGGCCGGGTGATTGATCATAGCGGCGCGCGCAAACCAACAACATCTGAAGGCCAGGCTTATGCCCTGTTCTTTGCACTGAGCGCCAACGACAAAACCACATTTCAGCGTGTACTAACCTGGACTGAGAATAACCTGGCTGCAGGCGACCTGACTGCCCGTCTGCCTGCCTGGCAATGGGGACAGCGTGAAGACAATAGCTGGGGCATCATCGATAAAAATCCGGCTTCCGATGCTGACCTCTGGATGGCCTACAGCCTGGGTGTGGCTGGAGAAGTCTGGAAAGAAAAGCGCTACACTGCCCTGTCCAGCCTGCTGGCACAAAGAATATTGAATGAAGAAACGGCAGAGTTACCTGGACTGGGCTTGAGTCTGTTGCCAGCGCCCACTGGCTTCACCCTGCCCAATAATCAATGGAAGCTCAACGCCAGTTATTTGCCCCCGCCTTTGCTGCGCTGGTTTGAGCAAAAAGAAAGTGATGAGCGCTGGAAACGCATGATTGCCCCTGCGATACGCCTGATCGCTGGGAGCGCCCCAAAAGGGTATGCCGCAGACTGGATCATTTATGATGCGCAAAAAGGTTTCCTGCTTGATACTCAGGGGGTAGAAAAAGGCCAGGGCGGCTATAACGCCATCCGTGTTTATCTATGGACTGGCATGATGGCGAGCCAGGATACAGAACGCGCAAATTTGCTGAAGTTGCTGCGCCCCATGGCGCAACTCGTGGACGGCAAGGGTTACCCACCAGAATATATCGATATCCTGACTGGTGATATCAATGGCGCTGGTTCCAGCGGCTTTAGCGCCGCACTGCTGCCGTTCCTGCAAGCGCAAGGTGTACAAAAAACCATAGTACAACAGCAATTACGCCTGCAGGCCCAACCAATCAAGGCCGACGCTTATTATGATCAGGTGCTTTCCTTGTTTGCCCTGGGCTGGCAAGAAAAGCGCTACCGTTTTGATGCACACGGCGAAGCTGACTTTTACTGGCAACACTTTTGCTGGCGTTTATTTTAAGGTTAGAGCAAGTTATTCTTAGAAACTGGCTGCTTTTTCCTGAAAAATCCTGTATAGTTTCGTTTTTTGCGCTGCAATATAAATTTCAGCGTAGAACCAAGTAGCATCGCAAGCCTGTGCACATCCTCAGGATGGTGCATGTAAAAGCCCTCCCGCCTCGCATGTCTGGTAGTAATCCATAGACATCATCCCGGCGCAAAGCTTTTGTGCCGAAATTTCATTGTCGTCCCTTGTTGGATTTTCTGTGTTCATTTCGTTTGGTTGGCGCTGCATTGTTGCGCGCGTTCGTTAGCAACGCGCTAATTTATACTGGGACAGAAGCAAACGTTCCGGCAAAACATGCTGCGAACCGGCCTTATCGCCGGTGAGCTTGGCATTGCTGCCGCATTTTGCAAATGCCCCAATTACGAAAGAAATTCATGAGTTTTGAAGCACTAGGTCTCCACGTCAACATCATCCGCGCACTGACTGACTCTGGCTATACCAAGCCAACTTCGGTACAAGAACAGGCAATCCCTGCCGCGATTGAAGGTCGCGACCTGATGGTCTCATCCCAGACCGGCTCCGGCAAAACTGCCGCTTTCATGCTGCCTGCATTGCACAAACTGGTTACAGCCGAATTAGTCAGCTATGACGCTGCCAGCAGCAAGACCCCTAATCAAGAACGTCAGGCTGCCCGTTCACGGGGCGACAAACCACGTTTCGTTGCTGCAAAACCAAAAATGCTGGTGTTGACTCCAACCCGCGAACTGGCTTTGCAAGTAACGACAGCAACTGACAAATACAGCGCTTATTCACGCCGTATCAAGGCTGTATCCATCCTGGGTGGCATGCCTTATCCTAAACAGATGCAATTGCTGTCCCGCAATCCAGAAATCCTGGTGGCAACACCTGGCCGTTTGATAGACCACATGGAATCTGGCAAGATCGATTTCTCAGAACTGCAAATGCTGGTTCTGGACGAAGCCGACCGCATGCTGGACATGGGTTTCATCGATGATATCGAAAAAATCGTTGCTGCGACCCCTCCTACACGTCAAACCATGTTGTTCTCTGCAACACTGGACGGTGTAGTCGGTAACATGGCTAAACGCATCACGACTGAGCCTCTGGTCATCCAGATCGCCGGTTCTGCCAGCAAGCATGAAAACATCCAGCAGCGCGTTCACTTTGTGGACGACCTGTCCCACAAAAACCGCATGCTCGACCATCTGCTGCGTGACGTATCCGTTGACCAGGCTGTTGTCTTTACCGCCACAAAACGTGATGCAGACACCATTGCTGATCGCCTGAACATCGCCGGCTTCGCTGCTGCTGCCCTGCATGGCGACATGCACCAGGGTGCGCGTAACCGCACACTGGATTCATTGCGCCGCGGTACAGTACGTGTACTGGTAGCGACTGACGTAGCTGCCCGTGGTATTGACGTGCCAGCGATTACGCATGTATTCAACTACGATCTGCCTAAGTTCCCGGAAGATTATGTCCACCGTATTGGCCGTACTGGCCGTGCCGGTCGCAAAGGTCTGGCGATCTCCCTGGTGAACCATGCTGAAGGCATGCACGTCAAACGTATCGAGCGCTTCACCAAACAATTGATCCCTGTCGATGTCATCGAAGGTTTTGAACCTAAGAAATCTGCCGCGCCAGCGCGTTCTGCTGCCCGCAAACCTAACGGCTGGAAACCAGGCGACGCCCGTAAAACTGGCGCTGGTGCAGGTGGTGGCGGTTACGGCAATAACAAGCCTGGCCAACGCAGCTTCAGCAAACCAGCTGGCGCGTCGACTGGTACCAGCGCTGGACCTCGTAAAGAAGGCGGCGGCTACAAGGGCAATCGCTCGAATGACAGCGGCGCACGTCGCACTTTTGGCGATTATTAATTTGCCAGAGTTTTACTCAGTAGAGCAAGCAACATAGACATTGCTGCATAAGCAATATCATGAAAAAGCGATCACTTTGGTGGTCGCTTTTTTTATACTTACAGGCTCGGCGTATAATCAACAGCTTCTGACCAACGCAAAAAGTATAAGCCTCATGAGCAAAGAAACTGACGCACCCATTCGACTCACCTCTTTTTCGCATGGCGGCGGCTGTGGTTGCAAGATAGCGCCTGGCGTACTTGCCGAAATACTAAAAAAATCTTCGGGCTTCCCTGTGCCGCCCGCCCTCATGGTCGGCATAGAAACGGCGGACGATGCGGCCGTCTACAAGCTCAATGACGAGCAGGCGCTGATCGCTACCACTGATTTCTTCATGCCCATCGTGGACGACCCTTTTGACTTTGGTCGTATCGCTGCTACCAATGCCATTTCAGATATCTATGCCATGGGGGGCACGCCCATCATGGCGCTGGCACTGGTTGCCATGCCTATCAATCAATTACCGCTGGACGTCATAGGCAAGATTATCCAGGGTGGCGAAAGCATCTGTGCCGAGGCAGGGATACCCATTGCCGGTGGCCATACCATCGATTCTGTCGAACCTATTTATGGTCTGGTGGTCATGGGGCTGATCCACCCATCAAAGGTCAAGCGCAATGCAGATGCCAAAGCAGGCGACAAACTGATACTCAGCAAGCCGCTGGGTGTAGGTATCTTGTCCGCTGCACTGAAAAAGCAAGTACTGGATGCAGCGGGCTATGACACCATGATTGCCAGCACCACCAAACTGAACAAACCTGGCCAGGCCTTGTCCGCCCTGAATAGTGTACATGCCATGACAGATGTCACCGGCTTTGGCTTACTTGGTCATTTGCTGGAAGTCTGCCGTGGCTCAAGACTGGCAGCGCGCCTGGATATGTCCGCCATGCCCTTGCTGGCGAATGTAGAACAACTGGCGATGGATGGTTTTATCACCGGGGCTTCTGCCCGCAACTGGGCTGCCTATGGCGAGTCTATCAAGCTCGACGCACAGATCAACCCTGCCCAGCAAGCCTTATTAACCGACCCGCAAACCTCAGGTGGCTTGCTGGTTGCTTGCGATCCGGCGGCAGTGGACGATGTTTTAAGAATTTTCCGTCAGGGCGGCTTCTTGGAAGCTGCTGTGATTGGTGATATTGTTACAGGTGAGCCTTTAATTACTGTCCTGCCCTGATTTTTTGATTTTGCCCCTACTTTTGCAAATACCATGAACCAATTAGAACAACTCAAGCAATTCACCACTGTGGTCGCTGACACTGGCGATTTCCAGGCTATCCAGGCTTACGCCCCACGCGATGCGACGACCAATCCATCCCTGATCCTGAAAGCAGTGCAAAAGCCTGAATACCTGCCATTGCTGGAAAAAGCCGTCAAGGACACGGCAGGCAAGTCTATTGATGAAACCATCGATCATTTGCTGATTGCTTTTGGTCTGGAAATTTTAAAAGTCATCCCTGGCCGCGTTTCTACTGAAACAGATGCCCGCCTGTCCTTCGACACTGCCGGCACCATTGCCAAAGGCCGTCAACTGATCGCCATGTATGAAGCTGCAGGCATACCGCGTGACCGCATCCTGATCAAGATAGCCTCGACCTGGGAAGGAATACGCGCTGCCGAAGTATTGGAAAAAGAAGGCATACGATGCAATATGACCCTGCTGTTCTGCCTGGCACAAGCGATTGCCTGTGCTGAAGCAGGTGCACAACTGATTTCGCCTTTCGTTGGCCGCATCTATGACTGGTACAAAAACAAGACTGGCCAGGAAATTTTTGGTGCAGATGACCCAGGTGTCTTGTCCGTCAAGAAAATCTACACTTACTACCGCAAGTTTGGCTACAACACTGAAGTCATGGGTGCCAGCTTCCGCAACACTTCACAAATTCTTGAGCTGGCTGGCTGCGACTTGCTGACCATCAGCCCTGATCTTTTGCAAAAACTCAGCGACAGCACTAGCAATGTCACGCAAAAACTGAGCAAGGAACTGGCGGCTTCGTCCGATTTGCAAAAGGTCAGCATGGATGAAAAAACTTTCCGCCTGGAGTTGAATGAAGATGCGATGGCGACAGAAAAACTGTCAGAAGGCATACGTGCTTTCTGTGCCGACACCGTCAAGCTGGAAAAGATGATTGCCGCAATGCGTTGAATCAACACCATCTGACAGGTTATGATGAGGGGGCAGAATTTTCTGCCCCTTTTTTATTTTGAATGACCTGGATATGAAAAAGCAGCTAGACATAGCAAACTGGAACCGGCGCGAACACTACGCCTTCTTTTCCCAAATGGATGAACCCTTCCACGGACTGAACTTGAACGTGGATTGCACCTGGGCTTATCAGCATTGCAAGGAAGAACAATATTCGTTCTTTCAGTTTTATCTGCATCAGATACTAAGCGCGATCATGCGCACCGATGCCATGCGTTATCGCATAGAAGATGGCAAGGTGTTTGATTATGCGGTGATACACGCCAATGCGACCGTGCAGCGGGCTGATCATACTTTTGGATTCTGCCCCATTTATTACGAAGAAGATTTTGCCACTTTCGCTGCAAGGGCAAGCATCGCCATGGATAAAATCAAGAACAGCAGCGGCCTTTGCTTCAATGATGAATGCGCGCGAGAAGACGTGATCCATTTCTCTGCCATACCCTGGATCAGTTTCACAGGTCTGACGCATGCACGGCAATATGACCGCCAGGACAGCGTGCCGAAGATTTCGGTTGGCAAGTTTTTCAAGCAGCATCAGCGGCTGATGCTGCCTGTCGCCATTTTTGTGCATCATGGCTTGGTTGATGCTTATCATGTACATCAATTTGTTGAAACACTGGAAGCTGGCCTGTCTGCAAAAAAATAAGTTCTTTCATTGTGCAGGAATGATCACCGACTATGGGATGCAAATCCTCCATTTGCTTGCTAAAATGAAGGCGCTAGCACTGAAGCAAACCACCTGCTTTCCATCAAGGACGCATCATGCGCAAATTTAATCCCGTCATCTTCATACTTGCCTGCATGCTGGCAACTGGCAATGTACGGGCTGATGATTTCACCGATGGCGTCAGCTATTACGAACAAGGCGACTTTACTTCTGCACTTGACTCATTCAAGGCTGCGGCAGCAAAGGGTAATGCAGATGCGCAATTCAACCTCGGGCTGATGTTCTTGAATGGCGAAGGTGTGGATCAAGACTATAAACAGGCACTCAGCTGGTTCGAACAATCAGCCAGCAAGGGCAATGTTAGGGCACAAGTGAATATAGGCAGGATGTACGCCAAAGGAAAAGGCATGCTGTCGAATCACGGTGTTGCTGCTTCATGGTTCAGAAAAGCGGCTGACCAGGGTTATGCAGATGCCCAATATAGTCTGGGTATATTGTATGTGACAGGCACAGGTGTGGCACGCGACTATGCCAAAGCCAAAGAATTATTCCGGTTGGCAGCCAATCAAAACAATGCCAGCGCGCAGTATCAGCTAGGTTTGATTTACCTGAAAGGCCGCGGCGTTGCAGTGAATCTGATAGAAGCCTACAAGTGGCTGGTCCTGGCGGGTGATTATGATGACAGCGAAGTCTTCAGGAAATTTGTAGCAGCGAAAATGAGCAAGGAAGAAATCGCCGAAGCGCAGGCCCTGGCAAAAGACTGGAAACCAGAGAAGGTGGCAGACTAAGTTTCATCAAATCGCGTCTGAAGAAATTCAAAGTAATTCAGGTAATCGTAATATGCCCGTCATGTAAGCGATAATTACCGGGGCCGGAATCTTCTTTGACCTGCCATTTCTGCCGACCTATCTGTATTTCCACGCCTTCGTGTATTTTCTTGATGATCTTTACGCTGGCCTTGTCTATCAATTCCTGTTCGGCCTCCAACTCATCAAGCTCTTTTTCAAGTGTGTACAGTTCGTCCAGTAAATACAGTCGCTTGGCCTCGACTTTTTCGCCCAGGCCGCCGGCAGCCTTTTGTGGGTTGGTGGCAAAAAAAGCTTGCAGTTTGATCACCTGATCAAGTTCAGAAGCTTTGCGCCCTATCTGGTATTGCTTGTCATGAATTTGTTCATCCCGGTATGGATCAAAGCCGACCTGGATTTGTGTGCGCGTGCCCACTGCAGATCCCAAAGATACAGCACTGACCAGCAGCGCAGCCTGCGCTTTTCCACCAAGGATATTACCCACACTGGAGCCGGGCTTGCCCACCATGATTTCTTTTCTGGCCAGCAACTCGCACTGCCTGGCATTTTGCTCAAGACGTATGCTGTCGCCTGCTTCAATATGCGCACTCTCGGCAAACAAGGCCTGTACTGATCCACCGCATTTGATGCGGGAAGTAGTGCCGCTGAGATTTTGCGTACCCGGTTTTTTTTCTGCCAGGCCGATAATACCGCCCTTGACGGCAACATTGCCGCCAGCCGTAATATCAGCAGCCTCAACCAGGCCGTTGACAATAACATCTCCCGTCACGTTCAAAATCATGCCCGCCTTGATGTCGCCATCAACCTGGATGGTGCCTTCAAAACTGATATTGCCAGTACTGAGATCCACATCAGGCACCTGTAGCACCGGATTGACGATAACACCGTCATCCACCACTACAGGCTGGCCAGCATTGGTGGCCATCAGCAAATCAGGGTTGCTTGCCGATGGTGCCGCACCTTGCAAATGCGCGCCAAAAGCCATGTCTGGCAGCGGCTTGGCTAACACCACCTGCCCTTTGATATTCATGCCAAACTTGCCTTGCACGGGCGGTATGCGCCGCATTAATTCATCGCCGACATGCACCAGGAGCAGATGACTAAGTTCACGGAACTTGATCACAGCGCGTTCATCATCCCTCTGTACTTTGGCGTCTTTATGCTCGCCGAACAAAGGCTCCAGCCGGCCGGCAGTACCGTCACGCACTGGATCACCTTGGGCAATCAATAAATTTTCGCAATGACCTGCTGCTAGAGCAGCATCCAGTTCAGCATGCAAAATACCATGAATAACGCCCTGCTCACGCAAAGCGTCATTGACTGCCTGGCCTAAGGGCTTGCCGCCTTGCGCGGGGATCAGGGTAAGCCCGGCGGACAATAAATCATCAGCCAAAATTAATGAGAATTCTTCATCCTTGCGGGCACCAACATCCATCCTTACTGCTTCTTTGGCACTCTGGCATAATTTTACAAAAGCCAGAAGGGCAGTGGGTTCTCTATAAAAGCTGGCATATTCACTGGCATTCAATGCGTCTTCAAGACTAGCCAGATCCGGGGTATAAACGCCTTCCTGCGGCATGTAGCGGGCACAGAGTATCCCTGTAGAATCGTCCACAGAAAAAGTTAATGTTGCCGAATTAGAAAGCGACTTGTCCAAGATGCTTCCTTAAGATTGAAGTTCGTCCTCCACGCTGCTTATTATTACATCACAAATGAGTAATCTAAGGCAACGTGTCTGACATTAGCCTCATCTTGATCGATCTGGCATTAAAAATACGGCAATTGAAGACTGACAATTCCTTAAACGAGTGCAAGGCACCGTATTTTCGACTATTTTAATAGCGCCACATCTTCGCTCACAGAGCATATTCAAATTCGATCAATGCCGCATCAGCCCAGTCTTTCTTCTATAAGGGTGATATAAATTGCAGACCATCCTTGCTGATCCGAATTTTTTCTCTACGGTCTTTGCTCACCAGATAAGCCGCACTCAGTTTTTTAGGTGACCAGTATGAGATATCCATAATCGACGACTGGCAGACGCCACCAAGAAAGCGGAACAGATTGCGCATTTCATAAGCCATATCATCATTTTCCATTGCCCACCAGATGACGCATTCAAGACGCAAATCACCGAGACGTCGCCGGACATCTGGCACACCTGCGCTGCCTATGTCGGGGCGCCAGCGGAATAAACCTTTTTACGGTTTAACAGCAAATCTGCATTCTCTTGCAAAGCCCTGGGATTTTTTGGCAATATAAAACTGCCGTCGCGTTCAACTGCGACATGAATAGAACTCTCATCACTGGCAATGCGCATACTTAGGTCATGTAAACTAACATCTGCACTGACAGGCAACAACTTGAATTTCAATAGGGCATCAAGTGCCAGTTGCCGTTGTTGATCAATTGCCTCTAGCCCCTTTGTACATCTGTTTGTATGATTTCAACCCAGGATCCCTGGTGCTGGAAATTTCCACTACTGCCGATTTTTCTTCGCTGGCAGTTGCAATAAATTAAACATTCAACAAGCTAAATGACATGTAAGTGATGAGTACCGTTTTAATGATCAAGGATGTTTTTCCTAGTGATAAAATGAATTTCAATACCTGCTGACAAAAATTTTTGCCGCGTATCTACGCGCAACATTCATTGATTTCAGTTTACTCTATTTGGGGAAAATGCTCGACATGTACCTCACCAGCGCGACCAAAATAGCTGACATGCCGCCCCACCATCCAGACAATATACCCTACACAACCAGCGGCCATTGATAGCCGGATAAATTCTGGATAGCGCACCTCATCACATTGCGCGCCACGAATTGCCGCCACCAGAGCAGGGTCATCAAACGCATTGGGAATAGCGTGATCCTTCTTACCCAAGGCTACCACATGCACGCTTCCATCCGCCAGATAGTAACTGGTATTACCAGTACGGTAATCTGCAAAATAGGACTCCACACCCACCTCCATCAAACTGTCGACAACATCGCCAAATGTCAACTTACCCGCATAAGAATCATGAGCAACTGCTTCTATCGCCTGTAATACTAAATTTTCCATTTTCATTGTTTGATTTGCTATTCTTGATTTTCAATAATTTAACTGCCTTATTTGACAGGTACCACCTTCAAATCATGCATGTCAGCGATTTGTTTCATTACCGAGATCAATTCAGAACGCTGCTTGTCGGACAGATGCCCAAAGAACAGGGCGTCGTTTTCATCGGCCAGCGTTGCCAGTCTTGGTACGAGATTTTTTCCAGTTGCGGTCAATAGAATTTGCGTCGCCCTTTTGTCGATCGCAGATGTTTGACGTGACACCATTCCCTTCTCTTCCAGCCGGGTAATGATCTTGGATACAGCACCTTTGGTCATTCCCAGTTCACGCATTAATGCAAAGGGATCGGATGCACCCGTATCAAACAAGCTACGTAATGCAACCCATTCAGAAAGCGAAACCCTTTCCACCGCGACACTCGCCTCGAATCTAGCCGACACATAGTTAGAGACAAAACGCAGCCAAAAGCCGGCATGTGAATCAAGCGAGCTGACGACATGCTTAATGGCTGAATGATGTGATGTACTGGTCTTTTTTTCGCTCATCGCTAAATTCTGAATGTGTTCAACACAGCCATTTTAGTTTCCATAGAAACTAAAATCAAGGTTTTTGGCAATTTTATTGAATGTCATCACATCATCAATGGCGAATAAAAGCTTGACCATGGAGTAAACACCAGGGTTCAACATAGCCTCTCTTAATCTTGGAGAGACTATATGCAACTGAAAACCTATCTGCGCATCGTGCGCGCCAGCGCCTGGTATGACTTGACCGTCACTATAGGATTTGCTACGCCGTGGAGTTTTGCGCTGGTTCACCAATGCCTGTCACAACTCAATAGCAGCCTGGGCATTGCAGGTGAATTCCCGGCTTTTGCCGCTGCGCATGTCCTGATGGCGAACCTGCTGGGGTCTATTGTCACGATCTGGGCCGTACTACGCTTGCGTGACACGCGCATAGAATATGGCCGCTATGATGCTGCTGGGCGCGCCCTGTTCAGTATGTGGCAGTTGTATGCGGTTGCTCATGGAGCAAGCCAGATCATACTGGCGTTCACTGTAGTTGAAATCGCTTTTGGTATTGCACAGTTACTGCCCGTACAAAAACCTGGCAGTAACTGATTAGAGCTTCTGCAAAGCATCCAGCAACGGCACACAGGCATCTGCCACCCGGTTCAGGCTAAGTTCGCGCAATGCAGACAGATCGACCTTGTGTTCGCTTTCCAGACCTGCCCAGGACAACAAGGCGGCACAGGCTTCGGGGTGGTCGAACAGGCCGTGCAGATAGGTGCCCAGTATCAGGTCATCTGGTGAGCGTGCGCCTTCGTCTTCGCCATTGATGGTGAAGACGGGTTGTGTGTCATTGCTGGCATAGGTGACGCCCATATGGATTTCGTAGCCAGTGACCTGTGCGGTGGTGGTATTGAATGCACAAATACCTGTCACCTGCTGCAGGTGTTTTTCTTGCGTCAGTTCAGTGGTGATATCTAGCAAGCCTAAACCATCAGAATCACCAGCCTGCCCTTCGACGCCGTGCGGGTCGCTGATGATTTGACCCAGCATTTGATAGCCGCCACAAATGCCGATGACCTTACCGCCGTAACGCAAATGCCTTTCCAGCACTGGCTGCCAGCCCTGCGCCTTCAGGAATGCCAGATCAGCACGGGTGTTTTTGCTGCCGGGAAGGATGATCAGGTCAGCAGGTGGTATCGCCCTGTCCGGGCCGACGAATTGCAGATCAATATCAGAGTGGGCGCGCAAGGCATCAAAATCTGTATGGTTTGATATGCGCGGGATGGCAGGCACGATGATGCGAAATTTGCCTGCATTGCCCTGGCTGGACTGTATCGCATCTTCAGCATCGAGTTGCAGGCCATGCAGATAAGGCAGTACTGCCAATACAGGCTTGCCGGTCTTTTTTTCCAGCCAGTCAAGCCCCGGTTCCAACAGGCGTATATCACCGCGAAAGCGGTTGATGACAAAGCCGACGATGCGTTTTTGTTCTGATTCAGACAGACAATCCAGGGTGCCAACGAAATGGGCGAATACACCGCCACGGTCTATATCAGCCACCAGGATAACGGGGCAATCCACAGCTTCAGCAAAGCCCATATTGGCAATATCGCGGTCACGCAAATTCACTTCGGCGGGGCTACCTGCGCCTTCAACGATAATCGCTTCATATTGATGTTGCAGGCGGCCATAAGACTCCAGCACTGCCCCCATGGCAATGGTTTTGTATTGATGGTAATCACGCGCATCCATGTCTGCCCAGACCTTGCCATGGATGATGACTTGCGCGCCGGTATCGGAAGAAGGCTTCAGCAAGACCGGATTCATATCAGTGTGCGCAGGCAAACCCGCTGCCAGCGCCTGCAAGGCCTGGGCGCGGCCTATCTCGCCACCATCGATGGTCACTGCACTATTGAGTGCCATATTTTGTGGCTTCATGGGGACAACGCGCACGCCCTGCCTGTGCAACAGACGGCACAAGGCTGCGACCACAGTACTTTTGCCAGCGTCAGAAGTCGTGCCTTGCACCATCAGCGTGGATATTTTCATGGAATAAAATTCTTGTTCAAGAGTTTTGTGCGGACTGCCATTCAGCGATCAGTATATGCAATTGCACCAACCCATGCTGTATCGCCGATGGGCCGGGCGAAAGTATGTCTGCTGATTTAATTTCCAGCACTCTGCCATTCCGCACAGCTGGGATATGATCCCAGCCTTCACGGGCAATCACGCTGTCAGGCCGGAACTTCTTGCCACACCAGGAACCGATGATAATGTCTGGCGCACGCCGTATGATTTCGGCTGGGTCGGCAATAATGCGTTCCCTGGCGCTATGATGCTGTGCCAGGTCAGCAAAAGCATCTTCTCCACCAGCCATATAAATCAGTTCTGACACCCAGCCTATGCAGGACATCAGCGGATCATTCCATTCTTCAAAATAGATTTTTGGTCTCTTTGTCCAGCCAGCACTTTGCTGTTTGACGGTGGCAATTTGTGATTCCAGTTCTGCGATCAGCACGGCACCCTCTTCCTGTTTGCCGACCAGGTTTGCCAATACTTTGATCATATGCAAAATACCAGCCACATCACGCTGGTTGAAAGCATGGACTTCTATACCTGCGGTGATGAGTTCACGCGATATCTCGGACTGCATATTTGAATAAGCAATCACCAGATCAGGTTTGACAGCCAGGATGCGGTCTATCTGTGCAGAAGAAAAACCACTGACCTTGGGCTTCTCTTCACGGGCACGCGCTGGCCTGGTGGTGTAGCCAGAGATGCCAACCACATAGTCTTCTGCCTCCAGGGCATACAAGACTTCTACCGCTTCGGTGGAAAGGCAGGCAATGCGTTGATACAGGCTGGCTGAATTCATTTCTTCCCTTGTGGCTGTGCCACGGTTTTGTCCCGCTTCTGCCTGGCGTGCTCCAGTGCCTGGCATATCAACCTGGCACCTTCGATAATGCGCGGGCCAGAGCGGTTAACCAGATCACCTTCGATGGAGATCAGATTATTGTTTTTTGTCGCCAGCAAGGTAGGAAAAGTTTTCCATTGTTCTACGCCACTCACGGCCTGGGTTTTACTGTCACCAGTAATGATCACTTCAGGATTTTCCTGCAAGACTGCTTCTGTGCCGACGACGGGTGCCGTGGTAGCTAATTTGCCGAAGATATTTTCACCACCGCAGGTACGGATAGCATCGCTGACAATGTGGCTGTCATTCAAAGTGTAGAGTGGCTTGCCCCATACCTGATAAAAGGTCTTGACCTTGCTTTTACCTTGATACTGACTGTTCAGTTGCTGTACTTGTTGCCTGAACTCTGCCGCCGCTACCTGTGCCTGCTTTTCTGTACCAAATAGGCTGCCAAACTTGAGCAAAGTTTCTGCCACATTATCAAGCTTATGCGGTTCACTGAAAAAATAAGGGATGCCGGAATTGTGCAACATTTCCAACTGCCGCTCATAGGCACCGTGCATCCAGACGATGAGCAAGTCCGGTTTCATCGCCAGTATGCGTTCAACATCCAGTTGACGGTTGTCCCCAACCCGCGGGATATTTTTTGCCGCCGCCGGATAATCACTGTACTTGACTGTACCAATGATCCTGTCACCCGCACCTGCAACGTAAATCATTTCCGTCACATGCGGCGACAAACTGATAATCCGCTGTGCAGGCTTAGTCAGCGTCACCTGATTGCCCAAGTCATCCGTCACCGTAATAGCAGCTTGCGTTCTACCAGTCAACACCGCAAAACCGGCTACCATTGCAAAACTCAAAAGCTTGGACATAAACTTCCCGCATTCAAAATATAAAAACGACATACATCTCTGCATTCTCTCTGTGCTCACTCTGTGGTGTAGCAGGGAATCCGAATGGCATGCCATTCGCCTGCGAAACGAAGATTTCCTAAGAGAAATCTTTCCTCCCTCTGTGCCTCTGTGTGGGTGGTCTTAAGAGTCCAACTCACACCATTCATCCAGACCAAGCTCCAACCGCAACCACCCTGCCTCACTTCCAGGCAAACCAAAGCGCAGGCCATGCGGCCTGTGTGGCCCTTGCGTAAACCAGCGCAGCCAGATGCCGCGTTCTGCCATGAACTGCTTTAGCTGTTCCGATTTATTATTCAAATCTCGATGACTGCACCACTGGAACAAATCAGTACCTGATGAACGCATCTCATGCGCTTTCAAAAGCTGACGCAGGCGTTCACCTTCTTGCTGCAAGAGCAGAGCTGTCCGAATTTGCCATTGCTGGTCATTCAGCGCAGAAATGGCAATTTGCTGAGCTGGCCCGCTGACACTCCAGGGACCAAGGTAATTTGCCAACTGTTGCAGCAGATTTTTTTCAGCTGCGACAAAGCCCAAGCGTATTCCTGCCAGGCCAAAGAACTTGCCGACTGAACGCAAGACAATCAGTCCTGGCTGATCTGCATGGGTAACTACACTGATATCTGGCACGGCATCAGCAAAGGCTTCATCAACGACCAGCCAACCACCACGTTTAGCCAGTTGTGCAGCCCAGCTTAAAAGCTGGGCTGACAGGATGAATTCACCAGTAGGATTATTGGGATTACACAGCACCACAACATCTGCCTGTTCGACGGATGCATCCAGTTCTGTATACAAACATTCTGTCACTGTATGCCCCGCTTGCCGCCATTGGTATGCATGTTCAGCATAGCTGGGGGCTGACACAACAACATTCGCAGTCGGAAGCAAGCGTGGCAAGGCCTGGATCACTGCCTGCGAACCTGCCACCGCCAGCATCTGTGGTGCGCGATAATAAGCCTGTGCCGCTTTTACCAGTTCATCAGAATATTCAGGCAAACGATGCCAGGCATTCGCTGACAGTTGCGGTGCAGAATAAAAATGAGGATTGATACCGGTGGACAGATCCAGCCAGTCTTCCAGTGGGCGGCCAAAATGGCGCACGGCATCGCGCAAGTTTCCACCGTGTTCAAGCATGGATGACTCCCCTCAGCAATAAGGCTGCCAGCAGGGCGATGCCACACCACAAGGCTGCACCAGTTTCTACCAGACGCAAGGCACGCAGAATATCTGCTGCTTTTGCCGTATCGCCTTCTCCAAGCGGTGGCCGGGTTTCTACCACACCGTCATAACGGGCTGCGCCACCCAATGCCAGGCCAAGTGCACCAGCACCTGCTGCCATCACCGGCCCCGCATTCGGGCTAGGCCAGTCTGGTGCCTGACGCTGCCAGCATTGCCATGCCAGGCGGGTCTTGCCCAATGTCGCATAGGTGCATGCAGTCAGGCGGGCGGGTATCCAGTTCATGACATCATCCACATGTGCAGCGACACAGCCGAAGCGCAAAAATCGCGTGGAGCGATAACCCCACATGGCATCCAGCGTATTCACCAGTCTGTATAACACTGCACCAGCGCCGCCAAGCAAGATAAACCAAAACAAGGTAGCAAAGACGGCATCGCAACCATTTTCCAGCACGGATTCGACACTGGCTTTGGCCAGATAATCCTCGTCTGCATCCTCAGTATCGCGACTGACGATATACGAGGTGCGTTTTCTGGCTTCTCGCAAATCACCAGCCTGCAAAGCAATAGCGATGGCGGCATTATGTTCATGCAGGCTGCGCAAGCCCAGGCAAAAATATAGCAATATCATATGCAATATAGCGGCCAGCCAAAGGCTGACATGTTGTGCGGATAAAATCGCGAGCACACTTAATGCAAGGAGTGGCAATACAGCCAGACACCAAGCCAAGGCACTGGTCCAGCGACTAGCTTTTGGCGTATTCAGGCGGCGTTCTATGGCATTTACCAGATTACCAAAACCCACCAGCGGATGAAATTTACGCACCTCACCCAGCGCCAGGTCCAGCAAGATACCCAGCAGCAGGCATAGCAGCATGACCAAGCCATCCAGCATCAGCATGGCTGGCCTTTAAAATAGAGCGGCAAACCGGCAGCTACCCACACCACATTATCTGCGGCGGCTGCCACTACCTGATTCAGTCGTCCCGCTTCATCGACAAACCAGCGCGACACAGCCCCCATGGGGACGATACCCATGCCGACTTCATTCGACACCAGGATAATCTGCCCCGGTGCCTGTATCAATGCATCCAGCAAGGCCTGGCGCTGCACAGCAAACTGCGCAGGTGGAGTGATACGGCCCACTTCAGGAAAGTCTGTCGCTTCGGAAAACAACAGATTCGACAGCCAGACCGTCAGGCAATCGACGAGAATAATATTGTCTGCGCGACTATGCGCCATGATGAACGCGCCCAGTTCCAGGCTTTGTTCCAGAGTGCTCCAATGTGCTGGGCGGCGTGCACGATGGTGAGCAATACGCTCCTGCATTTCAGCATCCCCAGCCTTGGCAGTTGCCAGGTACAGTACTTCTTGTTTGCCTTCACTAAACTTGCTTGCCAGTTGCTCAGCAAAGGCACTCTTGCCCGAACGTGCACCACCAAAAATCAGGCTGATACGGTGTACGGATTTCATATGACATCTCTTAAGAGCAACGCTGCTGTAGCCGCCGGATTGGAAGCAAAATAGGCATGAAAATAAGAAGCGCGCACATTGCCAAGCTTGTAAATAGCTTCGCCGTGCTGCTGGGTAGAATGTTTAATCGTATGGCTACTGGCCGCGAATGTGGTTTCAAAACGCGAGTAATGAAAGGTGTGTCCGCGCAATTCGCCCTGCGGTGTTGCCAGGACCTGAGCCCCCAGTGCTGCCAGCCGTTTTTGCATGATGACTTTGCCCGGCAATATGCCAGCCATGGACCAACTTTTTTCCTGTTGATCCACCAGGCCTTCGGTAATCGCCATCATGCCGCCGCACTCTGCCAATATAGGCATGCCTTGCGCATGAGCGGCGTGCAGCGATGCCAGCCATTTGCCAGCCTGCGTCAGTATCTCTGCATGCAATTCAGGATAGCCGCCAGGCAAATACAGGGCATCCGCTTGCGGCGGTATTACTTCATCCGCCAAGGGTGAAAAGAAAACCAGCTCTGCACCCAGTCCGATCAGGCATTCAATATTGGCTGGATAGATAAAAGCAAATGCAGCGTCACGCGCGATGGCGATGATCTTGCCTGCCAGGTTTGCACCTGACTGAGATACATGCTGTGATGCATGTTCGCGCAATTCAAAACTGGTATCCGGCAAAGCATCCCAGGCTTGCATGTCGATTTCCAGGCTGTCGGCCATGACATCAAGTATGGCTTCAATGCGGTCCACTTCTTGCGGCAGGACCAGGCCCAGATGGCGTTCTGGTAAGGCTTGCTCTTGACGGCGCAAGCTGCCGAGCAAGGGTATATCGCGCATGGCAGTCGCTACCATATTGGCATGACCTTCAGATGCAATACGGTTGGCGATGACACCAGCCAGATGCACAGGCCCAAAATCTCGCAAACCCATGGCCAGTGCACCGACAGTCTGCGCCATGGCAGAGGCGTCCAGCACCGCCACAACAGGCACGCCAAAAGCACGCGCCAGATCAGCCGATGAGGGGTTGCCGTCATACAGGCCCATGACGCCTTCGATAAGGATAACGTCAGCATCCAGTGCAGCGCGTGCCAGCATGCCTTCAGAATCAGCCTGCCCTACCATCCACAAATCCAGTGAATGCACGGCTGAACCACAAGCACGTTCCAACATCATGGGATCGATAAAGTCTGGCCCGGTTTTAAATACGCGTACTGTCTTGCCTAGCTTCACCAGCTTGCGTGCCAGTGCTGCAGTAGTCGTGGTCTTGCCCTGGCCTGAAGCAATGGCCGATATCAGTACTACCTTGGCGCTGGGCCTTACCATTCCACGCCTGCCTGAGCTACGATGCCTTCTTTAAAAGCATGTTTGATAACATTAATTTCTGTGACAGTATCGGCAATGGCGATAATCTCTGGCAAGGCACCACGACCGGTGACGGCGACGTGCTGCATCTCTGGCCTGCCATCGAGGTCATCGATAACCATCTGCAAATCCAGGTAATGGTATTTGAGGGCGATATTGAGCTCATCCAGCACCACCAATCCTATCGTAGGGTCATTCAAAAAGCGTTTTGCCTGTTCCCAGGCTGCAGCGGCTTTTTCCATATCGCGTTCACGGTTTTGGGTGACCCAGGTATAGCCCTCGCCCATGGCATGGAATTCCACTTCATCAGGAAAACGGCGCAGGAAAATTTCTTCGCCAGTCGACATCGCGCCCTTGATGAATTGCACTACGCCTACCTTCATGCCATGCCCCATGGCGCGCATGACCATGCCAAACGCGCTGGAGCTTTTACCCTTGCCATTGCCGGTATGTACCAGCAAGACACCAGTCTTGCGCTGGGCTTTCTCTATCTTTTCATCCATCATCGCCTTTTTGCGCTGCATGCGGCGTTCATGACGGGTGTTGATGTTGTCGGTCTCGGCATCCGGCTTTGGTGGCATTGCACTTGTCATGGTGATAGTTTCTCGTTATTTTCAGTTTTGAGGCAGGAATATGGTTTGCCCGCCATGTATGAAGCGTTCTATTGGGTGCCCCAGACAGATACTGAGTTGGGATGCACTGAATATGTCGTCCGCTGGCCCGGCTTGCCAGCTACCATCTCCCATCAGCAACAGGGCGTGGGTGGCAATGCGATAGGCCATGTTGAGGTCATGGCTGACCATGACGACGGCCTTGCTTTGGTGTGCATCTGCTTTACTGCACAAGCGGGCAAACAATTGCATGACGCTGACCTGGTGACCAAGATCAAGCGCACTCGCGGGTTCATCCAGCAACATCCATTTGGCATCCTGGGCCAGTAAGGCGGCAATCGCGACGCGCTGCCTTTCACCGCCAGACAGGCTGCGCACGTCGCGCTCTGCCATTTCGGCGACATCCATTTCGCGCAAGGAAGCCATGGCAAGATCCATGTCGTCATTGTTTTCCCAGTAATGCGAATTCTGGTAAGGATGACGGGCGCTAAGTACCGTATCCAGTGCAGAATAGCCAAAGGCATCCACCCTGCCCTGCGGCAAGAAAGAACGCTCACGGGCCAGTGCCGTCAATGCCCAATCTTGCAAAGGTTTATCACGCAAATAGACCTGGCCACTTTCTATAGGACGCAATCCGGCAAGTGTGCGCAGCAAGGTACTTTTGCCAGCACCATTGCGGCCTATGATGCACCAGCATTCACCTGGTTGTATTTGCCAGTTGAGTTCACGCACAAGTACACGCTTGCCTACCGATAAATTCAGGTTGCGGATATCCATCAGCGCCTCCGCAACTGATGCAATTGCAGCAGGAACATCGGTACGCCTACCAGGGCAGTAATAACGCCAACTGGCAACTGCTGTGGCGCGACCACGGTACGGGCCACTGTATCTGCCAGCACTAGGAAACAGCCACCAGCCAGGGTTGCAGCAGGTGCCAGCAAACGGTGGTCCGGCCCCCAGGCAAAGCGGCAGATATGCGGCATGATAAGGCCAACAAAACCTATACTGCCTGCATTGCTGACCGCACTCGCGGTCAGCAATGCAGAGCATAAAAACAGTAGTTGCCGCAGACGACCAATATTGACACCCAGGGTACTGGCATTGTCGGCATACATGGCTGCGACATTAATGGAACGCGCATTGCGCACGACGAACAGCAAGATGGCGCCAAGTATCAACCAGGGCAGGTAGCGTGACTGAGTATTCGACAGATCACCTATCATCCAGAACACCATGCCGCGCAAGCGGCTGTCTGGCGCAATCGACAGCATGAGAGTGATAATCGCACCGCAACCGGTAGCGACGATGACCCCAGTCAGCAACAGGATAGGTGCACTGCCATCGGCACTACCGGCACCGCGCAAGTCGCGGTAAGCAAGGCCAAATAACAACAGCGCAACGGTAATCGCACCGGCAAAAGCAGCCACATCGACCAGCCAGAATGCACCGAAAAACAAGATGGTCGCCAGCGCGCCGACAGATGCGCCACCGGATATGCCGAGGACATAAGGGTCAGCCAATGGGTTGCGCAATAGCGCCTGCATCATGACGCCGGCAAGCGCTAGCGTAGCACCGGTCACAAAGCCAGTCAGCGCACGTCCCAGTCGCAAATCCAGCAAGCTGCCGGGCAAGGTAGTTGGCGGGCCGCGCAGCAATTCCAGCAAGGCTTGCCATAATTCAGCAAAGCTCAGAGATACTGAACCGCAAACGCAGGCAATCAATATGCTACCTACGGCGGCGGCCAATAAAATAGGGAGAACCAGACCAGCACGTTGAGCGACTGCCATCCTGGGGGATTGCTTGCGCTGTCGTGCAGAAAAAAAAGACGCTATCATTGGTCTGGTCCAAAGGTAAAAGGTTTTGATGTGCAGCATCTTTTAAAAACCAGACCTGCACATCAGCTTATCAGCTTGCTGATGTGATGGGCAATGCAGCAATATTCACCACATCACTTCACATCAATGCCAGACTTATTTAAAGCCGTAGTTCACGCCAACAAATACATTGGAACCGGCGGTCGCATAGCCTTTTGCCAGTTCATAGTCCTTGTTCAGGGCATTATTCCAGCGTGCCAGCACCGTTGTATTTTTTGCGATTTCATAGGTTGCGTACAGGTTCAGCAACTGGTAGGAAGCAAGAGTTCTGCTGTTAGCAGCATCATCAAAACGCTCTCCAGAGAAGATCGTTTCCACACCAATTTTTGCGCTTGGTAAAGCATATTCTGCGGCAAAAGTACCATGCTGTTTGGAGCGACGTGCCAGGCGTTTGCCTGTCGTGTCATCTTTAGGATTCTGGAAGTCAATGGAACCACGCAATGTCAAGTCAGCAAAACGAGTGTTACCACCGATACTCAAACCAGACAATGTCGCTTTATTGACGTTGCGCGCGCAACCAAAAGTATAACCAGGAGGACAATCTATAGAACCGGCAGAAATCAACAGATCGGTTGCCTTGTTTTGATAGTACACCGCACTTAACTGAGTATTACCTTGCTCAAAATACGCACCGATTTCTGCATTCTTTGCTTTTTCCGGTTTATTGGTGGCCACACCATAATTAGGGTAATACAGTTCATTGAAAGTTGGTGCGCGGAAGCTGGTACCATAGCTGGCATTAACGCGCAAGGCATCCGTGAAACGATAACCGTAAGCTACGCTGCCAGTCGTATTGGAGCCATATTGTGAGCTGCGGTCATTGCGTATGCTTGCACTGGCCAGATGAGCGTCTTGCTTGAGCACATAAGATGCAGCAAAGGAGTTTGTCGTCCGCTTGCCATTTAGAGCCAAAGTAGGTGTATCGACGTTTTCTTCCCGTGTTTCAGCGATGAGTTGCAATGTGTCCTTGCCGATACGAATATCATTCTGGAAGCTAAGGCTATCCTGGACAGTGCTAATCTGACTGTAGCTATACTTTGTGCTCGTAACAGATTCTGTCGCCCCTTTGTCGGTGGCTTTGGCTACTTGCAGTGAAGCAGTCCAATTATCAGTAAACTTGCCACGACCAAATACGGCCATAGTTTCCAATGTCGAAATTGAACGGTCTTCACGATTTAAGCCTGAATCATATTGGGCATTATTACGGCTGTGCAAAATACTCGCGCCGAGTTCATAACCCTTGCTAAGTTCCCACACCAGACGGCCATTGAAACTATCCAGTTTGTAGCCATCTTTGTCAGGGTTATAGCCAAAATCCGCTGTTGGCTTGGTCGCAGAAAACCCCTCGCTCTCTTCATGGCCGGCATTCAGGCTGAGACTGAGATTATCGGCTATCGAACCAAAGAAACCTGCCTGCAATTTACGCGTGCCGTAGCTACCCAGGCCAGCCGATACGGTAGGACTGATAGCGCCAGTACCTTTTTTAGTGAATATCTGAATAACGCCACCCATGGCATCAGCACCATACAGACTAGACAATGGGCCATACACGATTTCGATACGGTCGATCTGTGACAACGGGATGGAAGACCAGGTAGCGCCACCAGTAGTAGATGAACCGATGCGCACGCCATCAATCAACACCACGTTTTGCGCATTATTACCACCGCGCATGAAGACGGAAGCTGTCGTGCCAGGGCCACCGTTGCGGGCGATTTCTATGCCGCGCTGTTGCTGCAGCAGATCAACAACGGAAGCAGCGCCGGATTTGGCGATGTCTTCTGCATTGATGACGACGTTATCAGCCAGCACGTCCTTGGCGGCTTGAGTCTGGCGACCAGCGGTAATCACCACGCTGGGAGCCGTGCCTACAGCAGCGGTTTGCGCAAAAGCGATGGTGGAAGGGAATGCAGCGGCAATAGCCAGGCTGAGGGCGAGCGGTTTGAATGCAGATGTCATGATATTTCAGAAAAATGGAGCAAGTGGCCGACGTCCCCGCAGGCTACTTTGAACAAAGCAATAAGGACAATTTGACGTCAGCAACAGGGCCACGCAGGCAGCCTGCACTGTCAGGATTTCACCTTGCCTCAACAAGGCAATTGATGCGTTTCTGTTTAACGAAAGTTCCCCGTCCGTATTGCTTCACTTATTCTGGCCGGTATCCGGGCTGACAAGTATCACCATCTGACCTTCCCATGCACATAGCACAGTGGTATTGGAAAATGGCTGGCTGCGTTTGAACCACATGATGTGAAATGAGTTCAAACAATTTCAAAAAATTGAAATAATCGCAGCAACTTGTACACCGTTGCGGGGGCAGCACACTTTAGCAAGAGCTGAGTGTTTCCCGTTTAACCGCAGATATGAGTATATCCGCGAGCACCAAAACTCCGCCATTCTATAGACAGATGGGGGTAGCCGCAAGTTTGGAAGGTTTAAAAACTGACGCAGCTCAGTTTATTAACTTATTGAAAACAAAGCAGATTTGCTGCAAGTCGGGCAAGAATTCAACTCAGATGGGCGGTCTTGGATATCCACGCAGTCACAAGTTCAGTATGCAATTCAGACATTTCTGAGAGTTGTATACCTACGTGATAGACCTCGCCACTGAGGATGGCATGCCTGACTGTGCCTTTGCAACTGACTTTGTAAATCTGTGATTCCTGAAAAATGCCGGGGATTTCTATCAACATGGGGTAACTGCGTTGCGGCATCAGGGTTTCTGTCGTATGCAGCAGCACACCCTCGGCCGATATATTGACCAGCTTGGCGAGAACCAGTTTGCCGTCAGGCAATTTGACACCTGCGCGCCATGTCACGGTAATGCGTGGGGATCTCCTGAGTTCTATCATGCGATGACCATGGGGCACATGGATACTTGTCAGTCTTGCGTAAATACTATCTGCATTAAGTATGAAATACCAGTGTTTCCTGATATTCACCAAAGGCAAGACTGCGGTTTTGTGCACAGACCAGCTCTGCCAGTTCCTCGGCCCTCATACCTGCCCGCCAGACCAACAACATGCGTATGACACCGGCGTGGGTAACAACAATGGCTTCCGGTATATTCAGTGCACGTATATCATTCAGCCAGTTGATTACACGTTGCGCCAGGTCTATGGCAGATTCAACGCCACCGGGCTTGTAGCTGGCGGGAGCTGCAGCCCAGGCATCTATGTCGGTTCTTGGAATCGCATCCCAGGCTTGCATTTCCCACGCACCGAAATTGAGTTCTTGCAAACGCTCGTCAAATACAGGTTCTATGTACAACAAGCGGGCCAGCTTGGCACAACGTTGCAAAGGGCTGGAAAATACGGGCAAACCTGCTTGCAGCTGACTGGATAATTTCTGCGCCAGTGAAACACAGTCAGCATCAAAGACATCGACATCCGCTTGTCCATAGCACAGACCTTCTGCTATTCGCGGTTTGGTGTGCCGGAGTAAATGCAGGAGCATTTCATGCCACCTGAAAAGCCAGCAAACCCAGGTAGACAGCCACTTCGGCCACCTGCTGGGTAGCCCCCAGACAATCACCCGTAAAGCCGCCTATCCTGCGCTGGAACATACGCGCCATACGCCAAGTCAGCAATAACACCACGCAAAGGGCCAACAGAAGCGAATACAATGGAAAAGGAAAGAAACACAGCAGCGCTGCGCCAGGCAAAAGCACAGTCAGGCAGGCGACGAAAAATTCGCCATTACTCATCTCCTGCGCGAGCGGCTTGGCTTTGCCTTCATGCCGCGCATAGGACATAAGCCAGATCAGGCTGCATGAAGCCAGCCGCGAGAAGGGGTGGGCGAGCAGCAAGGCAGGTACCACTGTCGAGGCAGGCAAACTGACGAGCAAAGTCAGTTTCAGGGCCAGCATCAGTAAAATACCTATGGCACCATAGGCACCGACGCGTGAATCCTTCATGATTTCCAACACGCGCTCTGTCGTCATGCCACCGCCAAAGCCATCGCAGACATCTGCAAAACCATCTTCATGAAAAGCGCCTGTCAGCAAGACGCCTGCGATAGTAGATAGCACCACTGCCACCGCATGTGGCCACAATTGCGCAGCGGCTGCATAAACACTTGCACACACTGCCCCTACGATCCAGCCTGTTGCCGGGAAATACCGTGAAGACTGGCGCAACCAGTCAGGCTCAAACCCTACCCAGGCTGGTATGGGGATGCGGGTAAAGAACTGCAGGGCGATGAAGAATAAGCGTAGTTGATGCAAACCAGCTCCTGCAATATGTAAAGTTATTAGGGCTTACGAAAAATTGTCCCAGCAAGGCGTCAGCGACAAAGACAGTACTTTAGTACGGTTAGGAGCTGCAACGCAGTTGGGGCATTTTTTCGTAAGCCCGAATTGTTTAGTCGCCGCTCTTTTCGCTCACCTGCGCAGACGCAAAAGTCGCCATCTGGTTCAGAAAATTGACCGCAGCTTGCAGCATAGGATAAACCAGCGCTGCGCCCGTACCCTCGCCGAGGCGCAAGTCGAGTTGCAGCACAGGCTTGACCTGCAAGGCCTGCAACATACGGGCATGACCACTCTCGTCAGACTGATGTGAAAACACACAGTAATCGAGTATTGCTGGCTGTATCCTGGCTGCCACCAGCAAAGCGCCGGTCACGATAAAGCCATCTATCAGCAAGACCATGCGGCGCTCTGCCGCGGCCAGCATGGCACCGACCATGGTCGCGATTTCAAAACCACCAAAAGTAGCCAGCAAATCTGCAGGCTCTTCTACATTTGCATGCAAGGCCACCGCAGCTTCAATGACAGCCTGTTTATGGCGTATGCCTTCCGCAGACAAACCTGTGCCTGCACCTACACAATCCGCAACAGGAACACCCGTCAGTTTGTGCATGAGTGCGGCCGCAGCCGTGGTGTTGCCTATACCCATCTCGCCAAACCCCAGCACATTGCCAGACAAACCAGCGACTAGTTCAGCACCATTTTGCATGGCAGCCTGGCATTGAGTAGCAGTCATTGCCGGTTCTTTGGCAAAATTGCGTGTGCCATTGGCGACTTTCATGCTCAACAGTTTTTCACGCGGGCCAAATTCATGATTGACCCCAGCATCCACGACATGCAGAGCGATGTCATTCTGCCTTGCAAAGACATTGATCGCCGCACCATTCGCCAGGAAATTCTCTACCATCTGCCAGGTCACGTCCTGGGGAAAAGCAGAAATACCCTCAGCCACGACGCCATGATCACCAGCAAACACGATGATGGCAGGCTCACGCAACTCCGGCTGTGTGCTTTGCTGTATCAAACCTATTTGCGCCGCCAAATGTTCAAGACGGCCAAGACTGCCCAGAGGCTTGGTCTTGTTGTTGATAGCGGAAGTGAGTTCGGCTTCAAGAGCTGGATTAGCGGTTGCAACAATGTTAGGATTGAGCATATCAGACGATCAATAGTAAAAGCGATCAAGCAAAATCACTACCCAGGTGGCCAGCGCTATCAACACTGTCAGCAAGACAGCGGCACTGCCAAAGTCCTTGGCGTTCTTGGACAAGGTATGGCGTTCCAGCGAGACGCGGTCGACCACCGCTTCTATCGCTGAATTGATCAACTCTACAATCAGGATCAGTACCAATACCACGATCATCATCAGCTTTTCAAAAGCCGATACTGGCAAAGCCAGAGCGATGATGGCGCCAGTAACGACCAGTACCAACTCCTGACGGAAGGCATGTTCGTTTTTCCAGGCGGAACGTAAGCCATCTATGGAATAAAGGATGGCCGAAAATATACGGCGCAGACCACTTTTGCTTTTAAATTCGCTGACAGCTTGTTCTTTTTCAGACATTTTTATTCCTTAAACCCACACTTGAATAGTATTGCAGATGAAGACCAGGTAGCTAGTCTCCACTCAGGTGGCGAATTTTACAGGACTCTAAGTCGGTAACAAGCAGATTTACTTATTGCAAATCAATTTCTTGCGCGCCAAAAGCGCGCTCCATACCCTATCTTGCTGGATATTTTGTATTTTGGCGACGAAGCCGTGACGCGCATTTCACATTGTGGTATAACTTATATATTGCAGCGCACCAACCATAATATGAAAAACGATACGCCCGCCTCTGATAAAACGTCCATACAGGTCATAGAACGCATGGTGTCCTTGCTGGACGCCCTGTCGCGTTACCAGGACCCGGTCAGCCTCAAAGAGCTGGCTATCGTCACAGGCTTGCACCCCTCCACTGCCCACCGCATTCTCAATGATATGGTGCTTACCCGTTTTGTAGACAGGGCAGACACTGGTTCTTATCGCCTGGGGATGCGCCTGCTGGAACTGGGCAATATCGTCAAAAGCCGCTTGAATGTACGTGAGGCTGCGCTGGAATTCATGCGTGCCCTGCACCGCCAGACCAACCAGACTATCAATCTCTCTGTACGCCAAGGTGATGAAATTGTCTATATAGACCGGGCTTTCTCCGAGCGCTCAGGCATGCAGGTGGTGCGGGCAATCGGTGGCCGCGCCCCGCTGCATCTGACTTCAACAGGCAAACTCTTCTTGTCCCTTGATGAACCGAAGGCGATACGCGCCTATGCGACCCGCACCGGCCTGGCTGGTCATAATAAAAATTCGATTACTGATCTCGCCAAACTGGAAAAAGAATTGGCGGCTGTGCGTGAAAACGGCTATGCCAGAGACAATGAAGAACTGGAACTGGGCGTGCGCTGCATGGCGGCAGGCATCCATGACGACAGCTGCAAAATGATTGCTGGCCTGTCTATCTCTGCGCCTGCAGATCGTCTGCAGGAAGAGTGGCTGAGCAATCTGACTGAAACAGCAAGACAGATTTCATTGACACTGGGCTATGTCGTAGGCAGGTGAGCCAGTCTGACATATCAAGTCTTTACAACCAACTGGCTCTTCATGTGTTTTTGCCTTAGCCAACATATTCGATATAGTCGATCCCATTCTGGATGACGCCGATGACCTTGACCTTGTTTTCCTGCCCTTCGGTAAAGCTGGCCAGAGTCCCGGCAAAACTGATCTTATTGGTCGTTAATTCATTTTTCCAATAATCATAGCCAGCCTGATCAGGGATGCGCCCTAAAATATTCTTGTACAAGGTCGTCAGGAAAGTATCTACCGAAGGATTTGCACCGTACAGGGTCTGGAATTCTTTTGACTGCATGAATCCTGCCGCCACCGTTGTCAGGCTGGAACCCTTGTCCATATCCTTGATCCAGTAACCAAGGCCCGCCAGGTCTGGCGTGCGGCCAAAAGCAGCCTGGTAGATACGGTATGCCTGTCCTGCTATGCCGTCGATGTCCAGCGCGACAGACAGGTCTGCAAATTTGAGTCGCTCCACATTGCTGAGTGTGTCCATGCCCTGTGAATTGGGCTTGGCTACACTGAAACCGCTACCGCTACCCGTGACCGTAAAAGCCGACCTCAGGCCTGAGTATAGCGCGGTGTCCATACCCGCGCCACCATCAATCACATCATCACCGCCACCGCCGCGGAACAGATTACTGGTGGCATTGCCTGTCAGCTTGTCATTAAAGGCTGTGCCTATGATATTTTCTATTGTTGCATCAAAGGCGATGGACAAATTATTGATGGCTGCGTCGCCATTCGCAATGCGGCCTACAGAGTTCAAAGAACCCGGCGTCAGGTTGATCGTCACACCAGCGCTGACCTTGGATACGTCTATGGTGTCAACACCACCTGTATCGTTGATGATTTTTAGCGTACGGCCATCGACATCGCTATAGGCATAGATGTCATCACCCGTGTGATAGGCCTTGGTGCCATACAAATACTTCAAAGCCAGCATGTCGTAAGTGGCAAAAAATTCGCCCTGCTGGTTTTGCGCAATGGCATTATAAGACATGACAGAAATCCAGCTGCTGTCCTCCGAGGTCGCCAGATAATTGCCTGCCTCTGCACTCGGCGGTTCGCCTGCATTGTAGTTGCCGGGGTGGTTAAGCCCCAGTGCATGTCCTATCTCATGTATCAGTATCTTGTAGGCCTCGCTCCCCTTTTCATAGCTCACATTCATATACGTGGTTGCCATGAACAAATCGCCGCTGCCAGCAGAAAATGCGGTACCGTCTGCCGTTGGCACAGGTAGTTTGGCGTAACCTGCGCTTTTTTCCTGGATATTGTTTGCCAACCGGATGCCGGACTGAATATCGGTGTCAGCAACTTCCTTGAATGTCACATTCAACACTTGGGAGATTTCGGTGAAGATCGCCCTGGCTGCGGCCATTTGCTCAGCTGTAAACGCTTTGAACCCATTTTTATCTGAGTCGGAAGCATAAGAGGCTGGTGCTTTAATGAAGCTGTAGCTTATTTCTACCGGCGTACCCAAAGCCTTGCCCGCGTTCCAGCGGTAATTGATATCATCAATCAGTACATCTATTCTGTAGTCGCCCGAAAACGGCTTGGCAATAACGGTCTTGTCTGGCATGACTTCACCTCTTCAATAAGTAAGATCAAGTGAAATATCAGGAAAATTGACGTGACACAACAGCACAAACAGCGAAGCGGATACCAAGGGGGATAAATTATTCTACGCCACAAAATAAGCACGCTTGTCGTGAATCCGATACAAACCCAGGGATCAATAGTTAAAGTGTGTTACGGGATTTGTAGTGCCATGGCGCGCTCTTGATCGGTGGATGCGAGATGAATGCGAGACGGGTGCGAGATGAATGCAAGAATGATTTCGGGCAAGCAGATTCGGAATATAAAAACTTGAATTTCCGCAATGCTTGCGCTTGCCGCAAAAAAAATGCCCTTGGAAACAAGGGCATTTTTTGTTGAATATTGATGTTAGCAAGATTTATTTATAAGCACCCGCACCAACAAAGTAGTCATCAATTTTTTCAAAATAACTGGACTTGGTTTCCAGAGCCTTGGTCACAGGATTTGGCCATTGATAATCTATCCAGCCATCGTTCTTGGTTTTAAGCACGGTGATCATATCTTTGATGATGGGCTTGCCTTCAACTTTCAAGTCGATCAAATTCTTGCCTATCATTTTTGGATTTGCGCCATGCGACAAATTCATACCATTCATGTCATACACAAACAAGTACAGATCACGGTCATGAAAATCCTTGTTGGATGCATCATTGAAATCTGCAAAGGCTTTTTCCTTGCCATTTTTCTTGATGTGGGCGATTCCTTTTTTAACCATGGCCTGAGCTTGGGCAGTTGTGCCGCGCTCTTCTCTTGCCATTGCTGACGATGACATAAAGAAACCCATTACTGCCAACAAAAACAGTTTGCTCATTAATTTCATGACTTCCTCCTTGGTGTAGCCAGCCTTTTAGCCAGCATATGTGTTTATTGCTTTGCAGAACCAATCATTCATGACTTGTGCTTTACAGTCCAGCAATAGTCACTGTGCAGTGCAATAAATTTGCCTTTCTTTGCAATTACTCCATCTATAGCATAGTGCAAGAATTTATTTGTAGTTGAGCAAATTAACAACACCCTCCACATCATCCAGACGCCTTACCAGTTTTTCCAGCTCTTTTGCCTGCCCCACCGTTTGCACGCAGCCTTTCAGAGTGACGAACCGGCGCTGGCCTTCTATCCAGATGCTTGTCTCAACAAAACGCCCATCTGCTTCTATGGCGCGTTTTACCCGGGGAATGATTTCCTGATCGTACAGGTAGGAGTTTGGCAGGCGGCACTGACCTGACTGGTAGCAGCTAGTGCCGCGCTCTATTCTGGAATGTGCCTCGGACCTGGCCTGCGCCGCAGTCAGCAAAGGGCCTTCAGGCACTGCACAATCGCTGATGGCATGAGTCACTTTGAGGAAGGGGTCGTTGAAGTAATTGCTGCGAGGCTCTTCAGCGGCAACGGTGGCAGCACCAACAATAAGTACTGACGCAAAAAACAGATGGCAGGTAAATTCTTTTAGCGGCATGCAAACCCCCGTAAGCTGTATGCGCTGCAAACTGGTAAAAACAAGAAATTACATATTAACCATCTTTCAATCAACATGCTTGTTTCATAAAAAAGCCAGCACCTGCTGGTACTGGCTTTCTGACTAAAACAAGGGAGTCGTTAGATTTTCGCCCCAAAGCGATCAAAACGTGGCGAATAGTACTGGTCGCCATTCAGTGAGTACATCAGGCGTTTTACCTGACCAGTAATAAGCTCACGCTTGACCAGGCCTATGTAGCGGGAATCCTGGCTATTGTCGCGGTTATCCCCCAGCATCATATATTCACCCTCAGGAACTTTGACGGGCGGGAAAGAGCGCAGCGCTTCACGCTCTGGCATGACGATCATGTCATGTTGCAGGCTACCCAGGCGTTCTTTGTAAACCAGTTGCTGACCTTTGTATTCGCGTTTGGGCGTCAGATGGTCATCACTACGGGGCTCCAGAGCTTCATAGCTGGCGGCGACACCATTGATGAACAGCTTTTCTTCGCGCATTTCCACCACATCACCAGGCACGGCAACCAGACGTTTGATGAGGCGCACACCATCTGCTGGCGAAGTAAAGGTGACCACATCACCACGTTGAGGGTCAGCCACATGCTTGAGGACAACATCAGTAAACGGCAACTTGACGTCATAAGCCAAACGGTCACAGATGACACGGTCCCCTTCTAGCAGGGTTGGATACATGGAACTGGTCGGCACGAGATAGTAATCAGCCAGTGCACTTCGCACAAAGACCATACCCAGCATGAGTACGATGAAACCTTTATTGTCAGCTAACAGTTTCTTGAGCTTCACAGCAATCTCCAATGACAAAGCAAAAAATATAAACTAATAAATTACCCTTGCCCTGCATAGACAAAAAAATACCCCAAAAGTTCGGGGTATTTTTAAGCATGTTGCAAAAACTATCTGAACAACAGATTAAGCAGATTATTTTGCATGCATCAGTGCAACAGTGGTGTCCAGCATACGGTTGGAGAAGCCCCATTCATTATCATACCAGCTGGATACTTTAACCAGACGGCCAGATACTTTTGTCAGTGTTTCATCATAAGTACTGGAAGCTGGATTGTGGTTGAAATCAACCGATACCAATGGTGCAGTGTTGTAATCCAGAATGCCTTTCAGGGCGCCTTCAGATGCTGCTTTCAGGATCTGGTTGATTTCTGCCACAGACGTATCACGGGCAGCAACGAAAGTCAGGTCAACGACGGACACATTGATGGTGGGTACGCGCATGGCGTAACCGTCGAGCTTGCCATTCAGCTCTGGCAATACCAGGCCAACGGCAGCTGCTGCGCCAGTTTTGGTTGGGATCATGCTCATCGTGGCAGAACGGGCACGACGCAAGTCTTCATGCATCACGTCAGTCAATACCTGGTCATTGGTGTAGGCATGGATAGTCGTCATCAAACCATTGACGATACCAATAGCATCATTCAAAGGCTTGGCCAAAGGTGCCAGGCAGTTGGTTGTGCAGGATGCATTGGAAATGACGGTATCAGTGGCTTTCAACACACCATGGTTGACACCGTAGACGATAGTTGCATCGACATCTTTGCCTCCTGGGGCAGAGATGATGACTTTTTTCGCGCCACCAGCCAGATGGGCAGAAGCTTTTTCTTTTGTTGTGAAGAAGCCCGTGCATTCCAGCACGACGTCGACATTCAATTCACCCCAAGGGATATTGGCGGGATTACGCTCTGCAAATACCTTGATCTTGTCGCCATTGACGATCATGGTATCTCCTTCGACCGTGACTGTGCCTGGGAACTTGCCGTGGGCTGTGTCGTAACGGGTCAGGTGGGCATTGGATTCTGCATTGCCGAGGTCATTGATCGCAACGATCTGGATCTCGTTCTTGAACTTGCCACCTTCGTAATGAGCGCGAAGGATGTTGCGGCCGATACGGCCATAGCCGTTGATTGCGACGCGAATCGTCATGGTTCTATCTCCAAAGGACTAAACAACAATAAATACAATAGGTGAAACTTTAAGACCTCTCAACACAGAGGCACAGAGGCACAGAGGCACAGAGACACAGAGACACAGAGACACAGAGGACTGCAAGAGAACGGCAAAAGCTATTTTGCTTAGGTGAATTATTATTCATCAGCTTTTCTCTTGCCTTTCTCTGTGTCTCCGTGTCTCAGTGGTGAGTTTTTCGGTCTTCAAAATACGTCTAATGCAAAGACAAAGGCGTACGCATGGCGTTGACGGATGCCATCAGCACCGACAAATCGCGCCAGCCGTAACTCACTTCCATCAAATCCATGCCATCCCAGCTAAATGCCTGTTCTATCAACAGCGCGCCGCCCAGTTCCTCGTAAAAATTGCGGGCGATGTCGTTGCCGGATATGACCCACACCAACAAACTCTCTGCGCCTTGCGCCTGCAAGGTACGAGCTACTTTGTGCAGCATGCGGCGACCTATGCCAGAACGTTGCCAGGCAGGTCGCAGATATACAGCGGTCAGCTCGGCCTGCATGCCCAACTTGGTTTCAGGCAGCATCATACCGGATGCAAAGCCGATGATATGGCCTTCGCTCTCAGCCACATACACACAGATGCGGTCTTCTGCCTGCGACATGGCTTGCAGGATTTGCCGCCATTGCAGCATGCTGTCTTCTACACGCATTTCATCCAGATAATGATCCGGGATCATGCCACGGTAAGTCGCTTGCCAGCTTTCCACACGCACAGCAGCAATCGCCTCTGCATCGTCTACGGTAGCACGACGCAGGCTGACCTCTTTGATGCTGCTCACAGTAATGTCTGTCAATTCCGTCTTCCTGCTTGTTTAAGCCAGTGTCGCTTTTACTTTGGCAACGACATTGTCGACAGTGAAGCCAAAGTATTTGAACAGGACGCTAGCCGGTGCTGACTCACCGAAAGTATCAATACCGACCACTGCGCCTTCCAAACCAACATACTTATACCAGAAGTCAGTCACACCGGCTTCGATGGCAATACGTGGCAAGCCCTTGCCCAATACTGCTGCTTTATAAGTTGCATCCTGACGATCAAATACGTCAGTACAAGGCATGGACACTACGCGTACAGCAATACCTTGCTGTGCCAGTTCAACCGCAGATTTGACAGCCAGTTCAATTTCAGAACCAGTGGCGATCAATACAGCCTTGGCATCAGCCACGTCTTGCAGGACATAGCCACCGCGTTGAATATCTGCGATTTGCTGGGCGCTGCGCTCTTGATAAGGCAGGTTTTGACGAGAGAAAATCAGGGTCGATGGACCGTCATTGCGTTTGACAGCGTGCGCCCAGGCAGCGGCAGATTCCACCGTGTCGCATGGACGCCAGTTATCCAGGTTAGGGATCAGGCGCATGCTGGAAACATGTTCTACGGATTGATGGGTAGGACCATCTTCACCCAAACCGATAGAGTCATGGGTGAATACAAACAAGGTACGGATTTTCATCAACGCAGCCATGCGGATGGCATTGCGGCTGTAATCAGAGAAAGTCAGGAAGGTTGCGCCAAACGGTATATAACCGCCATGCAGGGCGATACCATTCATCATTGCGCTCATACCAAATTCACGCACGCCATAGTTGATATGATTACCAGCCTGGTTGCCACGGACAGCGATACTTTCTTTCCAGTTGGTCAGGTTGGAACCTGTCAAATCGGCAGAACCACCGAGGAATTCTGGCAACGATGGCGCAAATGCCTGGATCGCATTCTGGCTGGCTTTGCGGGTTGCGATGTTTTCTTTTTTCTCTACGCAGGATGTAATCGCATTCGCCACCACTTCATCGAAGTTGGCTGGCAAGTCGCCATTCATGCGGCGTGTCAGTTCAGCCGCTTTTTGTGGGAACTGGGCTGTGTAGGCTGCAAATTGTGCATTCCATTCGGCTTCGGCTTTAGCGCCAGTTGCTTTGGCATCCCAGGCAGCATAAACGTCAGCGGGGACTTCAAATGGCGGGTATTCCCAACCGATGTTGGCACGTACTGCGGCAATTTCCTTGTCGCCCAATGCAGCACCGTGCACATTGTGCGTGCCTTCCATATTTGGAGAGCCCTTGCCAATCACGGTTTTGCAGCAGATCAGGGTAGGCTTGTCGGATGTTTTGGCTGCTGTGATGGCATTGAACACTGCTTCAGCATTATGACCATCAATTGCGGGAATTACATTCCAGCCATAGGCTTCAAAGCGTTTTGGCGTATTGTCTGTGAACCAGCCTTCGACGTGACCGTCGATAGAGATGCCATTGTCATCCCAGAAAGCGATCAGTTTATTGAGTTGCAGCGTGCCAGCCAGTGAACAGGCTTCATGCGAAATGCCTTCCATCAGGCAGCCGTCGCCCATGAAGGCGTAGGTGTAATGGTCGACCACTTTCAGGTCGCCCTGATTGAATTCGGCTGCCAGCAGTTTTTCAGCCAGCGCCATACCAACGGCATTGGTAATGCCCTGGCCCAGTGGGCCAGTAGTCGTTTCCACACCTGGCGTAATATGCACTTCAGGGTGACCGGCAGTCTTGGAATGCAGTTGACGGAAATTCTTGATCTCATCCATAGATAGGTCATAGCCTGTCAGATGCAGCAACGAATAATGCAACATCGAACCGTGACCATTCGACAACACAAAGCGATCGCGGTTTATCCATTTTGGATTAGCCGGATTGTGGCGATAATGGCCTTTCCACAAAGCAACAGCGATATCGGCCATGCCCATAGGCGCGCCCGGGTGACCGGAATTGGCTTTTTGTACGGCATCCATGGACAAGGCACGAATTGCATTGGCCATCTTGGTAAGTGTTGCTGGCTGAAGAGATGAAATCATGGTGTCAGAAGTTTGTCTTGAGAAAACTGGTCAGTGTTGCGAGCTGGGGACGCGAAATTATCCCCGCGAAAACCCGATATTTTACCAGAGCATGAGGTCCATACTACAATTGCGACGCTTCGCAAGCGCAAACTTGCTCTTTTAAACTGTAAAATTACCGGGTTTACTTATAAAGCTTACGCATGTCATCAAAAAAACGTCACTTCTCCCTCGACGATCTTGCACGGCAATTTCCTCACGGGGTGTTCATACGCGGTATCAGTTATGCAACAGAAAACAAGGTTAGGGGCTGGAGTTTTGACAATGACTTTGTTGAGAGCGAAGTCCAGGGCAGTGGCCGCAACATTTATGCGCAAGAGATAGAGTTGGTGTTTAAAAACGGCAAACTGGAAGCCGTGAATGGCTCTTGCAGTTGTCCGGTTGAATACAATTGCAAACATGTGGCAGCAGTTTTACTGAACATACTCGACCATCACAACAAAGCCCATGTCCAGCCCGGCCATGCCGACGGTGATGATGCCGCGCTGGGGTTCAGTGAACAGAAGTGGTTGCGTGAGCTGGAATTTGCCACGCATGAATCCCCTGCCCCAGCCCCGGTAGCCGACACAGAATTTGCCAAAGACGAGCTGGAAGATGGCATGCTGATTTTCAGCCTGTCCACCGTAGCTGGCAGCAAGGAAGTACGCCTGATACCGGGCAAGGCCAAGCAAAATGCCAAGGGCGACCTGAAATACACCAAACTGTCACTGGCAGTGCGCGACATGATGAAGTCAGCCAGTTTTTTACAGGAAGCAGACTACGAATTGCTGGCGCTATTCAATATGTGTACCATGAATTCGTTTTATTACTCGCATTATTCTCCAAAGGGAAGGATGGGTGCGGTCTTGCTGGAACGTGTCGCCAAGGCTGGCAAACTGTATTGGCTTAATACCGAGAATAAGCAAAATCATTTATCCAGGCTGGCCTACCAGCCTTTGCAACAGGCACATCTGGCCTGGCAAGAAGAAAATGACTACCTGCGCCTGCGCTGGCAACTCGATAGTAGCGATGCAGAGATACCTGCCCCACCCTATATACTGCCCACCGAACCACCCTGGCTGATAGGACAAGATAGCTGTGGCGAGTTACATATAGCAGCGACCAGCAAGTTCCCGCTGCCTGCCCTGATCAACCTGGTGCAGGAAGCGCCACTGCTGGCTGTGAGCCGCGCAGAAACCCGACAGGCAATGGCCAACCGTCTACTAGACATGGGATTGCAAAACCTGATCCCCTTACCAGCAGAACTGGAAGCACAACTGCGTGCAGATATTCGCATGCGCCCGGCGCTGGAACTGAATAGCCTGACGACATCCAGCACATGCACTGATTACGCCATCCTCAGGTTCTCCTATGAAGACGCGGTAGCTGAATCCGAACAACCAGGCGACCACCTGCTGCGCCGTGGTCAGCATGGCCTGGAAAAAATACTCAGGGATTTGCCAGCCGAGCAAAGTGCCAGGCAAACCCTGAAGGACCTGGGCTTTCAAGCTCAGCCGGTAGCAGGCCATGAAAAAGAGCTGCTACTCTGTTTGCCAGACCAAAATGCCTGGTTAAATTTTGCAACAAAAGACTTGCCTGAGCTGATCAGCCAGGGATGGGATATCCGTCAGCAAGACGACTACCGCTACGATCTGCAAGAAGTGCAAGACTGGTATGCCGAGGTCGATGAAGATAACCAGCAATCCGTCTGGTTTGAGCTGGAACTGGGCATCGTGGTCAACCAGGCCAAGATTTCACTGTTGCCCTTACTGGTCAGCCTGATACGCCAGGCACCACAAGACTTTAGCCTGCAACAAGTCAATCAGCGGGCCGATGATGAACAAGTCTTGTTGGCCCTGCCTGACAACACCCGCGTCGCCCTACCCTATGCGCGCATCAAGCCTATCTTGCTGATCCTGGGTGAGTTGTATTTCAATCAACAGCAAGGCGACAAGCTGCGGCTGCCCATGCTGGATGCGGCACGCCTGGCAGAATTGTCTGCTACTACCCATTTGCGCTGGATAGGTGGCGAACGCCAGCAAAGCTTTGGCAAACGCCTGGCAGAATTTGGTGGCATCAACAGCATCACGCCCCCCGCAGGTTTGCAGGCCAGCCTGCGCGATTACCAAAAAGAAGGCGTGGCATGGATGCAGTTTTTGCGCGAATACCAGCTTGCTGGCATCCTCGCTGATGACATGGGCCTGGGCAAGACCATACAAACCCTGACCCATATCCTCATGGAAAAAGAAGCTGGCCGCCTGACCCAGCCAGCGTTGGTGGTTGCCCCCACAAGCCTGATGGATAACTGGGCCAGCGAGGCACAGCGCTTCACGCCTGATCTGCGCGTGCTCGTCTTGCAGGGCAAGGATCGTAGTAAATTATTTGAACAAATCCCGCAGGTTGATCTGGTGCTGACCACCTACGCCCTGTTGCCACGCGATGAAGAAGCCCTGCGCCAACATCGCTATCATTTGCTGATACTCGACGAAGCGCAGTACATCAAAAATGCCCAGGCCAAGGCCAGCCAGACTGCCAGCCTGTTACAGGCCAATCACCGGTTGTGCCTGACTGGCACACCACTGCAAAATCATCTGGGCGAACTGTGGTCGCAATTCAATTTTCTCATGCCTGGCCTGCTGGGTGATCTGAAGTCCTTTACCAAAGACTTCCAGCATCCCATAGAAAAACTGGGGGACAGCCAGCGCCATGCCTTGCTGACACGCCGCATCAAACCTTTCTTACTTCGTCGTACCAAAGACAAGGTAGCAACAGAACTACCCGCCAAGACCGAAGTCTTGCGCCACATAGAACTCAGCGGCGCACAACGCGACCTGTATGAAACCGTGCGCCTGGCCATGGATGAAAAAGTCCGCGAAGAAATCGCCAAGAAAGGCGTGGCACGCAGCCAGATCGTCATCCTCGATGCCTTGCTCAAATTGCGCCAGGTATGCTGCGACCCGCGCCTGGTCAAGATGACTGGTGCCAAGGCCACCAACGCTACCAGCGCAACTAAGTCTGCAAAAGGTGGCAAGGATAAAATGCCGCCATCAGCCAAGCTGGAAGAGTTACTGAGCATGATTGATGACTTGCTGGCTGAAGGCCGCAAGATCCTGGTGTTCTCACAATTCACCAGCATGCTGGCCCTGATCGCCGAGGCACTGACTGAAAAACAATTGCGCTTCGCCATACTGACAGGCGACACCGAGCATCGAGGTGAAGTGGTACGCCGCTTTCAGGAAGGTGATATTCCGCTATTTCTCATCAGCCTGAAAGCTGGCGGCGTGGGCCTTAACCTAACAGCAGCCGACACCGTCATTCATTATGACCCATGGTGGAACCCGGCAGCAGAAAACCAGGCCACCGACCGCGCCTGGCGCATAGGGCAAGACAAGCCAGTGTTTGTTTACCGCCTGATTGCCAAGGGCACGCTGGAAGAAAAGATACAGGAAATGCAGGTAAAAAAATCTGACCTGGCCCGTGCCATACTCGACCAGGGTGAAATCGCCAGCGTGCACCTGACTGCAGAAGATTTACAGGGCATTTTTGAACCATTGAATTAAAGAAGGACTTATGGAAGGCTTACACCTCACCGCCGACTGCTTTGACTGTGAAGCCGCGCCAGAATATTTCGTCAGCCCGGAAAGCCTGCGTCTTTGCCTCAGCGACATTACCATCGCTGCTGGCCTGACTATCGTCGGGGAAAAATTCCACCCCTTCAACCATGAAGATGGTAGCGCGGCTGGCGTCACCGGCGCTTTGCTGCTGGCAGAGTCGCATGTCGCCATCCACACATGGCCGGAACGCAATGCGGTGACGCTGGATGTCTATGTCTGCAACTTCACTCATGATAATGGCAGCAAGGCCAGGCAGATCGTTGATACCCTGATTGCTGTTTTCAGGCCACGCACGGTCTCGCGCCAGGAATTGCAACGTGGGGAACATAGCCCAACCATGGCCTTTGAAGCCCTGACAGAAGACAGCTTTGCGGCCACCCGTATCAATCAGATATTGGAACGCCAGCGCAGCTCCATGCAGGTAATTGAGATAGCCGACACCACAGATTTTGGCAAAGTCATGCGCATAGACGGTGCCATGATGACCTCAGAAAAAGATGAATTCTTTTATCATGAATGCCTGGTGCACCCTGCGGCGATGGCCCATCCGGAACCATGCACTGCCCTCATCATCGGTGGTGGCGATGGCGGTTCTTGCGAAGAGTTACTCAAGCACCCCAGCATCAGCAGTATTACGCTATGTGAAATTGATGCCGAAGTCGTCAAGATGGCGCGTGGGCATTTGGGCAGCATTCATCGTGGTGCACTGGATGATCCAAAAATACAACACTGTTATGAAGATGGTTTTGCCTATGTCCGCAATAGTACAGAACAATTTGACCTGATACTGCTGGACCTGACCGACCCGGTCAGCCCGAATGGTAACTCACTGGCAGCCACCTGCATGACAGAAGAATTTTTCCAGGCCTGTGCGCAAAGGCTGACCGAGCAGGGCATGCTGGTGCTGCATCTGGGCAGCCCCTATTATCATCCGCAACGCTTTGCGAATACCCTGCAGAAACTCAGCAATATATTTCCGGAATTACATCCTTATACCGTTTTCATCCCCCTGTACGGTGCCCTGTGGGGAATGGCTATTGCCAGCAAGCATGGCAACCCATTATCGATCAACCCGTCAACGGTAAATCTTCAGATTAAACACCGTGGTTTGCCATTGCTAAAGTATTACAATGGCGAAGTGCATCAGGCATTATTTGCCTTACCCAATTTTGTGAAAGACCTGATGCCTTAGAACGTGTTTGCGATCCTACTACGCGGGCGTGATCGGAGCTCATGCGCTGCTCAAAATGCTCATGTACTTTAAGTACATTCCGCTTTTTGCGCTGCGTTTTTGCTACCCTTACACCGCTGACACCCGCTCGCTACAGATCGCAAACACGTTCTGAATACCAAAAATGGGAAAAACAGGAGAACCCGTGAGTGCCGGAAAAACCAAACAACATGGCAAACGCAGAGTCAGCCGCACCCTGCCGCTCATGCTAGTGACCAGCGCTGCCCTGACTGCGTGCAGCGTCAGTAACGATAGCTTTGACAGCACTGGTAGCAGCGGCAGCCAGGAACTGACATCCATACGAGACCAGTATAAAAGCCTGGAAGATTGCCGCAAAGACTGGGGCGATGGCACGGCTTGCGAAACCGTTGCCTCCAGCACTGATCTCAATGCCGCCAGCATGCCCGCCACGACTACAGGCAGTAGCTATACCAGTACCAGTGGCAGCCACTATAGTGGCTACTCCCACAGTTTTTTCGGCCCCTTTTACTCACCCGGTTATCGTGACACTGTGCAAAGGAATTTTGGTGTCAGCAACTCCGGCAGTGATCACGCCATCAGCCGCAGTGTATCCTCCAGCCGCAACAGTGTCAGCCGCGGTGGTTTTGGCGGCACAGCACACGGCCACAGCGGGGGTGGTTAATGATACGAACCTCATTAACACCCCGCACAGGCTGGCAACAGCAATTTGAATCCCTGGGCTTTACGTACCACTCCATTGACGGCCTGTATTGGGATGAACGCTATGCCTATCGGTTTACTGCCGACCAGGTAGACACTCTGGAACAAGCCAGCCTGGACTTGCACCAGATGTCATTGCAAGCGGTAGATCATGTCGTCAAGCACGGCATGCAAGAAAAATTTGCCATTCCCCAGGCCTTCTGGTCGCAAGTCGAAGACAGCTGGCGCGCAAAAGAATTTTCTTTGTATGGCCGTTTTGACCTGAGCTGGGACGGCACTGGCGCGCCCAAGATGCTGGAATACAATGCCGACACGCCAACCGGACTGGTCGAATCCAGCGTAGCCCAATGGTATTGGCTGCAAGATGTTTTTCCTGATGCTGATCAATTCAACTCCCTGCATGAAAAACTCATAGAACAGTGGAAGAAATTCCCTGGCAAGGGCCTGTTGCACTTTGCCTGCGCAGGTGGCAATGAAGAAGACGAAGGTAACCTTTCTTACCTGCGCGACACGGCCATACAGGCTGGCTTTGCCACCAAGCAGTGCGCGATAGAATCCCTGGGTTGGGATGAAGACCAAGGCGTATTCGTCGATGATCTGGACAGCCGTATCGATAACCTGTTCAAGCTCTACCCATGGGAATGGCTGTGCCGTGAAGATTTTTCCAATCACTTGCTCAAGCGCCCCATGCGCATCATAGAGCCAGCCTGGAAAATGATCTTATCGAACAAGGCGATACTGCCAATATTGTGGGAACTGTTTCCGAATCACCCCAATCTCTTGCCCGCCTACTTCGATGCCTGGCGCATCAGCGGTAATCATGTGAAAAAGCCTTTGTACTCACGCGAGGGAGAAAACATTTCCATCTATGCCAATGGTGAAGTGATGCATACTAGTGGCGAATATGGTGAAGAAGGCTATATCTATCAGGCTTATGCACCACAACCAAAATTTGATGATGGCATCACGCCGGCTTACACCTCCATCGGTGCCTGGATAGTGGGCGATGAACCAGCCGGCATAGGCATACGCGAAGACGAAACCCTGATCACCAAAAACACCAGTCGTTTCATTCCCCATTATTTTGTAGAATAGGATGCTCCATGAGTGAACAATTACTGGCACACGGGCTACTCGCCTTCTTCAGCCATATTGCTGCCGCTTTCGTCTTGCTGGCGGTGTTTGTCGTCGTGTACATACGCATCACACCTTACCGTGAAATTGCCTTGATACGCGAAGGTAATATTGCAGCAGCGGCCAGCCTGTCTGGCGCGGTGCTGGGTTATTGCACTGCCCTGGCATCGGCCATTGCCAACAGTGTCAGTCTGATTGACATGTGCTTTTGGGGTGTGATTGCCTTGGTCATACAATTGCTGGCTTTTGGCATCGCCCGTTTGCTAATACCCGGTATCGTCTCTGACATACCCAGCAATAAAATTGCCTCTGGCGTCTTTTTGGGTGCCCTGAGTCTGGGTTTAGGCATGCTGAACGCCGCCTGCATGACCTACTAAAAAATTAATGATTTTGCTTTTGAATACAGAGAATTGAATGCCACGTTTTTACTGCCCTCTCCCTTTAAGCATAGGGGTCGCCATCGAGCTTCCTGATGAAGTCGCGCACCATGTTTTTGTATTGCGCCAGAATGTCGGCGATAACATCAGCATCTTCAATGGTGAAGGGGGCTACTATGTTGCTACCTTGACCCAGGTGACAAAGAAAAACGTGATGGCAGAAGTCAAAGTATTTTTGCCAGAAGAATGTGAGTTACCTTATTCGCTGAACCTGGTGCAAGCCCTGCCAGAGGCTTCGAAAATGGACTGGATCATAGAAAAAGCCATGGAACTGGGCGTCAGTGCAATTCAGCCCCTGGCGGCGCAACGCTGTGTCGTCAGGCTGTCAGCAGAACGCGCCGAGAAAAAACAGGCGCACTGGCAAGGCATAGTCGTTGCAGCAGCTGAACAATGTGGCCGCAACCGCCTCGCTCACCTGGCACCGCTGATGAATTTCAACCAATGGCTAAGCCAGCAAGACATGCATCAAAGAATATTGCTGACACCACGCGCTGAACAATCTTTGGCAGACTGGTCGCGCCATCATCCTGCGCAAGCTGTCAGTTTGATGGTCGGGCCTGAGGGCGGTTTTACGGATGAAGAAGAAAGTCTCGCCATCAAGCACGGCGTGCTGGCACTATCCATGGGGCCTCGCATATTGCGTACCGAGACTGCAGGGCTTGCTGCGATTGCAGTATTGAATGCGGCATGGGGTGGCATGTAGACAGATAGACACAAGGTCTGCACAAAATCTTAAAAATTTCCATCGCCGTAAAACATTGTCAAATTTCATACAAAATTCACAATTCCCGCTGATACTCAGATTTACACTTGCTGCACTTTACCAATTCAAAGAGGAAGATCATGGGATTACTCGATAGCGCATTAAGCATGCTTGGTAGCATGAATCAAGACAATGATAGCAAGGCAGGATTGATGCAGGCAGTAGTTGCCATGCTGGGTGAAAAACAACCTGGTGGGGTTGGTGGTTTGCAAGCTTTGATCAGCGCTTTTCATCAGGCAGGCCTGGCTGACATCGTGCAATCATGGGTGGGTACGGGACAAAACATGCCGATTTCTGCGGCACAAATCCAGCAAGCTTTAAGTGGCGGACAATTGCAGCAACTGGCCGACGCTGCGGGCATTTCCCATGAAGGTGCGGCAAGCCATCTGGCTGAATTTTTGCCAGGCATTATCGATCACCTGACACCACACGGCCAGGTGCCGGAGGCTGGCAACATTGATCCGGCAGCAGTGTTGCAACAGTTTTCGTCCTTGTTTGGCAAGTAAGCCTCAGCTATTTATAGCGTAAAGAAAACAGCGGCCGATATTTCAGTCGCTGTTTTTTTATGGCACAAGGTAAATCTCTACCCTCTCCTTACCTCGCCCTATATTGTTGCGCTTCAATCTGATCTGTCCCAGTTCGCCAGTGCGTTTGACATGCGTACCACCACAGGGCACACGAGAAAATCCTGCAATTTCCCAATAACGCCGTTCTGTAGTTTCATCTTCAAAAGCGCATGTGATGTCGAGATTTGCATCAATAATGGCCTGCGCTTCTTGCGTGTAAGCAGGCAGCAAGGGGGCAATACTTTCAGGCCAAACAAAATCAATGCGTGCCTTGTCTTGTGCAATATGGGCACCGACCTTGCCCACGCCGGGCAGTGACTTGTAAAATAATTCCAGCACCAGCTCAGCTGCAAAATGCAGGCGCATGAGGCGATAACGTCTTTCCCAATCTATGCGGACTTCCACATCCTGCCCAGTCAGCAAACCGTGGCCATCAGCCAGGGTATATACCAACTCCAGCGCCTCCTTGCGCGCAGCAACAACTGCTTGTCCGGCAATGCTGCCACGATCACTTTCCTGCCCGCCTGAGAAGGCAAAGAAAATTGTCGATACGAGGTAAATGTCATTGCCACCCACTTTGCTGACTTGCGTTTGCAAACTGCTTTGATAGGGGTCATCCCAAAAAAATTTCTTTGTCAATTTGCATCCCTGGATTCAAGATACCAGTCTGGCAAAGCTTCGAGTCTCGCTCTCCAACTGTCCGGAATACCTTTGTAGCCAACGAAGGAGGCAACGACAGCTCCTGCAATCGCACATAAAGTATCGCGATCCCCACCTGCGCTGACAGTCAGCCACATGGCTTTTTCAAAATCTTCCATTGCCTGTCCGCAGCACCACAAGGCCAGCGGCACGGTGTCTTGCCCAGGTCATCGGCAAAATATGCACCCAATGGTGCTGCACGCATGGCAGCGCCATTACCATAAGACCCCTGCCCTTCAAAAGCACTGGCAACCACCTCTTGCCATGCCTCACCTGCGTCAATACGTGCCAGGACTCTGTGCATGGATGGACCATAGGCACGGTCATCGCTATAGTGCTTCGCAAAGCTTTTTGCGAGTATATCCTGATCAATTTCACCGTGATTACGCAATACACGTACGATGGACAAAGTCATCTCTGTATCATCAGTAAAATACCAGGGAGCATCAGGTAATTGTTTGCCATCAGCAAGCAGCAACTGATTTTCTGTCTGAAAAAAACACTGGCCAAAAGCATCGCCGATGGATAAACCTTCCAGTGACATCAGTGCGCGTTCTAATGATTTCATTATTCAAGTATTTTTTAATTGATGCGAAACAAAACTCAACATTAGCCTTTCATCTCGCACGTTTGTCATGCCAAGGGATAAGAATAAAAGAGGCTAGTCTTTGCAATTTCCCAGTACTTTGCGAATTCCCTCGACAAATTGTTCCACATCACGTTTGCCTTGGACATCAGTTTTCAGATGACTCATACGTAATTTGACAAAATTATTATTCAATCCTGTCAAATAAGTGTAAGACGATAATACCTTGTCCCCCATATCCAATTCATACGCTCGCCACATGAATTGTGGCCCGCATCCTTTCAAACTTGAAATAGTGCTACCACCCACTGCCATATTGACTGCCTTGACTTGGCCCATTGCTGCTAGCTGCTTGACTTCATCAATGACCTGGGCGAAGTGTTTATGAACGATAGGCGAACCAACACCAGTGGGAATTTGGCCAAGTCCAGCGTTATAAATATAAATCGATCCGATAACAGGGCCACTGCTCTGATAGCGGATATTCACTCCCAGTTCTTTCTTTGGAAACTCTTTCTTTTCACTGAAAGTCAGTGTCGCCACTTTATCGGGAAAAGTGACATTAATTGAATTTTCATAGACACTTGCCACAGCATTGGTAGCCGCGCAAAACAGTGCGAAAGAGAATAAATAACGATACATGATCTGACTCCCTTAATGAGAACATCTTGTTTGAAATATTGATTGAACTATTTCTTGCTTGGAAAACACTGGTCAAAAGCGTCACCGATAGGCTACCAAAACCACAAGACAGTAACAAGGAAATATGAATTACGCATGAATGTCTCAAAATTAAGGATGAAGCCTAGTCGCGGGCAACAATGTGAAGCTGGAAAAGTTGAGCGCTAGAAAACAAGCTCGTTGCAGTCAACAAGGCAATCGACACAGGCTGCAGGAATGCTTCATTCCCGGCAATAAAGAAAGCACCATGAATCGCCGCCGTTAGAAAACCCGGGCATGCAATGAGCTTGTAGTAAAAACAGAGCTTTTCGTATTCATTGCTACCCGCCCTTGTGCATATAATACCAGGGCGATAATGGGCAAATTCAATAGCAGGTTGAGCTGATTTCCTCCTGGAATATGAAATAGTTCCCACTCGTGCCAGTAAGCAGCGTCAATCTGATGGGTGATCAATACGGTGGCGTTGAGCATGAAGAAAATTTGCAGCCGGGGTGTCAGTAGCATTGCAGGTATATTCCAGAGTGTTTTACTAAAAAGCAAATAACATTTGGTCTAGCGCAGGCATCAGAATCACAGCGACCATACTGCACAGCACTGCCCTGACAGATATGCATTTGCATGAGCACAAGCATCATATTGATTTCAGATTTCTTGATCCTTGATGCTACATCCCGCAAGTTTCAAAATCGGCAGGCCGTCTTTTATAGTGAGTGTCTGGCGCGAAGCTTTCCAGCCTTGTTCCATGCCATCGAGAATCAGCAAACGCGCAAAGCTGGGGAGATGTAAATTGATTTTACCGATTCCAGATGTAAGCCAATTACCCGCCATTGCCGCACTGCTGTGAAAGTGGATATGAAGAGCAGTGGTCTTATATGCTTCAAGAAAGGCAGTGAATTTCACATGCACTGGATAGTCAATCATGATGGCTGCACGCGGCAGGTATGAGTCTTTTACAGTCCAGAGAAAACTGTCATTCCTATCTTCAATCGTCGTAATTTGGATTACGCCATACGCTTGCTTATAGTGACTCATGACACAACAGGGCAACTAAGTCTGATTGATTCATGACTCATTAAAAATTTCCAATAGTGTTCGTACTCAGGCAAATCACTGATTATCACCCCAAGGTCCACTGCCTTGCGATAGATGATACTGACAAAAATATCAGCCTGCGTGAATTGCGTACCAACCGCAAACTGACTGCCCAGCCATAAACGTGATTGCAATTTCTGCAGATTCATCGACAACCACTTTGCCCGTACCGGGCGCATCTGGTCCCTGCTCCAGTCTGGATGGAAAAATCGCACCGTGCTGCCGTTTTGCTGTGGATGGATGGATGAGTTAACAGCCTCGCAAACTTCACGCACCTGGGCGCGAGCAAAGGCTGCTTCGTATTGCAAAGGTGGATTGGGAGCGATCTCTTCTATAAATTCTGCCATGGCCATGGATTCGCTTAAGGCGACGCCATCAACTTCCATCAGTGGTACGCGGGCAAAGGGACTCAGCAACCTGACCTGTTCACCGACGTCGCCCAAGCCGACATCAATACGCTCGTAATCGACTTTTTTATAGTCAAGTATCCACAACAAGCGTTCGCAGCAATTTGCATCTGGTGCGTGATAAAACCTGATCTTCATTTTGATCCCCGGCATTCGTTAGGAAGATGGGATATCTTACCGCGAATTAAAGAAGCAAATTACAGACTCCAATTATCACCACTCTTTTTTGTCGCATGTCCGAGGCAATTCAGCAAACTCAGGGCAAGTAAAGGCAAAACACAAATGAAAAACCCGCCAGACTCGGCGGGTTTTCTCGTTTCTAATACTACACCACCTGACCGCGTTTATTGGGATATCAGCGATATATCGTCAAGCAGGAAAGATGTCGCTGTCACACTACCTTCAACGCCAACAAAGTACACGCGTATGGTCTGGCCTTTATAGCTGCTCAGATCAAAGGTTTTATTGACATAAGCTGTCCCTTTATTCAGGTTCGAATATGTCGCCAGTGTTGCCAATACCGTGCCACTGCTGTTTTGTATTTGCAGTTTAAGAGTATCGTAAGCCTGGGTAGTCGTGGTTTCATCCGAACTGACCTTCAACCAGAAACTCAGGCTGGCGGATGTTGCTGCGGCAGGGATAGTCACTTGTTGATACAGGGTGTCAGTGTGGGCACTGCCATAGCCATTGAGCCAGGCTTTGTAGCTGCCTGTGCGCGATGCTTCAGAGCCACCGGTACTGATAACGCCCGAACTGGCAGTCCATGAACTGGCACCACTCTCGAAGCCACCATTGGTAATCAACTGTGTGGATGTACTGTTGTTGACAGTAAAGCTCACTGCAGATGATGTACCAATATTATTGGCAGCATCATAGGCTTTGGCGACCAGGCTATGTGTCCCATTTGACAGCGTGGTTGAATTCAATGTTGTTGAATACGGAGAGGTCGTGCTGCTTGCCTTCAACGTACCGTCAACATAAAACTCAACTTTGGTCACACCCACATTATCTGTCGCTGTCGCTGACAGAGTTATGTTACCGCTAGTGCCACTTTCACTGGCCGACACGGTAGGTGCAATCGTATCGCTGACAGGGTTATTGATGGTGAAGCTGACGGCAGATGAAGTGCCGACATTATTGGCAGCATCATAGGCTTTGGCGACCAGGCTGTGGCTGGCGTTAGTCAGGCTCGTCGAATTCAGTGTCATGCTGTAAGGCGTGCTGGTGGATGTGCCTTTGAGTGCATTGTCGACATAAAACTCAACCTTGCTGACACCGACGTTATCTGTCGCATTGGCAGATAATGTGATGGTACCACTCGTGCCTGATTCACCTGCACTGACTGTCGGTGGCGTGGTATCGACGCTGTTTGACTGCGTCACCCAGATCGGTGCAGACCACAGAATATTTCCGTCATCCTGAGTGATCTTTGCATAATAAAAATGCTCGCCTACTGCCGGGGTAATTGTCGTCGTTGCAGTGCTGGACAATTGCGTGACTGTGCCATTGCGGCCTGGAACGCCTTCATAGATCACCACGGTAGAAACAGTACGGCCACTGGTGCTGGCAAAATTGCTGACCAGGGTCAATGGGCCACTATTGGTGAAACGCTCACCCATGATATGGCCATTCGCAGTCAGGATGATTTGCGAAGTTTTGTCCATCGTAGCAAAGATGCGGCGCGCCTTCATCGCATCGACGAAATTTGCATTATTCAGAGCAGCGCCGTTTGCCAATAAGATACCGGTGCGGTTGGTATAAGACGCACCCCAGTTGGCACAGTGATTATCCTGGTCGGTCGTAAATGCAACGTGGAAACCGGCTTCCAGTGCTTTATTACAGGCACCTTCATAGGTGCTGCGGCTGGTTTCTGTCTCTGTGGTATTGGTCGAGAAAGCTGAAGTATTCAAGACTTCGCAGGCGACCATGGCCTGATCACCATCTGCAGTGTAACCCAGGGCAGTACCATTGACGATGAACTGACCACTGCTCGATGGATGATTGAACTGCCCTATCCAGCCACGCTGGCGCATCAGGGTGTACAAGCCGGCATAATCATTCTTGGCCGTCAGTGTGTCTGCGATCAACTGATTGCTGCTATTGTATTCCCACCCCAATAATTCACTGGTGTTGAAAATATTCATGTGGCCGCCATTGTTGATAACGCCCCATTCCAAACCGTAAATCGCCAGGAAGCCAGCATGGCCAGAATTAAAACTGCTCGCTGCGGTCAGGCCAGATTGAAAAAGGTTTTTAGCAGTGACTGGATTAGCTGACGCATTGGTACTGTCAGAACCATCATACATATGGTTGTGCTCAGACGTCATCAGGAAATCCAGGCCCTTGTTCAAAGCAAACTGATAAGCATCTGTAGGGCCATAGGCAGCTGATTGTGGGTTTTGCGCACCTGTACATGAAGTCAGTTCACCACCACCATCACTGTGATTGGTCTGGCTGTGCAGATTGCCGTAATAGATAGTGTAAGGCAATGAACCTGTCGCCGCTGCTGGCGGCGGTGCCATGCCTGCTACAAATTTGGCTGAGGATTTAGTAGCAAGTGCCTTGCTGGCCTTGGTCGGCAAGGCGGCAAAGCTTGGCATTTTTGGCGTAGCAAGCTTACCGACTTGCAGCGGCCAGCTTTGTGTAATGATTTCTGTGTCGTGGACAGCCAATGCGCGCTCTACCGTGCTGGCAACATCAGTTGCCGGTGCAGCTTGCAGAGCAGATGTGTCCGTCGCCTTGGCAGTCAACCTGACTTGATAGACGCCATCTTTCAATGCCGCGCCAGTTGGGCCGCGGCCACTCCAGAACATTTGTGCGGTGACAGTTTTCTTGAACAGTTTTTCTGTGCCATACCAGCGGTCAACGACCTTGCCATCGCTGCCCAGCAACTCCAGGCGCCATGTGATGGTCTGTTCTTTGGTCACGTATGGGTATTCGAACTCCATCGTGAAGTAACGGGATTCGGCACCGGCTTTTGCATCCGAGCGATATGGCACATGCAAACTTGCGTCAAACTCATGATGATCGGGGATAGACGCGTAGGCTGCGCCCATACCTGCAAAACTGACTGTGAAGATAAGACCGAGTTGCAACGCCAGCACTTTTAGCTTGCCGGCTTTTTGTAGACCTTGCATAAAAATATTCCCCCTGAATGATTGTTCATTAGTATTGATCTATGTGGCCTTCTCACACATATCTTCATTCAGATGAAAGCATCAAAGCAGAGTCCAACTTTGCCTGCACGTATCCCATCAGGAACACGCCCCCCTCGCTTCTTTTTCTTCAGCCTTTTGTTCAGATATCCGTAAGCAGCCATTCTTGTACAGCTTTACTATTCTTCTTACCACCATGCTGTCTGCAGCTTTCCAGAAACGAGATTTAACGACAGTTATATTAAGCAATCGTTTGCGCAAACGATTACTAGATTAACATCCGCTTATGTCAGTTTTGTTACCAAGGTTTGACTTTTTTTAACAAATTTGTGAAAAAACCACTCTTGCTTATCTGTTTTGTGCATTTCTATGACTTTTGCACCACAATTTTTGGTGGCGCACCAAAACAGACAAGTGAATGTTTTTCCCGAGGGAAATTTAAATTCCACAGTGGAATATTTATCGACAAAGATGAATAGCAAAATCTGCGCAGAGCAGAATTTTGCTATTTCATGCACGCAATGCGGCCTGATACTTGTTCAGCCAAATCGATTTGTTCTTCGGTATCGGGAACGGTAACAGCGCCTGCCTTGCTGATCATTGCCAGCGCAGCATTAGCAGCAAGCCCGTATCTTATCAATACTGCTGCGGCAAGCAGGCCAATCCGCCCTATCCCGGCGCGGCAATGAATGACGTTATTATTTCCATGGAGAATGTCATCATGCAATTGCACCACCAGTCTCTGCGTGACAGAAAAAGACGATGGCAAGCCTCTGTCCTTGATGGGGTAATGCATGAATTTAATTTGATTTCCAGCGCATAAATCTGGCGCGGTCAGCAACCCCAGATCACGTACTTCATGGGTTTCCAGCAGCGAGACCATCCCGCTAATGCCGAATTGCGCAATCCCGCGAAATTCATCTTCTATCCATTCGCCCGCAACAGGCTCGGCCATGACGGCCAGGAAACCCTGGCCGATTTGGGTAACTTTATAAATATCAGGGCGCATGGATAGAATTTCTTACTATAAACAGCTCAGTTTCTATTTTGCGGCATCCTTCAACATCAGCTTCTTGATCATCCCCACAGGCGCACTACCATAGCTCAGGAATTGCTCATGGAATTGCTTGAGTTTGAATTTATCGCCCCGGTCTTTCTTAAGCTGTTCGCGGAATTCAAGTATCTCGCTATAACCACTGAAATAACTGGTGAGCTGCACGGATGTATATTGCACGCGCAGCCATTTCCCATCAGCCTCTGCCTTGGTCTGGAAAGCCTGATTCATCAAGAAGTCTTTGGCCTCTGCCTCTGTCATGCCAAGTACGTGCACCTGATAATCAAGGATGGTATTGCAGACCGCACGCAAGTTCCATTTGTAATACATAAGCCAGATCTCGGGCGTATTGCCACCGTAGCCTGACTCCAGCATCATGCGTTCGCTATACACGGCCCAGCCTTCTACCATTGCGCCATTGCCAAACAGGGTCTTGATGACTGAAGGGGATTTATTCGCATGCTGCAGTTGCGTGTAATGGCCTGGAATGGCTTCGTGGATGTTCAATATCTGCAAGACCCAGTAATTGTATTCACGCAGCGTGCTTTCGATTTGCTCAACAGGTTGTCCATCAAAAGGGGTAACATTGTAATAGGTTTTATCGTTGGGCCTGAAGATACCCGGTGCTTCGATAGAGGCAAGGCTGACGCCGCGTTGATATTCTGGCGTCTCGCGCACGATCAGTGGCTTTTTCAGATCCAGGCTGACCAGGTCATGCTCACGTATCCATTTTTCCAACTGTGGCAATTGTTTGCGGATTTCAGGATACAAGTCTTTTGCATCTACATGTTTTTCAGAAAGCTTGTCGATGACCATCGCAATCTTCTTGACACGGTCAGCAGGCTTGGCTTGCGCGCCCATGGTTTTATCCCATAGCTGATCTGCCAGTTTCTCCATATTATTGTGCGCTTCATCCCTGGCGGTCAGTGCGCGCTGGTAAGTTTGTTCGGCACTTAATGAGGACTGAATGTCGGCAGTAAATTTGCCTTCATATAAGTCCTTACCTATGCGAAAAGAGCGGGCCGTTGCCGGATCAAGTTTCTTTTCCAGATTTTCCAGAAATTGCACATAGTCATTGACCGCAGCACGGGCATTTTTCAAGCCTTCTTCCAGCGTCTGCTTGTCTTTTGTTGCGAGCCTTTCCTGCGATGCTGCTTTCTCCAGATCAGTCAACACCGAAATCGCGCCTGCACTTTGCTTGATCGCCAGATGGGTGTGCTCGGGCGTAGGGTTTTTGATGCTGGCTTTGGCTGCTGCATAATAGGCAGGCACTGCTTGCAGGCGCTGCATTGCTACCTGCACCCGTTTTGCTTTCGGCGCGAAGTCCGTATTGAGAATGGCATCAAAACTGCCCGCAATGTTATGCTGGGTAGGGTTCCATTCAAATTCGCGGAACTGCGTCAAATACCATCGCGTGCCATTCAGATAATTGCGTATCAGCGCCAGGTCAGTCTGTTCTTTGGCGGACAAAGCCTCTGCACTCACCTTGTTCAACTGCGCCAGCCAGTTATCGGTGAATGCGACATAGGCATCGCGGGTAGCCTGATCTGGCAACACCAGTTTATTGGCATCCGCGTAACGGCCTGCTGCCATCGCCATATCCGGGTCCTGTTGCCACAATGCGCTGAGGAAGGCTGTCTTGATCTGTGCAAAACCCAGGTCTGCCTTCTTGCTTTCGACTACGGTCGAGGGAATGGCAGCCAGGCTGAGAGGAGCAGCAATAATCAATGACGACAACAAAGTCGCAAGCACAACAGGACGAAATTGGATAGGCATAGTGAATATCTCGCAATCTTAATATATTAAGAAGCATGAGGTTAACATAAGATTGTGCTTACCAGCTGTATTTTTTACTTTATCCCACAAAGGGAAATTCGCTTGCAAAACACTGTACATCCTCACAGAGCCCTCATCCAGTCGGCATTCTTTGTTACACTCCAGCCTTGGCCAGCTACTGGCAAACCCGGCACTATCAACAAAAAGAAAAATATGAACACCCCCGATCCCGCTCTGCAATTGCACTGGACAGAAAACGACGAAGCGCGCTCATGCCGCTGGCATTCCGAGAGTGGCGCTCCAGCACCCAAGCGCGTCCAGATTGCGGATGACCGCATGAACGTCGAAACCGCCTACAAGCTGGCCTGTGAAGGTACAGCCCTGCTATGGCGTGGTGATTACCACAATGCCAAGCAGCTATTGCAGGCACTGGCACGCCGCATAGATAAAAAACCAGCCAGGGCCAGCAAAAAAGCGAAGGTGCCTGAATCTGCGAAAGAAGCATTCAACCTGCATCGCCAGGCGCAATCGCAAAGAGCGCGCGTTCTGGCCATGCTCTTGATACCCTTTGACGCTGATTACCGCATCACCCTGCGCCGTGCACCAGATGTAACGCAAGCCTGCAAGGAAGTCTATGGCGAACCAAGCACTGCCTTTGTGGCTTCCCTGCGTGAATTGCTGGGTTTGATAGGTGCCCACGAATGGCGCAAGAATGGCGTAGAGATCGCCGCTCTGGGTGCGAAAATTCATCCTTACTACGGTGTGTTCTCACCTGTACGTGGTGAATACATCGACTTGTTGGCAAAAGCCCCGCTGCCATCGACGACACTGGCTTTTGATATCGGTGTGGGCACTGGCGTCTTGTCAGCCTTGCTGGCAAAACGTGGCGTCAAAAAGATAGTCGCGACGGACCAGGACGCACGCGCCCTCGCCTGCGCCCGTGAAAACATAGACAGACTGGGTTTGGCTGGTCAGATTGAATTGGTGCACGCAGACCTGTTCCCGCCTGGCCGTGCACCCCTGATAGTGTGTAACCCGCCATGGTTGCCGGCACGCCCCAACTCGCCAATAGAATATGCAGTGTATGACCCTGACAGCCGCATGCTGCGTGGTTTTTTGGCTGGTGTCGCAGAACACCTGGAACCTCAGGGAGAAGCCTGGCTGGTCATGTCCGACTTTGCCGAACATCTAGGCCTGCGTACTGCGGCAGAATTGCAAGGCTGGATAGATGCAGGTGGCCTGGCAGTAGCTGGCAAGATGGAGATCAAACCGCGCCATCCCAAATCCACCGATGAAAACGATCCCTTGCATGCAGCCCGCGTCAAAGAAGTTACTTCGTTATGGCGTTTGAAATTAAAATAGTATCTGTATTTGTGGTCAGTAGCTGCCAAGGTGCTGACCACCAGAATTGATTAATCGTTTAGAAAATTAGCATCATGATCAATAAACCCGCCCGCATCCTGACTTTTAAATGCAAAAACTGCAGCAAGTCCGTCCAGGTCTTCCTGCAAAAAGTTTCTGCCTGCTCGCATATCCAGCCTTACCAGGGCATATGTAATTGCGGCGAAATCATGAAACATGCGACTGGCAACAAGGAAGCTGTTCAGTCTTATCTGAGTTCCAATGATGTTTTGTGGTCACATCATCATTGATTTATGCGTCAAATGCTGAGAAATGAGATGATTTCACAAATTAATCCCTTGTGAAATTTGCATTTCCACCTCAGATCAGGTCTATAGCCAGAAGAAAGCATTTATAATCTACGGCTTTGCAGCAGTTTTCTGGAAACAATGAAGGTATTTCGCGGACTTCCAAATGCAGCCTCCCGTGCACCCTGTGCGCTGGCGATAGGCAATTTTGACGGCGTACATCTGGGCCATCAGACTTTGCTTGCCCGTTTGCGGGATGCTGCCACACGTCTGGGCATAGAAGCTGCCGTGATGACATTTGAACCACACCCGCGTGCATTCTTTGCCCAGATGATGGGCGACTTGTCGAAAGCACCTACCCGTATCGCCAATTTGCGTGACAATATGGCATCGCTTCAGGCTGCTGGCGTTGACCGCGTCATCGTTGAACATTTCAACGCCCATTTCGCCGCATTGTCACCCCAGGATTTCATCGAAAAAGTGTTGGTTGATGGCTTGCATGTGAAATGGGTCATGGTCGGTGAAGATTTTCGCTTTGGTGCCAAACGTGCTGGCGATGTCGCTACCCTGACCGAAGCAGGCTTGCGCCATGGTTTTACCGTAGAGACGCTGCCCTCAGTACAAAACAAGGGCGTGCGCATATCCTCGTCTGCAGTGCGCCTGGCCCTGGCCAACGGTGACTTTGATGAGGCAGAAGCCTTGCTCGGCCACCCTTACCGTATCTCCGGCCATGTAGTGCACGGCCAAAAACTGGGCCGCACCATCGGTTTCCCGACACTGAACCTGCGTATTGCCCATCATCGCCCTGCCCTGCATGGCATCTTCATCGTGCAGGTACATGGCCTGTCTGATCAGCCTTTGCCTGCCGTTGCCAGCCTGGGCGTGCGCCCTACTGTCGATGACAGTGGCCGCGTGCTGCTGGAAACCCATGTATTCGATTACAGCGGCCATGCTTACGGCAAAGTCGTGCAGATAGAATTTTTGAAGAAGCTGCGCGACGAAGAAAAATACATAGACCTGCCTACCCTGACTGCGGCCATCAACAAGGACGCTGAACAGGCTCGTGCCTATTTTGCTGACAGCCATCGCCCTGCCCGCTCTGCCACTGACCGAATTTGAAGCTTACACATTGTTGTAATCGCTTGTGTGACTTCATCCCGATTTTAAAAATAGAAAACTCATTATGTCTGAAAACAAAGCGGCAAAAACTGCCAGTAAATACCCGGTCAACATGACCGAAACAGCTTTCCCCATGCGTGGCGATCTGGCCAAGCGCGAACCCAAGTGGGTCAAGGAATGGCAAGACAAAAAAGTGTATGAGCGTGTTCGCAAAGCATCTGCCGGCCGTCCTAAATTCATCCTGCATGACGGCCCACCGTATGCCAATGGTGATATCCATCTGGGTCATGCCGTCAACAAGATCTTGAAAGACATGATCGTCAAAGCCCGCACCATGGCTGGCTTTGATGCGCCGTATGTGCCAGGCTGGGATTGCCATGGCATGCCTATCGAAATCCAGGTAGAAAAACTGTTTGGCAAAAACCTGCCCGTGGCCGAAGTGCATGCCAAGGCACGCGTGTATGCAAATGAACAGATAGAAAAACAAAAAGCCGGCTTTATCCGTTTGGGTGTTTTGGGTGAATGGGATAATCCCTACAAAACCATGGCCTTTGGCAATGAAGCAGATGAATTGCGTGCACTCGGCAAATTGCTGGAAAAAGGTTATGTCTATCGCGGCCTGAAACCGGTCAACTGGTGTTTTGACTGCGGCTCTGCCCTGGCAGAAGCTGAGGTCGAATATGAAAACAAGCGCGATCCATCCATCGATGTCGGTTTCCCGTTTGCTGAACCAGAAAAATTGGCAGCCGCCTTCAAGCTCGACAAACTGCCACTGGACAAAGGCTATTGCGTCATCTGGACCACAACGCCATGGACCATCCCGTCCAACCAGGCGCTGAACATGCACCCTGAAATCACTTACGCACTGGTCAAGACCCAGCGCGATGGTGAAGACATCCTGCTGATATTGGCTCAAGACCTGGTTGAAGCCAGCCTCACCAACTACGGTTTGACAGGCGAAGTTATCGCGACTTGCCTGGGTGCGGAGTTGTCTGAAATCAAATTCAAACATCCACTGTCAGCACTGGATGCGGGCTATGACCGTTTTTCTCCAGTGTACCTGGGTGAATACGTCAGTACAGAAACCGGCACTGGCGTGGTCCACTCTGCGCCAGCCTACGGCATAGAAGATTTCCAGTCATGCAAGGCGCATGGCATGAAGGACGATGACATCATCGCCCCAGTCATGGGTGACGGCAAGTTTGCGTCCAGCCTGCCCTTCTTTGCCGGCATGACAATCTGGGAAGCATCAAAGCCTATCTGCGACAAGCTGCGTGAAGCAGGCACCCTGTTCGCGTTCAAGATGTTTGAGCATAGCTACATGCATTGCTGGCGTCATAAAACACCGATCATCTACCGCGCCACTTCACAGTGGTTTGCCAGCATGGACAATACGCCCAAAGCGGGCGGCGACAGTTTGCGCCAGACAGCATTGAAAGCCATCGACGACACCGCCTTCTTCCCGGCATGGGGCAAGGCCCGTTTGCATGGCATGATCGCCAACCGTCCTGACTGGACCTTGTCGCGCCAGCGTCAATGGGGTGTGCCTATGGCCTTCTTCCTGCATAAGGAAACTGGCCAATTGCATCCACGTACGCCAGAGCTGCTGGAACAAATCGCCCTGCGCATAGAAAAAGAAGGCATAGAAGCCTGGCAAAAAATCGAAGTCGCTGATTTGCTCGGCGATGAAGCTGCCATGTATGTGAAAAACCGCGATACGCTGGACGTGTGGTTTGATTCTGGTGTGACGCATCAGACTGTCTTGCGCGGCTCGCACAAGCAACAACTGCAGTTCCCGGCAGATTTGTATCTGGAAGGTTCCGACCAGCATCGTGGCTGGTTCCACTCTTCGCTGTTGACAGCGTCCATGCTGGATGGCCGTGCACCTTACAAAGCCTTGCTGACACATGGTTTTGTCGTCGATGGTCAAGGCCGCAAAATGTCCAAGTCCTTGAAAAATGGTATGGAGCCGCAAGAAATCTCCAGCACCTTGGGTGCTGACATCCTGCGTCTGTGGGTGGCGTCGTCTGATTATTCAGGTGAACTGTCGATCTCTGACGAAATCCTGAAACGTGTGACGGAAGCTTATCGCCGTATCCGCAACACCCTGCGCTTCCTGCTGGCTAACACCTCTGATTTTGATGCAGCAAAAGATGCCGTTGCGATCAATGAGTTGCTAGAGATAGACCGCTATGCCATCGCCAATATGGCAGCATTGCAAAAAGATATCCTGGCACATTTTGAGGCATTTGAATTCCATCCTGTGGTCAGCAAATTGCAGTCATTCTGTTCAGAAGATCTCGGTGGCTTCTACCTCGACATCCTGAAAGACCGTCTGTACACCAGCGGCGCCACTTCGCATGCGCGCCGTTCTGCACAAACGGCGATCTGGCATATCACGCAATCATTGCTGCGCCTGATGGCACCGATGTTGTCTTTCACGGCAGAAGAAGCATGGCAATTCTTTGCAGCTGCCGATGCCTACAAAGACAGCGATGAAACCATCTTCACGCAAACCTATTACAACTTGCCAGAAATCGTCGATGCAGAAGCCTTGCTGACCAAGTATGCCGCCTTGCGCGCAGTGCGCACGGATGTGACCAAGCAACTGGAAGAAGTGCGCGTGGCCGGTGGCATAGGTTCATCCTTGCAGGCAGAAGTGACGATCAAGGCAAGCGGCAGCAAATTCGATGTACTGAACAGCTTTGCCGATGACTTGAAATTCACCCTGATCACTTCAGCAGCAGGTGTGGAACAGGTTGCCAGCGAAGCAGAAGAAACTGTTGTCGTCACGCCATCCAAATACGAAAAATGCGAGCGTTGCTGGCATTATCGCGCGGATGTGGGCAGTAATGCTGAACACGCTGGCCTGTGTGGCCGCTGTGTCAGCAATCTGTTTGGCGCTGGTGAAGCACGTCGCTTTGCATAGTAAAAATGTAGTTGTAATGTAGTTGCGAGTATGGAGCAGGTGCAAACCTGCTCCTTCTTGCATTAATCAAGACTTCACAAGAGTTCAATATCCATGGCGACAAAAAAACGTCCTGCTGCATCAAATAATTCTTCAGGCGCCAAGTCATCTGGTTCTAGCCTGATACCCTGGCTGGGTCTGGCCGCCATCATTATCTTGCTGGATCAGGTCACAAAAATCACGATCAGCAAGGCCTTTGCCTATGCCGAAACCCTGAAAATTACCTCATTTTTCAACCTGACACTGGTGTACAACAAGGGAGCCGCTTTCAGCTTCCTGGCCGCAGAAGCAGGCTGGCAGCGTTATTTTTTTACTGCCATCGGTTTGATCGCAGCCGCCTATATCACTTACTTGCTGAAGCGCCATGCAGGACAAAAACTGTTTTGTACTGCACTGGCGCTGATCATGGGTGGTGCGCTCGGTAATGTCATTGACAGGGTGCTGTATGGCCATGTCATTGATTTTCTGGATTTTCATTACCTGGAAATTTACCATTTCCCGGCATTTAACATCGCTGACAGCGCGATTTGCGTAGGTGCGGCATTATTCATATTAGATGAATTACGCCGCGTCAAAAAATAAGGAATAGCATCATGAGTCTGCGACTGGCTGGTAAAAAGATTGTTCTGGGCCTGACTGGCGGCGTCGCCTGTTACAAAATTGCAGAACTGACGCGCGCACTCGGCAAAGCTGGGGCCGATGTACAGGTGGTGATGACAGAATCTGCCACCCATTTCATCACGCCAGTGACCATGCAAGCCCTGTCTGGCAATACGGTCTATACCGACCAATGGGATGCGCGCGTCAATAACAATATGCCGCACATAGACCTGACGCGGGATGCAGATGCCATCGTCATCGCGCCTTGCAGTACAGACTTTATCTTCAAGCTGGCGCATGGTGCCTGCAATGATTTATTATCGACCTTGTGCGTTGCCCGCCCAGCTCACTTGCCGTTGCTTATCGCTCCGGCAATGAATGTGGAGATGTGGCAAAACCCTGCCACGCAACGCAATGTGCAACAGATCAAGGCGGATGGCATACATCTGCTGGGTCCGGCTGCCGGTGACCAGGCTTGTGGTGAAACCGGCATGGGTCGCATGCTGGAACCCGAGCAGTTACTGACAGAAATCATTGCCTCTTTCCAGGCCAAGACATTGGCCGGCAAACATGTACTGATCACTGCCGGCCCTACGTTTGAACCGATAGACCCGGTACGCGGCGTCACCAATCTGTCGTCCGGCAAGATGGGTTATGCGATTGCGCAAGCCGCCTGGGAGGCTGGTGCCATTGTCACGCTGGTGTCTGGCCCAACCGCGCTGGATGCGCCGCATGGGGTGCGACGCGTCGATGTACAAACTGCGCAGCAAATGTTTGATGCGGTAGTGGCTCAACTGAAGCAGCACAAGCAGGATGTGTTTGTCGCCGTTGCCGCTGTCGCCGACTGGCGTGTTGCAAATGCCAGCACGCAGAAACTGAAAAAGACCAATGAAGGCGATGCGCCGCAACTGCAATTTGCGCAAAACCCTGACATATTGGCCAGCGTTGCCGCCATGCCGAATGCACCTTATTGCGTAGGCTTTGCCGCAGAATCAGAAAACCTTTTGCAATACGGCGCAGCCAAACGCCAAAAGAAAGACGTGCCCCTGCTAGTCGGCAATATCGGTCACCATACCTTTGGCAAGGATGAGAACGAGCTGGTGCTGTTTGACGTACATGGTCACACTGTACTGCCGCGTGCCAACAAACAAGCGCTGGCTCAACAACTCGTGGCAGAAATCGCCTTGCGCTCCAGCCTGATTTAAATCTTCCATTCATGCCCAGTGGCGAAAGCTTCTTGGGCATTATTTTTTGCTTTTTTTGCACAAGCCCATGAAAAACATAGACCTGAAAATTCTTGACAGCCGCATGAAAGACATGCTGCCAGCCTACGGCACACCAGGCAGCGCCGGCCTCGACCTACGCGCCTGCATAGATGAAGCAATTACCATACAACCCGGCCAGACAGTGTTGATCCCTACCGGCCTGGCGATACACATAGCTGACCCAGGCTACGCCGCCATGATCTTGCCGCGCAGCGGCATGGGCCACAAAAACGGTATCGTGTTGGGTAACCTGGTTGGTCTGATTGATTCCGACTATCAAGGTCAGCTTATGGTATCGACCTGGAACCGTGGTCAGTCAGAGTTCACGCTACAACCGATGGAGAGACTGGCGCAACTGATCATCGTTCCAGTGTTGCAAGTAGGCTTTAATATCGTCGATGAGTTTGGTCAGAGTGAGCGTGGCGAGGGTGGGTTTGGGAGTACGGGGAAGCATTAAAAACATTTGCCTGACGGTGAATGCCCTTTTCAGTCAATCTACGGCAATCACCGCTTCGTCGTTCCAGCCTGCGCTGGAGCGACGAAGCTAAGCCTACCGTAATTCAACTGCTGTGCACATCAAGTAATCAGTGTTGCAGTTGTCGCAATTTAGGCTAAGGTGGCCAATGCTGCCAGCAATTTAGCTTTCAACTCCTCATTCTTCAATTCTTGCTTCTCCACATCAAAATTCTCATAAAACGTCGGCACTGACAAGCTGGCCTTCAATTCCGCACCAAAAAATGGAGCAGATCCTGTTGCTGTGGCCAATACACTGGCACCACCACGCGCGCCTGGCGAAGTGGACAGCATGACCACAGGCTTGCCCTGGAACACCTTGCCATTGGCGCGTGAGCACCAGTCAAACAGGTTTTTATAAGCAGCGCTGTAAGAACCATTGTGTTCAGCAAAAGAAATCAGGAGGGCATCGCTGGCCGCGATCTTGTTCAGAAACGTCAGCGCCAGTGCAGGTTTGCCAAGTTCAGCTTCTCTATCTACGCTGAATAATGGCAATTCATAGTCATTCAAATCCAGCACGTCAATTTCTGCACCTGCCACCAGATTCGCAGCGTAAGTGACGAGTTGCTTGTTAACGGATTTTTTGCTGCTACTGGCGGCAAAGGCGAGTAATTTCATGATGATATCCCTGGTTAAAAAATTTGATGCAGATTGCGCATAAATCCGCTTGTCATATTGTAAATCAACTCATTACCTGACTCTATGATAAAACTAGATCAGCATGGGTAAAACTATAATCAACGATCTGGATTAAAATGCGAACCATAGCATCACTCAAACAGCATAATCACAATGTTAGTGTTTCATATTCCTTGGACATCCTTCACTGCCTCGAATACTGAATTGTTATTGCGATTGAAGTCTTTGCGCAAATCTCCATAGAAAGACAATTATGAGCGTCATCAGCCTGACCATCTCCGCACGTACGAAAGACCTTGGCGGTTTTACTGTCGGTCGCATTTTGCCATTTGCCAAACGGCATCTGGTTGGCCCTTTCATTTTTCTTGACCATATGGGTCCGGCACAATTCGAGGCCGGGCAAGGCATGGATGTGCGCCCACATCCGCATATAGGCTTAGCGACCGTCACTTATCTGTTTGAAGGCAGCATGTACCATCGGGACAGCCTGGGGTCAGAACAAGAGATACTGGCGGGTGCAGTCAACTGGATGACTGCCGGTAGCGGCATTACTCACTCAGAACGCAATAGCGATTTGCAGCGGGCGCAGACACGTACTGTGCATGGCCTGCAAAGCTGGGTAGCCTTGCCGAAAGAATTTGAAGAGGTTGAACCTTCATTTCATCATTATGCGGCTGAAAGCCTGCCTGTATTTGAGATAGACCAGGTGGCACTGAAGCTGATTGCTGGCTCTGCCTATGGGCACACCGCTCCCGTCAAAATTTTCAGCCCGCTGTTCTATGTAGAAGCAAAAATGCCTGCGGGTACACAGTTGCAAGTACCGGCAGAATATGCGGAACGTGCTTTGTATCTGATATCCGGCCAAGTGAGAATAGGTGAAGAGCTTGTACAGGAACGCACCATGCCTGTTTTTGTCGAGGGTGCAGACGTGACTATTACGGCGACCAGCGATGTCCATCTGGTGTTATTGGGCGGTGCAACATTGCCTGAACAGCGCTATATTTTCTGGAATTTTGTCTCCACTTCAGAAGCACGCATAGGGCAGGCAAAAGCGGAATGGAAGGCTGGGCGTTTTGCCAAAGTACCGGGCGACGACGAATTTATTCCATTACCAGAATAGGACCACAGTATGTCAGATAAAATCATTTCCGCCCACGTTGTAGAAACAGGCGAAAACGCCTTTGCCGTGGACATCAATGTTTCCGGCCATGTCATCAAAGGTGACGAACCGCTAGATGCTGGTGGCGGCAATCTTGGGCCCGCCCCTTTTGACTTATTGACGGCAGCGCTAGGTGAATGCACAGCCATGACAGTGCGCTGGTATGCCAGCCAGCATCAATGGCCTTTGGATAAGGTGGAAGTCAAATTGACGCATCACAAGGAAGGCGTGCAGGATATCTTCAAGAAGCAGGTTATCCTGCATGGTGACGACTTAACTGAAGAACAGCGTGCCAGACTTATCGCCATCGCAGCGAAATGCCCTGTACATAAGACCATCACCAGCTCGCCCATCATAGAAACCAGCGCTGGCTGAAAAAGCAAAAGCCCGGTTCAATGCTATCTGATCCGGGCTTTTTATTTGTACAACTACTTTTTCAGTTTGCGGCTGCGCCCCGCAGATTCACGCAGGATAGTGTAATTCCAGTCGTCATCATGAGAACCTACCGAGACGCGGAACATATCACTGTCGCCTTTCAGTCGCTTGCCAAGTGCGACATGCTTCTTGCTGACATCGCTACGTTCATAGACATCAACCTCGACTTCACTTCCTTCCAGGGCGGCCTGGGACAGCACTGCGTCTATGGTCTTGGTTGTATATTCAAGTACATATGTGGGAAGTGTCAGGCCTGCCATACTTGTCTCCATCACGCAAAAATATACAAAATTAATGAAAAACCCCGGCCGTAGCCGGGGCAGACAAGGGTGGAATTATTCTACTTCTACCACCTCTTGAGATGCCTCAGGTGGGGTGGCATCGCCTTCAGAAAATTCCAGTTTGACCTGGTCTTTATCATCAAGATCGACAATCACACGTCCGCCTGTCACCAGCTTACCGAATAAGAGCTCATCCGCCAAGGCTTTACGTATCATATCCTGTATCAGGCGTGCCATAGGGCGGGCACCCATCAAAGGATCAAAGCCTTTTTTGCCGAGGAACTTGCGCAGGTTTTCAGTAAATGTGGCTTCAACTTTTTTCTCATGCAATTGCTCTTCAAGTTGCATGAGGAACTTGTCGACCACACGCAAGATGATCTCTTCGTCGAGTGCACGGAAGCTGATAATGGCATCCAGACGGTTACGGAACTCGGGCGTAAACATGCGTTTGATATCTGCCATTTCATCGCCAGCTTCTTTGCTGTCGTTGAAACCGATAGAACGTTTTTGCAAACTTTCAGCGCCCGCATTTGTCGTCATGATAATAATGACATTGCGGAAATCTGCCTTGCGACCGTTGTTATCTGTTAACGTGCCATGATCCATCACCTGCAACAAGATGTTGAAAACATCAGGATGGGCTTTTTCAATTTCATCCAGCAACAACACGGCATGTGGTTTTTTGGTGATGGCCTCAGTCATCAAACCACCCTGGTCAAAGCCCACATAACCCGGGGGCGCACCGATCAAACGGCTGACGGCATGACGCTCCATGTATTCAGACATGTCAAAGCGGATCAGCTCTATACCCAGGGTAAAGGCCAATTGCTTGGCAACCTCGGTTTTACCAACACCGGTAGGACCGGAGAACAGGAAGGAACCGATAGGTTTGTCTGTCTTGCCCAAACCAGCACGCGCCATCTTGATTGAAGACGCCAGCGCCTCAATTGCAGGCTCCTGACCAAACACGACATTTTTGAGGTCGCGTTCTATGGTTTGCAACTTGCTGCGGTCATCCTGATTAACGGTTTGCGGCGGAATACGGGCGATTTTCGAAATGATGTCTTCGATATCGGCCTTGCCTATGGTTTTCTTTTGCTTGGACTTGGGCAAAATACGCTGCGCAGCACCAGCCTCGTCGATGACATCAATCGCCTTGTCGGGCAAATGACGGTCATTGATAAAGCGTGCTGACAGCTCAGCCGCAGTCGTCAGCGCCGAGGCTGAATACTTGACATTATGATGCTCTTCAAACTTGGATTTCAAGCCGCGCAAAATTTGCACCGTTTGCTCAACCGTTGGTTCATTGACATCAATCTTCTGGAAGCGACGTGCCAGCGCATGGTCTTTTTCAAAGACGCCACGGTATTCTGTGTAAGTGGTTGCGCCTATGCACTTCAGTTGTCCGCTGGACAAGGCCGGTTTCAACAGGTTGGACGCATCCAGCGTACCGCCCGATGCTGAGCCAGCACCGATAATGGTATGGATTTCATCAATGAACAAGATGCCGTTGGGCGTGTCTTTCAACTGCTTGAGCACACCTTTGAGACGCAACTCGAAATCACCCCGGTATTTGGTACCAGCCAGCAAAGCGCCCATGTCCAATGAATAGACGACGGCATTATTCAAAATATCCGGTACATCATTTTGGGTGATGCGCCATGCCAGACCCTCGGCGATGGCTGTTTTGCCAACACCGGCCTCACCTACCAGCAAAGGATTGTTTTTGCGGCGGCGGCAGAGAATCTGGATCACGCGCTCTACTTCGTTGTCGCGGCCAATCAGCGGATCTATCTTGCCTTCAGCAGCAGCCTTGTTGAGATTCTGGGTAAACTGATCAAGCGGATTTTCCTTGGCTTGCGCTTCCGCCTGGTTTTCTTCCGTGCCTTCGGGCGCTTTTTGTGGCTCGTTATGACTGTCTTTCCGCACACCGTGCGAAATAAAGTTGACCACGTCAAGACGCGTCACACCCTGCTGATGTAAATAATACACAGCATGCGAATCTTTTTCACCGAAGATAGCGACCAGCACATTTGCGCCAGTCACCTCTTTCTTGCCATTCGATGCCGACTGCACATGCATGATGGCGCGCTGTATCACACGCTGGAAGCCAAGTGTAGGCTGAGTATCAACCTCATTGGTACCAGGTACGGTAGGGGTATTATCAGTAATGAAATTACCCAGGGTTTTGCGCAAATCCTCAATATTCACTGCGCAGGCTCTCAACACCTCCGCAGCAGAAGGGTTATCCAGCAAGGCAAGCAACAGATGCTCAACCGTGATGAATTCATAACGAGCCTGCCTGGCCTCGACAAAGGCCATATGCAAACTAACTTCCAGTTCTTGCGCAATCATACTTCCTCCATCACACATTGCAGGGGGTGTCCTGCCTTACGGGCGTGCGTTAAAACGAGTTCCACTTTGGTCAGCGCAATATCCTTGGAATAAACACCACATATCCCTTTGCCATCCCTGTGTACCTTGAGCATGATCTGCATGGCAGTCTCACGATCCTTGTTAAAATATTCCTGAACGATCGCCACCACAAACTCCATAGGAGTGTAGTCGTCGTTGAGTAAAATTACCTGATACATGGAAGGCGGTTTTAACTTCTGCGCCTGCTTTTCCAGTATCGTACCGTTTTCTTGCTTGTTTCCCATACGTATATTCTAGTACGTTGATTCATTTCAGAGACAAATAATAAGCGAATAAAAACGGCTTAGTTCTCTCGCTAGTCAATGTTACGCGTTTTCTGCTTTCCTCGCAGATGGTGATCAATTCCTTTAGATCAAGTTTCAACAGCAAAACTATTTCTCTATGCCAAATACAACAGTATTTTCTTGTCATTAAGTAAAAATACAACAGTACTGCAAAACTAGGCCATATGTAACCAGAAGTTTCTTGACTTTAGCTTTTTTTCCGCCAAGAATGATATTTATTGACAAATAAAGTAGTAAATCGTCAATATGAAGTGAGCAGGTCAAGGGGGAGGTAGCGTAGTGCTAGGTTTCTTGCTTTTACGGCTCGTGTGATTAGTTTTTATTTGAAAGATGCATTATGGCAACAGGTACCGTCAAGTGGTTCAATGATTCCAAAGGTTTCGGCTTTATCACTCCGGATGACGGTGGTGAGGATTTGTTCGCCCACTTTTCCGCAATCCAGATGAACGGCTTCAAGACCCTGAAAGAAGGTCAAAAAGTTTCGTTCGAAGTCACGCAAGGCCCTAAAGGCAAGCAAGCTTCTAACATCCAAAACCCTTAATCTTAGATTCGTCACTGATTTTGGTTTTTTAAAAAGCCCCGCAATTGCGGGGCTTTTTTTCATCCTTCTCGATTTTGCCCTTCCCGCCATTCCTCATCCATCAAATTATTAAATTTTGCTTTCAGTGAGTTCAAGGCTACAGTAGATGCCTTTAGAGAACGCAGGCCCAGATTTTCCACATGAAGCTCAGGCATAAAATCATCTTGTTGGCGGTTGCTCCCCTGCTATTGGCATTCGCCGGTATTGCATTGGCGGTGTTTTATCAAGCCACTTTTTTGGCCAAGCAACAAAGAAGCACGGTAGAGCAAGCCTACATCGCCAGCAAGGAAGCCGAACTGAAGCATTATGTCACGCTGGGCGCAGCGGCGATTTCCCATCTGTATAACGGCAAACAGCAAAGCCCTGCCACGCTGGAAGAGGCAAAAAAAATCCTGGCTGCCCTGGATTTTGGTGATGATGGTTATTTTTACATCTACGACATGCAAGGCAAAAACCTTATGCACCCACGCCAGACTGACCTGGTCGGCAAGAATTTATGGGGCATGACAGACCCACAGGGCAATTTCACCATTCAGGATCTGATCAATAAAGCCAAATCAGGTGGCGGTGCCATACGCTATATGTGGGAAAAACCATCGATGCAAAAGGTCATGCCAAAACTGGGTTATGTCATACAGTTAGAGAAATGGGGCTGGATGATGGGTACCGGCATTTACCTTGATGATGTTGATAGTGCCCTCAATAAAATTGACATACAAGTGGCGAAAAACATACAAAGCACGATGTCATGGATCGCTGGCATCGCCATCATCAGTGCGCTACTGATCGCCTTGTCTGGTCTGGCCCTGAATATCACTGAATCACGTCTGGCCGAAGCCAAGCTCAAGGTACTCGCGCAAAGCATAGTCAGCTCACAGGAAGATGAACGAGCCAGGCTATCGCGTGACTTGCATGATGGTCTGAGTCAATTGCTGGTCTCGGTCAAACTGCAAATAGAATCTGGGATGGTCAAACTCAGCCAGGCATCGGCAGGGCCCGAGGCAGCCAAACTGTCCTTTGCCCGCGCTACTGATCAATTGAATAAAGCACTCAGCGAAGTCAGACGTATCTCGCACAACCTGCGCCCCGCCCTGCTGGATGACCTGGGCCTGGTTGCTGCCTTTGAGCATCTGGCAGATGAATTTGAAAATGCCAGCGGCTTGCCAGTCAGCTTCCATGCCGCCGGAGATTTTCATGTACTGGATGAAATCAGCAACACGGTCTTGTTCCGGGTAGCGCAAGAAGCACTGACAAATATCCATAAGCATGCCCAGCAAGTCAGCCATGTCCGCGTGCAATTACTCAGCGATGCCGAATCTGTCAATCTCGTTATCGCGGACGATGGCGGCGGATTCGACATCAAGGGAGTGGCCAACCACCCGCACCGCGGCATAGGGATGAGCAATATGCGCGAACGCCTGGCAGCGATCAATGGCAGTTTGGAATTACAATCAGGTACCAGCGGCACCACAGTGACAGCGCGCATACCCAACGGAGACAACAAATGATTGATCATATGACTGATCAGGTGGTCGATCACGTCACCGATCAACTCCCGGTCCAGCCAACGCGGCAAATACATTTATTACTGGTGGATGATCACCCGCTGGTCAGGGACGGGCTCAGGGCAAGGCTGGAAACCATCGCCAGCATCAAAATCGCTGGTGAGGCGGGCACCACAGAGGAAGCACTGGCAATCGCCGCCAGCAAGCCTGTAGACCTCATCCTGATGGATATCAACCTCGGCACAGGAAATGGCATCAGCCTCACAGCCAGATTCAAAAACGATTACCCCGACATTGCCGTCATCATGTTGTCCATGCACGAAAAAACTGAATACGTGAACCAGTCCATGCAGGCAGGGGCCCGTGCTTATGTACTAAAAGATGCACCTGCAGTAGAAATTATCGAGGCAATTGATAACGTTGTCGCTGGCGGGACCTATTTCAGTTCTGGCTTGAAAAAACAAACCACGATCAACGAAAGCCATGAGGTACTGACGCAACGAGAAAAATCTATCTTGTCATGCATCGCCACCGGCAAGTCCAACAAGCATATCGCCAAGGAACTGGGCCTTAGTGTCAGGACTGTGGAAACACACAGGCTCAATATCAAACGCAAGCTCAATATTGAAGGTCAGGCTGATTTAATACGTTATGCATTAAATAATGTGATTGCATAAAAATTAGCCCATCGCAGCAAACAATCTGGCTGCACCTGGTAAAAAGCCAGCAGGCTGGCTTTTTGTCTTTAGGACTTACGCAAAACTGCCCAAGCTGCGTTGCGGCTCCTCGCCTTACTAAAGTACTGTCTTCGTCGCTACGCTTTGCTGGAGCAATTTTGTGTGAGTCCTGGTCTTATTTCTTCTTGAAAGTTTCCAATGAACGATTGCGATAATCCCAATCCTCTTTGTCTAAATCGTGTAAGGCTCCAATTTCAATATTGATTTGCTTAATCATTGCATTATATTGATTCATGTCCTGATCATTTTCAAACATCAATGAATTCGCTTCAAACTTGATTTTTCCAAAGCGATTTTCACAAAGGCTCAAGATTTGCTTGACCAATTCAATGTAGGTTCGCAAGTGCTCGTTACGTCGCAACCGAAAATCAAGAATTCTTTCCATGGAATTCCGGTTACTTATTGCAAGCTCTTCTCTTTTTTGAGCGGGCATGGCAATTTTTTCGAGTGCCGTTGTATATGCTGCCCGCAAACTATCAAAACGCTTGGAATTATTATCAAACATCGTCTCTGTTGCCAGAATCGATAAATTGCTATTCTCCAGTCCCTGACGAGTAGTCAAACTCAGTGGTAACAAAACCTTGTCAAGCTGCAGTGTTTTCAACTCTTCAGAAAATTGCAAATTCTGTTTGAGGTTTGCCCTGAGATAATTCAGTGTCAGGCGTGATTCCTGGTCAAATGAGCGTAGGCCCGTGAGTGGAATACGGTCTGACAAATTAAGGTTATCAGGATTTTCTTCTTTTTCAGCTTTTAACCCGCGCTCCATTAATTCGGCAATCACTTTGCGCGCAGACTGTACCCGGCCCTGCAATTCTTCTCTTGACCAGTTACCCAGCATTTCCTTGCGTTCTTCCAGACTATTAGTCAGCGCATTGAGCAAACTCAGGTAAGTCGGCGAAGTGCGGAATTCATTGACAGATTTTTGATCTGCCGGGCTCAGTTTCTTGAATTCTCGCCTTGCCACATCTGTGTTCTGGTTCATTTCAAACTGGGCGATACGCGTAGAATTTCTGCCCGCAGGCTTGGGTAATTCTTTCAAAAGCTTTTGCGCATAGTCGTTTGACAAATATTTCGCCATGACTGTAGAGACATGGAGATTGATTGCATCAACAGTAAACGGGCGCATAAATACGTCCACATCCAGATACGCTTCTGGTTTGGTGGTGTTGGTATTTTCAACATCCCGGCGAATTGCAGTTTGTATACTTTGATCAAAACCGATGATACGCACGATTTGCTGCATGTCATCCACTTTCGCGGGGTTGCTTATCGGTATCCCCGCAGCACCCGCTACTAAAGTCACACCTGCCAGCAGCAGGGCCATCAAAAATCGAACCACAAACATTTACTACTCCCTCATTCAATTTATATTTTTTATTTGATTTTTTATTTGATTTTTTTCAAACGCTCTACTTCGTACTCCGCCAGGGGACGATATTCCCCGGTCAAAATATTTTTTTCAACTGAACGCTGCGTGTAGACCAGGGTTTTGAGCTTGTTTCCATTCACAACATTTAATTGTCCAATATAGAAATAAGCTTCTGCCAAAGCTGCATCAAGTTCGTCTCCGGTATGCTTATGCACCTGCTGCAAAACCTGCTCTTCAGGTTTGCCGCTTATCATGGTCGCTGCGAGCATGGCATTGAGCCAGTCGTCACCATCATAAATTGCAGCTGGCAAGCTGGCTTGCGGATTTTGGCGCCTGAGTGCGAGGTGACGCATGATGCTGGCGCGTAATTTAAGTTCTGTGGAGCTGCTTTGCTCTGCGGAAGAAGTAAAGCTTTCAGCAGCTTCGCGCCATTTACCCAAGGCGTATAAAGACATGCCACGCAGCATCGACACATCGCTATCAGTCCTGCCCTGGGCCAGAAACCGGGCACTTTCACTTTCACTATTCTTGAAGTCGCCAATGGCGAAGTAGATTTTTGCCCGGCAACGCAGATACTCCTGGGTATCCATACCCTCTTTTTGAATAGCCTGCAGATCTGTGCTGGCTTCAGACTTGCGCCCCAGCTTTGCATACGCCAGGCCGCGCTCACACAAAGCGACACCGGGATGATTGCCGTTTGCCCGCGCTTCATTGATTTGCCTGGATTTGTTGCGGATACTATCTTCAAGTTGCTCTTTGATTTTTTGCCTGACAGGCAGTGCCACATCCGGCTGTTTGCGGTCAGCAAGCACCTTCACATCAGTGCTGCGTATTTGCACAGAACCTTCCAGCATGGCACTGACCTTACGCGTGTCAGCCATAAAATCAACTACTTCTTGTGGCTGGACACGGTCTTTCAAACTACGTAGTTCAACAGAAGCCCTGAAGACATTTTTCTTGAAAGTTAGCACTTCATTTGCCTGGAATGCAGCGTTCTCGATTTTAGCCGTCGATGGGTTATAGTTGGCATTTACCTCTTCTGGCAAAATAACTTCCAGCTCATAGCGTAGTAGTGGCGGTTGCGTAGGTGTTGTCAAAGGCTGCTTACGCTTGGGATTTTCTGGCAAGAAGAAACGCTCACGCATATTTGAAGCCTGATAACGCATTTGCCAGCCTATGGAATTCTTGGTCAGCATCGCCGGTATCTGAAAATTCAATTCAATATTAAGCGTATTTGCCTGGCGATTGTCGGTGACGGTTGGGCCAGACTTCAGCTCTGCGTTTGGGTAGCGTCGCAAGACCGATGCAATATAGTTATTCTTTAACTGCTCCTTACTTTGTCTGGCGAGATAAAAACGCGCATGCTCTGCATCTATCCCTGCATATTGATGGGTCACCTGAAACTCCGCCACGCCATCCAGTTTTTCCAAACGTACTGTCTCCAACCGGCCTGTCACTGTGGGTGTGCCGTCTTCGTTCTTTGGGATGCCTGTCAGATCGTACGTGTCCTTTTGGATGACGAGTACTTGCGCCCCCTCATGTGCCTGTCCCATATTCACCAGTGGGCCATATTGGGCTGCCCTGGTAGGATCGAGATAATATAATTTGCCATTGACCTTTGCCCTGACAATTGCATGATCAAATGCCATAGGCGTTGGCAACATTTTTGTCGGCATTGCTGGATTAGATGCAGAAATTAATACAGGGGAAGCTTCTATACCCAGTTTGCGTAAAAGCGTGGCCAGCAGTAAAGACTTATCCTTGCAATCACCATACCGTCGCGCCAACACTACTTCAGGCGCAAAAGGTTTATGAGAATTCTCACCGATTGAAATCGACAGGTAGCGTATCTCGGACTGCACATAGGCCAAAGCCCGCTGGACAGTTTCATCTGTGTTGGCAACACCACGCAAACTGGCTACCACCTTGTCGACCTCAACACTCGCGGTATTCACATCGAACAGGGATTGTGCCCACTGATTGACTTGACTCCATTGTGAAAATTCAGAAAACTGTACGAATCTGAACTGGAATACATCACGGGGAACATAGGGTTCAAATTCTATGGCTTTTAATTGTTCCGCCGAAAAAGTAATCATTTTCCGGCCTGCGGCCTGCTCTTCTTTGATCTGGATATTGCCATCACCCTGACCGAGAAGGCGGTATTTGATGGGCCTGCTGATAGGAGAACTAAGACGTATGCGCTTGCGTAAAACGGGATAGACATTGTCCCATACCATCGACTGGAAAAAATTTCCGTCAAAAACCGGGTTCTGGCCTGTCGTAGAATAGGCAACATCAACAATGTCACCAACACGGATATCTTCAATAACGATGGACGCAGTGACTGAACCGGTGAAGATACCTGAATCCAGTTCGCTTTCCATTTGCAGATAGCGGATATCTGCTGTATTGGTCTTGTCAAATATCTGGCTACCCCGTATCACCTTGATACTGTGCAAACCCACTTTTTGATATTCAGGGTGAAATGAAATTTCAATCCGGCCCACTTGCGTCAGCATTGATGCTTCATTCGCTTGCATCATGCGATGCACATACGTCGTTGCTTGTTTGTCGACAAAAATCTGAACGTCAGATAGACGCACGACTATGGGCGCGGCAGTATTGGTATCGGCGATTTGCCGGCCATTATCCTGATCCACCCAGGCAGGCACCGCCTCGCTACGCGTCAGGTTTTTTTCAAATCGCTGGAAGTCTTGTAATTTGACATTTGCCTGTCCCTCTGCTTGGTCAGCGGATGCAGAACTGCAACACATCCAGGCTAACAAAAACAGACAAATGTGCACGAGGAAGGTGCTGTCATATTTTTTAGTCAGTCTGATCAATTTGATCAACTCAGATGGGGCTTGTGTCGTAAATGGCGTCATAAATATGCAAAGAAGGTATCACTCGCTTGAATTCATGATCAAGAAAGTGAATAGCATCCTTCCATCAAAAGCCATGTGAACACAGACCAGAACGGTCGTATCCGGGTCTCGAAGCAATGATCCAACACACTATCCTGCCTTGAAAATCAACTTCGAGATTTGTTTTTCTTCTTGATTTTATCAGAATGAAATGTCTCTTTGGTAAAACTCTACAGAAGAAACGCTTCGAAATTGCCGAGTTGCACAACAAAAAATAGCCCCGTCACAAAAGAAAAAGCCCCCTGTCTTAAAACAGAGGGCTTTAACTGTCTCTTTGTATCTGACTAAATTTCTTTAAGCCAGAATAAAAGAATCAAATTTACATGTTTTCAATCATGACATCGCCAAAACCAGAGCAAGACACTTGTGTAGCGCCTTCCATCAAACGAGCGAAGTCATAAGTAACTTTCTTGGCTGTGATGGCTTTTTCTGTTGCGCTGATCAACAGATCAGCAGCTTCCAGCCAGCCCATGTGGCGCAACATCATTTCTGCGGACAAGATCAGGGAACCTGGGTTCACATAATCTTTACCAGCATACTTAGGTGCCGTACCGTGAGTTGCTTCAAACATCGCGATAGAGTCAGACAAGTTAGCACCTGGAGCAATACCGATACCACCAACCTGAGCTGCCAGCGCGTCAGAGATATAGTCGCCGTTCAGGTTCAGTGTAGCGATAACGCTGTATTCTGCCGGACGCAACAGGATTTGCTGCAAGAATGCATCAGCGATAGAATCCTTGACGGTGATTTCTTTACCTGTTCTTGGATTCTTGAATTTGCACCATGGGCCACCGTCGATCAGTTCAGCGCCGAATTCTTTTTGCGCCAAAGCATATGCCCAATCGCGGAAGCCGCCTTCGGTGTACTTCATGATGTTGCCTTTGTGGACGATAGTCACAGATGGCTTGTCATTGTCGATTGCGTACTGGATGGCTTTGCGTACCAGACGTTCTGTACCTTCGCGGGACACTGGTTTGACGCCGATACCAGAAGTTTCTGGGAAACGGATTTTCTTGACGCCCATTTCTTCAGTCAGGAACTTGATCAGTTTTTTAACCTGCTCAGAGCCTTCAGCGAATTCGATACCAGCATAGATATCTTCAGAATTTTCACGGAAGATGACCATGTCTGTTTTTTCTGGCTCACGCACTGGAGATGGCACGCCTTTGAAATAACGCACTGGGCGCAGGCAAACATACAAATCCAACTCTTGACGCAAGGCCACGTTCAAGGAACGGATGCCGCCACCAACTGGCGTAGTCAACGGACCTTTGATGGAAACTACGTAGTCTTTCAAGACTTTCAGTGTTTCTTCTGGCAACCAGACATCAGGGCCATATACTTTCGTCGATTTTTCGCCCGCATAGATTTCCATCCAGCTGATTTTGCGTTTGCCGCCATAGGCTTTTGCTACGGCCGCATCAACGACCTTGATCATGACCGGGCTGATATCAACGCCAGTACCATCACCTTCGATGAATGGGATGATAGGATTGTCAGGAACATTCAATGAAAAATCAGCATTGACGGTAATTTGTTTACCTTCAGCAGGTACTTGAATATGTTGATACATCGTTTTCTCCGTAGTTGGGCGATCAAGCGGGTCACGCTTTTCTCATCATCTGCCTTGCGTGTTTATATTTTGTAGAGTAATCACTCTTCTATAAGACACAAGACCATCTTTTCGTATTATGCACTACTATTTTACCGTATGCCATCAGTTTGTCAGCTTTGCTGGCCTCTTACAGGCTTCGGTTCTCACGTACTACACTATTAAAAATACAAAATGGCAAGCTTCACGACAATCCCGCCCATGAAGCTTGCAGCCTGGCGGGATTAAAAGCATTTCATCAGCCATTTCTTTCAGCGTGACGAGGTGTCAGTCAGAGCGGGCCTGGCTACCGGACAATCCTCAGCAAACTCCTCATTTCATTGTATTTTACGGTTACCATATTGCCATGAAACTGATTTTACTTAACAAACCATTTAATGTGATGTGCCAGTTTTCGGCACATCCCAGCCGCCCGACCCTGGCTGACCATATCAAGATACCGCATATCTATCCCGCTGGCAGGCTTGATGCAGATAGTGAGGGACTGATATTACTGACTGATGACGGCCAGCTACAAAACCGTATCAGCCATCCCGGTCACAAACAGCCAAAAACTTATCTGGTGCAAGTCGAGGGCACACCCACACGCGAAGCACTGGAAAAACTGCGTCAGCCTTTGGACCTGGGTGATTTCGTGACCCAACCCTGCGTCGCCAAACACATATATCCACCTGAATGGCTGTGGCCGCGCAATCCGCCAGTGCGTGACAGGGCCACGATACCAACGAGCTGGTTAAGTCTGACTTTGTCAGAAGGGAAGAATCGCCAGGTCAGGCGCATGACGGCAGCAGTTGGTTTGCCAACCTTGCGCCTGGTGCGCATCAGCATAGGTGGGTATTCGTTGGAAACCCACCCTTTACTACCCGGTGAATGGCAAGAAGTTAAAATTTAAATAATGTTTGCACAGAAATTCAGAAAAAAATCCATAAACCTTATAAATTAATTAGAATTCTTGTCAACGCGCCATTCCCTGGCCGCGTTATTTGCCTTGATTCAACTGAATCGCTCTTAACCAATACTTTATGAAGGACACCAAAATGAAAAAATTGATCGCCGCTCTGGTCGTAGGTCTGTTTGCTTCTGCTGCTTTCGCCCAGGCACCTGCTCCTTCAGCATCCGCTGCTGCTTCTACTGAAGCTTCCAAACCAGCTAAAAAAGCGAAGAAAGCTAAAAAAGCTAAAGCCGCATCTGCATCCGCTTCTGCATCCATGTAATTCTGCCCCTTTCCAGGACAGGATCAAGGCAGGCTTACCACCTGCCTTTTTTTACGTCCAAAATTATCTGCCCCCAGTTTTATTTACGCCAAGCCGCAATGTAAATTTACAGAAGCATTTACAGGATAGACAGGATAGAAAAAAAACAAAAGCCGCAATAAATTGCGGCTTTTTTCACTTCAGGCTTCAGTACAATAATACTGAATTACAGCTTTAGAAGCCGGCTTAAATTAAGCCAGTGCTTTCAAAGCAGATGCCAGGCGGCTCTTATGGCGAGCTGCCTTGTTTTTGTGAATGATTTTCTTGTCAGCGATACGGTCGATAACCGATACGGAGGTTTGGAAAATTGTTGCTGCAGCAGCTTTATCACCAGCTTCGATTGCTTTACGAACAGCTTTGATCGCTGTGCGCAGCGTAGAGCGCTGGCTGGAGTTGTGTGCATTCAGTTTAACTGCTTGACGAGCACGTTTGCGTGCTTGTGCGGTATTTGCCATGAGATTTCCTAAACGTGGTCAAAGCGACGAGGTCAAAACATTTGATTCAAATGCCACGCCGCAAAATTCTATACAGCTTTGCAGTATAACCGGATTTATTTTTGATAGCAAGCTTTCCTGTTGATTCTTGCAACAGGCAGATATATTTCTGCTGTTTCATCGAAATTTACGCAACTGTCATGCTCAAAATCTGCAGGACTGTATCTATGCGCCTGAGCGTGGGGATGCAAAACTAGCCAATATTCAGATTGTACTACCAATGCCATTTCTCTGCCGACACCACAATTACAAGGATGAACATGCACTGTAACGCTATTACTTTAATGGGAAAACACGTCACTCTGGAGCCGCTGCAACAGCATCACCTGGCAGATATCCAGGCCGCCGCAGTTGATGGTGACTTATGGAAGCTATTTTTTACCTCAGTCCCCTCTCCCGATAATACCCAGAACTGGCTACATATCGCCCTGGACATGCAACAACAGCAAAAAGCTCTCCCTTTTGTCGTCCGTGAAAATGCAACTGGCCAGATAGTCGGCGCCACCAGATACTGTAATATGGATATCAATAACAAACGTCTGGAAATTGGCTACACCTGGTATGCGCAGCGTGTGCAGCGCAGCCCGGTGAACACCGAGTGCAAGTTGCTGTTACTGGGCCATGCCTTTGAAGAATTTGGCTGCATCGCCGTTGAGTTCCGCACAGACTGGTTCAACCGCCGCTCACAAGCAGCGATAGAACGTCTCGGCGCCAAGCGTGACGGCGTCTTGCGCAATCACATGATTTTGCCTGATGGCCGCATCCGTGATACGGTGGTATACAGCATCCTTCATTCTGAATGGGCGGGTGTGAAAAAGAATTTGCAATATATGCAGACCAAATACGAAGCGTAATGTACGAAGCGCAATACTAGTAAGCGAATGGAGAATGACAAGTGCTGATCGATTTTTTCTTTACCCTGAAAGACGCCAAGATCCCGGTATCCATCAAGGAATTCCTGATGCTGCTGGAAGCCATGGAAAAAGGCTTGATCAGCATGTCACTTGACGACTTTTATTTTTTATCGCGCACCATCATGGTCAAGGATGAAGCGCATTACGACAAATTCGACAAAGCCTTTGGCCTGTACTTCAAAGGCATAGACACGATTTTTGAAAAGCGCCCTGACATTCCGCTGGACTGGCTCATGAAGCGCATAGAGCGTGATTTGAGCGATGAACAAAAAGCCGCCATAGAGAAATTTGGCTATGACAAGCTGATGGACAGATTACAAGAATTACTCAAAGAACAAAAAGAACGCCACGAAGGTGGCAGTAAATGGATAGGCACAGGCGGCACCTCCCCCTTTGGCAATGGCGGCACCAACCCCGAAGGCATACGCATAGGTGGCAAAGGCGGTGGCCGCAGCGCTGTCAAGGTGTGGGAAGCACGCGCCTTCCGCGACTATGACGCCGAGCGCGAACTTGGCACCCGTAACATCAAAGTCGCCCTGCGCCGCTTGCGCAAGTTCGCACGTCATGGTGCAGAAGAAGAATTGGCACTCGATGCTACCATCAAGGCCACCGCGAACAATGCCGGCTACCTCGACATCAAGATGCAACCTGAACGCAAGAATAATATCAAAGTACTCATGCTGCTGGACGTAGGCGGCACCATGGACGACCACATCGCCCAGACTGAAGAATTATTCTCTGCGGCCAAGACAGAATTCAAAAACATGGAATTCTTTTATTTCCACAATTGTGTCTATGACTACCTTTGGAAAAACAACCGCCGCCGCCATGCAGAAAAATTCCCGACTTGGGATGTCTTGCGCAAATACACACCTGACACCAAGGTCATCTTCGTCGGCGACGCCACTATGAGTCCCTATGAAATACTGCAGGCTGGTGGTTCTGTCGAATACAACAATGAAGAAGCTGGGGCGACCTGGCTGCAACGCTTTACCTCTGCTTTCCCGAAATACATCTGGCTCAATCCCGAGCCTGAAGGGCTGTGGCAATACCGGCAATCTATATCTGTCATCAAGCAGATTATGAGTAACCGCATGTTTCCTGTGACGATAGAGGGTTTGGAGCGGGGGATGAGGTTGCTAAGTAAATAAGGGCAACCGAAAACAAGCCTTGCCAGGCTGAGCAGGCAAAGCTTGTTTTCATCACTTCATTGACATGGGGATTAAGTAATAAGCAACGATATGTCTTGCACTACTTTCATCGCAGGTGCAAAAACTTCTGTATCGTCGACAAAACCTGTTTCCTGGACAAAGGCTTGGTCAAGAACCCTTCACACCCTGCCTGTTGCCCATTTACAACTTTATAATTAAAACTCTTATCGACCAAAAAGATCACTGTTGTCCTGCGGTCTGTATTTTGCTTTTTCAATTCAGAACACAGGCGATAAGGATCAATATCTGGCGTAGAAGAATTAATCATCGTCATGGCATGGCGATTATTTTTATCAAGCATCAAAGCGCTGCGCTCATCTGTTGCCAGTGTCACGGTAATGCCATATTTATCCATGATCATGGCGACATATTCGCGAAAACGCATGTCCTTGTCGACGATCATGATGCCGCCCTTGGGTACGCTGGGCCTGCGCATCTTTTGATATTCGCTGGGGTCGGTCAGGTCAAGGTCAAGGCGCTCTCGGCGACGACGTTCAGGCACGGCTACTTCGCCGAAGGCGCTTAACGTCGTCAGCAAGAGCTGGCGGCGGTCGATTAATTCGTCCAGTACATCAAACAGTTTACGCCAGCGTATAGGGCGTGGCATGGACTGGTAATGTAAATTGACATTGGTCTTACCAATGAGCAATACTGGCTGCGCTCCGCCCAGATTGAGGTCCGACAGTGTCGCCAGTGCTTTTAAATCCTCTGCGTTGACAATATGAATGTCAGGATCTTGTAGACTACCGGCTTTTAATACCAGATAGCGATAACCCTTCTCGCGGAGAACAGCAAGAACGGTTGAGAAGGTTTCTTCCTCTTTTGGAGAAAATCCAAACAGTCGGATCGCGATCGTTGGAGTTTTTGTTGGCATCGTTTTTCCATCTTACACATTGCAGCTTCGATCATTGCAGCTACAATAGCTGCAAAAACGCTGCAAGAATACAGCTTAATTCTGACAGCCTCGCAAAAAAATTGCAAAACATCATCAAAAAATTAACCAAAACAACAGATTTTCATTCGCATGGCCACTAAAAAAAATACTTCTCCGTCTGACTATAGCGAATCATCCATCCGAGTACTCAAAGGCCTGGAGCCGGTCAAACAAAGACCGGGGATGTATACCCGCACCGAAAACCCCCTGCACATCATACAAGAGGTCATCGACAATGCCTCGGATGAGGCGCTGGGCGGGCATTGTAAAAATATTCTGGTGACCATCAATGCTGATACCAGTATCACCGTAGAGGATGATGGTCGTGGCATTCCAGTCGGCTTGCACCCAGAAGAAGGCGTGCCGACTGTGGAAATCGTGTTTACCCGTCTGCATGCTGGTGGCAAATTTGACAAAGGTTCTGGTGGTGCCTACGCCTTCTCTGGTGGCTTGCATGGCGTGGGTGTGTCTGTCACCAATGCCCTGTCCAAACGCCTGGAAATCACGGTGTGGCGCGAAGCTGGCCTGCACCAACTGACTTTTGCCCATGGCGATGTCATCGAACCGCTGCGTAGCCAGCCTCTGACGCGCGGTGATAAGAAGAGCGGTACGCGCGTCACCATCTGGCCCGATGCCAAGTATTTTGACAGCGCCAATATTCCGCAAAGCGAATTACAGCGCCTGTTGCGCTCAAAGGCAGTGTTGCTGCCGGGCGTCAAGGTCACACTGACCAACGCCAAAACCGGTGAAAGCCAGACCTGGCAATATGACCAAGGCCTGCGTGGCTATTTGACTGAAGCTTTAGCCCAGTCTTCCCACGGAGAACCTCTGATCCCCTTGTTTGAAGGTGAGCAATTTGCCAATTCCGACAGTGACGGCTTTGCTGAAGGCGAAGGAGCATCCTGGGTAGTGGCATGGACTGAAGAAGGCAATGTCGTCCGCGAATCCTATGTCAACCTCATTCCTACTCCTGCAGGTGGTACGCATGAATCTGGCTTGCGTGAAGGCCTGTTTGGGGCCGTGAAGAGTTTTGCCGAGATGCACTCCTTGCTACCAAAGGGCGTCAAGCTCTTGCCAGAAGACGTATTTGCGCGCGTATCGTTCGTCTTGTCAGCCAAGGTGCTGGACCCGCAATTCCAGGGGCAGATCAAGGAAAAGCTGAATTCACGCGATGCCGTGCGTCTTGTGTCATCTTTCACCAAGCCACCGCTGGAACTGTGGTTGAATTCCCACGTTGAATACGGCAAGAAACTGGCTGAACTGGTCATCAAGCAAGCACAATCGCGCCTGCGTTCTGCCCAGAAAGTGGAAAAGAAAAAATCTTCAGGCGTTGCCGTCTTGCCAGGCAAGCTGACGGATTGCGAATCGAATGATATTGCCCGCAACGAAATTTTCCTAGTCGAGGGTGATTCTGCGGGTGGTTCTGCCAAGATGGGCCGAGACAAAGAATTCCAGGCGATTTTACCCTTGCGCGGCAAGGTCTTGAACTCATGGGAAGCAGAACGCGACCGCCTGTTTGCCAATAACGAGATTCATGATATCGCTGTCGCTATCGGGGTAGACCCGCATGGCATGAATGAGATCGTTGACTTTACCAATCTGCGCTACGGCAAAATTTGCATACTTTCTGATGCTGACGTTGATGGCTCGCACATTCAGGTTTTGTTGTTGACACTATTTTTTCGCCATTTCCCGCAACTGATTGCGCGTGGTCATATCTGCGTAGCGCGCCCGCCCCTGTTCCGCGTTGATGCGCCTGCTCGTGGCAAAAAGCCAGCGCAGAAAATCTATGCGTTGGATGCTGGTGAGCTCATCGCCATTGAAGACAAATTGCGCAAGGATGGTGTCAAAGATGGCGCATGGGCGATTTCCCGCTTCAAAGGTCTGGGTGAAATGAATGCCGGCCAGTTATGGGAAACCACCATGAACCCGGACACACGCCGTCTATTGCCAGTCTCGCTAGGTGAGTTTGATCAGGCCTTCTCTGAAGGCCGTTTCAATATGCTGATGGGTAAAGGTGAAGCCGCCGCCCGCCGTGCCTGGATAGAAGAGCATGGCAATGCTGTTGAAGCTGACATATAAAATATCTGACCTTACAGACCATAAAAGAATACGAAAAATACGAATAGAATCATGAGCGAACAAGCGAATTTATTTGATCAAACCCCACCGCCACCAGGCGATGGTGAAACCTTGACCCTGGCGACCTTTGCTGAACGCGCCTATCTTGACTACGCCATCTCGGTTGTCAAAGGTCGCGCCCTGCCTGATGTTTGTGACGGTCAAAAACCGGTACAGCGTCGCATTTTGTATGCGATGAATGAGCTGGGCCTGAACTCTGCTGCCAAGCCACGTAAGTCTGCCGCCGTTGTGGGTGACGTACTCGGTAAGCTGCATCCACATGGCGACCAATCCGTCTATGACGCGCTGGTGCGCATGGCGCAGGATTTCTCCTTGCGCTATCCACTGATTGATGGTCAGGGTAACTTCGGTTCACGCGATGGTGACGGCGCTGCGGCCATGCGCTATACCGAAGCACGCCTGACACCGATCGCCAGATTGCTGATGGATGAAATTGATCAGGGTACGGTCGATTTCCAGCCGAACTATGATGGTACTACCGAAGAACCCAAGCTGCTGCCGAGCCGCCTGCCCTTCGTCTTGCTGAATGGTGCATCCGGTATTGCAGTCGGACTGGCGACAGAAATCCCTTCGCACAACCTGACTGAAGTCGCCAAGGCCGCCGTTGCCCTGATACGTAACCCGGCCATGAAGCATGCCGAGTTAATGGAATATATCCCCGGCCCCGACTTCCCTGGTGGCGGGCAAATCATTACGCCCACATCCACTATCGCCGATATGTATGCGACTGGCCGTGGCAGCATGAAAGTGCGTGCACGCTGGAAGATAGAAGAGATGGCGCGCGGCCAGTGGCAAGCTGTGGTCACTGAATTACCGCCTGGTACGTCGTCACAAAAAGTGCTGGAAGAAATCGACGAGCTGACCAACCCCAAGATCAAGTTAGGCAAAAAGACGCTGTCACCAGAACAGGTGGCATTGAAACAGGTCATCTTGTCTGTACTCGATACGGTGCGCGATGAATCCGGCAAGGATGCGCCTGTGCGCCTGGTGCTGGAACCAAAATCCAAGAATCAGGACCAGGCCGAGTTCATGCAAATGCTGCTGGCACATACTTCACTGGAAACCTCGGCATCGATCAACCTGGTGATGATAGGTGGCGATGGCCGTCCACGCCAGAAAGGTTTGCTCGACATTCTCAGTGAATGGATAGCCTTCCGCTTTACCACCGTCACACGCCGCACCCAGTTTCGCCTCAAGAAGGTCGATGACCGCATTCATATCCTCGAAGGCCGTGAAGCGGTCTTGCTGAATATTGATGAAGTCATACGCATCATCCGTGAATCTGATGATCCCAAGCCGGCACTTATCACCGCGTTCAAGCTGTCAGATATCCAGGCCGAAGACATCCTCGAAATCCGCTTGCGTCAGTTGGCTCGCCTGGAATCTATCAAGATCCAGCAGCAACTTGACGAATTGCGTAAAGAAAAAGCGGGCCTGCATGACTTGCTTGAAAACCCTTCTTCAATGAAGCGCATGCTCATCAAGGAAATCGAAGCTGATGCCAAACAATTTGGCGATGCCCGCCGCACTGTCATTGAAGAAGCCGCCAAAGCATCGATAGAACAAAAGGTCATCGATGAACCGGTCACGGTAGTCATCTCCGAAAAAGGCTGGGTACGTGCACGTACCGGTCATGGCCATGACAATGGCCAGTTCACTTTTAAAGCGGGCGACAGCCTGTATGGCACCTTTGAATGCCGCACGATAGACCAAATGCTGGTGTTTGGCTCGAATGGCCGCGTGTATTCTGTCGCTGTGTCTGCCCTGCCCGGTGCCCGTGGCGATGGTGTGCCTATCACTACCCTGATCGACCTGGCCGCTGGCAGCAAGATTTTGCATTACTTTGCTGGCAGCGCCGACATCAATCTGTTGCTGTCATCGACTGCTGGCTATGGTTTTACGGCAAAAGTCGGTGACATGGTAGGCCGCATGAAAGCCGGCAAAGCGTTCATGACACTGGAAGAAGCTGACCAGCCATTGCCGCCAGCCGTAGTCACTGACGACGCCAGCGCGATTGCCTGCCTGTCAGAAAAAGGCCGCTTACTGGTCTTTGGTCTGGCAGAAATCAAGCAACTCTCCAGCGGTGGCCGTGGCGTGATCTTGATGGAACTGGAAGACAAGGAAAGTCTCTTGTCAGCCCAGGCCATCAGCCAACGCGGCGTGCGCGTGCTTGGTATAGGCCGAGGTGGCAAACCTCAGGAAGTCAATCTCAGCGCAACTGGCCTAGGCATCCACATCGGCAAACGTGCGCGTAAAGGTAAAGCACTGGAAGCCAGGATCAAGGCTAGTGGCTTGCAGAAAATTACGGCAAAAGAGTAATAGCTGTTTGCGTTTGATCAGTAGTATTCGCTGAATGTGACATTAAAAAATCGTCCATGACCTGAGTGTCATGGACGATTTTTCATTGCAAGCTGCTTAAATTGAATATCAAAAGAATTTCACTTGTTGTATTACAAACGTCGCTGGATTCCAGCCAAAATCATGCCGGAATGACGTCTGTAAGATTGCCGTCATTTGAAACGCAAGAATTCAGCATACGACACTCTTACTTCCTCAACTTCAAGACCCACCTAGGCAACAAATTCAATGCCGTAATCAGCCATTTCATCTGCCACGGAAACACCAGCCTGTCGCACCGTGCGGCAATAGCCTCTACAATCAAGGCCGCCGCCTTTTGCTCAGTCATGATAAAAGGTTTATGGCTGGCGTCGCCCTCATTCAAAGCCCGCAGTTTTTCGGTATCGATATAGCCAGGCACTATCGCTGTCACGGCAATGCAAAAAGGCTTGAGTGCAATACGGTAGGTATCGCACAAACTCAAGACACTGCGCTTGGTCGCGCTATAGACGGACGCGCCGGGATAATCATGCAGCAAACCCGCAACCGATGAGATGGCCACCAGTTGCCCGGACTTTTGCAGCAGCATTTTTTCGGTTGCCAGTTCAAACGCATGGCTCAGGCCACTGACATTGGTGCGCAGCATATGCAGGGTGGCAGCCTCATCGAGTAAATGGCTGCGGGTATTGTAATAAATACCGGCGGTAACGATGAGCATGTCCAAGCCCTCCCCAGCAAAGTCATCGATGGCTTGCGACAGGGTAGCACGGTCGGCAATATCTAACTGGTAGCTGACTATACCAGCCAGACCATGCACGTCAGCTGGCAGGCGCTGCACGTCTCGTCCGCAGACAGCGACCCGGTCACCGCACTGCAGATAGTGGCGCGCCAGGGCCAGGCCCATGCCACTGGTGCCGCCTATGACCATAATGCTCTTCATGCTCAGGCCATGCCCCGGCTGTATTTGTCGCTGCTGCGTATCATGGCAGCTTCGTCATACGCAGCTTGACGGGTAAAGGCTTCCATGCCGCGTGCATAACCATATTGCCATTGGGCTTCCATATAGGCAGCATAGGTAGCATGGGTTTCTGGCATGCTCAGGCGTATGCGGTTATTGCGCCAGTCCAGTTTCTTTTGTACCGATTCCTTGGCCAATACCGTCGCCACATCGGACGTATCGATACGGACATCAACTGCCTGGCCATTTGCATAGCGCAAGCGCGCATTGCCATCGAGACCCAATACCGTACGCCATGCAGGGATGGAAAAAGCCTGGTCAAAGCTTTGCTTGAATTCCATCATGACTTCATCGGCCAGGCGCTTGGCGATCTCTATGGGGAACAAGTCCAGAACGCCACCAAAATAATTGCCATCAGTATGAGTATGACAGCGGAAATAAAACATGTCGGTGATAGAAATACGTGCAGCCAGACTCGTTGGCGTTTGTACATCGCACAATAACTGCTCTGAAATGGCATGCTCACCCCAACGCTGATCTGCCAGTGGCGAAGCCATACCGTCCAGCAGCGCTGCAGTTCTTGGATCACAAAACACGGTTTCTGCAAATAATTTGCGCTGGCCACGGGCTTGGCCGACTTCGTTTTCATCAAACAGCAATTTGCCACCGATGATGGCAGTCGCTACTGACTGCTCGCTTGCCGCCAATCGTGGCAAGGGCAGATCGGCCGGGATTTCAAACAGGTATTCATTGAATAGGTCAGGTATGGTGCTGGCAGAGTCACGGCCAAAACCGCGTTTGGCGGCCAAGGCCAAGGCGCGGACGATGCCTGCTCTGGGAGACGATTTCAAGCCGCTCCAGTAATGATACATTTCTTCAGAGCTTAACCATGCCTTGCGTTGCGCATCGTCAGGAAACCCGGCAATGATGCTTGCCGCAATCGCGCCGCCGCAGCTGGCCAGCAGTATATCTGGCGCACGGCCAGCTTCGCAGGCGGCTGCGTACATTCCCAGGTAAATACCAAAACGAAATCCACCACCCGCCAATACCATGCAGCGTTTATATTTTTTAACTTGATTCATCCTGCTAAAATATCACACTGTTAAGGCTAAACATATATCAAATGCCATCCACTCCTGCAACTGTGCAACACCGCTTGCGTCACTGGTTGCTGAATTCACTGGCGTTTGGCTTGTGCTATCTGGCAGCCAATATGCTGGCGCAACAGCAAGGAGTGGTAAGGCACGCTGCCCTGTCATTTGAGGCTGGCATCCCGTTTTTGCAATGGATGATACTGCCCTACCTCAGTTCAGGCCTGTTTTTTTGCCTGACATTCTTTGTAGTGCGCAGCCAGGATCAATTACGCCTGCTCAGCCAGCGCCTGTTACTGGCAACAGTCATTGCGGCCTTCATCTTCGTGCTCTACCCTCTGCAATTCAGTTGGCCCAGGCCTGCCATCTCCTCTACATGGTGTGCATATTTATATGATTATCTGGCACTAATGGATAAACCATATAATCAATTACCCTCGCTGCATGTTGCTTACTGCCTGTTATTCTGGAGCGCCTTGCGCGAGCATGTCCGCACAAGGCCGCTGCGCATGGCGCTGGCTACATGGTTACTTCTCACAACTGCCTCGACGGTATTCACTTATCAACACCATTTGCTGGATGTGCTGGGCGGCAGTTTGCTGGGATTGTTTTGCCTCGTCTTTATCAAACCGAAAAGAGCAGAACCACATGTGGCGTTTTATTACCTGATATTTGCCAGCATATTTTTTATCACAGGCTTCATCTTTGCCCATAGCTGGCTGGCTTTGTATATAGCATGCGGTCTTGCCCTGGTCAGCCTGGCTTATTATCGTAACGATGTTCACTTCCTGCATAAAAAACAGGGGCAATATCCGTGGTGGATATGGTTCATGTATGCCCCTTATTTGCTCGGTTACCAGCTTACCTGGATGGCCGTTGTCTGGCGTGAGAGGCGCAAACCCGTCATCATCAAATTGACAGATCAACTCTGGGTGGGGCGCCGCCTCAGTAGCCGGGAGGCAAAACAACTACCGCCAGATTGCAGCATCATCGACCTGGCAAATGAACTCAGCGAAACGCCTGCCTTGCGCAAGCACGCTTATAGACATTTTCCTCTGCTCGATCTGCTCAAGCCGGGCAAACAGGTGAGCGATGAAATTTTGCAATACATGCGCCAGGAAATTGAATCGGGCAAAACAGTTTACCTGCATTGCGCCATGGGTTATAGCAGATGTATATTGCTGGCCAAACTGTATATGTCACAAGGAACAAACAGCAAACCATGAGTTTTTCTATTTACCAACTGAAGCCGCGCTTCCAGCAATTGCTGCAACCTTTGCTGGCTGGCCTGGCGAAACGACATATCACGCCAAATCAGGTAACTTTGCTGGCGATGGTTTTGTCCATCGCCTACGGCATTGCGCTGGCTTGTTGTCCGCAGAATAAAAGCTTGTGGCTGGGCCTGCCGGTCTTTATGTTCGTGCGCATGGCGCTGAATGCGATAGATGGCATGCTGGCCAACTTCACCCAGCAAAAAACTGCATTTGGAGCCATCCTCAATGAGCTTGGCGATCAGGTTTCAGATGCTGCCCTGGTCTTGCCTTTTGCCCTGGTAACGGGGATACAAGTACCTTTGCTGATTACGGTAGCCATGCTGGCACTGTTGACAGAGTTTGCAGGAGTTGCAGCCTTGCTGGCAGGTTCAAAACGCCGCTTTGATGGCCCCATGGGTAAAAGCGACCGCGCTTTTGCCTTTGGTTTGCTGGCCCTGCTGGTAGCATTTCAGCTACCAGCGATCTGGCTGAATGCCGTGTTGCTCATCGTCCTGCTGCTCTTGTTCTGGACTTTGCTCAATCGGATAAAACGGGCACTGCCGCATCGCGCTGCGCCACCGACACCGTAAATATCCCCGCTATACCGAGTTGAGTAGCAATTTTTTTGCAACCGATGCTGGCGACCAGGGCATCCATTTCTGCCTGTGGACGTGGGCGCATTTGCCATGACTGGCCGCGATGGCTATTCAGGGTCTTGGCGATCATCAATAACTGCGGATGCCATGGCTGGCCGGTGTATACCAGGTGACCACCCATTTTCAATTGCTGCTGAATGCCACGCAGGGATGCCAGTACCAGCACATTGTCACTGAACAGCTCGTACAAACCAGAGACGATGACGATGTCATAGGTATCTTCTTCTACCGGATAACTGGTCGCGGCAAAGGCATCGCGGCATTGGTAGCTGGTCTTGTTTTTTAACTGCAAACGCTCTGCCAGCAATTTGGCCTGATCCAGATTGGCCTGGTCAAAGTCGCGCAGGCTGATTTCTATATTGCGGTTCTGGAAGCGCTTGATGGTTTCCAGTACATAGCGACCACCTCCAGCAGCAATATCTAGTATGCGCAGAGGCTGGTCCGCCGGGTATTGCTGTATCAAGTCAGACAAAGTCTGCTGCATTTGTGCCTTACGTTGGCGTATACCGCGCCAACCTATCGCATCCAGATAACCACGGTCTATCATGCCGCCTATCAGCAAACGGCCACCTGCCTGGTTGCGATAGACATAATCGAGTGATGCGCCGGAATCAAAACCGTGTTGCAAACCTATCGTCATGCCATTGCTGAGTCTGCCCAAGTGACCGAGCATGAATTTTTGCATGCCGTAAAAAGCGTTTTCCAACGCACCACCCAATTTGCCTTGTTGCAATGCCTGGTATTGGCGCGCACTCTGGCTTAAGGTATCTGCCTTAAAGTAATGCGGCAGGGGTAACAGCTCTTTGGCATAACATTCATTGATAAAATCTTTTGCTGCCTGTATGGCTTGCTGCACCTGGCTTTCGCTCTCGTAAAAAATCGCGTGATGGCAGTTTTGTATGAGTACATAGCGTTTCAGTGTCGAAGAGATGCTCTCAAAAAATTGCTTTTGCGGCGCCTGCTTGACGACATAATCCTTGTCAGCGACCAGCATCAGCACGGGTGCATCGATCGCCTGGGCATCCTGCACTACCCGCTTTGCGGTATCTGCAAGATCGAGTAAAACACGAGCAGAAATATTCTTGGTAATCAACGGGTCGGCGTCATAAGTCTTGGCCTGCTCTACAGAATGCGTGAGCATGGAGGAGCGTATATAGCTGGTGACAAACAAGTCGGGTTTAAAACAAGTAGCAAAGCGCAGAGCCGGCTTGGCCAGCGGCACATACAGATTGATATCAAATGCAGCCGCCGCCATGATCACACCACGCACACGCGGCGCATAGTCATGCAGCCAGGTTGCGGCAATCACGGCACCCACACTGTTTGCCACAATGAGCATGTCTTCTTTGGCGATACCGTAGGTCTGATGGATATGATTGATGAAGCTGTCAAAATCACGCACCATGGTTTGGAAATCAGGTGCATCACCGCGTTCACCTGGCGAATTGCCATGGCCGCGTGCATCCCAGGCAAAAGCCCAGTCCTGAGTAAAACCAAATTGCTCTACCAATGGGCCTATACGGCCAGAATGCTCATGGCCACGATGTAAAAATATCAGGGCTTTTTGAGGCTGATCTGCGGGAATAGCCAACGGTTGCCAGACGCGATAAAACAAGCGGGTACTGTCATGGCTGTCAAAGCCGGATTCACTGCATAGCCATTTCGTTTGCAATTCTGTTGTCATGCATAGTCCTTATTAAATTCTTTTCTTCAAAATAGCAATCCCAGATACAGCAAGGGTGCGGTCAGTACCAGGCTATCTACCCTGTCCAGTATGCCGCCATGCCCGGGTATCAACTCAGAAAAATCCTTGATCTTCAAGTAGCGCTTAGCAGCTGAAAAAATCAGGTCACCGGCAAAACCACCCAGGGATAGTAAAATGCCCATCAACAGCAGGTAAGTGAGGCTGGCCAGATGCAAGTACACGCCCAGTGCAGCTGACACCAGCATAGAAATCACAACGCCACCCATCAACCCTTGCACGGTTTTATTCGGACTGATAGTGGGGGCGATAGTTTGCTTGCCAAAAATTTTCCCGCTGACAAACTGAGCAATATCGTTGAGGGCAGTAACGACAAACAGGTAAAAAAACCAGGCCAGCCTGACTTCATTTGAAAATGGCAGCGTCAATAAATTCAGCATGAAGCTCAGGCCATAGCAGAGCAGCAAAAACAGCATGAGAAGTAAATGATTGCGTTGTCGCCAGATAAAAAACTGCAGCGCCTGCAGGCACAATAAGACAGGCAAGATCAGGCTGGAATCAAAACTGTCCACATATTGCAAGCCCATCTGCAACGCTACCAATATAAAGCAAGGCAGCAGGAAGCGCCAACGGGGGCCAGTATAGTGCAGGGACAATTCGCGCACTGCCAGCAATACGATGAGCAAGGCCATCATCAATGGCCCCAGTGGATATAAAAACAGGCTGAGGCTGACCACAGGAAAAATAAACCACCAGGCATTCACTTGTTTGCGCAACTGGCTTTCGGGTGAGCTATGCCTGCCTACACCAACACTCGCAAACGCCAGCAGCAGGTAGAGCATCAACATGGCAGCCAAGGTCGAATTGCCGAGAAGTAATTTTGAAAACACTAAGCAACCTGAAACAACAGTAAAGATGCTCAAGTGTACACCGAACTTTGTCTGCCCTTGCTTTTTCAATATGTAAGCATAAGAAACAAGAAGGCCATTAAACCATGGCACAAAAAAACAAGCTGCCTGAAATTCATTTCACCTCAAGGAAGCTTGTTGTAAACACTAGTCAAGTTCAAGCCAGACTGATGCGATTGCGCCCTTCCTGCTTCGACACATACATGGCGGCATCTGCAATATCGAATAATTCATCAGCATCAAGGCTAGATTCAAGATCGGCCACGCCGCCAGAAAAACTGACCGAAAAATGTCCGCCCTCGCAATGTTGCTGTATCTTGGTGAAGGCCAGCCTGACCTGATCAAGAACGCGGCGCGCCGTGCTGGCATTGGTATCAGGGAAAATCACGGCAAACTCTTCGCCACCATAACGGCCAACAATATCGCTGCGACGCAAGCGCTGGCGCAATAGTCTTGCCAGGGTACGCAAGACCTGGTCACCAGCAGGATGGCCGTAAGTGTCATTGATCGTTTTAAAATTATCCAGGTCTATCATCGCCAGGGCCAACGGCGAACCAGTGCGGCCCGCCTGGGAAATCTCGGACGCCAGTTGTTCCTTGATCGCCGTATGATTGAACAAGCCTGTCAGACCATCACGCATAATCAGTGCGCGCAAGGAACGGTAGCGTTCAGCCCTGGAAGCAATCGAAGATTTCAGGTATTCAGGCGCTACCGGCTTGGTAATGAAGTCATCCGCGCCTGCCCTGACTGCATCAAGCTGTTTGCTAAGGTCTGCTTCACTGGATAGAAATACGATGGGCACATCGACATAAGAATTATCTTGCCTGATCAGGCGCGAGAGTTCAACACCACTGCAGACTGGCATATAAATATCCATGAGCAGCAATTCAGGACGAAAATCCGTCATCACTGTCAATATCTGCGTAGGGTCATTGAGCAGATAGACATTCATGCCAGCATCACGCAGGATTGCGCCGTAAAACTTGGACGTCACGGCATCATCATCAATGATAAGCACGCGATAACCTTTGTTTTCATCGAGTTGCAGCAGGGATTCTATGCGTTCAGTCAGCGCAACAACATCGACAGGCTTGGTGAAATAGCCGTCACCACTGGCGCGCACAGCCAGCAAGCGCGAATCAAAGCTGCTGGAACGGGATACGAACACGGTGGGAATGCGAAAACGCTCTATCTGCTTGATACGCGAAATTTCTTCAGCACCAGCGACCTTGCCCTCAGGGAAACTCAGTTCTATAACGATGACATGTGGTCTGCGGGTAGCCACCGCCTTTGCCAGCGTAGCCAGATGATTGATGCGCACCACTTCATAGCCAAAATGCTCAAGCTGAGTGGTAATTTCCTGATTTTGCGCTTCGTCCTCATCCACCAGATAGATCAGATGGGGGTCGCTAAGCTCGCGCTCCTCCTCCTGCACGCTCTCTGCGACACCATTGATTGGCTTGGTGTCATGCTTCAAGGCATATTCAAAATAGCGCTTAACTTCTTCCGAATAGGCTTGTAATTCTGCCAGGTCCCAGGCTTTTCCTGCAAGATGCGGTTTTAAGGTAGATTCAAATACCCTGGCCTGCGTACCTATGTCAGCAAAACCAAAAGTACCCGCCGAACCTGCCATGGTATGCAGGTGTCGGTGCAGGACAACCATGGACTCTTTGTCATCCGGACATTCAACAACCTTTTGCAAGGTACTGGTTATCTCTTCAAACTTTGACGGCAATTTTTGCAAAAAAATTGCTTCGAGAGCAAGCAATTTTTCTTGCAGGCTATCATTTTTGTCAGACATTTAAGCCTTCTCCTGCCATAAACCTCGCACCTGGATAGACAGTTCCATAGGGTCAAAAGGTTTTGCAATGACGCCTATAGCGCCCAGCGACTTATAAAAATCCATTTCGGATGACTGCACCTTGGCAGTCATGAAGATAACCGGTGTAGAAGCAGTGCCTGGTAATTTACGTAGCTCTGCCAGGGTGGTCGGGCCATCCATATTCGGCATCATGACGTCCAGCAGCAGCAAATCAGGGACAAAGCCAGCATTGACTTCAGCAATAGCTTGCGCCCCTGAACTACAGGTTTTTAAACTGAAACCACCGACAACTTCCAAAGCAATTTGAGCCACGGTTTGTATATCAGCATCGTCTTCAACATACAAAATGCTGGCGAGCGTTGCAGAAGTCATTACTACTCCTTATTGCGATAGATAAAACAGATGGCTTCAGGATAAATCAAGATTACTCGCAAAACAACAATAAATCCTGTTCATTATCAGAATAATCATCACGCACATAGTCCTCGACAACAAGTCAGGGCGTAAATCCTACTTTTACATCCACGTAAAATGTATTTTTTGAAATAATTTTCATTTAGCCGTCAAACATTCAAAATAACAATTACTATAAGGCAAGTAATTAGAGGGCGACAGTTTTCAGCTAGGTTGACCTGATATAGTTCATAGGCATGCTAGCGCCTGTGCCAAAGACTGCCTGTCTTGTACCGCAACAATCATGGCTGTTTTGTTGTTGTAGATCCTTGATATCTATCGCTAAGAAAAGAACATCTGCTTTGCAATATGATCTGGCGCAAATCAAATCAATTTTTAGAAATGATAGGAGTACTGATGCGCCTCGCGTCGATCGCCATATCCAGCGTAGTTTTACATTTTGCACTGCCTTATCATCTGACTCAGGCCCAGCAAATACAAGAAGCACCTTTGCGTGCGCATCTGGCATTTTTATCTGACGACTTGCTGGAAGGACGCGGCACCGGACAACGCGGTGGTGATCTTGCAGTGCGCTATCTGGAGGCGCAAGCGGCAGCCATGGGTTTGGTGCCCTTACCGGGTGCAAACGGCTATCGGCAAACAGTGAGACTGGTAGGCAGCCAGACACTCAGCAGCAGCCAACTGCGTTTTGAAACAAACAAAGCTACTCTCTCGCCAACCCTGGGGGCTGAGATTGTATATGGATCGTCCAACGGCAAAGCCGACAATGATTTTGATGCGCCCTTAGTATTTGTCGGCTACGGTGTGCGCGCACCAGAAGAACGTTGGGACGATTTTAAAGCTGTTGATCTGAAAGGCAAATTGCTGATCATGATGGTCAACGATCCCCAGCCGACCGTGGCAGAACCAAATCGTTTTGCAGGAAAGGCACTCACCTATTATGGCCGCTGGACCTACAAGTTTGAAGAAGCTGCACGGCAAGGTGCAGCGGGTGTGCTATTGATACACACTACGCCGTCGGCCAGTTACGCCTGGAACGTGCCACAAACATCTTTTAGCCACGAACGCTTTAGTCTTGGCAGCGATGGCGATAACGGCAATGCACTGGAAGGCTGGATACAGGAAGATACTGCCAAAACGCTGTTCGCTGCGGCTGGACAAGACCTGGATGCGTTGCGTGCACAAGCTGAGACCCGTGAATTCAAGCCAGTCGCAATCGACGCAAAGATCCATGTCGCATTGCGTAGCACCGTGCGTAAAGTGGAGCAACAAAATATCATTGGCATGGTACTTGGCAATGATGCGAAACTTAAGCATGAGGCAGTGCTTTATTCAGCGCACTGGGATCATCTGGGCATCGTGCAAGAACCCGGCAAACCTGCACAAATCTGGAACGGCGCCGTGGACAATGCTTCCGGTGCGGCTGCGTTGCTGGCCATGGCGCAAGCTGCGGTGACACATCCTGCGAAACGCACTCAAATTTTCTTATGGCCTGCTGCGGAAGAACAGGGCTTGCTAGGCAGCGCATTTTACGTTCAACACCCATTGTGGCCATTGGCAAACACTGCGGCTGATCTCAACTTGGACAGCATGAATTTTGTTGGCAAAACCCAGGATATCGGCGTCGCAGGCAGTGAACACAGCAGCCTGTTTAACAGCGCCACGTCCGTTGCCAAAAAAATGGGCTTACGTATTGCACCATCCGTTGCCGATTTAGGTGGGGCCTTCTTTCGCGCCGATCATTTCAATTTTGTGCGGGCCGGTGTTCCGGCGTTTAATGTCGGCTCTGCCGTGTTTTCTGGTGATGGATCATTTGCCTTCGATCACGATGCCGAACAAGAGGCTGCACAAATGAAAGCGTTTAAAAAAGACTACCATACCCCGCGCGATCGCTACAACCCGGCATGGGATTTAAGCGGCATGCTACAACAGGCGCAATTTACCTTGAATCTGGGCCATGCCGTGGCTAACGATATCTCGATGCCAGTCTGGAAAAAGGGGGGTATATATAAGCGAACAGCAAAGCGAACAGCAAAGCGAACAGCAAAGAGCCCAGCGCAGTAACAGGACTGCAGCAGCGCTCATGTACTAATCTCTGCTGCGATTGCTGCGGCAGAGTCAACGCGCCACCTCATTACAGCAGGCAATCACTTTGCGCTGCCTTTATCTGGGTTAAGCTATTTGAAGTTATTTCAGCGAAAAATCCACCCGGCTCGGACTGCCCTTGTCTTTGATGCCGTCGGCATTGAGCCTCGGAGCAATCAGGAATAATCTTTCGCGTTCAATGCCAGAAACATCTTCCAGATAATCACGTACATTATCTGCACGTTTTTGCGCCAGACTGCGCAAAGCATCCGGCGTGACCTGGGTATTAGCGAGTATCATTTTCTCGGCTTCTGCTGTTGGCAGGGTTTTGGCCAGGCCAATCGCATTGCGAGGCTTGGTGAATTTTTCTGCCTGATAAACTTCTTCTACATACCTGGCTTTTTCAGCATCTGTAATGACGATGTCTTCTTTCTTGATCGTGCGGTCTTTTTGATGCACGTCTTTCCATTTCAATTCGCGCATTTTTTGCAGCAGCAATATCTGCCGTATACCGTCACTGTCAGTCGCTGGCTCTACCCGGCCTATGATGTCCAGTTTCAAGGCGCTGCGATTTTTAAGTGCCTTTGCCAGATTATCAAGCTTGGCTGTTGCCTCGGGAGTCAGGCTGGTTTGACCTGGCAGGAATTCGGTATAAGCAAGCTCCTCCCCACCACCAAACATGGAACCCAATAAGGCGAATGGCGAAGTCACTGCCTTGGTGATCACGTTCATGAACACCTTGAAGATAATGCCACCAACTGAAAATTGTGGATCAGACAGGGACCCGGTAATCGGTAAATTAATATTTATCCTGCCCTGGTTGTCGCGCAACAAAGCCACGGCCAGCATGACGGGCAATTTGGTTGCTGTCGGGCTGTCCACTCTTTCGCCAAAAGTCAGTTGATCAAGACGCACATCATTTTCTGCCTGTAATTGCTGGTTCTCTATGCGGTAAGACACCTGCATGGACAACTTACCTTTTTCTATGACATAGCCAGCATACTTGGCGGCATAAGGCGTCAGCCGCGTCAACTCCAGACCATTGGCGCTGGCCTTGACATCCATGAACATGGGGCTGGCCAGAGGATTGAGGCTGCCCGATATCACCAAGGGAGCATCATCATCTACCTTGCCATTCAGTTCTATCGTTGCGGGTTGCGGATTATCAGATGCTATCGCACCTATGGTACCGGCCACGCCAGTCAGGTTGGCCGTGTAATTGGGCTTGACGAAGTTGTCACTGAAATTGATATTGCCACCCTTTAGCGTGGTCTGGGCTATGCGTATCACTACAGGATTGGTTTTTTCTGCCTTGGCTGGCAAGGGCACGGTAACGATATTCGTCGTTGTCGTTTTGCTGGTAACGGCTTTTGCCGCAGCATCATCAGCCTGCGCCACTGGCGACGTTGCAATGGTGGCTGCATCTGCATCTTCCGCATCTGCTTTCTTGGTACTGAGGATAGTTTGTATATTCAGCTTACCCTTGGCAGACAAAATGGCGCGCGCATAAAAATCATTGAGTGCGAGTTTTTTCAGGGTGACCAATTGCTTGTCGCCACCGATCTGTGCACTGATGCCATCCATGGCGATGTTTTTCCATTCCAGGAAATCTTCTTCAGCACCATTTTCCAGTAGATGAAAATCATTCAGTGCCAGCATACCTTCGTAATTGATCTGCCTGTTGCTGTCGAGTGCATTGGTCAGGTTCAATTTACCTTTGATATCTGCCCGCCCACGAGTCAGCGCAGCATTCACATAGGGTGATACATAAGGGAATAAGGCAGATACTGGCAAGCCTTGCCCATCCAGATTCATGCTGATATTTTTTAACTGACTAGATGCTGTTGCGTCTAAAGTCAGTTTGGATTTTTTCCCTATATTGGTTTGCAAGGTCATTTTCACTGGCTGCGACATATCGCTGCTGAGTTTTTCTGCATGCAAATTAAAGGCATCCAGCGTCAGCTTTACTTCTGGCGACATGGATTTATCGTTAAAGCTGACAGTACTGTCCTTAAAATCAAGGCTGGCAAGATTGACTTTCCATGCATTAGTATTGCTCGTAGTAGTTGTTGCGGGTACGCTGACAGCCATACTTGCAGCCGCACTGTCAACTGCTGAAGGTGTCGCTGATGACACAACACTGGTCGTTGTATTAGCAGTTGCACTGGATTTCAACCATTTCTTCAAGTTCAATACAGCTTGCTCATCACGCTGCACATCGGTCACCAGGCCATCAAACACGACGCTGCCTATATTGATTTGCTTGCTCTCCATGTTCAGGGTAAGCTTATCTACCGCCAATGCTTTCAGATTGAAACCGCCATCGCCAGCAGACTTGGGTTTAATCGAAAACTGGCTGAGCTTCATACCCAGGTCATCGATTTGAACCAGACCTTTTTGCACCTGCAATTGCGCATTCACATCAAATTGACCGCTGACACTCGCGAGCAGATAATTGCTGAGTAAAGGCTGATAAGTAGCCAGTGACCATGAACTGATAGCCAGTTGTGCTTTTGCTGTGCCATTCAAAGCCTGAACTTCACCTTCCAGTTTCAGGCGCTCATCTTTCTCGCCACTTAATGAAAGTTTGAATGTTGCTGCCTTGGCGTCTGCTGCAGACGACAGCCCATGCGCATTGAAGCTGATGTCTTTCCAATTGACTGCCTGGGCAGGGTTGGCATGTTTGGCATCGCGGAAGTGCAGTATCCCTTTTGACATCTGCAGTTCTGTCAATTGTTGCAATATTGCAGGTGATTTTGCTGTCGTTGTTGCTGAAGATGCTGCACTTGCTGCCACTGGTACCACTGGTGCCACAGCAGATTTACTATTTGTTTTGCTGTCTGCTTTGCCGGTAGCTTTATCCAACGTCGCCAGGCTGGCCCAGTTCAATTGTCCCTGCTGATTGATGTCCAGCCAAATTTCTGGTGAAGCCAATTCCAGTTTGCTGATGCTGGCTGCGGCTGTCATGACATTCACTTGTTTGATCTGGGCGTGCAAGCTGCCGATTTTCAGCAAGGGGCCACCTGCCTTATCGTTGACACGTACTTCATCCAGATGCACATCACCGGCCAAGAGCAATTCGGCATGGACATTCTTGCGGCTGAAAATTAAATCCAGTTTGGTCGACAATTTTGCGCTCTTGATTTCTACTGGCAAGGCCACAGGCACATAGGGCATATATTGCGTCAAATCCAGTTTATCGAGATCAATTGCGAGAGAGGTATCCAGATTATTGGTAAATGGCTTGGCCCTGCCCTTGAGGACAAAGTTTGAACCATTGATCTTTGCAGACAGCAGAGGCTCTACAAAGCTCTCTACCTGATTGGGGAAGTTGGACACAAAGGGAACGCCGATTTGCAGTGCTTCTATCTTGAATTGTTCATTGACGACCTTGTCGTCTATCTCTATGCGGCCACCGGCAAGTTGCAGGTTTGCCAGTGAAAAGCGTGCAGGCGAATCGCTCTTGGGTATGGCTGCAATTTTTTCGAAGATATCGCTGAAGTTATAGCGCCCGTAGCCTTCCCCCGGAGTACGGACAATATGCACGTAAGGCTCAGTGAGCCGGACTTCATCAACGATCAGCGCCTTGCGAAACAACGATGCCAGCGACAGATTCAGCACCAGTTCCTTGATCTTGACTGCAGGCGTACGCTGATCGACTTCATACAGGATCAAGCCATCTATTGTCAGCGCCAGTTTGAAAGGTGAAAAACGGATATCTGTCATATCCAGTTTGCGGCCTATCTGCTGCTGTACTTGCTCAACTGCAGTACGCTTGACGATGCCCGGCAGAAAAATCCAACTCAAGGCTGCCAGCAAAAAAAACATCCCGACCAGGCCTGCTGCCCAGCGTCCCAGATGCCAGCGCTGGTTTGCATTGGTGAGTTTTTGTTTTATTGTCGTCATATCAAAGCCTGATGGTTCTGTTGCGTTTGTGTATAGCTAAGCAAGATTATAGTCTTCAACGACTGCGATCAAAAGAAAACCCCGGCTAAGCGGGGTTAAAGAATGTCAATCAGAAAAAATTTCGAATACGCTAGGCTAACAACTTACCCGCAAACACCTTCGCCTGTGAAGGATTACCCGCAATATGATAAGCCAGGTCTGCTGGCCTGGCGATATCCCACAACGCAAAATCGGCCGCCTTGCCAACTGCCAGGGCACCCGTTTCTGCACTCAAGCCTAATGCTTTTGCCGCATGGCATGTTACACCTTGCAGCGCTTCCAGCGGTGTCATGCGGAACAGGGTGCATGCCATATTCATGGTCAGCAGCAGTGAAGTCATGGGTGAAGTACCGGGATTGCAATCAGTTGCCAGCGCAATCGGCACACCAGCCGCCCGCAATGTAGATACAGGTGGATATTTAGTTTCGCGTAAAAAGTAAAACGCACCCGGCAAAAGCACGGCCACCGTACCACTATCTGCCATGGTGGCTATTCCTTCATCCGACAAATATTCCAGATGATCGGCAGACAAGCCTTTATATTTTGCCGTCAATGCTGCGCCACCCTGATCAGATAATTGTTCAGCATGCAGTTTGACTGGCAAGCCATGCGCTTGTGCTGACTGAAACACCAGCTCAGTCTGGGCGGGCGTAAAGCCTATTTTTTCACAGAACACATCAACAGCATCGACCAGTCCTTCAGCCACCAAAGCTGGCAACATCTGTTCACAAACCAGCTTGATGTAATCATCAGCACGCCCTGCATATTCTGGCGGCAAGGCATGTGCGCCCAAAAAAGTGGTTTTAACGCGCACAGGAAATTCACGCCCTATGCGTCTGGCTACGCGCAATATGCGTGCCTCGGTTTCCAGGTCCAGACCATAGCCGGACTTGATTTCCAGCGTAGTCACGCCTTCGGCAAGCATCGCATGGAGACGCGGCAGCGTGGCGGCCAGCAATTCATCTTCACTCGCTCCACGGGTGGCACGCACGGTGGCGTTGATACCACCACCCTGCCTGGCGATTTCTTCATAAGCGACGCCATTCAAACGCGCTTCAAATTCATTGCTGCGGTTGCCTGCATACACCAGATGGGTATGGCAATCGATGAGGCCTGGTGTCAACCAGCAGCCCTTGCCATCATGGGTTTTGGCCGCAACATACTCTACAGGCAATTCGCTCCGCGAGCCAAGCCAGGCAATCTTGCCATTTTTCACGGCAATGGTTGCATCACTGATTTCGCCATAGCCATCAGTCATGCATGCGAGGTGGACATTAGTCCACAGACTGTCCCAGTGTAAAGCTGTTGAAGTCATCAGCTGTCACCCATACTTAAAAATTGTATGCGTATCAGATAAAGTATCGAAGCTTCATCGGCATGCAAGTTCAGACGAATACCCTGATGTTCATGCTCTTCTTCAAACAGACAACAATCATAGTCTTGCAAAGTTTCGCCCGTCGTCAGTCGCGCACTGCCCCTTGCACAAAACAGCAAGAGCTGCTGGGCATCATTGGCTTCGATGAAATGCTTGCCAGCTTCCAGCCTTTGCATGTGATGGGTACAGACATCGCGTCGCGTCATCATGTTCAAATCCAGGACCGTACCATGCAAGAGTTCGGCATTGATGGGTGTCTCCCCCCTGAACTGATGCGGCAGGCTGTCTTGTTTGAGGAAGACACTCTGGCCATGAACCTGCTCGCTGTCACCATGCAGTATCAAGCCTTCACCAGACAAAATCGCCAGCGTCCTGTCTGTCTGGGCGAAATGTGAAAACGGGCCATTGCTGCTGACTTCAGCCGTGCTCAAGCGCCAGACGAAATGATCCAGGCTGGCGTCAGTTGGAAATATCGCCAGCTCGGTCGTGCTGCCGCCGCCATTTTTCCATGGCATGGTTTGATAGTCTTGTCGTGTCCACTTGCGCATAGTAATCAACAGCTTTCAACAAAATACAAAAATGGCCCTCCCAGATGAGAGAGCCACTATCTTAATACAAACTGCTCAGGTTCAAGCAGAATCAGGCCAAATACAGATTCTGATACAACTGCTGGCATTGTGCGCTCAAATGACCTTCGACGACCAGTGCTTTTGCTGCTTCTATATCAGGAGCAAAGAATCTGTCTTTGTCATAGAAAGCCACTTTTTCGCGCAAAAGCGTGTGAACCTGCTTCAGCATGGCCGATGTTTGCAGAGGCGCATGAAAATCCACACCCTGTGCCGCCGCCAGCAATTCTATGCCGACGATGGTCGCTGTATTGTGGGCCATTTCATGCAAACGACGCGCGCCGTAAGTCGCCATGCTGACATGGTCTTCCTGATTCGCAGAAGTCGGGATACTGTCCACACTGGATGGGTGAGCATGTGATTTGTTTTCAGAAGCCAATGCCGCCGCTGTCACATGGGCGATCATGAAGCCCGAATTCAAGCCGGATGAAGGCACCAGGAAAGGTGGCAGGCCAGAGATTGATGAATCGATCAGCAAGGCAATGCGGCGCTCAGAGATGGAACCGATTTCTGCAATTGCCAACGCGAGCGTATCTGCTGCAAAAGCCACAGGTTCGGCATGGAAGTTACCTCCAGAAATGACTTCACCAGTTTCCACGAACACCAATGGATTATCGGTCACAGCATTCGCCTCTATCAACAAAGTGCGTGCCGCATTATTGATGATGTCAAGGCAGGCCCCCATGACTTGTGGCTGACAACGCAGGCAATACGGATCCTGCACGCGCTCATCATTGACGAGATGTGACTGACGGATTTCACTACCTTGCAGCAGACTGCGATAAATCTGTGCTGTCGCAATTTGGCCAGGCTGACCACGGCTGCTATGAATGCGGGCATCAAACGGTGCATCACTGCCCTTGGCAGCATCGACTGACAAGGAACCGGTAACAGTCGCCGCCTCAAGCAGACGCTCTGCCAGGAACAGACCATTCAAGGCCAGTGCCGCCGATACCTGCGTACCATTGATGAGCGCCAGACCTTCCTTGGCAGCCAATACCACAGGTTTAATACCAGCCGCAGCCAGTGCTTCTTTGGCAGGCACAATTTTGCCATTGACACGCGCATCACCTTCACCGAGCATAGCCAGCGTCATATGCGACAATGGTGCCAGATCGCCGGATGCTCCCACCGAACCCTTGACCGGGATAGTCGGCATGATGCCAGCGTTATACATGGCAATCATGCTATCGATCACAGATGCGCGTATGCCGGAAAAGCCACGCGCCAGGCTAGCGATCTTCATCGCCAATATCAGGCGCACGACTTCATCATCAATCAATTCGCCAGAACCGACGGAATGCGAAAGGATAAGATTGCGCTGCAAGAGTTCCAACTGGTCGTCAGGAATACGGGTCTTGGCAAGCTTGCCGAAACCGGTATTGATACCATAAGCCGCATCACCTTTTGCCACAATTTTATCTATCGTGGCGGAAGCGGCATTGATGGCAGCATAGGCAGATTCTGCCAGCTTCAAAGGTTGGGATTTGGTCCAGATGGCGCGCAGGTCGCTCAGCGTGAATTGGCCGGGTTGAATTTCAAAATGATTACTCATGTTTTTTTCCTGAATACTTTAAATATCGTCGTTCCAGCCCAGGCTGGAACCCAATGTCGTTTGTGCAGTCAGGAATATCGACCTACCTTCCAGACCGCTAAAATCACTTTACAGCGACTGAGCTCTTAGATTCGCCCAACCTTAAATGGGACACAAAATATAAGATATCTGCCACTTCGCAGGTTGGGCTACGCCTCATCAGCCCAACACTGGGCCTTTGATAAAAAATACGTTCTTTAAATGCTGAGTGTTGGGCTGGTAAACCGTAGCCCACCCTACGACTAGCGTCCAACCGGCGATTACTATTTTACTCACACTAACTTCAGCTTTTCTTGGCATTTAGCCTTGAACTGAAGAAGCACAGGCAATTCTGTCACCGCTTAAATTCCAGTGACTGATTATGCTTACTTACTACCCTTAATCATAGGCAAATTCAAGCCCTCACGTTCAGCACAAGCAACCGCCTGCTCATACCCCGCATCCGCATGACGCATGACGCCAGAACCGCAGTCATTGACCAGTACGCGCGCGATGCGCTTAGCGGCAGCTTCGGTGCCATCAGCAACGATGACCATGCCAGAATGCTGGGAATACCCCATGCCCACACCACCACCATGATGTAGCGAAACCCAACTGGCGCCTCCTGCAGTATTGAGCAAAGCATTCAGCAAAGGCCAGTCAGATACTGCATCAGTACCGTCAAGCATTCCTTCAGTTTCGCGATTAGGGCTGGCAACCGAGCCTGTGTCCAGATGGTCACGACCAATGACGATCGGTGCTTTCAATTCGCCATTTTTGACCATTTCATTGAAGGCCAGGCCAGCAATATGCCGCTCACCCAGACCCAGCCAGCAAATACGCGCCGGCAAACCCTGGAAGGCAATGCGTTCGCTCGCCATGTCCAGCCATTTGTGTACGCCTTTATTTTCGGGGAACAGTTCCTTGATCTTGGTATCTGTCTTGCGGATATCTTCCGGGTCGCCAGACAAGGCTACCCAGCGAAACGGGCCTTTGCCATCGCAAAATAAGGGGCGGATATACGCAGGTACAAAGCCAGGGAAGTCAAAGGCATTCTTGACGCCGGTGTCAAAAGCCACTTGGCGGATGTTATTGCCATAATCAACCGTCGGTATGCCCATAGCATGGAAATCCAGCATGGCTTGCACATGCACAGCGCAGGCTTGTGAAGCATCGGCAGTTAGTTTCGCGTGCTGGGCAACGTCTTGTTGCGCAGCCTTCCATTCAGCGACGGTCCAGCTTACAGGCAGGTAGCCATTGATAAGATCATGGGCAGATGTTTGATCTGTTACCAAGTCAGGTTTCATGCCCCCCGCTTTTGCGCGCTTGACCAGTTCAGGCAATATTTCTGCGGCGTTGCCTAACAATGCAATCGACACCGCTTCTTTACGATCGCAATGATGCTTGATGAGCTCCAGAGCATCATCCAGATCCTTGGCTTGCTTGTCGACATAACGGGTACGCAGGCGGAAATCTATGCTGGATTGCTGGCATTCGATGTTAAGAGATACCGCACCGGCAAAGCTGGCCGCCAAAGGTTGTGCGCCCCCCATGCCACCGAGGCCAGCTGTCAATATCCAGCGGCCACCCCAGTCACCATTGAAATGCTGGCGGCCTGCTTCTGCAAAGGTTTCATAGGTACCCTGAACTATGCCTTGCGTACCGATATAAATCCAGCTACCGGCGGTCATCTGACCATACATGAACAGGCCCTTGCGGTCGAGTTCATTAAAATGTTCCCAGTTCGCCCATTTTGGTACCAGGTTGGAATTGGCGATCAGCACGCGAGGCGCATCTTCGTGGGTCTTGAACACGCCTACCGGTTTGCCGGACTGTATCAGCAGGGTTTCATCTTCGTTCAAATCTTTTAGCGACGCCAGGATCTGGTCATAGCACTCCCAGTTGCGGGCTGCGCGGCCTATGCCGCCATAGACGACCAGATGTTTTGGATTTTCAGCAACGGCAGGGTCAAGATTATTCTGAATCATGCGGTAAGCCGCTTCGGCTACCCAGGTCTTACAGGTTTTTTCTGGGCCATGCGGTGCGTGGATTACGCGGCTGGCATCCCAGCGTGGATCGTTGTTCATCGTCTCTCTCCATCAGTTAAATACAGGATAGCGGCAATTCAAAGATATGCCGCCCAAATATAAAAATCCGGCGAGCGCAAAAACTGCATACAGCCGGACAAAGCTGAATCACGAACAGAAATTTTAAGTTGTATATACAACTTTTGCAAGTGATTAATAAGGCGGGTGTGCAAAATTTTAGTCGCACTCATATTTGGCGCGATATTACCGTATCATGCCGTTAACGCCACTTTGCGTTTTAAACAGAGAGGCCGACAATAGCCACATGTTCAAACCGCTCATGAAAGGCAAAAACCATGTCCGTCGTCACTGAAGTCGCCGCAGCCAGCAACCAGGAAGCCATCGCCCATTTTGCAGACAGTCTGCGGTTTGAGACTGATTGCTGGGATACCCACCACGCCATGTCTGAAGGCAAGACTGATTTTGTCTTGCTGGACGTGCGCAGCCCAGAGTCTTATGCCCAGGGCCATGTATCGGGCGCGATCAACCTGCTCAGGGGCAAGATCATTGCTTCCAAACTGGCCAGCTATCCGGCAGATACCCTGTTTGTGACTTACTGCGCTGGCCCGCATTGCAATGGTGCAACCAAGGCGGCGATCAGGCTTGCACAGCTTGGCCGCCCGGTTAAAATCATGATAGGCGGCATCACCGGCTGGCTGGATGAAGGTTTCAGTCTGACAACAGAAGTGGCGGAACTGGCATGAACATGGTAGCAAACTGTGCATCTGCTTTTATCGTTCGCTATGCAGAGGCTGCCGATGCTTCTGCCCTGCTGGCAATGATGCGCGAGTTGGCCAAATTTGAAGGCTACCTGAAATCCTTTCGCGTACAGGAACAAGATTTGCTGGCAGGTGGCCTGGGGGAAGAAGCGACACAATTCCACGCCTTGCTGGCATTTTCAGCAGATGGCGTGCTGCTGGGCTATGCCGTGCTGGTAGAAATTGCGTTCACATTTGATTTACGTGCTGATTGCAGACTGAAGGAATTGTATGTCAGCCCGGCAGCAAGAAGGCTTGGTGTAGGCGCGGCATTGATGCAGGCTGTGCTAATGCATGCCAGATCACGCGGCTGCGGTCGCCTGAAATGGGATGTCTTGCCTGGCAATGAAAATGCCAGGCAATTTTATCGATGCTATGGCGGCAAGCCCGATACTGACTGGGAAGCATGGATACTGCCCTTATAATGGACTGAAGCAATTTGAGCACCCAATCCATCGCCAGAACCTTCTCCACTCCTCACCGCGCAATATCAGGCATCAAAGCCGCCATCCGCTTTCAAGTTGGCACCCGTGATAAATGCCGCGTCCTCGCTCGCCAGGTAAGCAACCAGGCTGGCGATCTGTGTGCCTGTACCGTATTTCCCCGTCGCCATGTAGCTGCGCATGGTATCCGCAAAAGCACCGTTGGCCGGATTCATTTCTGTATCAACCGGGCCGGGCTGTACATTATTGACAGTGATACCACGCGCACCCAGGTCACGAGCCAGGCCGCGGGTGAAAGAGGCTACAGCGCCTTTGGTCAGTGCATACAGGGACAGGCCAGGTACGGGCACATAATCACTGTTGACACTGCCTATATTGATGATACGGCCGCCCTCTTTCATATGACGCTGTGCTTCTTGCGACGCGACAAACACGCCTGTCACATTGACAGCGATCAGGCGTTGATAATCATCCATGCTGATATCTGCAATGCCACCGGCGACCAGTGCACCCGCATTGTTGACAAGGATATCGAGACCGCCAAATTCTGCGACCGTTTTTGCCACTGCCTGTTTAACCGCATCTGCATCTTGCGCATCAGCACGAATAGCCAGTGCCTTGCCGCCCGTTGAGCGTATATCCTCGACCAGTTGTTCTGCCTGCTGCGCACTGCTGGAATAAGTGATGGCAACTGCTGCGCCATCTGTTGCCAGCTTGCGTGCAATGGCTGCACCTATGCCGCGTGAACCGCCGGTGACCAGGGCTGTTTTACCCGCCAGGTTTGCTTTGGATGCATTATTTGCTTGCGTGTTGAATGCTTGTATCATGTCGTTCTCCTGTTTAGCTCAGCTTAATAAAGCTTGATTCGGTTGAATTTCTGTAATCCGTGATTGGATGAAGCTATTTTGTGCTTTTTTAATGATTACAATTAGTCCATAATCAATAACATTACTTTCAACCAAAGGTTGAAAGTAATGACTAAAAAAAGAGGAAATCATGGAAACGCTGGCTAGCATAGAATCTTTCGTCCGTAGTGCTGAGGCGGGCAGTTTTTCCCAGGCAGCTCGTAACCTGGGCCTGACGCCAGCGGCTGTCAGCAAGAACGTCGCCAAGCTGGAATCGCGGCTGGGCATACGCCTGTTCCAGCGCAGCACGCGCAGCCTGATGTTGACGGAGGCGGGAGAAGTATTCCTGGCACAGATCAAGGGTGGGCTGGACAGCATACAGGCCGCATTGGCAAATGTAGAAAATGTCGCAGGCAAACCCGCTGGCGTCTTAAAGATCAGCCTGGCGCTGGCCTTTGGACGCGATTATGTTTTGCCTGCTGTGAATGATTTTATCAACACCTACCCTGATGTGATTCCCGACCTGCATTTTGATAACCGCAGTGTAGATCTCATCGCTGAAGGTTTTGATGTTGCCATCGGCGGTGGCATAGAACTGGTGCCGGGTGTTATCGCGCGTGAAATCGGGCGCGCCCATGTCATACCAGTTGCCTCACCTGCCTATATCGCGGCGCACAATATGCCAGCAAAACCTGAAGACCTGGCTAAGCTGGATGGTATCATGCGCCGCTCGCCGCAAAGCGGCAGACTGCGCTCCTGGACGCTACGCAATGCTGCGGGTGAAGAAGCGCACATGGAACTGAAGACACGCATCATCATGGACGACCCGGAAGCCATGTGCAGGGCTGCCTTGCTGGATTTGGGTGTCGCCATGGTGCCGAGACTGCATGCGCTGCCTTATCTGGAAAGTGGCACATTGCTACGCCTGCTGCCCAGCTGGTATGCGGATATTGGCAACATTTCCCTCTACTACGCCAGCAGTAAGCTGATGCCTGCCAAGACCAGGCTGTTTGTCGATTTCATTCTCATGCGCTTTCGTGAACTGGATATTGCCGGTAAATTTTCTGCGTCACCGCACAAAAAATGACAGTAAGTGACAGTGTCGTCCAATATATTCGCCATCACTGCTGTGCTATGAGAAAATGCAGGCACCCATCACTCTAAGCCTCCTATCCTGTGAAACCCAGTAAGCCAGATACTCCAGCGTTTCAAGTCATCAAAGATACCCTGCTCCAGGAAATCCAGTCCGGCAAGTGGAAAGAAGGTGATGCCATCCCTGCTGAAACCGCACTGGCCAGCCAGTTTGGCGTCTCGCGCATGACAGTCAACCGCGCGGTGCGCGAACTGACCAGCGAACAAATCCTGACGCGCATACAGGGTTCCGGCACTTATGTGGCACAACAAAAATACCAGGCAACGCTGGTCGCCATCAAAAGCATTGCAGAAGAAATCCGTTCACGCGGCCACACTCACCGCAGCGAACTGCATGAGTTGAAAGCAGAAACCGCGAGCGAGCAACTGGCAGCAAAATTCCAGGTCAAGGCGGGCCACAGCTTATTCCATTCCGTCATTGTCCACTTTGAGAACGAAGTGGCGATACAGGTCGAAGACCGCTGGGTCAACTCCAGCGTAACGCCGGAATACCTGCAGCAAGACTTCAGCATCATGACCCCGAATGAATATCTGGTGGCAGTCGCCCCGTTGCAAGGGGTTGATTACAGCATAGAAGCCGTGCTGCCACCTAAACAGATCGCTGAGATGCTGCATATCTCAGCCAAAGAAGCTTCTCTGGTCTTGCATAGAACTACCAGATCGCGCGACATGATCGCTACCTGCGTAACGATGTGGCACCCGGGTAAGCGTTATCAGTTTGCGGGGAGTTTCTAAGACCTTTCAACACAGAGACATTGAGACACAGAGTTTGCACAAAGGATCACAGGGAAATTTTGTAGGAGCGGCTTTAGCCGCGAACATCTGACCATCTCTATTATTTTGGTTATGACGGACATTCGCGGCTAAAGCCGCTCCTACATCGATAACAAAGAACTCAAGTGACACGTTGCCTGCTTATGGAACGATGATCCTTTACAAAAAAAGAGCACTCCTATGTGGTGAACTCTTTGGCCTTAAAATTTTCTACAATACCTGTCACCCAAATCATGCCCCGCCACGTTATATCTTAATAATCTGGCACTTGTAATTGTGCATTTAATGTAGCGGTAACACCTTGCATGTGCTGACAAGTTAAAATACGGCTTACGCATATATAAGCAAGAAAGAAACATCATGGCAAAAAAGAATGAACTGGACCCGGAAACCGAGGCGCTGATTGCCTGGTGCACGCAAGTAGAAGGCTTTCTCGTCGATGGCGGTGCCACCGTGAGCCAGGCCCAGGATCATATAGAAGAACAGATAGAGTGGTTCACCGATCTGTTCTTTGATGGATTAACTCCGGAAGAAGCCGCTAAAGAAGCGCTGGCCTGAATGTCCGCGCAATGCGCTTTATCCGTACAATTGAAATGAAGATGATTCACCGCACATTTTTACTACCTCTCAGCCTCACCCTGGGCCTTAGCATGTTAAGCGCCTGCACCACCACCAAGCACGCTGGCTTGCAGCACGAAGAATTTGGTGCTACTGGCGTATTCACACGCGCCTTCCCTGGTACTGAAAAAAGCGCATGTGAAGCAGCGCGCCGTGCCTTGCTCAGCCAGGGTTACGTCATCAGTGAATGGAAACCTTCAGTACTCAAGGGTCGCAGAAAATACCAGCCAGAAGCAGACATTCACGCAGAAATTGAATTTAACGTCGTCTGTGTGGCCAACAACAAAGGCAGCAATAGCACGACCGTTTTTGCGAATGCCGTTCGCGACCGTTATTCCCTGAAAAAGAGTAACACTTCGGCCAGCATAGGCGTCAGCGCCCTGGGTTCAGTGTCACTGCCATTTGGCTCAACTGACGATGCCCTGGTCAAGGTCGCCAGCGAAACCATTCCTACTGGCCAGTTTTATGAGCAATTCTTTGAACTCGTTGATCGTTACCTGGATGCGGTTCCCTATATCCAGGATACGGAAGAAGAAAAAAAGACTGTTGGTGTAACGCCTGCGGCCCCAGCGGCAACGAGCGCAAGCCAGCCTGCTACCAGCACGCCGCCGCCCGTTGAGTCTGGCAAGAAATCCGAGGACTAGCTTATGCAAGCGGACGATCTGCAAAGACTGCTGAGTTTCAAGATGCCGTATGGTATGTACAAAGATACTGTCATCGCCGACCTGCCCGGTAATTACCTGGGCTGGTTTGCGCGGGAAGGTTTCCCCAAGGGGGAGATAGGCCGGCTACTGGAATTGATGTATGAGATTGATCACAATAACCTCAAAGAATTGCTGAAACCATTGAGGAAGAAGACCTGAGAGCGCTCTCCTCGTTTGCCACGGTCATGGCAGCAAATCGCAATGGCCACAAAATAAAAAAGCAGACATGCTCAACATATCTGCTTTTTTTGCCAACCTGAACTAATTGATTAGTTCGTTTTGACTTCTTTGCTTTGACGTTTGCCAGCAGCAGTTGCAGGCAGATATTTCATAGGATCATTCACGCCTGCTGCATACGCAGTTACCAGGCTACGCTGTCTCATGCAAGAAGCACTGAGTACTGTTGCATCAGGTGCAGCAGAGTTCACGCATACCTGCAAATCCTTGACGGTATCCAGAGGAATACCGGCTGCGGCAGCAACAGAAACGATGGATTGTGGATTAGCACCGCTGGCGACCAGGTTATCGACCGTAGCCTGCAAATTACTTGTCGTTGTCAGCGCATTGAAAATGCCATCAACAGAAGTATCTACGCCTTCCGCACAAGCTACCGACAAACCACTGGCTAAAGCCAGACCCAGCAATGTATTTTTGATCATTTTTTTCATCAGTATCCTCCAACTTGTTGACAAACCATTTTGTCGCACGCAAATGATTCTAATTAAGTGTAAATCAAATTGAAAGCAGATATTTGTAACCTGCGGGCTCAGATCAATATATTGATCAAATTAGCATTTAGCTACTTTTTAAAGGATTTTGTCACTGCTATGCAAGCAATAGCATTTATAGGCCACTCCTGTTTGAAGGGCTTTCACGCAAGAGCATGCGCAAAACCTAAGCTATCCTGGCTCTTAAGCTGCTTGCTGGATCTGCCCTCTCTGTGCAGCGATTGCATTGAGCTCATCGATAATTGACTGGTCTCTTTCCAGCGTTTTGGATGGAGGTATCACCAGCGTAGTTATTTGCTTGAGTTTCATTCGTGGTAAGTCTCCAAGACGAATCTTGTCTATACGTGTTTTTTCCAAAGGATCAGTGGCAGCTTCATATAAAATCACTTCATGATCCAATGAATAACTACGTGCAAGCTTGTTGACCAATATCTGTAAATACTCTTCATTGGTTTCAAGTTTTTTCAATGCCAGCTCACCTGCAATACCTGGCTGCCACAGTATCAGCAGCGCCGTTGTATCGATAGTGCGGTGGTAAATCATGAATTGTGTTGATTCCATCGATTGCATACCATGGGTACCCGGGTCTATACCCAAGTCTGCAACCAGGCAATCGAGGGCTGAAATACCGGGCTCCATATGTGCTTGATATCCCTCTGCTCTCGCATCCGCAATAGCCATGTGAGAAATACAGGCAAAAATTCCGGGGTGACCATAAAAGGCAGCGCATACTCGTTTGCCTGAGCGCATTTCAGACAATATGGTGTCTGCCATGCGCCTATATGTGTCCCGTCTATTTTTCCCGTCAATTTTCATGTCTTCATAATAGGAATTCAGGCAGATATATTCTTTAGCTACCCCTTGCAGCCATTTATGCGTAAAAATATTCGGCACCGCCGCAACGACAACGTCAAAAGATTCGATATAGCTTTGCGCAATTGGCGTCAATTGCCCCGCCATGCGCATGCCAGTACCCACACAGACGAGTGATCCTTGTTTTTGAATTGTCATAGATGTGAATGTAAGGGAGTTGGAAATAATTATTCAAACGATCCAAAAAAAAGCCATGCAACGAGTCACGTAAAAAGCACATGACTCATTGGCAGCAATCTATCTTTAACTTTAATAGCTATTAAGAAGGCACGAGCTCAGCTTCATTTTTCAAGCTAGTTTGTCCTGCATCAAGACTAGGCAACGTTTCAATGCTATCAATCGCATCGAAATCTTTGAAAGGCAAATCCAGAAAGGCGGATATTTCACGTCTGTCCTGACGCAGTATAAGAACCTGCTCATCTACGGACAGACCAAAATCAAGTGCAGCCTGCAGCGGGTCTTTTTTGTGTGCTTCGATAACTACTGCACTGGTGTCAAGAGCATTCAGATAATCTAACAACTTAGACATACTTTTCTCCTTGGTTGGCAAAACTTTCAGGAGTAATACCAAGAACGATTCTAAGCTCAAGCATTAACTAAAGCAAAACTATTTTAGTAAATTATCATCAGAAAATCTATGGTGTTTGCCTGAAGACACTAACGCAGTTTCTACCTTCGGCTTTGGAGATATAAAGTGCCTTGTCAGCCGCCTCCAGGGTTTCATCAAAATTCTTGAGCCCATTTCCATCTACTGTCGCTACACCAAAACTGGCAGACAGTGCGAATTTATGGCCGCTAGGTTCTGTATCTATCATTGTGATTGCCATACGACAGCGCTCTGCCAATTGAAGGGCTGAGGCCTGGCTTGAATCTGGCATGCAAATACCAAACTCTTCACCACCCAGCCGCCCAAATAAATCAACCTTGCGTAAATGCGTCTTGACGGTTTCACTAACGTTCTTCAATACCCAGTCACCCGTAGCATGGCCATACGTATCATTAATATTTTTAAATAAATCCATGTCAAACAGGATAATGCTGACGCTACCTGTACGTAATTTGAATGCTTCATTGGCGAAGCTGATGAAATGCATGCGATTGGCTGCCTGGGTCAACCCATCTGTTTGCGAAAACTGGCGGAATTGATTTTTTTGCTGTAAAGCCTTGAGTAACCAAAGACTCAGCACAACCAGAAAAATTATTACTAAGGCAACCAAGAGCAGGAGATTTTGATTATTCTTTTTTTCCAATTCACGCTCAACCGCCAGTATCTTATTCTTCTGTTCAAGCAGACTCATTTGATTGGCTTTGTCTTGAGTATCGAACTTAACACGTTGATAAGCAAGATTCTTATGAAGTTGATCGTCTAGCACACGATTTTTCAATACTAAGGCCGCTTCGTAATACTCTAGTGCTGCTAAATACAGTCCTTGCGCGCGCTTAATAGTCGCCATCGTTTCGGCAGTCTTTTCCATGAGATAAACAGCATTTCCAGCCTTTGCATGCTGGTAGGCCTGAAGACCATAACGTTCGGCAAGCTCTAAATTGCCAGAATTCATATACGCACGAGACAACGCGTCTTCAAGTTGAGTGAGGTAGTCAGAACTTTGATTAGTCTTTGCGAACTCGGCCAGCAAAGGTAGTCCAGCACCTTTACCTTGCAGATAATTGCCAGAATCAATCAAATCCACGCTTGCCAGGGAACGCAGAATAAGAGCTATAAATTTCCTGTCATGCTCTTCACAGACCTGTAAAGCTTCAGGCAAAATTGATCGTGCACGTTGTCTTTCACCCCGCATGAGATTAATCTCAACAAGGTTTGCCAAGCCTACACATTTTGATCCGCTCTCTTTGATTTTTAAATCAAAAGAAAGCATTCTATCGGTATAACTTAAAGCTTCGTCATATGCACGCAAGGAATTCAGTAAGGTTATCGCCGATTGCAGCACATCCACTTTTGCATTTTGATTTATCAGTTTTGGTAGTAAAACTATGCTCTTGTTCATCGCAAGCAAAGCTTTTTCGTACTCCCCCATGCTGGTATATCCAGAGGTCAATTGATATAACAATCGAGCCTGAAAATCAGGATCTTTTGCTTTTTCAATATATGACTCAACTAGCTCTACTCGTTCTTTATGTCGTCCTTTGAACCCCAGTGCGGAAGCACTGAGCAAATAAAAGCGGCTGCGTTGAACATCATTGAAACCTGACTCAAGCAATTGCAATTTACCCAAAGTATCAACAGCTCTTTCGGGTGCGGTACGGATATCCTGTGCGGCAGCTGAAAGCAAATCGTCAATGTTTTTTTCACTGCTTGTTTGTGCGTGGGCAACAGGGTTTCCGGCTACAAGTAACAATACAATTAAAAATGTCAGGATCCTAAATGGAATCATCACTTGAGCCGGAAAAAATTTTAGTACGCGGTTTCTGTAGTATCAATTGCAGGGACATCATCCGCAGAGATTCCCAACAATCCAGCTACCGTGTTTTTGTCGCCAGACAATACTGCATCTTGCTCTTCAGCAGTCAATCCAAAATTTGTCATAGCGGACTTTGCTCCACTTTTATGAGCATCAAGGGCATCCGCATCTTTATCCAGTGTATTCAAATATTCAAGCAATTTAGACATGATTTTTAACCTTTCAATAGACTTCCGTTATATAAAACACGAGGTAATACCACGGAAGATTCTATTATGTTTCTGTAAAAACTTGTAACAAATTTCAAAAAATCAATGCATTATGCGCAACACAGGGTAGCGGCGCCATTCTGGTTCCTTGAATCTTGCACAGCGGCTAAAAATAAAGTCGAGAACGACCTGTTGGTCGCTGAGTAAACCTGGATTTTCTTGCTTCCATTGCTCGAAGGCTGCCCTGACTTCTGGCTCGGTGTTGAGGATATCGGTGGCGGTGTCTTCAAAGACATAATCTGAATAAGCTTCTTTCTTTTCCAGTACGCTATTGAAGAAGCCCCAGCGGAAAAAACTGTCGTGCGCCTGCGGTTCCAGAGTTTCGACTATATAGCGTGCCGCGGGCTGATCCAGCGGGACCAGATAATCACCTGCATTGGCAATCATGCTAGCGCTGGTCGGCAGCAACTGTACATCGTCATGGAACATGTGACCTTCATAGGCATGTGGACGTGATTGCACTGACTGTATGTGATAAACCTCGGCCTGCAGGTTGGTATCGGCTTCCAGCCTTTGCATTTGCACACCATTCCATTGCAGGCGCTCTATGACTGCGCGCCAGGCTTGCGGTATCAGGTAAGCACTGGCTTGCTTGACTGTGATATCAGCGACAAAGTGATCGTAATAAGCGATGGCTTTTTCCCATGGCTGGCTGCGGTCGTAAGACAAGCGCGTGTAATTACCCAGCACGCTGGGGCTATATACCGCCTGGTAACCCTTGAACATGAAGCTGGAAGCCTGCCCATGGTCGGCAACCCAATGTACTGCTGCCTGCTGTTGCTGGCTGGCGGCCTCGCGCGCCTGTGCACGCAATGCTCGTATCTCTGCACCATGGGCGACCGTGAATGCCAGCACGGTTTCCACCAGGGCGCGCATGGACGCATAGCGGTCGGCAAAAGGCTTCAGCATATGGGTTTCAGGCATGAAACCGATGGTGTGATGCAGGGCTGCATAACCAGTAGAAAAACGTGGCGTTTCCAGGAAATCTTCTATGCCATGATCAGGGCTGTCCTTGACGGGATTCACATAGGGGCAAGTCGGCCAGCCACGCTCCTGCATTTCGGTATAAATGGCAGGCAACATGGTGTTGCGCAAGTAGGGGCCGAGACCATGGCCCAGTTTGTCTGCCTGGGTTTGTATCAGGGTCATGGTGTAATGATAGTCAGCGCCATTTGAGGTGTGCGTATCAACCATGACATCCGGGCTCCATTCGCTAAAAAAACGGTTGAAGACCTGCGCATTTTCACTATCACACTTGATGAAGTCGCGGTTCAAGTCCAGATGCAGGGTATTGCCGCGGAAGCCGAACTGCTCTGGCCCGTCCTGATTGACACGCGAAGTATCCTGACGGTTCAGGCAGCCATCAACGTTATACACAGGGATGAACAAGAACACCGTTTTACCCAGTGCCGCAAGTCGCTCAGGCTGGATACAAAAATCGCGCACCAGCGCCATACAGGCATCGATACCTTCAGGCTCACCAGGATGTATGCCATTATTATTAAAAAATACAGTGCGGTGCTCCTGTTTGATGCGCTCACGCTCAAATGCGCCATCGGCGGTCACGATACCGGCATGAATGGGCTTGCCATTATCAGAAACACCGATCTGGCTGAACTGTAGAATGTTTGGAAATTGCGCTGCGAGGTTCTGATAAAACTGTGTGCAGGCTTGCCAGGTGGTAGTCTGGTTCTGGTTACCGGCTTCAAAGGGTGTGATGAAGGCGGTAGTATGGTCTGTATGGGATGACATGCGGTACACCAGTTGAAGTAAATATATCCCACGATTCTAGCGTACAAGTGGCGGTACTGGCATGGCATACTGATGCTTGATTGAAACAAATTGCAGGAGAAACTGATGACCAATGCTGAAATAAGCGCACTGCGCCAGAATTGCCATACTTCCTTGCCAGGGCACCTTGCCATCACGCCTGCCGACACCTTTGCACGCATGGCAGCCTGGTCAGAGGAGCATCAGGTACAACATGACATCTATGGTGAAGGTGAATTGGTGCAGTCTTTCGAAAGCAAGATCGCTGCTTTACTGGGCATGGAAGCAGGTCTGTTCTGCATCACCGGTACGCTAACCCAGGTTACCGCCTTACGTCTTGCATGTGAAGAAAGGGGCAGTCCGCTCGTCGCCTTGCATGCGAGCTCGCATATCCTGGTCCATGAAAAAAGCAATTATCAGTTGCTCGATCATTTCAAGGCCGTGCAAATCGGCAATCCTTACCGACCCTGGACACAGAAGGACTTACAGGCCCAGCCGGAGAAAATCGCTGCGGCGCTATATGAATTGCCCATGCGCGAAATAGGCGGCCAATTGCCGGACTGGGAAGAACTGAACACCATCAAAGCACATTGTCGCCAGCAAGATATACACCTGCATATGGATGGTGCGCGCCTGTGGGAAGCTGCCGCCGGTTATGGCCGCAGTCTGGCAGAAGTAAGCGCAGGTTTTGACACGGTATATGTCTCATTCTACAAAGGTATCGCTGGCCTGGGTGGTGCCATGCTGCTGGGCAGTGCCGATTTCATTGCTAAAGCTCGAGTCTGGATGCACAGGCAAGGCGGCAGTGTATTCCGCCGCAGCCCTTATGTTGTCGCTGCCGCCATGCAATTTGATCAAAGGCTGGCAGCTCTGCCCGCCTGCTTTGCCCGCACAAAATGGTTGTTTGAAGAATTGCGCGTTTATCCTGAGTTCAAAACCAGTCCCGCAACACCACAATGTAATATGTTGCACTTGTATCTGCCAACTGACCGGGAAACAGCCATTGCCATCCGCAACCAAGTCGCGCAAGAGCATGGGATATGGCTGTTTAATAATGCCGCACATACAGCCTTGCCTGGGCAGTGCATGTTTGAGTGGTATGTAGGCGATAACCTGCTTGCCATGGAGGACGAAAAACTAAGGCAGGCTTTGCAGCTACTCGCGCAGGCGCTCGAAAAAGACCCCCGCTGAAGCCACTTTCAAGCAGCTTGTGGTCGTTATGTGAGTTATCGCACATACAAAACTTTATATCTTTATTAAGCTCCTTGCTATCGTTTCATTTTTTCAAGAAACGCCAAGGAGAAATAATGATAAGCCTGCTCAATCTGCAGTCTGACAAGGTCAAGTACAATCCCAATCACCTGTTTGATACACTCATCAGGCGCCTGCATCTGAAAAATGATGCGGCATTGGCAAAAATGCTGGATGTGGCACCACCCGTGATCAGCAAGATTCGTCACTTGCGCCTGCCCATAGGGGCGTCGCTGATGATCAGCATGCATGAAATTAGCGGTCTTACAATCAAGGAGCTACGTGCCCTGATGGGAGATAAAAGGGAAACCTTCCGTATCACGGATTCGCAATTAAAATCCACGCTTGCTAAGTCGCATCCCAAAAGCAAAGAACAGTCCATGAGCCAACTGTACTAATACAGGAACACGCTCATGCTTAACTCAATGATCAAGAATATCTTCTGGGGAAAGTCAGGCCAAGGCGGGCACCGGAATATTCGCTGCGGCCTTCGCCATTAGCTATTTCGTAATGGCCGCCATGTAACTCCACTATCGCCTTGATAATGACTGAGCCCAGGCCAAGCGACATTCCCGTCTGCCTCCTTGGCAAACCCTGGAACAGGAGGCGTGTATCGCGCCTCTGGCCAAAGTGGACCATGGCATCGGCAGACAAGCCAGGGCCGTCTTCCTTAATACGCAATGTCAGCACTGCGTCAATGGCAGAAAGGCATATACGAACCCTGCTTTTCGCCTATCTGGCGGCATTCTCAACAACATTGCGCAGGAGTCTGGATAAGACAGCCGGGGCTTATGTGGAATCGGTCAAATGGGTCGGCAGATACGCAAGGCCTTCATGAATGCATTATGAGGCAAGCGGATGCGCGCGTGGCAAGACAGCAAATTGCCGCTCTGCATAGGCTGTCAGTGCGACGATGCGCTTTTCTGTCTCGCGTTTGAATTTCAGGCACAAGATAGGTGTCAACAACCATGACAGCCAGCGAGGTTTGGCCGTTAGGTTATAGGAAAATCTTACACGGGTAAGCCCGTCAGACAATGCCTTGAAGTGCCAGCCGCCAGCGAACTGATCAAAAATATAGGGGCCGCTGACCATCTTGACGGCGGCCACTTCGTTTGGCTTATACGACACATATTCAATATCCATCGCCAGGCCATTGCCGTCTATGCAGCGGGACTGCACACCTACCTCGGCCTGCTTTGCGTTCAACAGATAGGATTCGGTAGTCAAGGTGTCCCATTCTTGCCTGAGAGTGTAATCCTGGGTCAGGTCAAACAGATACTTGGCACTGGCCCGGACTTCAAATTCATGTTTGATCAGCATATCTTGTCCTATGATGTTAATGGAAGAGAACTCATTAATCGCCTGCCAAAAACTGGCTCGGTGGCACGCCAAAGTGCCGCTTGAACATGGCGATGAAGGCGCTCAGACTATCGTAACCCAGTTCAAGTGCGATATTGGTAACGGCAACCCCTGCAGCCAATAATTCCAGCGCCCGCATGAGTCTGGCGCGTTGCCGCCAGTCAGAAAAACTCATGCCCGTTTCGTCAGCAAAATGGCGGGTCATGCTGCGTGGTGCAATGCCTGCCCAGGTCGCCCACTCTTGCATAGGACGGGGGTCGCCGGGATTTTCCAATAATGCGCTGGCGATGTTGACGAGGCGGTGGTCGGTGGGCATGGCGAGTACAAAATCCTGAGGTGGCAAGCTCGCTACTTCATCGACGATGATGGTAAGCACACGCTCTTGAGCTGCGTTCAACGGATCGCTGACACCCCAGCTCGCCGCGCGCAAAACCGCTTCCCGCAATAGACCGGATACTTGAAACACCTGGGTTTTGGCAGGCAGTGCTTCTAAAGGTGCGAGATAAGCACTCCAGCCATTGAACAGATGGCTCGTACGCAAGGCATGAGGAATAAACGGTGGTAGCCAGATGGCATGGCCCTGAGGTACAACCAGATGCTGCTGTTCTGCTTCGATCACCAGCACACCTGTCGTTGCCGCCAGCAACTGTCCGCGGGCATGGCTGTGTTCTGGCGTCATCCTCGCATGGGCCTTGCTGGAGACAGCGTAAGCAATCGCCCCGCCATCCGCATTGGCGTGCTCAGGATTGATCAAGGGTAAGGGCCTGGCCTCAGTTCGACACATGTTGGCATTATATCGCAAGCGACTTTTGGGCATGAAGCGCAAACTTCAGTCTCCATTCACCCACAAGGAAACAATATGAAAGCCGAAGACATACTCCCGGATCACATCAACACGACCACTATTAACGGCCTGACTATCAGAAAAGGCACGGTCGCTGCCTTCGTGGTCAATGCAAAGACCTATCTGCAGCCAGACAGTTCTGCAGACGAACGCGCGAATGCAAAAGCGGCCGTAGTCGAAGCCCTGCCCGCCTTGAAGGCCTTGGGTATATTTGATGTGTTCGCTATTGCAGATCCTGACCTGCGTGACATGCTGGCCACACATCAGTCGTAATCAGGCTCTGGCCATGCAGATCGTCAATGAGGCAAGCCAGCCCTCCCCTCTCGTCATTGCCCTCATTGACGGTGCAAATTTGCCAGCACAGTCTTGTCGAGTTTTGCTGCCACACCTACGCTGCGCCCCGCTAGATTGGGAATACTGAAATGAATTGCACTACCCAAAATCTGCGCGCACTCTGACAGGCTGAGCCCATAATCCTGTTGCAGCCACTGCACCATACCGCCGGTTGCTGCCCGCAGAGCATCATCCAGCGAGCCTGCCTGTCCCAATACCATGATCTGCGTTGGCGACTCTACCCTTGGTGTATTGACAGATTTCCCTTTAATGACATCGACGGTAAATTCCACATCCATGGATGTTTCCAATGCATATTGCGAAGTCTCTCCATCTCCCTGCAAGGCATGGGCATCGCCCAGATATAGCAAGGCACCGGGTTGCTGCACAGTCAGATAAACGGTATTACCTTCAATGACCTCATTAAAATCCATATTACCGCCAAAGCGGCCGGTGTCACCTGTAGATATAGGTGGAGAACCATTGCCCGGTGCAACCGCCAAGCCCCCCAGCATGGGGCGCACTGGCAAACTCAAATTACGCAAGCCTTCTGTTGGTTTTTCCGGGCTGGCCAAACCACGTTCCCTATCCAGCTTCCAGCGTATGGGCTTGCCGAGATTTGTAGCCTTGGCTGCCAGTGCAGTACCCATTGCCCTGCCGACGATACTATCAAGGCTGTCTGCATAATCACGGTTCAGGCGCAAGCGCTTGAGGTGTATCACAAGCGTATCACCAGGCTCGGCAGTGCCGACAAAAAACGGGCCAGTCTGTGGATTGCCATACAATGCTTTGGTGATGCCATTTTCATCGACGCCGCCAGAGTCTATGGTCTTGGTATGCACCGTATCACCCGGCCAGATCGTCAGCACTGGCAGACGGTGCGGGTCAAATTCATTGGAATAATCCGTGGGCTGGAAATCGTATTTTCGTGCCGCTCCGGCAGGGCGATCAGGTATCCTGCGTGCGCTGAATGTGTGTGCAGCTCTTGCCTGCGGGTGATTTGTATCAGGAAAATCAGCCGTGCCCTGCATGGCATCCTTGCTGACTGTGCCGACATAGGAGTACTTTGCCTTGTCAGCGTCCGTTACCGTGAACGCTATGCCTTTGGCGGTGCGCGTACCAGCAAGTTGGTCATCATCAAGCTTGCCGCTGATACTGCTACCATTCATTGTCAGGCTCAAGGTCTGATAAGAACGGTTTCCCCATCTATCGACTTGCAATAGCCAATGCTCTTCATCTGCAGCAGTCGCCAGACAGGGGGCAAGAAAGATTAATAGCATCGCGTATCGCAGCATGTTTTTTCCGTGAAAAAATTAAATATAGCTACGATACTAAATTATTCTGCGCCTAAGCTTCATTAAATGCGATGAACTGCCAATTACCATGCACAGACTGCAAACACATCATTAGGACTCACGCAAAACCGCCCCAGCTGCGTTGCAGCGCCTAGCCGTACTAAAGTACTGTCTTCGTCGCTACGCCTTGCTGGGACAATTTTGCGTGAGTCCTAATCATTTAGTTTGCGTTAATTTGCGTTGGGTTACCTCACCGACGCGTGATGAAATCATGGTTTTGCCTTGCTTTGATGAATTTCCAGTGCCTTGGCTAGTAATTCATCAGCACTCCAGTGCCGCGTCAGCCACACCGTAAGTGCCTCGCCAGAGATGTGCCAATTCACCATACAGCGGTCTCGCAGATGATCGTGATTATAGTTTCTGGCGACATACCAGGCCAAGCGTGAACCAGCCGGATAGGGCTTATCCAGCAACAGAGAATATATATCATAGGGCGTTAAGACCTCTACGTGTATAGCTCCCTGCTCTTTCAATCCTTTCCAGATCAGCGTCTTCTTCTCAGGGCTTATCACAGCGATTTTTGCAGGCTCGGGTCTGCCTGTTATGTTTGACAAACCGTATGCATACCATAGCCAGGGGCCACACACCAGCATCAGAAATGTGAGACACAAAACTGCAGCCAAGCTCTTTAAGAGTAGCCTATATAAGCGAGGTACGGCAAATTTGCTTCCACTGATAGTTTTTTTTCTCAAGCATAAATATGCCTTGAAAATCCTTACTGGAAGCACAGTCCCATTACTGCACCGCCTGCCCTATAGAAGCGGTCAGCATCGCCTGCACCCTTGAGCGGACAAAAGCGATATGGCTGCGCAATCCATATAATTCTTCTGCATAGGACAAGGGTATGGTGATACGGTTGACTTTCTCTTCTATCTCATCAAGTTGGCGCAATTGTTTCTCTGCAACGCTATGCCTGTTTTCTGCTGCGACCTCCTCTATCGCCTGCTCCACGAGCCGCAATTGTCCATACCAGCGATAAATGCGTGAGCGTATGCGCCAGACATACAGGGGTGGAATAATTTTTGACAGTGGCAGGAACAAGGCACCGAGGGCGACGATGACGACCCACATGCGCTCGATGAAGTTGGCAATCCAGAAGCTCAGGTAACGTTGTAGCACGGGCGGACCGTTTTTATAGAATTTTTCAGCCTCATGTGCTACTGGTATTTCAGTATATTTATCGGAGGGGAACTCACCCTGGCGGCTGAACCAGTCGGCACCGCTATGTATCCTGTGCGCTGCCTGTAGCAGCAAGCCCATCAGGGCCGGATGCAGACTTTCATGGGCGACCAGGGTCGCTGTTGGTGCAATCAAGTGATAATCACGAGCAGGAATATCCTTGCCTATATCGACAATACCGCGCGGCAGCACGACATGCGACAAGAACGGAAAACGCCTTGTATATGCCTCTGCCTGGACGAAATCAAACAGGCGTATACCGGGAGTCAACAATAACATTTGCACCAGCGGCGAATCACTGGCAGAGCTAAAAATCAATACATCAACTTTGCCATCCAGCAAAGCAGCCGTGCCCGGTGTATCAGCCAGTTTTTGTATGCTGACATCTTCTTCTGACATGCCGTTGACACTTAAAATCTGGCTGAACAGTTTGGCGACTCCGTTGCCATCAGGGCCAACATTGACAGTCTTGCCCTTGAACTGGCTAATCGTTGTGACTTCTTTGGGGTTGCGGTAAAACACCCAGATAGGCTCATAAAACAGACTGCCCAATGAGATCAGGCCACGTTCATGTGCTTGTGCTTCATCACTCGAACCACTGCGCACAAAGCCCACTTCAATTTCAGAATCAGGGTCACTGATGCGGCTCAGGTTTTCTTCTGATCCTTGCGACACTTGCTGGCGCAGGGTGATCTGGTTTTTTTGCAGTTCTTGCGCATAGCGCTTGGCAAAGCGCTCATAAGAACCATTTTCCTGCCCACTGGAAATATCGATCACACGCGGTGGCGCAGGATCTACCAGCCAGTAACCAACGCCACAGACTATCACCACCATGAGCGTGACCGGGCCAAATGCAACCACCAGATCACGCAGACTGAAGAGAGTGAATTTAATCTTTTGCATGCTCAACCGGACTTGGCAGGGGTGGGAATATATTCCGCCTTCAACTGCTGCAAGCCTTCCAGCATTTTTTCGTAAGCGGCAGGGACTTGTCGCTCATCACCCTTGACACCCAGTTCTATATGCCTGCGCTCTGTCTCACTGCCAACAGTGGGTAAGCTGAAAACTTTGATCAGTGGGAAATCAGCTTCAAGTTGTTCCATCAAAGGGGTGATGATGGATTCGGCAATTTCATACACCAGTACGGATTGTTCAAACTGTGCATGCTGATTGAACAGGTGAGAAAAATACGTATCGAGCACCCACTCCAGCATGGGCCAGGCCATGACCGGAAAGCCAGGAACAAAGAAGTGGTTACGTATGGAAAAACCGGCTATCTTGTTGAAAGGATTGGGAATAATATCCGCCCCAAGTGGAAACTCCCCCATCTTCAACCTGTGCAAATGGTCAGGCGTGCTCAGGTCAGCCACTTCGCCTTTTTCTCTGGCGATATCCATGATGCGTTCCTGTATCAGGAGTTTGGCTTCTGGATGCAAAACCACAGGTAAATCCAGCGCTGCTGCCGCACATTGACGGGTATGGTCGTCTGGCGTTGCACCTATACCACCGGTAGAAAACACCACGTCACCACTGGCAAAGCTGCGCTTCAGGGTCGTGGTAATGCGCTCACGGTTGTCGCCTATATACTCAACCCAGTCAAGCTGCATGCCACGCGCCTTCAACAAGGCGATGACTTTGGACATGTGCTTGTCTTCGCGTTTGCCAGATAAAATCTCATCGCCAACGATAATCAGACCGATTGCCACGATTTCTCCTTATTTTTATATTATAGGCTGGGCAGCGTTTGCGAAACTGACGGCCCTGCCTGGGGCGCTACGCTACGGTGACGCTGCAAGGCTTCCAGGCAATAATGCTGGAACCACAGTCCGGTAAAGACAAACACCAGTACATAAACCCAGATCGCCACGCCTGCGATGACAGGCAAGAACAGGGTAGAGACAACCCCGCCCAGCCACAACAAACCAGGTGCTGCGCCGAACAGGCCAGCAATGATGCCTATAGACAGCAAAGACCAGCGATGCTCCTGCACCAGGCTGGCACGCTCATCTTCATCCGCATGCAGTGCCAGTGCATCGTACACCATGACCCGGTAAGTCAACCAGCCCCATAAAAGCGGTTGCAGCACCAGGCCAACGAAGGGGATCAGGTTCAGCGGCAAACTCACAAACCAGATCAGCGCAAAAATGAGGAAAGACAATAAGGAATGCCCCATGCTACCCAGCAAGCTGCCACCATTCTTTTGCTCCAGCTCAGGGTAATCACGCATGCCCACATGTTTGCTGATGGCAGGCATGGCAAACACCGCTATGCACATCAATGAGGTAAATATCATCAATGGCAAAAGTACCCACATGGCTACCAGCGGTACGACCACCATCTTGATAGCAATCAGGCCAGCTATGTTGAGGACACTGCTTACCCTTGCAAAACCATCGTGTTCGCTCAGCCATGCCTGGATAAAATCCATCATGCTTTGCAAGCCCCACCACATGGCTATGCCCCATAAAACAAGGGCGATCATAAAAGGCAAAAAAGTCAGCAGCAGCATACGGTAATGCAATTGTGCTGCTACTGCCCTGCCCCAGGCCCGCATCACGGATGCGATATTCATGATTGCTTTTCCTTGTCAAATCCAAACATGCGCTTTAAACCCAGCCATTGTTGTGACCAGAATCCTTCACCATAGTTGCGTGCGCTGCCTTCCGGTGCAGGCAGTTGGTCACGTATGCCGGTCAGCGAAAATTCTTTGGCGAACAGGGCGGTACCAAACAATACATCCCAGATGGGGAACAACACCGCAAAATTATGCCCGCCAAGGGTGCCCTTGCCGTGGGTCTCATGCCCTATGCCTATGGCATGATGGGTACGGTGATATCGTGGTGACACCAGCAAATATTCACCTATACGGCCAAAATGGATGCGTACATTTGCATGTTGCAGGCTTTGCAGCATTTGCGATGCCATAACCAGCATGACATATTGTCCAGGCTCGACGCCGATGGCGATGGCGATCAAGCCCATATAGATATCACGGATAAAATCATCGAGCAGGTGATTGCGGTTATCGCTCCACAAATTCATGTCGCGCTGGCTATGGTGCAAACTATGCAATGCCCACCACCAGTTGAACTGGTGCTCGGCACGGTGATACCAGTAATCAAAAAAGTCCAGCACCACCAGATACACCAAAAACAGCAAAACCGGATATTGCAACATGCCTGGCCAGATGTTTTCCAGGTTGAAGGGGTTCACGCCTTGCAGGTGCAGCAGGGCTGTGAGTTGATCCAGTAAAGGGTCAAGCACAAAAAACACCAGGATAGAAAAAGCCCCCAGCCTGTGCAAGGCGGTATAGATAAAATCATTCCAGCGCGCATAGCGGTTATTGAATTTATGCACGGGTATCCAGGATTCCAGTGGGCGCAAGATGATGAACAGTACAATCAATTGCAAAACACCGAGCATGAACCATTCGACGCCTTCATAGGAGTCTTCCACAAACTCACCCAGCCCCAGATTGAACATGGCGGGCTGTACTATCGTTTCAAAAATCCAGGCTTGCAGATTTGTGAACAGATCGGAAATAGTCATTATTTTTTCTGTTGATGTAAATTTTGATAAGCGGGGTGTTCACGCAGAGTAGCAAAACAAAAGGATTTTTGCTCAAGACCACTGAGTAAGGGCTCAAGGTTTTCTGGCGCCCAGGCCTGTTTGCGTGACCATATGCCCAGATGCGCCATGAAAATATCGCCGTCCCTGAGCTTGTCGAGTGTCCGCCTGAGCAGCATGGGATTGCTGAATTTTTCGCTGGATAATTCATCCCCAGAAAACCCGGCTGGTGACCAGCCTACGTGCACGTAGCCACATGCCTGCCCCGCCTTCAACAAATTAGGCGTGAGTTTGCCACCTGGCGCGCGCCACAAAGGATCCAGCTTTTTACCGGTCAGGGCAAAAAACCGCTGATCAACACGGCGCAACTCCTGGCAATACTCTTTTGCAGTCCATTGCAGGGTCTGGCCAGCTTGCGCACCAAATTGCGGCTTGACTGCGATACGGCCATCAGGCAAATCGCCCACGACATATACATGATTAAAAGTATGGGTACCAAAAGCGTGGCCTTCTTCTGCCAATTTTTTCCAGTAGGGTGACCAGCTCATGTCCAGCGAATAGTCGCCTTGCACGGTCTTTTCATTTGCCAGGAAAAATGTCGCCTTGATTTGATGACGGCGCAGAGTCGCAGCTATCAGGTCTGCCTGCGACTGGCTGCCAGTATCAAAGCTCAGGTAGATGGTCGCTTTACAGTTGCCCGCTGCCGTCGCTGCAATCACCGCAGGTGAACACAGCATGGCAACAAAGGCCACAATGGGCACAACGGCCACATATGCAGGCCACTGCAATTTACATATTTCCGGCACGATTGGCAAAGAACACGCCATGCGGGGAGCGGCCAACCGGAATCAGCTTGATCACCTTGCGGCTGGCAATGTCAATAACGGCCACCTTCTTGATCCAGCGCAGGGTTGTCCACAGGGTTTTGCCATCTTCGCTGACTTCCATACAGTCAGGACCACCTGGGACAGGGATAGTGCCCACAATTTCCAGTGTCTGCTGGTCAAGGATATTGATTTCATTGGAAGTGCGGTTGGAGACAAAGGTATGACGCTTATCGCCCAGAGCACGGAAGTTATGCGTACCCTCGCCCGCCTTGATTTTCTTGACGATTTTCTGCGTGCGCCAGTCTATTACTTCAATATAATTACTGCCCATGATGCCCACGAGCAAGTATTTATCATCAGGTGTCATGGAAATACCTGCGGGCAGCTTGCCAACAGGGATAGTCCATTTGATTTTTTGAGTCGCCAGATCAATGGCAGAAACCTGGTCACTGCCTTGCTGGGTGATAAAAACCGTCGTGCTGGCGGCATCAAAAGCCATATGGCTAGGCAATTTTGCCAGGGGTACACGTTGTACCAACTTCATTTCCTGGCCGTCGAATTTATAGAAATCAACACGGTCGAGGCGCAGGGAATTCGAGATAAACCATTTTTGATCCGGTGAAAAACCAATTTGATATGGGTCTGCAATATCCTTCATGCGTCGCTGTATCTGACCAGTTTTGGGATCAAGAAACACCAGCTCATTGCCAACCGCATTCGCCACGATCAGGGATTTGTTATCTGGGGTGGCCATCAAATGATGGGGTTCCTTGCCTACAGGAAAGGTGCTGATTTCTTTATAAGTGTCCTGGTCAAGCAGGCTCACAGTGGCATCGCGCGAATTGAGCACCACGACCACATTGGCCTGTGCAGAAAAGGCAGAGAATGTGGAAACCAAAGAAAACGCCAAAGACGACAACAAGATACGACTACGCATGAAAAAGACCGCAAAAAAATAAATCGAACTGGCATTTTACAGCGCATGACAATAAGGAAAGAGCTTTCCTTCAATTGTTTTTCAGATTTTTCACCTAATTTGTCCAAAATCAAGCTTGCATCTATTGCTGCCGAGGCAAGAAAACAGGTGCAAGTGACCAAATTCTTTTCTTTTGCTCTACAATTGCGCCAGCTTTTTTTAAGATCAGAGATGACGATTCCGGTATTTTATTAGCGGATTTTTTGAAAATCACCGTAAAAATTACTCAATAGCAATATTGATCAGCATGGCGATCGGTCAAAAATATCGTTTTCATAGGTCGAATTAAAATCCAGGCTTGAAATCGGCAGTTATGGAATTAAATAACAGCAACAAATTTAAAGCGTAAAAAGACGCGATATAAAGGAAAATAATGAGCACTATTACAACAGTAAGCGGTTTGCAATACGAAGATAAAGTCATCGGCGAAGGCGCAGAAGCAGAAGCCGGTAACCACGTTGATGTTCACTACACAGGCTGGTTGCAAAATCCTGACGGTAGCGCAGGCAAAAAGTTTGACTCCAGCAAAGACCGTGGCCAGCCATTCTCGTTCCCATTGGGCGCTGGTCATGTAATCAAGGGCTGGGATGAAGGCGTCCAAGGCATGAAAGTGGGCGGCACCCGCCTGCTGACAATTCCCTCCAGCCTGGGTTACGGCCCACGTGGCGCTGGTGGTGTCATTCCTGGTAATGCAACCCTGATATTTGAAGTGGAATTGCTGGGCGTTTAATCTCCTCCTGCAAAATCCCGCAAAGATCAGCATGCCGGACTTGAACAAGCCCGTGGCAGTTGTCACGGGCTTGAATCATATTACCCTCTCGGTCGCTGACCTTGAGCGCTCTTTTCGCTTTTATGTAGGTATTCTGGGCTTGAAACCAGTCGCCCGTTGGAAAAACGGTGCCTATCTGGAAACTGGTAATGACTGGATTTGCCTCTCGCTGGACCAGGATTGCCGTACCAGCGCTCTCCCTGAATACACCCATACTGCATTTTCTGTAGACCTTGCGTCCTTTGCCATTTTTAAGCAAATGGCAGATGCAGGCGAATTGACGCTATGGAAAATCAACAAAAGCGAAGGTGCTTCGCTTTACCTGCTTGACCCTGACGGCCACAAGCTGGAATTGCATGTCGGTGATTTGCAATCACGGCTAGAGAGCTTGAAACTCAAACCCTATGAGGGACTGGTGCTGTTCTAAGACCGCTCAAATAAGCACAAAAAATAAACCAAAAAGACAAAAGCCAGGGCTTAGCCTGGCTTTTGTCTTTTTTGCTTATTTGCTACAAATTCGGTGAATACAGCTTATTCTTTAATGAAATGCTCGCGATAGTATTTGAGCTCTTCGATGGATTCCAGAATATCCGCCAGTGCCGTGTGCTTTTGGTGCTTCTTGAAGCCAGAAGCCAGTTCCGGCTTCCAGCGGCGGCACAGTTCTTTCAGTGTCGATACATCCAGATTACGGTAGTGGAAGAAAGCTTCCAGCTTGGGCATGCCACGCGCCATGAAGCGGCGGTCCTGGCAGATGGTATTGCCACACATAGGTGACTTACCTGCTGGCACATAGGGCTTCAAAAAGGCGATCAGGGCGGCTTCAGCATCTGCTTCCGTCACGGTAGAGGCTTTGACCTTGTCGATCAGGCCAGAGCGGCCATGCGTGCCCTTGTTCCAGTTATCCATCTTGTCCAGAGTCTCATCAGATTGATGAATTGCAAATACGGGGCCTTCTGCCAGTACATTCAATTGTGAATCCGTTACCACCACGGCCACCTCAATGATACGATCTGTATCCGGGTCCAGGCCTGTCATTTCCATGTCCAGCCAGATCAGGTTCATTTCATTTGGACGTGCTGGCGTGGCAGGAATTGCAGTGTTTGTTTGAATGTCGGTCGCTTGTGACATAATTCTTCCTTGGCTATTACTTATCGAATGTCACATTTTCCCATGATTTCATCCGTTTTTTCGGTTTTATTCGTTTCCTTCCTGCTGTTGACGCTGATTATTCAGTTCTGGCTGGCCTCCCGCCATATCCGGCATATCCTGTATAACCGTGCTGAGGTGCCTGCGCAATTCGCAGAAAAGATAGGTCTGGCCTCCCATCAAAAGGCGGCAGATTACACCATTGCCAAGACCAAGCTGGGCATGGTCATGCTGCTGTTGAATGCAGCCATCCTCATGGGTTTTACTCTTTTTGGCGGTTTGCAATGGCTGTCTGTACATCTGGTGAAGCTCACTGGCCCGGGCATGTGGTATCAGATCAGCCTGCTGGTGGCATTTACCATCATCAGCAGCGTGATCGAATTCCCTTTCAGCTATTACTCGCAATTCGTGCTGGAAGAAAAATTTGGCTTCAACAAGATGACGCTGGGCCTGTTTTTCACCGACATGGTCAAGAATGCCATGATAGGTGCAGTGCTGGGCCTGCCCCTGATCTGGGTGATACTGACCCTGATGGAAAAAGCTGGGAGCCTGTGGTGGCTGTATGCCTGGGCATTCTTCATCGGTTTTCAGATGCTGATCATGCTGATCTTCCCAGTCGTGATCGCCCCCTTGTTTAACAAGTTCTGGCCACTGGACAATGAAGAAGTACGTGAACGCATAGAAAACCTGAGCAAACGCGTCAGTTTTGCCCTGAAAGGTATCTTTGTCATGGATGGTTCCAAACGTTCTGGTCATGGCAATGCCTACTTTTCCGGCTTTGGTGGGGCCAAGCGGATCGTGTTTTATGACACCCTGCTGGAGCGACTTGCGCCAAATGAAATTGAAGCCGTACTGGCTCACGAATTAGGGCACTTCAAACTCAAGCACATCGTCAAGCGCATGGCCGTCATGTTTGCCCTGTCGCTGGTTTTCATGGCCATGCTGGGCTTTTTTAAAGAACAAATCTGGTTCTACACTGGCCTGGGTGTAGATCCCATGCTACTGGCAAGAAATGATGCAATGGCCATCATCTTGTTCATGCTGGTCTTGCCGGTGTTTACTTTCCTGTTTTCACCGCTGAGTGCAATTACTTCACGCAAACATGAATTCGAGGCCGACGCCTTTGCCGCCAAACACACGAATGCCAATGACCTGGTTACAGCCTTGGTCAAAATGTATGACGACAATTCATCTACCCTGACGCCCGACCCCCTGCATTCGGCGTTTTATGACTCACACCCATCAGCATCGGTGCGTATTAATCACCTGCTGGCAGCACAATAACGGAGATACCATGATCAAATTCACAGACCTGCTGGCGAAGAAATCACAGCATACAGAAACCGACCTGGATGATGCCAGCCTGCCAGCCTACTTTGCGGCGACACCACAGTGGACACAAGACGGCCCGCGTATCGTCAGGACTTTCCAGTTCAAGAATTATTATGAAACCCTGTCCTTCATCAATGCGATTGCCTATGTAATCCATGCGGAAGATCATCACCCTGAACTGGTGGTGACCTATAACCGTTGCGTCATCAAGTTTGATACGCATACCGTCAATGATGGCAAGGGCGGAATTTCAGAAAATGACTTTATCTGCGCTGCCAAGATAGATGCCATTTTTCAGCAGAGTTTTTCCTGATGGCGCGTTCACAAGCTTTAGTCATTGCCGCCCATGGCCGCCATTATCTGGTACAGGCAGAGATTGATGGCGTACAAGTCAAGCTCCATTGTGTCACGCGCGGCAAGAAAAGTGATGTCTCGGTTGGCGACATTGTTGAATACGCCCTCACATCAAAAAACCAGGGCGTGATAGAAGCCATCACCACACGCAAGACTTTGCTGTATCGCTCTGACCAGTATAAATCCAAGATGCTCGCAGCGAACCTGACACAGTTGCTGATCGTCGTTGCGACCGAGCCCAGCTTTACCGATGACCTGGTATCGCGCGCCCTGGTGGCGGCGGAATCGTCTGGCATCAAACCGCACCTGATCCTGAACAAGGTCGATGTCACTGCTTCCCTGCCCAAGGCAAGGGAGCGCGTTGGCCTGTATGCCAAGCTCGGCTATCCGGTACATGAAGTATCAGTCAGAACAGATCCAGAAGGTACGCGCCAGCTCATGCATAATTTGATGCAGGGGCAAAGCACTATCCTGATCGGCCAGTCTGGTATGGGTAAATCTTCACTGATCAATTTGCTGATTCCTGATGCAGAAATCGCCACCCGCGAAATCTCGGCAGCGCTGGATACCGGCAAACACACGACCACCTTCACCCGTCTGTATCACATGGATGAAAACTCCTATGTGATCGACTCACCAGGCTTCCAGGAATTTGGCTTGCATCACCTGAGTGAAGGGATGCTGGAACGCGCCTTTCCAGAGTTTTTGCCACATCTGGGTAAATGCAAATTCTATAATTGCCACCACCACACCGAACCTGGTTGCGCGATCCTGGCTGCAGTCAAGGATGGCGAAATCTCGACCATGCGGCATGACATGTTTGAACAACTGGTGCATGAATCGAAGCAGACAATAGGATATTGATATCTGAATTTGGCAAAAATAGTATGCAAGACGAATTGAGTTCCGACCACTGGCCACCACCAGGCTGCCCTAGCCTAAGCTGGCCAACATTAAGCTCAGCTATTGAACGCGCAGACTGGTATCGCGCAGTCATTACAGCTTACGCTGCATTGTGGGAAGGGCATGTCACCCAAGCCCTGTTCGCCCCTGTCAGTGAGGCTAAAATTCTCGATCTGGAAGCACGTTTGTCTTGCCAGTTACCACCTGCATTGACGGCGTACCACCTTGATTTTGGTGCCCTGTCATTGGCAGAAAAATTATGCAGCATCAGCCCTGACGGCGATACCCCTATCCAGCCTTTGCTGGAAGCATACCCAGGCATCGTTGATATGCTCAAGCACGAAGATGAGCAAGTGCTGGAGCTGTTTAAAGATATGGTAGTCTTTGGCGACTACCTGGGCAACGGCAATATGTTTTGCTTTCTTCGTGACAGCGGCGAAGTCTTTTATTTTGACCATGATGATGGCAACATGCTCAGCCCCTTCTTCAATTCAGTAGAAGAATACCTGGATGCGCTGATGATACGCTGTCTCGCAGAAATACATGAGGACGAAGACGCAGGCCTTGACCTGCTGGCTCAGCGCCACGGCACCGGGCTTGTGAGGAAATGGCTGTATTAATTATCCCATTCCTGTCAGGACGCGTGCGTATCTGAATCAGGATAGAGGTTGCAATTTTGGTGTTCAGCCAACCAGCCTTGACATAAGAATGGAACAATACTGCTCGCCTTGCCTCGCATGAACCTGAAGCCAAAAGGCAGCTTGTCTATTGCCAGTGCAACCAGTATTTTCTCTGCCCTGCCCCTCGCGCCCCCTGACCAATGAGGCCGCCGGAAAAACGGTCAAGGAGGTGCCGACCACGAGAACTTTGGCAGCGGTTGCGATATGTCTTCTGGATTCGTCCAGATATTCAACATCTTCACCAAACCAGACTATGTCAGGGCGAAGTTGGGTGCCATCTTCACAGAGCTGCCCCAATTGTATAGGCGCGGCATCAATACGGTAACGCCTGCGCGCTTCAGAAGTGCCGCGTGCATGATTCAATTGTCCGTGCACATGAATGACGTTTGAAGAACCAGCTCTCTCATGAAGATCATCCACATTCTGGGTGATCACAACAACTTCGTAAGCTAATTCAAGTTCAGCAAGAGCAAGATGTGCGGCATTGTGTTGTGCCTCGGCTGCCTGCAACCTGCGTTCATTATAAAATTCCAGCACGACTTCAGGATGGGCGCGCCAACCTCTGGGACTGGCCACAGCTTCCCATGAATAGCTATGCCACAGGCCATTTGCATCGCGAAAAGTAGGGATGCCGCTCTCGGCGCTAATGCCAGAGCCTGACAAGACAACGATTTTATTTGTTTGTATTTCGGCTTTCATAAGCAATATTGGCGCACTGAAGGAATTTTTCCGTGAAAATTCAACTCCACGGTATCAAGTGGAAGCTCAGCATATCATATGTCGAAAAAAAAGCCTCCCGAGGTAGCTCAGGCACCATCACTAAATGCATAAGTCTCCAGGACTCGCCAGGCATGATTACCGCTTTGTTCTATCAGAAAAATGCTGGGAAAAACAAGCTGCAAGGGTGTCGTCAGACTGGCCGTAACTTCCAGGGAATTGTCGGGGGCCTTTGGGTTTCTGGGGTGGGCCAGAGTCAGGTGTGGGTGCTGTACCCTGATGTCTTTTGAATCCAGCACAAACTCACGCAGATGAAGAAATGCATCCTCTCCGGCTATGCAATGCATGATCAGACCGTGTTCGTAGAATATTTCTGCAGGAGAAAAACTCAGGGATATGGCAGGCAACTGCAAGTTTTGCAGCCTGCCCCTGATTGCAGATAGTTCCCTTATTTCATCTTCGCGGCATAAAGTTATATGCGCCGGGATAAGACTGCTCTGTACAGGATCGACTACCCGCCGCACTTGCTCCAGCTCTATGGCGGCTTGCACCGGCACAAACATACTCAACTGCTGACGTGACTGTAGCATGGCCGAAATCCCAAGCAAATCAGGATTATGACTTAAAAGTCTCCAGCCATTTTTTTTCTGATGCAGTCAGCGTTTTTTGCAGCATACGCTCTGGCACTTCCCAGACCACGACTTTAGGTGGTTGAGTTTTGAATTCTTTACTGTTCAGATAAGCGTAAGCTGCGCCATCAAAATCACCGCCATCCTTGGCCAGGTTGGCAACCGGGGCGCCGAGGTGCTGGCTCAGGAAAGGGACAAAATTCGCAGCACGGCTAAAGGATGTACCAACCAGGGCCACGGTCGGCAAGCCTGCATCGCCAAACAAATCATCACTAGCAACTGCCACAGGAGCAACCTTGCTGACCTGGGTGACTTCTGTCGCTGGGCGCATCCATGCAGGCAAGCCTTCAAGATTGGAGACGCGCATGAGGTCACCGGAACGCTCGGTCGTATTGCTTTGTATGGCCTTGGGGTCAGGTGCTGTTGCTGGTTTATCGACCAGCTTCAAAGACTGCAAGCGGTCAGCCAGGATCGTCGCTGCAACATTGGCGCCACGCTCGTTCCAGTGTGAATCACTGCGGTAATAACGCTCGCCTGACATGGCTGACAGCGCGGGTGCAAAGTTCAGCACTTCAACCTTGTTATTTGCCAGTGTGCCGACCCAGTCATTCAAACGGTTGGCAAATCCTGCGGGGCGATGCAAGCCACACAAATGGTTTTCTTCTATGCGGGTTTTGTCGGGCACGACGGCAACCACCAGTTTGATGCCACGCATTTGCAGGTCAGCGGCAGTCTGGGTGATAATTCGGGCCCTGGCTGCTGCGTTCTCTGCTGCATGGGCATAAGGGGTCAGCTCATCTGACAAAAACAGCCAGCCATCGCAGCCACGACGCACAGAGGCGCCGGTGTCACCGGCGATTGTCCATGTCACGCCACGTTCAATTTTTGCGAATGGTTTGCTTAACAGGAAGTGCTCATTCAACTGGGTTGAAAATTGCCGCGTTGCTTCGCCATCCAGTAAACGGTGTATTTTGCCTATACCTTCCCATTTCTCTTCTGGCACATCGCGCAGGGACGTCTGGGTAACAGCAAAACCACCGAGCATGATGACGCCAAAGGCCGCAACGGGGATAAAGCGTGTCCAGCCTGCTTTTTGGGGATCAAAACTAAAACACTCACTCATGATGATCTCCTAAAACTGGAAATACAGGAAGGGAATTGCTTTTTGCCCGGCCAGAACCACGACAGCATAAGCAAAAGTCAGCACTGGCCAGGTCATGCTCCAGCCCGCATAACCGAGACCGCCCCGCTTGCCAATTTTGGTAGCGGGATAGACGACGCAGATCAGACCCAGCACAAAGGTCAGGATGATGCTGGGGCGCAGTGCCTGGGCAATTGCGTCACCCATGGCAAGGCCGTGCATACCGAACTGGCCTGCCCAGATATCAGTGGCAGTAGCAAAACTCTCGGCGCGGAAAACTGTCCACGCCAGCATGACTACCAGCAAGGTCAAAGTGCGCGACAAATAATTGGGCATGGACAAACCACGCTGGGTAAATGCGCGGTCACAGCACAGTGCTGTGCCCTGGATAATGCCCCAGATCAGGTAATTCCAGTTCTCGCCACCATGCCAGAGTCCGCCGATTGCCATCGTCAGCAAAAGATTGATGTAGGTGCGGGCTGGGCCGCCGCGATTGCCACCCAGACTGATGTACAGATAATCACGCAACCATGACGACAAGGTCATGTGCCAGCGTCGCCAGAAATCCTGTATGGACACGGCCAGATAGGGATTATTGAAATTTTCCTGAAAATCAAAACCCAGCATCAGGCCCAGACCTATCGCCATGGCGCTGTAGCCAGCAAAATCAAAATACAGTTGCAGGGTGTAGGCGGCGCAGGCAGTCCAGGCATCGATCAAACTTGGATTATGCAAGCCAAATCCCAGGGTTACGATGGGTGACAAAGTATCTGCAATCAAAACCTTCATCGAAAAGCCGACCATGAAGCGGCGCACGCCGGCAGCAAACTTGTCGATGGAAAAAACGCGCTCGCGCAATTCGGTGTCGATGACCTTGTAGCGCACAATCGGGCCGGCGATCAGATGTGGGAACATCGCCATATAGGCGCTGAAAGAAATGATGCTGTACTGTGCATCCACCGTTTTGCGGCGTACATCAACGATATAAGAAATCGCATGCAAGATCGTGAAGGACAAGCCTATCGGCAGCATCAGGTTTTCCCACGGTATGGTGGGCATGTCACGGCCAGTCAACATGGTATTGAGTGAATACACCAGCATATTGGTGTATTTGTACCAGACCAGTGATGACAGATTGAGGACGATGGCAATCACCATCAAGCGGGTTTTGCGTTGTTCGCTCTGGCTCTTGTCTATCAGTATTGCTGCACCCCAGGCGAGTACCGTCAAAGCGATAATCAGCAACAGGAATTTTGGTGTCCACCACGCATAGAACAGCCAGCTGCCTACCAATAAAGTGTGATTACGAAAGCGCTGGGGCGTGACGAGATAAAGTGCAAAGAACAGGGGTAGAAAGAGAGTCAGAAACTCCAGGGACGCAAATACCATGGCCAGAACCCGTAATCAGATCAGGACGTACTGTCGCGTACAAAGAAAGTCTGGCGTGCTTTTTTGCCAGGCATGACAACCACGCTATAACGTTCACCTGGTTGCAACTGACCCAGGTCTATGGTTTTACCCACGTCCTTGGCATCACAAATCGCCTGGGTTTTCAGGCTGATGGGATTAACCAGGCGACGCTGCAGGCTGGCTGGTTTCACTGCTTCCAGTATGGCGGTATTTTTTTCTGCCACATTCAAACCAGCAGCATTGCAAGTGCTGTCCAGATTGAGCAAGGCAACCGACGCTTTGCTGGCATTGAAATCTGTCGGCGTATCTTTGACTACCACCGTTGTTATGCCGGTGCCATTGCTGACGATGGCAATGGTGACAAATTCACCTGGCTTGGCAACGACTTCGACAGAAGTCTTGGCGCTACCGACCTGCACATTGGCTGCCAGTTTGGCACCCGCCTTGACGGGATAAAAACGGGAAACCCTGGCGTCACCCTGGGCAGCCAGAGCCACTTTGGCTGCGCCATTGACCACATTCGCTTTATCTTCGCTTGCATTGAGAAACCTGACAAAGGATGAATCCTGGGCAGGCCCGGTTTCATACAAAGGATTGTCAGCATGCGCTGCCAGAGTCAAGGCTGAAGTCAGGCAAGCAAAGATAAGCTTTTTCATGTGGGTCAGAGTCCGTATTTATTTTTTATGATTTTTAAATTATTTTTTGATGGTTTGCAAAACCGCAGGAGAAGAAATGGCATTGCCAATTGCAGTACCCCAGGCTTTGTAACCAGCCAGATCAAAATGCTGGCCATCAGAAGATGCCCATTCACCCGGTTTGGACATGGTCAGGGAATCGATGTAAGTACAAGGGGCGACGATCTCGGACAAATAGCCTGACATTTCTTTGGCGCGGGCAAAAGTCTTGTTGAACTTGCCGCCTTCAGTACCCCAGGCTGGGCCAACCCAGACGCAACCTACTGCATTGTTTTTAACGCCTTTGGTCAGGCGGGATACCTGTTGCCAGATCCATGTCTTCGGCAATTCAGGTGCGGCATAAGATGCCATGGTGTCGCCATTGACGACAACCACCAGATTAGGCTTGTAGGTTTTGACCAGTTCATTGAAGGGTCGGGTCATCGCATCTTGCCCGGTTTTCACTTCTACCGGACCATCCTTGATACGGGTAGCACCACCGCAAGGGGACTGGCTTTTCACCATCCAGTCTCCAGCAGCAACACCGCAGGCACCAAAGGAATACACTACGGCACCCTTGCTCATCAAGTCATCGTGCAAAGTGGTGATCAGGTAATCCGGGGTGGACATATGGCTATCGCCAATGATCAGGACGGTCAGTCCGGCTAACAGAGCGCTCATAGTTTGTATTCTTTACAAAATCATTTAAAAAATATTCGCTGTTGAGTCCTTCATCATTTCTGGAAGACTTATCAGGCGAACGTCATCTGCAAGATGTTTCATTTATTAACACTTGATTGCATTTGCTTACAATTGCCTCGGAATTTCGCGCAACCGCGGCGCTAATCACCGATATTTATGCAAATACAGCAATGAAATCTAGTTTAAACAAACCAATATGAAATTCCAGCTAGTTGACGAAAGTTCACAAATGCAATTTTCCTTGTGGCAACTTTTTAAAAATGCCCCTTGTTGCGAGGGTTATTCCTTCTATCTGCCTAAAACCATCATTTGATGCTAAGCTTTGGGAGAAGGCAGTAACAAGAAGTGCAAGATCTTCTTTTACGGGCAAACCCATGTAAAAAGGGTCAAATTTGCCTGCTCCCAGAATTTAATATGGGAAGCCTCGATTAATCCCTTATAATTAAGCAGTTATGACAAGCGGCGGCAAGCTTAACTTGCTGCCCGTTTTATTTATGGCTATCAAACATTTCCTGCAGTTTTCCGATTTCAGCCTGTCCGAGTTTGAATACGTGATGCAGCGTGCCCGCATCATCAAACAGCGTTTCAAGGCTTATCAAACCTACCACCCATTGCTGGACAGAACTCTGGTCATGGTGTTCGAGAAAAACTCGACACGTACCCGCCTGTCCTTTGAAGCAGGCATGCATCAGTTAGGTGGTGCAGCGATTTACCTGAACACCCGCGACAGCCAGTTGGGCCGCGGTGAACCGGTAGAAGATGCAGGCCAGGTCATGTCACGCATGTGTGACATCATCATGATCCGTACCTTCGAGCAAGAAATGATAGAACGCTTTGCCGCAAATTCGCGCGTGCCTGTCATCAATGGCTTGACGAATCAACATCACCCCTGCCAGGTACTGGCCGACGTGTTTACTTATATTGAACACCGTGGCTCCATCACAGGCAAAAAGGTCGCATGGATAGGTGATGCCAATAATATGCTGTACTCCTGGCTGCAGGCAGCCCAGGTATTCAACTTCCATCTGCACATCTCTACGCCAAAAGGCTACGATATCGATATGGCGCAGGTGACGGCAGACCCATCGCAATACACAGTCTTTGACAGCCCATCCGACGCTTGCGCCGGTGTTGACCTGGTCAACACCGATGTCTGGACCAGCATGGGTTATGAAGATGAAAATCAGGCCCGCCTGAAAGCCTTTGATGGCTGGATAGTCGATGAAGCCAAAATGGCCCGCGCCCGTCCCGATGCCCTGTTCATGCACTGCCTGCCCGCACACCGTGGTGAAGAAGTGTCTGCAGGTGTGATAGATGGCCCGCAATCAGTGGTCTGGGACGAAGCCGAAAACCGCCTGCACGTGCAAAAAGCCTTGCTGGAATATTTGGTAGTGGGCGAGATTCGCTGATCTTGTTACGACCACGGTAATTTTTTGGAAAAGACCTCTCAACACAGAGGCACAGAGGAAAAACCGGAGAAAATCTTGTTACGGCTCATCTAATATGAGTCAAAGAATTTGCGACTTGGACAAGGTCTTTATCCAACTCCAGATTGTACAAGACTGGTATCTGTGATTTTGTTGGGCTGATAAAGCGTAGCCCAACCTACAAGAGATTTGAGTTGGACAATTTTGCTGACTTCTCTCTTTTTAAGTATTTATATAGCTGCAAATTAATTTAAAGAGCAAGCAGACTCATACTGACCAAGAATCGACCTGGATTTTCTCCAAGTTTTTCCTCTGTGTCTCTGTGTCTCTGTGGTGATCTTTTCGGTCTTAAGCCTTAAGTTTTAATTTTTTCGAAAGCACATCATGAGCGATACTAAAAAAGTCGTCCTCGCCTATTCTGGCGGTCTGGATACCTCTGTCATTTTGAAATGGCTGCAAGATAATTATCAGTGCGAAATCGTCACCTTTACCGCCGATCTTGGTCAAGGTGAAGAACTGGAGCCAGCGCGTGCCAAGGCCATCAAGTTCGGCATTAAACCTGAGAATATCTACATCGATGATGTACGTGAAGAATTCGTACGCGACTTCGTCTTCCCGATGTTCCGCGCCAATACCGTGTATGAAGGTGAATACCTGCTGGGTACCTCCATCGCCCGCCCGTTGATCGCCAAACGCCTGATCGAAATCGCCAAGGAAACTGGTGCTGACACTATTTCCCACGGTGCGACTGGCAAGGGTAATGACCAGGTTCGTTTCGAGCTGGGTGCCTATGCGCTGATGCCAGGTATCAAGATCATCGCTCCATGGCGTGAATGGGATTTGCTGTCCCGTGAAAAATTGATGAAATATGCTGAAGATGCAGGTATAGAAATCGACCAGAAGCATAAAAACGGTGGCGCGCCCTACTCCATGGATGCCAACCTGTTGCACATCAGCTTTGAAGGCCGCCACCTGGAAAACCCTAGTGCCGAAGCCGAAGAATCCATGTGGCGCTGGACGGTCAGTCCTGAAGCTGCACCGGACCAGCCAGAATATCTGGATGTAGAATTTGAACGCGGTGACATCGTTGCGCTGAACGGTGTAAGCATGTCGCCAGCAACCGTGCTGACGGAATTGAATCGTCTCGGTGGCAAGCACGGCATAGGCCGTCTGGACCTGGTGGAAAACCGTTACGTCGGCATGAAATCCCGTGGCTGCTATGAAACACCAGGCGGCACCATCATGCTCCGTGCCCACCGCGCGATAGAATCCATCACCCTGGACCGTGAAGTTGCCCATCTGAAAGATGATCTGATGCCACGCTACGCCAGCCTGATTTATAACGGCTACTGGTGGGCACCCGAGCGCGTCGCGCTGCAAACCCTGATTGATCATACCCAACACACTGTCAATGGCTGGGTACGCCTGAAGCTGTACAAAGGCAATGTCATCACGGTATCGCGCGATTCCAAAACCGATTCGCTGTTCGACATGAACATCGCAACTTTTGACGAAGATGGCGGCGCCTACAACCAGGCAGACGCTGGCGGCTTTATCAAACTGAATGCATTGCGCATGCGTATTGCCGCCAATGCCCGCGCAAAACGCGGTCAATAATCACCAGAGTCTATTATCCCGAACGGCCCGCCCATTCATTTGCGCGGGTCGTTTTTCTTGGAATCCAAAAATGTCTACTCAATTTGATCAAGTCAGCGTCGTTAAAAAAGCCAATCTGTATTTCGATGGCAAATGCGTCTCCCACACCGTCTTGTTTGCTGATGGCAGCAAAAAAACCATAGGCATCATCTTTCCGTCCAGCCTGGTATTCAATACGGCTGCAGCAGAGATTATGGAACTGAATGCAGGTAAATGCCGTATCCGTCTTAAAGGCGAAACTGAATGGAACAGCTACGAAGCTGGCCAGCAATTCAATGTACCGGCCAATTCAACCTTTGATATTGAAACTATTGAGACGCTGGATTACGTTTGCCATTTTATTTGAGATAAGTTAGCAGGCACTGACATTCGCAGCCCGCTTGTGTCACTCAATCCTGGCAAGCTGTATCTCCATTTAATTGGTAACACTGCCAGGATAATTCCCGCAAACGCTGGCGCAATGCCAGCGGTGCGATAACTTCCAACTCCGGCCCTATTCCCAACAGCATTTGCGCGGCGTGCTCTATGGTTTCTATGGGCCGGCTCATGGTTTGCCATGATTGATCCGCCCCATTGACTGTGGATTCCCTTTGCATTTCTACTGCCCGTGCAGCAAACGCACCCAGCTTGCTTATCCTGTCCAGACCTGTGGCTGACACCCGCAGATGTGCGGTCTTTGATCTCAGTTTTTTTTCAAACCTCGCTGTTGCTTCATTCCAGAATTATGGAAAATAAAAAATATCCGGTCTGTCAAAGTGCACATCCAGCATGGACTGAGTACGCACAAGCTAAGTCCAAAGTACAGCTAATTGCCTGGTGCGCAGTGAACCGCGGCAGGGTCGCTACCAGCCGCGCTCATGACGCTCAAACCATCAATGGATTTTTTCAAGTGCAGAATCCATTACCTCGGGTTTAAAACCACGAATCTGACGATTACCCACTAGTAGCATGGGAACCATTTCACCATTCAATTGCTTGAATTCTTTCCTGGCTTTTTCAGATTCGTTAATGTCCAGTTTCACATAAGCAATATTTTTTGCTTTCAGGTATTCCTGTGCTTTTGCGCAATAGGGGCAAGTCGCCGTTGCATATAATACGACCTTGGTTTTGGCATCAGGGAAATAAGCACTATAGTCGCCTTCAATATAAGCAGGTGCCAGCCAGCGTGGCACATTTGCTGCAGCCAGCCCTACTGCCAGGCCTGCAACGAGGATCAGGACATATGAAGCGATTGATTTCAATCTCTGTTTTAGCATTTTTCATCTTCCATTGACAGGTCAACCTATTTTTTGCAGGCTGCGCTTTGATGAACTGCGACAAAGCCAGCAAAACATTCATAGCCTGCATCACGATACACGGCTATGAACAATATTCCGGCAAGGCAAATATTGTCAATATAAATATTTAATAAGTATATTCAATAAATAAATATTGACCTCTTGATATTGTTAACATAGCATCAACCCGTTGAGATTACTCTTGACACTACGGCATTTGACTTTCATACAACCCCAGGAGTCAGTAATGAGCAAAATGAAAAAAGCATTGTTTACATTTTTTGTCGGTGTTGGTATTGCATTCGGTTTCGCAGGCAGTGCATCTGCCCTTATCCCATGTGAGGTTTGTGTAGCCTGGTTTGAAGAATGCCAGAATGGCAATCAAGATTCTTGCAATCTGTTCTACGCACCACGCTATCGCTGCGGTGGCTGCGTAGGCTAATATCAGCCTGGCTCGTCAGTTCAGCCTGCCGAGATGTAACAGCCTTGTGTGGGCTGCAATGCCAACACAGGCTGTTCTACCAGATTCCTTGCTTCTTCGTGAAATCTCCATTGCGACGTCTGGCAATCCTGTGCTCCGCATAAACAAGACACTATAGTCCTGTGTATTGTTCAAAAGTCTTCCCAATATGGCCGTTCACCAAAACAAGCCTTCATGTGCGCGATAAACAACTGCGCCTTGGCAGTATGCGAACGCCCGGGCATGCGCACTGCATGTATCCCTGTCTGGGCCGCTTTGGCTGGCATGGGCAAATCCGGAAACAAGAGTTTGAGCTTACCTGCGCGCAGCATATCGCACACCATCCAGCTAGCAAGATGCGCAATGCCCATACCTGCAACGGCGGCAGCGAGCAGCGCTTCAGTATCATCACTTTTAAAATTGCCATTGACAGGCAAGGCCGCCTCGTTTCTGACACCGGCAAAACTCCACCAGCCATACGGCAAGGGTATCGATGCAATATTGAGGCAATTGTGTTGCAGCAATTGCTCGGGAGAGTCTGGCCACCCATGCGCAGCCAGATAAGCCGGGCTAGCACAAGCCAATCGGTTGATGGGTGCCAGCCGGGTAGCAACCAGGTCACTATCAGCCAGCACACCTATACGTATCGCCACATCCACCCTGTGCGTGAGCAAATCGACAAAGTCATCACTCAGATGCAAATCTATCTGCATTAAAGGGTAGCGCTCAAGAAAACTGGCCAGGGCCGGTACCACATGCATGCGTCCAAACGCTGCTGGCGCTGTCACGGTCAGCAGGCCTCGCGGATCAGCATGCAGGTCAGCAAGGACATGCCTGGCCTCTTCCATTTCAGCAACGATGGTACGGGCACGCGGCAGGAATTGATTACCGGCATCAGTCAAAGTAATGGAGCGTGAACTCCGCGCAAACAGTCTGACACCCAGATCGGCTTCCAGCGCATCAAGTTTGCGGGTAATGGAAGAGACCGCCAGATCATGGCTGCGGGCGACAGCACTAAAACTGCCCTCAGTAGCAACAGCTATAAAGGTGTTGATTTCGTCCAGCATGGTGATTCTGCTTTCTGGCCAAACCTGACCTATATTTCCTTATTTTGTAAAATACTTATTTTATTTGAATTGATCTTACCGAAATACGCAATCGATCACAATGACATTGCTATTCAAGTCCAAACATACGAAGAACCCATGAGGGGCAAAGCAAACGTTTTATCTCATTTGAAGCAAGTATAGAATTGAGGCAGCACCTGTACTATCTGAACCGGACTCATGCAATGAGTAAAGTCTGTGTGAAAATTGATGTTGGTGCGTCGCACATGTCAAGCGCCCGCAGTTGCGGGCTTTGTTATTTCGTAGCAACTTGTTTTTGTTCGGCCTGGTAAGCCTGGATCTGAGGCAGGATGGCCGCGCGGCGGGCGAGGCTGTCGGGCGGCCAGATTTGTTGCCTGTCGTAGCATTCCTCCACAACAGGTATATCACCTGATAGAGTGAGCCAGGCTTGTTTTGTCGCGGTAAAAATATGTACATCCGGCGGCAAAGATCCAGCCTGATCGAGAGTACCAACACGGACAAAGCGCAATAGCGGGCCAGCGCCCGCATAATTACTCCAGATAGCAATGTGGCAATGAGGGCAGCGCGCAATTTTCTGGCCTTTGCCACTGGCCGATGGCGTGTCCATCAATTCCGGCTCTGCCCCAGTGTGAATGACACGGTCAGACTCTATCATGGCATTAAGGGCAAAAGCGGCACCGCTCTCACGCTGGCACCAAGTGCAATGGCAGCAATGCACAATCAGTGGTGCGGTAATCATGCGGTAGCGTACATGACCGCAATCGCATCCACCGTCCAAGGGAAATACTGTAGACAGGCTATCCATTATCACCTCGTTTTAGCGCACTGGATGACCCGTCCTTGCAACTGACCGGGCAGCATCACGGCTTTATAAATGAAACCCCAGCCGCCCCAGGCCAAGTATGCCTATCACGCCGACAGCGATCAGATACAGGGCAACGATAAGGCTCACCAGTTTGGGTTTGATCAGAATACAGATGCCAGCGACAAGTGCAAGAACGGGCATGAGGGACAAATGAATATTCATGAATAACTTCTTAGTTAAAGAGGCTGCTACTTTACCAGTGCAATTGCCAAAGTAAAATACTCTGCGCAAAATTTGAGGATAGAACTTTTGCGTCTTATCCCTGCGATGTATATCAGACAGTTTTATTCCTGATAGAAGGATGCAACTGAAACGATAACCCGATGTGCGCTGACTAACATCATATTAACTTTTACATAAGTCGTTATAATGCTGATATCGTACGAACTTGCAATTTGATCTACAATTAATTTATGGAGAATGCAATGGCAATCAATACTCAGGTATCAGGCATCGATGTTTCGCATTATCAGGGCACGGTCAACTGGCCTGCTGTCAAGACTGCGGGTATCGACTTTGCCTTTGCCAAGGCAACCGATGGCAACACCTACACCGACCCACAGTTCAAGACTAACTGGGCTGGCATAAAAGCGGCAGGCATATTGCGCGGGGCTTATCATTTTTATGAGAGCAATGATGACCCTGTGACGCAGGCGAATAATTTCATCAAGGCGGTAGGCAGTATTGCCATTGGCGACTTACCGCCTGTGGTGGATATTGAAGTCAACAAAGGTGGTTTTGGCAATGCAACGCTGGCTGCCAATCTGCAAATATGGCTCAACACGGTAGAACAAGCACTGGGCCGCACACCGATGATTTATACCGGGCCATCATTCTGGAACCAGAATATGAACAACAGCTTTTCCAGGTATGCACTATGGATTGCGCAATATGGCGCGTCACAGCCAACAATTCCTAGTGGCTGGAGCAGTTGGACCTTCTGGCAAAATTCTGAATCTGGCAGCGTGGCTGGTGTCACTGGCAGTGTCGATACCAACGTCTTTGCGGGTTCCATGGCGAACTTGCTGGCTTTTGCAGCGAAAAAATAAGATCGTTCACCGACCCGATGCAAGTGAAAGAGTCAGATCACATTAATCCGGCTCTATCAAAATCAGTCAACATCAATCACCTTCAATCTAGCTTCGTCCAACCCAATCCACCTCCTTCATTCAATATGTACCCCTCTCCTGCTGCACTCTCGTCGCGCCATTCCACACAGCAAGTAATTATCAAGTAATTAAGACTTTAATTTCTTTCTGGCAATTTTTAAAAATTGTGAATCCAGTCTCCACCTGCCTGCGTATATTCCCAAGCAGCAACAGGACTGCGTATTTGAAGACGAAGAGAACATCATGACAAATTTGTATATTTCCACCATGGCAGACAGGCGCTGTACAATTTATTGCAACACATGCCGCGACGCGATGACCGCAACTGAACTGGCGCATCAATGATGGCGGCACTTTTCAACGCCAGGGTTTTGTCCGTGCAGCAGAAAAAATCAAAGCCGGATAATGGTTTTAGAAAACTGCTCGTATGCCTGCTGCCATTAGGCGTAGTACTGACAGTTGCTGATGCCATGGCAACAAAAGCAGATGAGATACAGGCGGGCAAAATCATCTATGAATCACGCTGCCTGGGTTGCCATACTGTAGAAGCCAACAATATCGGCCCCAGACACGCCAATGTATTTGGCCGCAAGGCTGGCAGCATTGCAGATTTTGAGTATTCACCAGCCTTGCGCAATGCCAGGATAGTCTGGAATGAAAAAACCCTGGACCGCTGGCTGCAAGACCCTGAAGCCTATATCCCCGGGCAGCAAATGGATGTCAGCGTCAGTAAAGATGGCGACAGGAAAAATCTGATCGCTTACCTGAAAACTCTGACCATGAAAAATGATAGGCACAATCGACATTAGTTGAGGGGCCAGGCCGTTGGTTGTTAATCCCGGCTTTTGATCTTCACGACTCCATCCAGCGTCTGAGCCTATTTTTAGCCCAGTTTAATTAAATTCTGAAGCAAGAGTGGCCCATTCAACTGCAGCAAGCGGCCACCTTCATCTATCCTGCCCAGTTGTATCGGGGCAAAACCAAACTGGGTAGCGAGATGGGCGATGCTGACACTGGCTTCGGCATCATCACTCGCAACAAACATGACGCGGCGACCTTGATCGTATGCAGGGTTAACGGCCAGCAATGCAGCAGGCAACTGGTTAAAGGATTTGACCACGCGTGCACCAGGCAATGCTATCGCCAGCACTTCTGTTGAGGCCATGCCTTGCAATTCTTCCGGCGCAATGCCATAAGCGTTCATGGCATCGACGACGATTTTTCCGTTCCAGTTGGCTAAAGCGTCAGCGACCTCTCGGTGCGCGCGAAATGGTATCGCGAAAATGATAGTGTCAGCAGCGAGTGCATCTTGCAAGTTTACTGGCGTCACTGTAGATCCTAATTCTTTCACCAGATCTGCGAGGCTGGTAGGACCACGGGAATTGGCGATCGACACTTCGATACCTGCGTGCGCAAAGTGGCGAGCAAGTGCGATGCCAACCTTGCCTGCACCAATAATAGAGTAAGTCATGTTTATTTCCTTGGTCAGATTTTTTGGATTTTTGGAATCAGGCAGCCAGCGCTGCGATCTCATTCAATGCCTGTTTGATAGCAGTTTCCTTGGCTTCCAGGCCAAATGCCAAGCCCTCTGCGCGAATTACAGTGATGTCAGTGACTCCCAAAAACGACAGCACCGCCTTCAAATAACTGTCGTGATGTTCATAAGCTGCTGCTGGGCTGCCTGCGGAATACACACTGCCACGCGCCGCGGCAATAATGAGCTTTTTACTCTTGGACAACAGGCCTTCAGGGCCATTTGCGCCATAGCGAAAAGTCTTGCCGGCAACCGCCACCCGGTCTATCCAGGCTTTGAGTTGGGTAGGAATAGAAAAGTTATACATGGGCGCGCCTATCACTACGATATCTGCAGCGATCAACTCTTCCATATAGGTGTCACCCTTGGCGATGTCATTACTCAGAGAACTATCTTCCAGCGCTGCCCCCTGGCGCACTGCCATGTGTGCGCCTGACAAATGGAGTGCGGCATCTGCCGCCAGGTCACGGTAAATGACTTGAATGCCCGGATGCAGGGTAATTTCGCGCGCCACGATTTCGGAAGACAATTGACGGCTGACGGAGTAAGCGCCAAGTATGCTGGAATCAAGATGTAAGAGTTTCATGACAGAACCTTTAATGTAGAAAATGTGAACTCAATGATGCTGCCAATATTTGAATCTGAAAAGATGATATATTGAGATACATACCATCTTTATTTGAGATGGGCAAAGAGAGAGGAAAATCAACCATGCTCGATGGTGTGTCACTGGATCAACTCCGCACCTTTATCGCCGCTGTGGATGAAGGCAGTTTTTCAGCTGCTGCGCGGAAGCTGAACCGGGTGCAGTCTGCCGTTAGCGGTTGGGTTAATAGCCTGGAAGAACAGATAGGTGTGCTGCTGTTTGACCGCTCCGGGCGCTACCCGAAACTCACACCAGAAGGTGTTTTGCTACTAACCGATGCGCGCAATATTGTGGCAGGTGTCGATACCTTAAAGGCGCGTGCCAGGCTCATGGCGTCGGGCCTGGAGCCAGAATTGTCGGTGGTGGTGGATGTGTTTTTTCCTACTGCCGTGATTGCCGCAGTAGCCAGGGATTTTGCCATGCAATTTCCTCACACTCCTTTACGTCTGTATGTTGAGGGTTTGGGCGCTGCCTATCAGCCGGTGCTGGATGAGCGCTGTAGCATAGGCATCGTGGCATCCCTGCCTATTGACTTCCCGACCCTGAGCACCAGGATCTTGGGCGAAGTTGCCCTGCTGATGGTGGCCTTGCACAGTCATCCATTAGCGACAATCAGCGGCACCATCCCAAAAGCTGAATTGGCAAAGCATACGCAACTGGTCGTTACGGACAGGTCAGAATTAATGGCTGGCCAGGACTACGGCGTCATGTCGCCCCATACCTGGCGGCTGGCGGATCTTTCGGCCAAACATGCATTCATTCTCAATGGCGTGGGCTGGGGTGGTATGCCACTGCACATGGTAGAACACGATCTTGCGGCAGGCATCTTGCAAGTGCTGGATGTAGAAAGCATGCCCCATGGTGGCAAAAAACTGACCATGCAGGCGGTATATCCACAAGCCGCGCCACCCGGCCCGGCTGGACGCTGGTTTATCGATCAGGTGGACTTTTATCTACATCAGGCTTGAGCCAGACTGAGATGCAACACTCGCTTGTTTGGACATCAGTCCTTAAGCCTGGTATTCCATGGTGTATCTGGCTGTCCAATGTTGCCTGCAGTTAATTTTAAATCAGAATATCCCATAAAAGCCACAACATAATCATTTTGTCGATATTTTATAAATAAAACGTATATAATTAATTATCGTTTTGATTTTTTAGTTTTATCTGTTTGAGCATACATAGTTTGCTCTTCAGGGTTTAAGGTATTCCTCTCCAAAAGGTGTTCGCCCACAACTGGCAACGGTTGTGGGATTTTTTTATGTTCAAGGAAATGACGCTTGCTTATTTACTTGCAGGCTTGCTGTAAATCATCGCCATTTTTCCTACATGCTCTCTCACCTTGCTCACCAACTCTGGTGGGTCCAGCACCTCGGCATCTTCACCAAAACGCAAAATTTCTGCGCATGCCATCATTAAAGAACCGACTGGCATGGTCGCCTTGCACCAGCCGTCTTCGTCAAGCTCACTGGCCAACTGCATTTCAGAAAAAACATAGGGAGACAGGAAATGCTCCCTGAATTTCACCCCTCTTGGTGACAGGCGCACGGTTGCCATATTCCTGTGCATGTCTTGCTCCAGCCGCTCGGTAGCTTTGCGCCAGTAGGCTGCCAGATCGAAAGGCGCAGGTCTTTCGAAGCGCTCTTCAAGCACCGACAATTCCAGCATGCGTGAGATGCGGTAAGTGCGTGGTTTGTCCTCTACCTGCCCGACCAGATACCAGGAACCGCTTTTCATGACCAAGCCCAAAGGCTCGACGACACGCTCGTTGATACCTTTCCAGCTCTGGTAACGTATCTGTAAGCACTTTTGCTCCCACACCGCATCGGCCACTTTGGGCAAGTGCGCAGGTTGCTCTGACTGACCAAACCAGGCCGGTGCATCGAGATGAAAGCGCGAACGCATTTGCTGCGCACCTTCACGTAAAGAGGCGGGCATGGCTGACAACAGCTTGTTTTGTGCGGCCATCATGACAGAGCCCAGCCCCATGTCAGTAGCGGCTCCTGCCAGCCCGCTCATGAACAGGGCCTCAGCCTCTTTGGCCGACAAGCCATTCAATTGCGTGCGATAACCATCCAGCAAACGATAACCGCCACCTGAACCACGCTCGCTATAGATGGGGATGCCCGCCTCGCTCATGGCATCGATATCACGATAGATGGTACGCAGATTGACTGCGCATTCATCAGCCAGCTCTGGTGCGGTGACAAAACCACGCGCTTGCAGGATAGTCAGGATGGAGATAAGTCGGCTGGCGCGCATGGCAAAAATTGCTCCTTTGCATTATTTTTTTAAACATAAAGGAATAGTAAACCAACCTGACAAAAGATGTCAGGTATGAAGGCATATTCTTATATCAACGGCCAGGCAATTCCGCCACCGCGATAAAAAGAAAGGTCTTATCATGAGCAATGCAGACAACATCACCCTGTTCTATGCCCCACAAACCCGCGCGACGGGAGCGCTGATTTTGCTGGAAGAATTGGGGGTGCCTTATCAATTGCACGTCTTGAACATGAAGGTAGGAGAGCAAAGACAAAACGCCTATCTGGCCATCAACCCCATGGGCAAAGTGCCTGCGGTACAGCATCGCGATGAGCTGATCACTGAACAGGTCGCCGTCTTTTTATATCTGGCAGACCTGTTCCCGCAGGCAGGCCTGACACCTGCACCGGATAGCCAGTTGCGCGGCCCTTATCTGCGCTGGATGGCGTATTACGCCGCATGCTATGAGCCAGCGCTGGTAGACAAATTTGCACAACACGCCCCAGCTGCGCCATCGATGTGCCCTTACAGTGACTTTGACACGATGCTGGGTGTCATCAAGTCACAATTGGAAAAAGGGCCATATTTACTGGGTGAGCAATTCACTGCTGCAGACGTACTCTGGGGCAACGCCTTGCGCTGGGGTACCATGTTCAAGCTGGTGCCAGAATCACCTGTCGTCATGAATTACATTGAACGCGTCTGCAGCCGTCCGGCCTTTATCAAAGTCGGCGCCATCGATGCGGCCTGGGCAGCAGAACATGAACGCATCGCCAATGAAACCAAGCCTGAAAACAAAGCGGCCTGAGCTTTAGTCTAAGAAAACAGTGCATATTGCCTGAATGCCTGTCCAGGCAATATGCATGCATGAGTAGTTTATTCCATATATTTTATTTCCCGCCTTCAGCTTCCCCTGCTTAAACATGCCGCGCATGTCCGGAAAAAAATATTGCAACAATACAAATTCCCAAGGCGATGCGTGGCACAATTGCCAGTTACAGACTTTACCTGCACGCTTACATAAAATTACCAAATAGACAGCCGCAAACGATTGTCTTGCAGGCTTGCTTTGGATAGTATCCGTGCAATAAAAAAGCCATACCCCAGAGGGAGAATTCATGCGTCGTATTTGGATCGTCACCGGCACTGTTGTTACAGTTGCCGCTGCTGCTGTTGCCTACCAGTTGAGCAAGCACTGGAAGGATTACCACTATGTAGGTACCCGCCTCATGGTGGATATGTCCCAACCGGATGCCTTGATACGCACCAGCAGTTTATCCAGACTGCCGCGTGACTTGCTGCAAGTACCCATCGCCAAGGATGTGCTGACCGAAGACCTGGCATTTTATTATGAACAGAATGAAGACCGCCTGGGTTTGAACGGTGCAGTCAAACGCATTGCCTACGAGCATGACCTGGATTGGCAAGACAAGCTGTATGCCAGCATTTTCAATGAACCGGCTGAAGTGGCTTTCTGGCGCGATGGCAAAGGCGCCTTGCGCCACTATGCCCTCGTCATGCGCATGGGCCTGTTCAATAAAGCCTTGCAGGAAGCTGCCAAGGTAGCGATGAAAGATGGTCAGCTCAAACTGGCTGGCGAGATCAGCACCAGCAATGGCAAGGCCCAGATCATGGCGCTGGAAGTCAATCCGCGCCGTACCCTGCTGTTGATCAGCCAGGGTGATCGCGTCGTGGTCTTGTCTGACCCTGGTCTTTTGTTTGATGATAAAAACGGCGTCGTGACAGAAGCCCGCGCTGCCGTTGCCAAGTGGCTGGAACATGATGGCGCGCTGTCGCTGCAATTTGATCTCGACAATATCGCCCCTGCATCAGCCCAGGCTGCTGGCACGGCAAAACATACAATGGCGATAGGTGCCCCTACCATGGCTTTGGGCTATGGCGCTTTTGTATCCGGCTTCAAGGGCATGCGCTTTGACTTTGGCGGCAACTGGTCAACCTCGGTCTGGCTGGATTCCAAAAAAATCTCATCGACACAGTTACTTGACCCAGCGTTGTGGTCTGCTGCACCAGCAAACCCCAGCGCATGCATTACCGTGCCAATTGACTGGAGCATGGTCAATACCGTCTTAAAACAAGCTGATGCCAAGCCCAAGTTGCCAGACCAGGCATTGGCACCACTGTCCGGCCCCGGCCTGGCGTGCTGGTACCGCGAATCAAATTTGTATTCCCCCGTCTTTATCACCAAGTTACCTCTGAACACCGCCAACCGAGATGCCACCTTGCAGGCCTTGGCGACCTGGGCGATTGCTACTGGTGAACAGGCAACGCCAGGCAAAGGCACGACCAAGGCCAAAGCCGACCAGAAACTATGGCGCAACGCCAATAGCAAAGCCACGCTGGCTGCCAGCGGTGACTTTGTGGTGTTCTCACCCGATGGCGGCCTCGTAGATAAAGTGGTCGATACTATTGCCCGCAGCAACCCTAGCGTGGCTGACCAGACATCTGGAGCACAAAACACCCTGGGCCTGATTACACCACGCCCTTTGTCAGAAATGGCGCAGCGTGAAATCTATGCAGCGCTGGCAAAGCCTGAAGATGCCAACTTCCTGGAAGCAGCAAAGACACATCTGCCCGCCCGCATCAAAGCCCTGGCGACTTACCCGCCCATACGCCTGGAATTGAGCAAGGCCCAGGCCAGTGGCAAAGCCTGGCAAAAAGTTGAATGGATCGGCAAGGAGAAATCCAATTGAAACGCCGGCATGTACTGACTGGCATGCTCGCCACCAGCACCATGCTGGGATGGCACAGGCTGGTGCTGGCCAATAAAGTCACTCCACCTGTTGTGCCACTACCTTCCACCAATGCTAACAAAGTTGCGACAATTACGGCACCGACAGTTACTGCACTAACATTGACGCAAGCCCAGTCGCGCAGTTGCCGCGCCTGGATGACACGTATCATTGCTGCCCAGTTGACTGCAGGCCCGACACCGCGCTGGCAACAGCGTGATTGCGTGGGCCTGGTGCGTTTTGCTGTCGCTGAATCGCTGCGCGAGCATGATGAAAAATGGAAGCGGGCGAATGGCATGCTGGGTACTGCCCTGCCGTCAGAAATCGATCTCGATCAAAGTACGCAATCAATACGCCATCAATGGCGGCTGGCTGATGGCACGGTCTCGGCCTATGTCAGCGCCATAGAAATGGTGCAGGAAAATGCCAGGTTCCGCGGCAAGGACTGCAATCTGGCATCCCCCGGCGACCTGCTGTTCTATGACCAGGGCGACGCCCAACATCTGATGGTGTGGATGAATTCTTACATCGCCTATCACACCGGTACAGTCACACCAACTGACAATGGTCTGCGCGCTGTCAAGTTGCGCGACTTGCAAGCCTGGCGTGATACGCGCTGGCACCCTATCCAAGATAATCCCAATTTTGCTGGCGTGTATCGCCTCAATTTCTTGTCCGCCTGAAAGCGCCCAATGAAAGCTACATTCAAACAATCCCGCTACTTCACTTTACTGACAGCACTGTGTGCCTTGTTACTGTTCATGCCTGCCGTGGCGCAGGATGGCGGTGGCGGCTCGTCTTTCTTCCTGCTCAGTGATGCTGCCTATGGTTCTGGCGATACTGCCATGGTGCGGCTGGAAGCCCAGGACATGGGGCAGATTTCTGAACTCGGCGGTGTCGATGTCTATGTTTATAAGGTCAAGGACCCGCTGGAATTTTTAAAGGCACAAAAGAATTTGCACCGCATTGATGCCCAAGGCAATTACAAGGGCAAAGGCGTAGCCGATGCGCTGGCACGCACTTGGGACAACTGGTGGGACGCATCACGCCGCATGTGGCGCAAACTGTTTTCATCGGATGCCAGAAAAGCAGTGACTTCGCAAGCACCGGAAGTACGCCTGCACCCGCTGGTCAAAGCACCAACACCACAGCAAATGAACCCGCTGTACCAGCCACTGAAGGCGCATACCCTGGTTGATAGCTTCCGCTACCCTGTACATATCGCCCAGCCGATACAACCACCCAAAGGCGTCAAGCTCGATGGCAGCAGCAGTGAATTCATTACTTCGCCAAAAGGCAATGTGCTGATACCGCTGGGTAAAAAAGAACCGGGCCTGTATCTGGTCGAAGCCATGGTTGGCAGCTATCGTGCAGTGACCTTGGTATTTGTGTCCGACTCTATCGCTGTGACCAAGGTCTCCAGCAAACAAATGCTGGTCTGGGTGGCTGACCGCCGTAGCAGCCAGCCAGTGGCAGATGCAAAAACAGTCTGGACAGATGGCGCAGGCATCCTGAGTACGGGTGTAACTGATGCCAGCGGCATCGTCAATTTTGAACGTGATGCGCCTGAAAAGACCTATGTCTATGGCGAAGACAGCAAAGGCGGCGTCTTTGTCGCAGAAAATTATTATTACGATAGTGAAATCTATAACACCAAACTGTATGCGGTGACTGACCGTCCCTTGTACCGACCTGGTGAAACCGTATATGTGAAATTCCTTGGCCGTACTTTTGTGTCGGCCCGTGAATCTACTGCCATTACCGCCGGTGAATTGAAGTTGCAGGTGTTTGATGCAAATGGTTTCCCGGTCGCAGCGCAGACCCTGCAAATGACACCGCAATCTGGCGGTGATACGGTATTCCAGTTGCCAGACAATGCGGTGGCAGGCGGTTATGAATTGCGTTTCAGTTACAAAGGCAATAGCTATGGCGCGGCTTTCCGTGTGGCTGAATATCAAAAGCCGCATTTTGAAATCAATGTCATGCCTAGCAAAAAGGATTATAAAACCAATGAAGAAATCAAGGGGAAGCTGCAACTGGTTTATCCCGATGGTAAACCGGTCGTCAATGCCAAGGCAGACTTGACTGTACGCGCCCAGCGCCTGACCATCGTTGAAGGCGATCTCGGTTACGCAGGCCAGTTCCCAGTGCAGATGAGCACGACGACATTTACGACTGATAGCAGTGGTTTTGTCGATTTCAAACTGCCTGCGGCGACTGAACCCAGTCGTTATATTCTGTCAGTGTTAGCCACTGATGGTGCGGCTTATCGCGTGCGTGCCACCAAAGAAATACTGGTGGAACGTGGTGCTGGCACCTATAGCCTGAAGGCCGAGCGTGCATTCTCTGCCGTTGGCGAAAACATGAACTTTGCCATGACTGCACTGCCGGTACCTGGCAATACTGTCAGCACAGTCAGTGCGCCAGCAACATGGGACTGGGTAAGACTGGAAAACCAGAAGAAATCGAACGGCAAGCTCGCTAACACCAATAAGCTAACGTTGGCTTTTGCTGAACCCGGTACCTATACCCTGTCAATACGCGATGCAGCAGGCAACATCCTTGGTGCGACTTCGCATTATGTCAGCGGTGCTGGCGTCAGTGCACCACAAGGCTCGATAGAAATGGTGTTTGACAAGGCCAGCTACAAGCCAGGTGAAACTGCCAGTGCGCTGATCACCTTCCCGCAGCAAATTGACCAGGCACTGTTCACACTGGAACGTGACAAGGTAGAAAAGACCGCCTTGATGAGCAATGCCAGTGGCTGGCTCAGCGCCAAACGTCTGTCACCTATGCAGTGGAAGGTCGAGCTTCCTGTCCAGGATACCTATGGCCCCAACATCACCTTGTCTGTGGTGTATGTCAAAGGCGCCGATTATGTATTCCAGAACCTGGGCTTGAAAGTTGAACAGCCACGCATCAATGTCGCTGTCAAAGCAGACAAGGCAGTTTATGCTCCAGGTGACAAAGTCACGCTGGACCTGACTGCCATGGTGGATGGAAAGCCAGCCGCAGGCAGCCAACTCACTGTTGGTGTCGTCGATGAAATGATTTATGTGTTGCAGCCTGAAATTGCACCGGATATTTCTGACTTTTTCTATCACCCACGTCGCAATAATGTACGTACCTCGGCCAGTCTGAGTTTTATCGCCTATGACCTGGCTGTGCCGCCATCCAAACTGGCTTTGCCTGCCAATGGGCAAACCCATGAACGCGCCATCAAGGTATTGGAAAGACCACGTCGTGAAGACAAGGACACCGCCCTGTGGCAACCGAATGTTACGGCTGACGCCACAGGCCGCGCCCGGTTGACTTTCACCATGCCCGATTCGCTGACACGCTGGCGCATTACCGTGCGTGCGACCGAAGCTGGTGGCAATGTCGGCCAGAACATCGCCTACGTGCGTTCAGACAAAGACTTCTATGTGAAATGGACCAGCCCGAACTGGATGCGCGTGCAGGATGCTCCTAATGCCAGCGTAGCCATCTTCAATCAGGGTAACCAGGATGCCAGCGCCAACCTGAACATCACTGGCTCCGGCGTCAACAAGCAAGAAAGCCTGAAGCTGAAACCCGGTGCGAACTTTATCTCTGTGCCTTTGAAAGCCAATGGCCTCGACAACAAGATAGACCTGTCGCTGGCTGTAGGCGGCAAGACTGTTGATGCCCTGAATGTGCCGCTGAAAATCATCCCTGTGCACTGGCTCAGCCAGCGCTCGGTCAGCGTGCCTGTGACTGGCAAGGAAACAGTCTTGAAACTGCCACCTGATGCCAGCAACCTGCAACTGCAATTCGCTGACAGTGCCAGCACACAGTTCCGCCGCTTGATGGATGACTTGATTGACTACCCATATGGCTGTGTAGAACAAACTTCCAGCCGCCTCATCCCTTACAGCCTGGCCTTGCAATCAACTTTGCCAAGTGAAGAAAGACTGGCAGCGCAATTGACGCAAAGGCTGTACAGCTACCGCTTCCGCCTGGCGCAAATGGCAGGCCCGGATGCGACCTTTGGCTGGTGGAGCGTGCCAGAAAAAGATGGTGATGCTCTGCTGACTACTTATGCCTACTATGCCGACTGGCATGCCAGCCGCGTCTTGAAACTGTCACTGCCAGAAGGCCACTTTGACAAGCTGAATGATATTTACCGCAAAGATGGCGTCAAGCAGTCACATTGGCAGCGCGCCCTGATGCTGTACTGGATGCAGGACATGGGCTTGCCAGTACGTTCCATGGCAGAAGCCTTGAGTGAAGAACTGGGTGCCAAAGGCGCGTTTGCAAAACCTGTCGTCATCACCCCACGCTCCGGCATGAACAGCATGATCTTTGCCAATAAGGATGATGATGTACAACATGCGATGAGCACCTTGCTGGCTGCCTATGTAGTACAGCAAAGCAAAGGCAACCTGACAGGAATTACCGTCACGACCCTGCCGGAAGCTGCTGCCCGCGTGCACCAGGCCGACCTGCCTTTGGGTGAAGCCTTGCTGATACTGACAGGCAAACGCCCTGCCAGTGATGCTGCTGCCGTGCTTGAACGCGTCAGGTCAGAGTCACCTACCATAGACCGCGCCTTGAGCCTGCTGTGGACTTACCGCGCTCTCGGTGGCAAGTCTGGCAACAATGATCCTTTGTTGCGCAACAATATGGCAAAGGTGGAACTGGAAGCTGGCTGGCAGGCGCGTGAAACCGTTACTGGTCAAAACGTATTCCGTTGGAATACCACAGCCGCTACGCCCACACCAAGTGTCATCCGTATGGCGTCTACCCCAAGTGCTGGCATGATCGCCATTGCCCAGTTTGACAGCCGCGAACCAGAAAAATCCAATCTTCCAGTGAAACTGGAACGCCGTATTTACCGCCTGGTACCAGAAGCTGTTGCCGCACCTGCTGCCGCCAGCAAAGGTGCCGTGACACCACCAGCAGTCGCTGGCAAGGCTGGCTTCAAGCTGGAGTTGCTGGGTGATGGCGCCGCACTAAAAACAGATGAAGTCTATCTGGATGAAGTGGTGCTCAGCCGCACGTCTGGCCCTGAACTGAACTTTGGCATTGTTGAAGTGCCTTTACCACCGGGTACCTCGGCTGACCGTTCTACCTGGGGTATCAGCCTGCGTTACCCTGGCGGCAAAGATATGGAAGCCATGGAGCGTGCACGCTACGAGCAAACACCCCGCGGCTATGCCGTGCCGGTAGATGCACTGAATGGTCAGGTCGTGATACGTCACTTGGTACGTGCAGCACAAACCGGCAAGTTCGCCCTGCCTCCTGCCCGCTACTACCACATGTACCAGCCAGACCAGAAAGCCTTTGAGGACAAGCCACGTGCGTTTATGGAAATCCGCTGATCCTGCCCGCAAAGCGACCAGCACCATCATGCTTGCCAGCGCGACCATAGTCACGCTGGCAGCATCTGCGCAAATTGCACATGCTGCAGATATCGCTGGCACAGCTACTGTCGCCTGGCTGCGTGATGGCCAGGTGGAAGTACGCACATTGAATTCTCAAGACAGTAAAATCACAGATCAAAAAATTCCTATGGGCAGCTTGTGGAAACTGTTTGTCTATGCCTACCTGCAAGACAATCACATTCACGAAGCCGCTTACACCTGCACAGCAAAAAAAGAGTTACGCGAAAAACAGGAAAAAAACGAAGACCTGTATTGTTGTGAACCCGGTGAGCAGGTAGAACGCGACTCTGCCCTGGCACGGTCATGCGCTCCGTATTTTTCACCAGCGCGTCTGGCTTTGAACGACAAGTCATGGAAGGCTTACTGGCAAACCCGCAGCGATGCCACTTGGTTGCAGCGCACAGCGCAATTACAACCCGACACCCAGGTCAGCGTAAAAGAATTGTTGGAAACCTTGAGCAAGTTCTCCTCACAAGCCCGCGCCGCTGCCCGCACCGCCCTCCTGGAAACCGCCGTGCAAGGCTATGGCCGCGAAGCCTGGGCGCAACTGGGTACAGGCATACGTTACAAAACCTATTCCTGGCATTTGCCTGACAACAGCGCCTTTGGTGGTGCAGCAGGCTGGCTGGCTGATGGCACACCATTCTGGTTTGGTGCGCGTGGCTCCAGCCGTTCTACCCTCGCTACCTGGGCCAGTGCATTGGCAACTACCCTGCCAACACCTCGTTGGGCAGGTATCAATAATATGGACAATGTCGGTGACGAAACGCATTGCGTAGATGTGGATTTTTTTGCGCGTTATCCATTGCGCGAAGTATTGTCTACATCTGCAACAAGCGCTCCTGCGCGTGCTGGGACACTGTCCGGCAAATACAAACTGCAATTCGCCAACGGCAATAGCCTGGACATCAATAGCAATGGCAGTCTGACGCTGCAACGCGCCCTTGGCATGGCCCCACAAATTACGGGGCGCACCAGCATCAATGACTATGTCGCCCGCGTCATAGACCGCGAGGGCGATGCCAGCAATATACAAGCCGCCCGCAGCCTGGCAATTGCGGCGCGCAGCTATCTGATACAGAATGCCACCCTTGATCACGGTTGCTGGCGCATTGCCGACAGCACCACCCGCCAGCGTGTCAGCGCCAATGCACCATCCGACGCAGCAATGGTTGCCGCTTGGTTCACTGATGACCTGGTATTGCAAGGGGCAAACATTCGCTATCACAATGACAGCGCAGGTACCAACCGCATGTCATTGAAAGAAGCGACGAAGCAGGCAAATCAGGGCTGGAGTTTTGAGCGTATCCTGGCCACCAGCTTTCCGCAAGCCAGCATCGCCAGCTTCAATGGCAAATCCGATTGCAAACCCTTGACCGCTGCACAAACTTGGCTGAGCACCACCAGTGCCAGCAGTAAATGGCAACGCATATTGCGCCGTGAGCCAGGTTTTGAGAATCCAGATACACAGCCTGCGATCTGCTTGCTGGCAAGTGGCAACCCCTATTCAGACCAGAAGCGCATGCGTATCTACGCGCGTGGCTGGCGCAGCCTGGACGAACGCATCACCCTCGCCCATGAATACTTGCACCTGGCTTTACGATTTCATCCGAACGGTGCCAATGAAGACTATGTAGAAAAACTGGCACGCCGTCTCATAGAAGGAACAACATGATCAAGCCCTACCCAAAGCGACTCATTATTTGTATGGCCAGCAGCCTGCTTGCTGTTTTGCCTTTTTGTGCGATGGCAGACACCACGATAGAACTACCACATGGCGGCTGGCGCCATAGTGGCGGTGAGGCGGCAGGCTTTAAACAGCCCGTGCACTACCCTGCATCTTCAGTCAATGCTGAGGGCCAGAATGAAATGGCGCTCATCAAAGGCCGTATCAGCACGAATAACAAGAAAAAACCAGGCAAGCTCATCGTCAATGGTGCTGCCATGCCTTTGTCAATTGGTGAAGGTGGCGAATTTTCCCGCCCCTACTCTTTCAGTTCTGGCTCCAATAATGTGGAAGTACGCAGCCCAGATGGCAGCGAAGTCAAACGTGTACAATTTTTCGACACCAATACCAGCCGACCGAATGCACGCCTGCGCGTAGTCTTGTCCTGGGATAGCGATGGGACGGACCTGGATTTACACGTCATCTCACCTGATGGCCAGCATGTGTTCTACGGCAACCGCGTCGTGCAGAACGGTGGCGCACTCGATGTGGACGTCACTACTGGTTACGGGCCTGAAATCTATGCAAATACTGCGCCCCCAAAAGGCACTTATCACGTCTACGTCAATTATTACGGCAGCGGCGGCAACGAAAAAGACCTGACCATCGCCAGGGTTGCCATCATCAGCCAGGAAGGTACCCTGTCAGAAAAACAGCAAAGCTTTCAGGTACCCATGCGCAAAGCTGGCGAATTGACACTGGTTAAATCTTTTACTTATCCGTAATGACCATGCAAATGAAAACAAAAACCTCCTTGCTAGCTTGTGCACTGCTGGCAGGCGCGATAAATTGCGTGGCTGAAGATCAACCTACCATCAATAGCCCGCGTGGCGGCTGGAACTATGGCGGCCTGACCGATAAATCCAGCGATACCCGTGCCTCTTACCCTTTACCACCGATAGACCGTGGTACGCAAAAAAACCGCACCCTCATCGAAGGCAGTATCCGTGATGCGGGTAAACAGCGCAAGCATACTCTCATCGTCAATGGCAATCCCATGGTGCTCAATTACGGCAAAGACGGTCGCTTTGAACGCCACTATGCCTTTGGCAGCGGCTCCAACAATATAGAGATCAAGGGGCCAGACGGTAAAAGCCTGCAACGTGTGCAATATTACGAAGCCAATACCCAGCAGCTGTCACCGCAACTACGCATCATCTGCTCATGGGATGCACCTGAGGCAGAAGTTGATCTGCACATCATCACCCCTGATGGCCAGCACGCCTTCTTTGCAGCGCCCATATTGAATGGCGGCGGCGGCCTGGATGTGGACAGCGTGGATGGCCCCGGCCCTGAAATGTTCACCACTATCGCGCCACAACATGGCGCTTACCATGTATTCGTCAACTACTGGGGTAACTTCGGCGCAGGTGGCTATAACTTTGATGAAGGCCAACGCAAACAACCCATCATCACTACCCGCGTGACCCTGGTATTCTATGAAAATACCGCCCGAGAAAAACGCGAAAGCTTTGTCATCCCTTTGCGCAAGATCGGAGATTTGAATTTGGTGAAGTCATTTATGTTTTAAATTGGCAGATGCTACCGTCATTGCAGTGGCATGGTGACAGCATCATCATTGAACTGCGCATAGATGTCGTAGAGATAGTATTCCCCGTCATTTGCCTTTTCATAGCTGATGTACGAATCAGATACATATCATACTTATCATCAACAAAGAGGCCCTTCTTAATTTGAGTACCGTGACACAATTCAGTCTTGTCGACCAGATTCATCGGCTTGAATGAGGCCAGAAATTTTTCAAGCGAATTTGTTGGTGGAACGTTTTTTAAAGGAATAACGGTCAAGCCACGTTCATATAAGACACTTGCCAGAACCATGCTTGAGCTAAATGAAAAAGGATAGCAAGCAAAACTGTCTTTGCGAAAAATGAGCGCATGATTTTTTTGGTGCAGGTAAATCGTTTAAGTATAATTGAGATATTGTGTACGATCAAAAACTTCAGAGAATGAGTGCCAGCATCACGCCCTGGTCACCTTCCTGAAATCCCTGGGTCTGAAACCCATGAGTGCCAATGCAGCAAAATAGGTGCTTGCGCAAGCCAGCAGTACCAGGGTTAGATAGGCAGCACGCAAGACAGGGGTGTGGCGCATACCTAACCAATCGAACTGCGCGGAAGTCCATAAGGCTACGCCAGCCATTAATACCAGTGCGGCAAAAAGTTTAACGAGAAACATCAACCAGCCCTTGTTCGGCTGGTAAATGCCGCGCTTACGCAAGCCTGTGTACAAGAAAATCGCATTCACACAGGCACCAAGACCAACGGACAAAGCCAGACCTGCATGATCAAGATAAGGTACGAACACATAGTTCAAGGCTTGCGTCACCAGCATAACGGCCACGGCAATCTTGACTGGTGTGCGTATATCCTGCTTGCCGTAGAAGCCAGGTGCCAGGATTTTAACGACGATGAGTCCAAGCAACCCTACGCCATAAGCAATCAGGGCATTGGACGTCATTTGCACGGCATGGTCATCGTATTTGTTGTGATGATACAGGGTAGATGTCAGCGCATCTGGTATGGTTGCCAGGCCGACAGCCGCCGGCAAGGCCAGCAAAAAAGTCAGGCGCAATCCCCAGTCGAGCAAGGCAGAATATTCGACCGTATCACCGTCTGTATGTGCTTTGGAGAGACCTGGTAACAGTATGGTCCCCAGGGCTACACCCAGCAAGGCAGTAGGAAATTCCATTAGCCTGTCGGCATTGGCCAGCCAGGTCACACTACCGGGTGCGAGCCTGGATGCCAGGCTGGTATTGATGGCAATACTGATCTGGGTAGCAGATACCGCCAGGATGGCAGGTACCATATTGCGCATGATGCGGCGTACCCCTTGATCCTGCCACGCCGTACCTATGCGCCAGCTTATTGAGGGCAACATGCCCAGCCTGATCAGCGAGGGAACCTGTGCCACTAATTGCAAGACGCCACCCACAAAAACCGCAATAGCAAGTGCATAAATTGGTTTTTCAAGATACGGCGCGAGGAACAGCGAACCAGCTATCGACGAAAAGTTATATAAAACCGGCGTGAAGGCTGGCACCTTAAATTCACGCCAGGTATTCAATATCCCGCCCGCCAGTGCCACCATGGACATGAAACCGATATACGGGAACATGATGCGGGTCATGACCACCGCCATGTCAAAAATTTCTGGCTTGTCTCTATAACCTTCAGCAAAGAAATAAAGCAAGACCGGAGCACCGGCAATGCCCAGTATGCAGGTCAATACCAGGGTCCATGTCATCAGGGTAGAAACACGGTCGATCAGTTGCTTGGTTGCTTCATCGCCCTTATTGTTCTTGTATTCTGCCAGGATAGGTACAAAGGCTTGCGAAAAAGCCCCTTCGGCAAACATGCGGCGTAACAGATTGGGAATGCGAAAAGCGATATTAAATACGTCAGTAAGGGCATTGGCACCAAACAACGTGGCAATCAGTACGTCACGTACCAGCCCGGTAATCCGAGACAGCATGGTCATGCCACTGATAGATGCAAGGGTTCTTAATAGATTCATAGTGCGGCATTATAGCCTGAGGCTAAACGCACATCACCAAGGCTAAACTTTTGTTAATATTCAGGCCAGAGCATATGCTCGACTACTGTACCGGAGCACAACATGTCTTACCTTCATCGTCACCTTGTTATTTTTGCCAGTTTTATCATCATTACGACCACCTTGCTAAATCCAGCCAGCCATGCGGCAGCGGCTAAAGGCATCCCGAATCTTGAAGAAGCAGCCAAAAACCTTAAAACTACTGGCTTTCAAGGCTTGGTATTTGCTGCGCATGGCGATAAGGTCTTGCTGGAAAAAGCTTTCGGCAATGTCACCGATACCAAACAAACTTTTCGCTACGCCTCCATCACCAAGCAAATGACTGCCATCCTGGTCATGCAGGATGTTGAAGCGGGCAAGCTGCAACTGGATCAAACGCTAGGGCATTACTGGCCAGACTACCCCAATGTACAGGCACGCAGTGCCACCCTGCGCCAATTGCTGACGCATTACTCTGGTCTTTACAATGAGATGGTCAATCCAGCCGTCCACATGATGGATGCCAATAGCGGTGATGATCTCCAGAAATTTGCCACTGGCCTGTGCGCCGGGCCATCCAATGCCACGCCAGGCAGTAAATTCGACTATAACAATTGCGATTACATTGTTTTGGGCGCTTTACTGGAAAAGATCAATAAACAAAGCTTTTCAAGCTTGCTGCAACAACGCATCTTCAGCCCGGCTGGCATGCAAAACGTGGGTTATTACAATGCGGCCCAGCCTGATGTTAAAACCCATCTTCATGGCACGCTAGGTGGCAAACCTGAACCTGCGGTGAACTTTGCCAGTTATGGGCCTGCTGGGGGCAGCTTTGGAAGCTTGCGGGATTTGTATGCATTTGACCTGGCTTTCATGCGTGGCAAATATCTGTCTGCCAAAAGCCGCGATGAGATGGTCAAGCCGAATAATCTCGGCGGTGCGATCGGTGTCTGGTCTTATCCATTCAAAGCCAGTGAAGATGGTGCTGCGGCCATGATAGTAGAGCGTCAGGGCTGGATAGCTGGTGTGCGCATCTTGAATCTGGTGGATTTGCAAAACCAGAATATACTCATCATCGTGAGTACCAACGGTGATCTGGATTTGTCGCAAACCTGGGCCAACAAAGGCATTGCTGCCGACTTGTTGCGTTCGCTGATGAACACGACGAATGCGCGTTAAAACCAATGCGCATTAAATGAAAACGGAGTGCCAGATATCAAGCTGGCACTCCGTCTGGGTCATGGATTACTTAAAAACTTAAAATCCTATAGGCCTGACATCCTGTTATGGATTTCTTTTTGCAACTTCATTACCGACATAACCGCCACCAACTGCACCAGCGATAGTTGCCAGCGTGCGGCCATTGCCATTACCGATCTGGCTACCAACCAGACCACCAATCACGGCACCCACACCTATACCAACCGGGCTATTCTTTGCCTGCGCAGGCTGTGTTTGATAATTTCTGACAGGCTGATGATGGCTGCTGCTCTGAGCAACCCTGGTTGGAGCTGGTGCAGGCGCAGGATAAGTATTTTGTGCAGTGTTTGCATACTGAGGATTGGCATACTGCGTGTTTGCATAATTAGCCGCAGGTTGATTGCCAGTATTGGCAAGCGGCATGGCAGTGTTGCCTGCGGGATTGATCGCATTGGCATTACTAGTCATGGCTGGCACAATCTCATTGCCCGATGTCGCCGTGCTGTGAGAACTGGGCAATACGCCTGTCAGGGCAGCAGCACCCAAGAGGCTCACCAGTATAACTGAGCATGCAGCACCTGCTAACAAGGGATGTATGCGTTTGCTGTTAGTGGCTAATTCCATGATGTTCTCCTTCAGTTTAATAATGACTCATACTCCAACAACGCATGAGGCTATTAAAAAGGAGACAGGAATAATGTTACGCAGGTAAGCAAATGTAACAAAGTGAGGCTTGCGCATAGGCAAATTAAATTAACAGCCGGTACTTTTGCGCTTGGCCACCAACTTTAATAATTCGCCCTTGGCAGCCTGCCCCGACAAATATAGGCGCAATTCTGTGACGTTATAGTGATTTGATGTATCGATGATGAAATCAAGTTTTCCATCATGATCAAGATCACCTATCCAGATCAGGCGGGCATTGTTGTCTTCCTTGTTTTCAACATAGTCGAACAGGTATTGTTCTGCGCCTGCATATTTGAGGTAAATTTTACCCTCACGATTTTGCAGGCTATATTCATTGCCTTGCAAGTGCATCAGCCTTTCCTGTCCCAAGGATGGCAAGGTCGATAATTCGAATTCTTCGTCTATAGAGCCGCTGACCAATTTTACTTCATCTGAAACACTGACTGCCCCGGCCTTCAAACCGGGATCAGACAACAACATCCTGACATTGGCTGTATTTGCCGCTACCCGTACACCCTCGCCGCTGATGGGGTCAGGTATTTTTCTGAAGCTGGGCTTGACAGTCACCAGCCGCCAGCCCTTGCCTGCCTGCTGCAAACCCAGCCAGGAGCCGGTCTTACCCACCTTGGCTTCGCTGGCATGATAGTCCTGTAGTTCGAGTATTTCAGAAGCCTGGGCATGCCAGAAAAAAACCGTACATAAAACAACGAGGGTTAATTTTGAGATAGACATCAAGTACTCCTTTTTAGACTTGGCTTTTTTTCTAAATACGAGATATTTTCCCTGCAACAATTAAGACTAATGTCATTATATATAGCCCATGATAATCCATGGCACAATAGCATGCATGAAAAATAAGCACCAACTGGCCCTGCCCTACCGTATCCGTGCAGACTTACTGCAACAATTGGCTGCATTAAGCCATGCTGGCATCCCCGCGCTGCAAGCTTTGCCTATGATCAAATTGCCTGCGCCGTATCAAAGCAGGATGACAGCAACCCTGCATGCCGTTAAGCGCGGTAAAAACCTGGCAGATGCAGGCTTGCAAAGTAGCCTTTGGACTCCGCTGGAAGCAGGCTTGCTCAAGGCTGCGCTGGCTGCCGGTGATCCAACCCCGACCTACCGCCACCTGGCCAGTTATTACGAAGAAAAAGCCCAGCAGATAGCCACGGTCAGATCAGGCATGATGCGGCCCATTTTGATGGGCATACTGGCTTTATTTGTCCCGCCCTTGCCACAACTAGTAGCGGGTTCGCTGAGCGTGGGTGCTTATCTCTGGCATGCTGTGCGCAGTATCTTGCTCGCCGCAGGCCTGGTGGTTGGCGGTATTTATGCTTACAGGCGTTTCCAGATGCGCCCTGCGGATGCGCCTGCATCCTGGCTGGATCAGACGCTGCTGGCCCTGCCGGTTTTTGGGGTCATGCACAAGCGGCGCAATCTCTGCGATTTTTGGCAGAGCATGGCCTTGCTGCTGGAAGCGGGCCTCCCCATGTTTGATGCCCTGCCACTGGGCTTGCAAGGAGCAAGTAATGTCTTGTTGAGACGTGAGTTAGCGCGTATTTTGCCGCGCATGCAAAAAGGGGCAACTCTGGCAGAAGCGGTACGCTCTTTACCAACAATCAACAACGACACATTATTGGGATTGATACAAACTGGAGAGGCCAGCGGCACCTTGCCCGAAATGCTGTCCCGTTATGCCAAGGGTGAAAATGCCAGCCTTGTACTGCAACAAAGACAGGTGGCAGAATGGATACCAAGAATTGCGTATGCCCTGATAGCATCAGTGATTGCCTACGGCATTTTACACAGCGGCGCATTTCTTCCGCAAGTGCCCAAGGATGTTTAAGCAGAACGCATTTCAGTTGTGACCATGCCCGCACTTATTTGCCGCCGACGATGATGCGCTGCATATCATTGGCAAACAAAATCGTTCCTGCATAATTCTTGCGTATTGCCGTTGTGCTCTCCATCTCATGTCCAAGAGTGCGTTTCATGCGGTGTGACAAAACCAGCTTGCCTGCTTTTGCCACACCTGCGATGCGGCCAATTTCTGTCGGCATCATGTGCAGTAAGCGTGCCACTTCATCGGTATCGTTTTCGCGGGCGGCATTATGGGCAACCAGCACATCCGTGCCTTGCGCCAGTTGATCCAGCGCCTGATCGGTGTTACTGGTGTCACCGCTAAAGGTGATACTACAACCCTTGCTTTCTACACGCCATGCCAAAGAAGGCACGGAACCATGCAATACACTGACGGCACTGACGGTCAGACTCTCATCAATATCGTAGCGCCTGATTTCTTTAGACTTAAGGCTCACTTCTTCAAGTTCCAATTTGAACTGGCTGCTGACATCAGGGTCAGCATAATCTGCCAGATAGGCATAAGCACCCGTGTCACGGTTAAACAAAGCATGCGTAAATTCTTTGATACCTGGAAAAACCCCACGCTTGGGTGGGCCAAAAACACGCAGCTCTTTATCATAGCCAGCAAACGGCAAACCTTTGACCAGCGAAGGAAAATCGGCCGTATGATCAACGTGAAAATGTGAGAAGAGCACAGCCTCCAGTTCCGCCGGATTGGCGCCGGATTTTTCATAATTCAAGGCTGCGCCACTGCCAAAATCAACCAGTATCCTGGCCTTTTGGTCTACCCATACTAGATAGGAAGTTGAAGCACGCTGGTCACTCAGTTCCGGGCCGCCCGAACCTAGCACCTGCACGACCAACTTGCCTGGCTGACAGATAGCCAGCGCACAGGAACTGATAAGCAACAGACTGGCGCAAAAGGTGGATTGAACAAGACGAACGGGACGAGAAAAAAATGACATGACGGACTCCGCAATAACTGGTACGTGACGAGCAAATTGTGGCAGAAAGCTATCCTGAGCACCAGAAAAGATTCGTATCCGTGCATAACATTAGCGCTAACAAAAGCGCATAACAGAAGTGGGGAAGACAAGAAACCTGTCTTCCCTCATTTTCAACAATCGTTGAAACTACTCGCTGAAGCTATTCAGACAGCAAACACTTATTTCGATTTTCCCGTTGTGTTATTGTCAGTCGCAGCAGCGGAGACTGCGGAGTTCTGACCATTCTTTTCTTGCAAATGTTTTGTCGCATCGGTAGAACGGCTGCTGCGCCATGTATCAAATTCGGTAGAGAATTTTTGATAGCGCTCTTTGCGCCAGTCGTTATAGTCACTATCCAGCGCTTCAATTTGTTGATTACGCCATTGGTGATAATCTGGATCAAAATGACCGCCTTGTTGAGAGTGGCGGGTATCTTCATAGCCACCACGCGTCACTTGCTGGCTGTTGCTGCGATCATGCCTGTCGTGGTCGCCAGCCGTCTGACGTGGATAGGTATTGGGGTTACGCTCATATTGGCCATTGTCATTGGGATGGTAACGGCCATTATTGGCCTGGTTACGATAAAAATCCTGACCGGATTGCTGGCCATGAGAACGACCTGACTGGCGGTCATATTGATCAGGATATGAGCGGCTGGCGCTGTTATCATTCAGAGAGCGCTGGTCTTGTTGGCGACCACCATCCAGGTCATATTGTCCACCATAAAAACCTTGTGAGCCGGTATTGCGGCTTTGCAATTGTTCACGGCCAAAATCATTTGCATAATGAGAGGATGTATGGCGTGCATCATGATCGAAATCATTCTGATGGCCGTAGGTATCATGGCGGCTACCGTTGTTGAGGTGATGTGTGTTGACCTGACGATCGCGGTCTTGGAAAGAATGGTCTTGTTGACGTCCGTTTTTCATATAAATCTCCTGAATACTGGTTAAACAATACGTTGCGCGAAATGCGCACGGGAATGATGAAATCCTTAAAACCTGTACGCGCTATGTCACTAAAGTACAGGCGGCTATAAATTTACAATAACAAAAAGGAGTACCAAAAAACATCGTCATGTTTTTATAACCCACTGAGTTTTTGTTATTTTGAAGTTACTGAGAGTAGTGTAATCAGAACAGCAATTTATACGTATCGGACCAGTCCTAAAAAGCTGTAAGACTCGACTGTCGGACAGGGAAATTTACAAGTGCATATAAAAAATATTCGATGCAAATCAGAAATATTTGATGACGCAAATCATGCCGGCTTGAGCTTGGTTTAAGACATGCCCAACGCAATCGGAAAATTGTAGATGAGCACTATCTAAAGGATTTCAGACAAAGGAGTTTCAGGCAAGTTCACGATGTACCACATGCTGCATAGTCAGTGAAGAATCAGCCAATGCCTGAGCTAAAAACGAAGGGCGAATATCAAGTGCAATCAGTTCTGTCCGTTTAAACCAGGCGAAGGTCAATTGTAAATCTCCCTCATTACCCATATAGGGGCCTGGTGTTGTCAACATTCGGGAAGCAGGCAATAGCTTAACTAAAAAATACAAACCCAGCTCATGGTGTTTTTGCCCGCGGTATTCAAAGAAATTTTCTACCGTCCACAAGAGTTTTTCGCAAGTCATCTGCTCTGATAATTCCTCCTGCATTTCCCGCACGATGGTTGCAGCGGCCATCTCACCGGCATCGACGCGACCACCCGGCACGCACCAGAATGCATCGCCTTCTATCTGGTGCAGGAGTACTTTGTCATCATCCAGAATAATTGCAGCAGCCCGCAGGTTGTAACGATAGCCATCTATATCAAAAGAAATCATCATTTTGAATAATCCAGTCAGTTGTCAACACGGTCGGCCTTATTCTGCCACCAGCAAACTCGTGGCGATTTGCTGGGTATCCTTCAAGGTTTGCAAGACGATATTCGAGCGTATATCAAGTACGCCAGTGGTTTTGTACAAGCGTTCCAGCACAAAGGCAGAATAATGCTTTAGATTACGGGCTCGCACCCGTAGGAGGTAATTTGCGTCACCTGTGATAATGTAGGAGCCTACTACTTCTGGCCATTGTTGCAAGGCTTGCGAGAAATTTTCATGCCACTGCTCTACATCGCGCCGCATGGTGACCTGGACAAAGGCGTCTACTTCCAACCCAACTGCGGCAGCATCAATGACGGCGCAGTAATGGTGAATGATGCCAGCCTCTTCCAGCATGCGCACGCGACGCAGGCAGGATGATGGGGATAAAAAAACCTTGTCCGCCAGTTCCTGATTGCTGATGCGGCCATCGGCCTGCAATTGCTGGAGGATTTTAAGATCGGTGGTGTCGAATTGCATTTGGCAGTCTACTTTATTATTAAGACAAGACCTCTCAACACAGAGGGTCAGTGACACAGAAGCATAGTGGGCTCATTGAGAAAAGCAAAAAAGGAAAGAAAGGCTACTTGTAAAGTAAACAGTTTGTCCTTTCTTTGTACCTCTGTGGTTAGTACTTTTTTAAACTATTATTGCCAATAACTAAAAAGAACAAGTCATTGCAAAATACAAACAGCATGGCGCGTTTTCGCTACGCACAAGCCCATCAGTGCATAATATATCAATATTTTATATAAAAATCGCAGAATATTCTATTAATTCCAATTTTTTTACTTCAATTTGCAAGAAAAATTCACGCAATCCGGCATAAAATCTCTGCATGTTTTTCCAGGAATCATAGTCTTTCTGACGTTGCTACCTGGATGATGATTTGCCTGCCACTTAAACTCGCCGGGTTCAGCGCCAGCCCGGTATGCGCCATACTGAGGAGCCTGCCGTAATGACACAAACCACCACGATCACCACCATCACACGCAGCGATTGCGAAAAGCTGGATCAGCAAGACCCACTGGCCGTCCTGCGTAAAGAATTTGATTTGCCCGCCGGGGTGATTTACCTTGATGGCAATTCACTCGGCGCCCGTCCCAAGGCGGCGCTGCAAAGGGCGCAAGATGTCATCACCCGCGAATGGGGAACTGATCTGATCAAGAGCTGGAATACTGCTGGCTGGTTCGATATGCCATCTACCCTGGGCAACCAGCTCGCGCCCTTGATTGGTGCAACAGACAATGAAGTAGTGGTCACCGACACGACATCCGTCAATCTGTTCAAGGCCATTGCCGCAGCGCTGCAGATACAATCAACTGATAGCAAACGCAAGACGATCATTACCGAACGAAGCAACTTCCCTACCGATATCTACATGGCGGAAGGCATCACCCGCTGGCTGGATCGTGGTTATCAAATCCAGCTGATAGATTCCCCGGAAGAATTATCGCAAGTCATCAATGACAACACCGCACTGGTGATGCTCACGCATGTGAATTACCGCAGCGGCTATCTGCATGACATGGCAGCCGTCACTACCCTCACCCATCAACATGGTGCTTTGATCTTATGGGATTTGGCCCACTCTGCGGGCGCAGTACCTGTGGAACTGAATGCCGCCAATGCCGACTTTGCCGTGGGGTGTACTTACAAATACCTGAATGGCGGCCCTGGCTCACCAGCATTTATCTGGGTACCAGCACGGCATCAGGAAGCATTCCATCATCCATTGTCCGGCTGGTGGGGTCATGCCAGCCCTTTTGCCATGAACCCTGGCTTTACCCCTACCCCAGGTATACGCCGAGCCCTGTGCGGTACCCAGCCTATCACCTCGCTGGCCATGGTCGCCTGTGGCCTGGATACCTTCGGCAAAACAGATATGCAAGCCATACGCAAAAAATCGCTGGCACTGACGGATGTGTTTATCGCCCTGGTAGAAGCCCGTTGCGCCGCACATCCATTGGAACTGGTTACACCACGCCAGCACCAGCAACGCGGCAGCCAGGCCAGCTTTAAACACCCACATGCCTATGCAGTGATACAGGCGCTGATAGAGCGCGGCATCATCGGCGACTATCGTGAACCAGCGATCATGCGTTTTGGTTTTACTCCCCTGTACACCAGCTTTGTTGATGTCTGGGATGCAGCAGAAGGCTTGCGCGATATACTCGACAGCAAAGGCTACGATGCAAACGCTGAGCGCAATGCAGTGACTTGATCGTTAAGACCTCTCAACAAAGAGACACAGAGAGACAGAGAGACAGAGAGAAAAAAAGCAAAGAGAAATCCATATATATGAAATATAAGCAGATTTTCACCTTTCTCTGAGTTAGCTCTGTGCACTATGGCTTTACGTGTGAAAAATTTTAAGGAAATAACATGAGCAACAACGAACAAGCTGGCAAATGCCCTATGTCATGGCATGGCGCACAGCTCGACTTTAGTGAATCCATGAGCTATGGCGATTATCTGGGTCTGGACCAAATACTGACAGCGCAACACCCGCGCTCACCCAATCACAACGAAATGCTATTTATCATTCAGCATCAGACCAGTGAACTGTGGATCAAGCTGATGCTGCATGAACTGCATGCCGTGCGTCAGCACATACGCAGTAATGATCTGCCTCCAGCCTTCAAAATGCTGTCACGCGTAGCCCGTATCATGGATCAACTGGTGCATGCCTGGGATGTTTTGTCCACCATGACACCTAGCGAATACACGGCAATACGCCCTTACCTTGGTGCTTCATCAGGCTTTCAATCACATCAATACCGTGAACTGGAATACCTGCTGGGTAACAAGAACGTCACCCTGATGGCTGTGCATGAAAGCAATCCCGAGTTATATGCGACTCTTGAGGCATCCTTGCGTACACCATCGATTTATGATGAAGCCATCATGCTCTTGTCACGCCAGGGATTTGTTATAGACGCCGACCGCTTGCAACAAGACTGGTCACAAGGCGTGGTCGCCAATGAGTCCGTCAAGGCAGCCTGGTTGCAAGTCTATCAAACACCAGAAAAATATTGGTCCTTATACGAACTGGCAGAAAAACTGGTGGACATGGAAACCGCTTTCCGCATCTGGCGCTTCCGCCATGTGACCACGGTAGAACGCATCATCGGCTTCAAAGCCGGCACAGGTGGCACAGCAGGTGTCAGCTATCTTCGCAAGATGCTGGATGTAGTGTTGTTTCCGGAATTATTTACTTTGCGGACGGCTTTATAAACACATGTGTTAGTCAAGGCTCTGTCTGAGCCTTGTTTAATATTTTTCTGAACGTCAAACTGATCCGCTCGCCTGCACCTGCCTCTTTAGGAATGGCTTGCAGCCATTCCTCCTGAATACTTGCCGACATATAAAGCAGTCCTCTTGCTGGCAAAGGGTAAAGATATTCCTGGCTTTTATCTTGTTTGCTGCGGTAGGCAATACGCCGCAAACTACCAAGCGAGACAATGGCAACGCCACTTCCTTCTGCCAGCTCATCAGTAGAGTCTGAATGAAAACCCATGCTTGAGTTACCGTCCGGGTAAAAATTCAACAAATAATTATTGGGCAAAAAACCGAGTTCATTTTCCACTTCCTTACAGATCACCTGCAGAAATTCTGGCATGCTGGTTTCAGCATACGATATTTGCGAGTAATCATAGGCAACACCAAAACTCGCGGTTTTGCGGGCGCGCAGTCTTTCATCCCAGATGACCTCTTTTTTCAAGAGATCAAACAAGTCCTGCGGTGCTGTAAGAAAATTTGGCTTCAAATAAATATTTGGTGTTGACATGATTATTTCAGTGGCGTTTGCTCAGGTAGCGGCTCCTCTGCATTGACGGTAGGTTCATGCAAAATAGTGTCAGTCTCCAGCACACGCTGCTTTTGTTTCCACAAGCTGCCGCTGGCAAATGCCGACCAGCCCCATTTCAACCAGCCCAGTAATGACCACGCCAGCCACAAGGCCCACAGCAACATCAGGCCTCGATAGACCAGCATGGGGAGTGATAATACCCAGGCGGTTTGCAGGTCTGCCATTGTCCTGTCCAGGTACCATATAAGACTATTGGCGCTGGAGCCATTGCCGACAACTTGCATGTCGGGTTGGCCCAGCAAACCGCTCTGCACGGCATCCAGCAAGATGCACAGCATGATCAGGGTCAATACCGCCAGACCCAGCTGACGCAAATTGAATTGCCACCTGCTGATGACATCATCAGCCCTTGCGGCGCGCCGGACAAATGCAAAGAACCAGGCAACTACCAGGGCTGCGCACCACCAGGTAACCTGGGTTAAACCCAAGGTCAGCAACAACCATTGCCGGGTCGTGACAGGCAAATTTGCATAACGGCCAAGGACGACCGCAACCAGCAGCAGAACGATGAGCTTGCCCCAGAACAGGATGGCAGGCCCTATGCCGGGCCCACTGGCGAGCAACAGCCAGCGGTCTCGTGGCAAGATCAATTGCAGGGTGTGATTAACACTGGCCTGCTGCAAATTCACAGTAGCAGTCGTATAGCTGACTACTGCGCCCTGATCGAGACGCCATTGCACTTCTATGTCTTGCGCACCTGGCACTACCGGCAACACCAGTTGCCTGCCATTTGCACGCAATGACCTTAACTGATGATTAATATTCACACGCTGTAATACCGCGCCCTCAGGCAAGGTCAGGGTATAGTCGTCGCCACGGCTGCTGCGCAAATGCAGTCTCAGTTGATAATCTGTAGCCCTGCTGCCGGGGCTGACGAGCAAGCGGCTTTCATCTATGGTCAGGGTTTGTCCGGGAATGGCTTGCGGACGTTCTACACTGATAACCAGGGTCTCGCCCGGCCATGGCCGGAACACCAGATCAGCACCGCTCTCACCATTACTGGCATCACTGGCGAGTGGTGGCAATCCTGCCGTGCCCAGGTGCCAGATACCTGAGGCAGCGATGACCCAGGTTTCTATCCAATTGCTTTGCTGCGCAAGATTCAGTTTAAGCTGGGAAGTTTGTGGCAAATTCGAACGCCACTCCATGCTTTCGTTCTGCGGGCCCAGATTAACCGCGACCTTGCCATCCTTAATATTCAAACCAGCAGTGGTAGCCGCTTCGCCAGGCAATAAGGGGATTTGTGCCAATACAGGCTGGCCCATAGGGGACAGCCGCGAGACCTTGGTTTCGACCTGCCATTCCTTGTCCAGTATCAAACGACGTGTGACACGTAAAAAACTGGGCAAGGCAGTTGCTTCTGCCTTGTTACTGGCCTTGATGCGGCGGTTGAATTGCAGGGTATCGGCAACACCAGAGTCGTCTGACAAACCTGCCACATCCCAACCATCTGCATGTACATCGACCTGCCTGGGCTTTTGCGGCAGGGGTAATTGCAAGGTATCGCTCTGCATCAGTTCGCCTGTCAGTTCCAGCCTGTGTCGTCCTGCCGGGGCCAGCAACCATATGGTTCCATCGTCTGCACGGCTTATGTAGGCTGGCTTGCCGTCCAGTTGCGCCTGCGCAGGCAGCCAGTGTTTGATACCACCAGGCAGTGGCAAGGCAAGCTCAATGGCGGCATCAACATCCAGCCCCAGCCGGACATTGTTGCCATTGATTTGCACCATCATACGCGAGATTTCTGCACAATTTGGCAGGCAGTCTGCCGGACGGGTTAATTTTTGTTTTAACTCTTCCAGCTTTCCATTATCCGGCATCTGGGCATGTGCAGCTTCGCTGTACACAACAGGAAGTGCAATCAAGCTACACATCACCAACAGGGATGCGGCCTTGCCGAAGCCACGCCATGGCCATCTGCCAGCAGCTTGTTTGTCACTGTCCGAAGGCCCCTGATTTGATCCTTTTCTCAACTCGCTCACGCACAGCAATAAGAAGCCCAGCAGTATCAGGCGTAACACAACCAGCAGTTTATTTGCCCAGGGTGGCAACAGCCATAAATCCAGTTGTTGATCTTGTCTGACCGGGCCGTCAAAGATCAACTGATGGGAACGCCAGTTCCAGGTGGGTAAGCCCGGGCCAGTCTGCACCTTGGCATCGGGGTCCAGCACTTGATAGTTAGTTGCGCGCGAACCGATAAGTGCCTTGGGCGTGGTCATTCTATAGGATCGTACTGCGTCCCCTTTAGCGAGTTTTTCGGCAGCGCGCTCGGCTGGTTTGACTTCCTCTACCATCCTCGCTGGAGGCGGAGGTGGTGACGCAATTTCAGCATTGCTACCACCCTGCACTTCTGTATTAGCATCGACTGGCATTGCAGCTGGCGCAGCGGCAGGTGTTGGCGACATGTCGCCTTGAACTGCCTGATACCTATAAGCTGCACTACCATCGGTCTCAAGCACAGGGTACAAAGCTGAACGTACCTGTTGCGTGGCAAATGACAGCGTGAGCAAGACCAGCACCAGCAAACTGACTTGCTGCAGACGCTTGATCCAAATCTGGAAGCGACTGGCTGGCAAGGCGCGCAAAATCGCGGTCAGCGCCAGCAAGACTATCCATGAATAACGTGGTGCATCTGCCTCCTGATACGACAGCACCAGCGCAAACAAGGCAAGCGCGCCCCATTGCCTGCCCCACAATTTGCCCGCAGCCAGCGCAATTACCAGCACCAGGAAAAAATCCAGCAAATTCCAGCGAGACAACCAGGCTCCTTCGGCCCGGTCAGTTCCGCCAGCATGCAGTAAACGCCAGCCTGCCGGCAAGATCAATTCTATGGCTAGCTTGTCAAAATCCTTTTGCCAGGTCACGGCAGAAAGCTTGCGGGTGCTATTACCGATCACACTGTCAGCACCCACATCAATGCTGCCGCGCTGGATTTCTATGCCCGCCAGCTTGTCACTGCCACGGGTGATCAACTGGTCTTGTCCGGCTACGCTGACACGACCAAGTTGAGCGATATTGCCCATCGTCAGGCGGTTGGAATGACTGATATCACCTTTGATCTGGTCACTCATGGTCAGCGTGGAGCCATCAAAACTCAACCACAAACGTCGTTGCAAAGACAGTTTATCCGGCGCCGGATCACTGTCGCCACGGCGTATCTCCTTGAAGTTAAATGTGCTGCCAGCACGCATGAGATATGCTGGCAAGTTAAGCCATTCTGGCGGCAAGGTGGTTTGTTGCGGATCAACGGTGGCTGGTCCTTCTATCGCCACTGTGCGTATCAGGGGCATCGCTTCATAAGACCAGATTTCTTCCTCAGTACCTTCTGGCATGCTGAGGGACTTGGAAGACCCTGACTGACGCGCCAGCAAACGTATTTCCCACTTGCCTGCCCTGACCTGTACTGTCATGCTGCCGTCCGGCTTCAGGCTGGCAGGTAATCCAGAGCGTAATTCCAGCGGGATCAAATCTGGCAAGAGTGCGCGTTCCAGCTTGATCTCCCTGCCCTTGCCGGAGACTTCGAGCCGGATATAAGTCTCTACCATAACCGGCACGCCATCCGTGATTTTACGGAAGGTGCGTATCTGGATTTGTTCGCCACTGTCTGCATCGGCTTTGCGTTGCAACCACAACTGATTGCTTTCATCCAGCACAGGGAAATTCACTGCTTTGCCATTCAAGTCAAGCTTCAATAAAGCCGCATTTTGTGGCAGGGGTAAAAACTCTGGTACTGTAGTCCAGATAAATTTACCTGCCAGTTTATAGGTGCCACGAGTCAGTTTTATAACAGGCATTTCATCGCGTGCCAGTACTGCCTGTGGTTTGCCATTGACACTGACCTCTTGCGGCCAATGCAGGGCGCTGCCCGGCAAATAAACCCATGTATCTCTATGCACTTGCATATCCTGGGCAAAACTCGCCCCCTGCGCATTTACTTTTATATCCAGCAGGCCGGGCCATACGCATTGCTTTTGGCTGGCGTCGGCACCTTGTTGCGGACAACCGAAGTTTTCTACACCATCCAATGCCCATGGCACCCAGGCCTTTAAGGGGTCGGGAACGGCACCGACAGGGAATTCAGCAGCACGGCTGAGCAATGAAGCGAATAAAACGATGACTAAGGCTGCAATGCAATTCTTCAGCATTCTGTATCCTTGATGGTTAAGATATGGTCACGGCGATTATAGTGGCATATTTTGCAATAGCACCCGGCGTTGGTGATTTTTATTTGCAAGCCTCTTTGCCTGGCTAAAACAGAAATCATTATTGACCTGCCTGAACTTCACAAGCTCTACATGACGCCGGCATGACGCCTGAATGACATAAGGCACAGTCAGAACCGCCAGGTTCTACCAAGCAATACTTGTCGTTTTATAAAACTATACCTTGTACGAAAACATGGTTTATTAACAAATAAGTAGCGATACTGCGCCCGCTGCGGTGCCTGTACACCAACACTCTGCAAGCCTGCATACAGATTGATCAGAATTTACACAGGCGCCCGGCATTCCATTCTTTTCTGAAGATATTGATGGCATACTTTTTTATGGGACCATGCATATGCGCTTGAACAATATACTGATTGCCGCCTCCCTCTGCGGCATGCTCGCTGCCTGTGGTGGTAGCAGCTCCAACTCTACGGCCCCCGTCACAACGCCAGCCGTAGAAGTACAAAAACCGGTAACACTATTGACCGGAGAAGCACTGCGCGCCGAGGTTGAGCGCTTCCGCAGCACCAACAATTTTCCCGCAGTTTCTGTCACTATCGTCAATCAGGATAAAGTAGAAAATGTCGTGACAGGTACCAGACAAGTCAATGGCAGCCAGAATGTACAAAGTACAGACCTGTTCCAGTTGGGGTCATTGACCAAAGCGGCCACCGCCACCCTGGTAGGCCGCCTGGTGGAACAAAAGAAGCTACGTTGGGATAGCACGATAGCAGAGATATTCCCTGCCTGGCGCACGCAAATCCGTCCTGAATATTTGAATGTCACGGTAGAACAATTACTGCGCCACCGTTCAGGCCTGCCGCGTGAAGTGAATAACAGCACTTTAGAAAAAGCCCTGCCCTTGCTGACTGGCGACTTGCTGGCAGACCGCCGTGACCTCGCCGTTTTGTTATTGCAGGATGCTCCCGAATACCCAACTAATAGCAAGATGGTGTATTCAAATGTAGGTTACACCCTGGCCGGTATGATGGCCGAGGTCGTGGGCGGTGACAGCTATGAAAACCTGATGCAGAAAGAAGTATTTGCACCACTGGGTATCAAGGGACGCTTTGGTTTTCCTGAAGATGCAGGCGTCAATAACAATATTGGGCATACCCTGGTGGATGATAAATGGCAGATCACACCTCCGCTCGATCCCCGCTACGCATTTTTTATCAATGCTGCAGGTGGCATGAATCTGAGTCTGGCTGACTATGGCCTCTTCTTACGTGAACAACTACGCGGCTTACAGGGCCAGAGCACTTATTTGACACTAGCCAGTTTCCAGCTGATGCACACGCCTGTCGATAATTATGGCATGGGCTGGGTTATTGCTACTGTTCCTGGACTGGGTAATGTCAGCATACACAACGGTACGGAGTTGACTTATTACGCCAGCAACAGAGTGATTCCCAGCAAAAACGTCGCGATTGCCATCGCCTGCAATTGTTATAACGAGGCTGCCATCAGCAAGCTGGACGATTTTGCAGACTCGCTGATGCAGCCGCTGATACCTAAATAATGACAAACCGGCTGAGGCCAATAAACTGATGCTTTGTGCCCGGTGCAGGCACAAGGCATCAATGCATCATTGCGCGCAGGTCATGCAATGGCTTGCAAAGACAAACCGCACCAGCGCCAGTGACAATGCAAACACATATGCATTGATGAAACGCCAGAGACGCAAGCCATCACCAGTACGCCATGCGGCAAAAACTGCGGCCAGCAAACCCATCAACAACGGCGTCAATATCAGGTTGATGATGCGCCCGACACTGCTATGAATGAATGCCTGCGGAAATATCCATATGCTGGCGAAACCTGCAATGAAACCGAGTACGGCATACATAATCGCTGCCACAAGAGGAGAGCGTGGCCCACGCTCACGCTTCTCTATCCCTGTGGTGAACACCAGCTCAAGAATTTCAAAGACCAGCTGCAATAGAATTTCAAAGAAAAATTCAATCATGGCGTCCCATCACGTCTGACTAATGCACCAGCAATTGCACGGCAACCATGGCCTGCGCGACCACACCAGTTAAAAAGGCCAGCGTACGCACCCAAGGTATGCCAAGGGTATAACACACCGCATGTACTAGACGGGCAGCAAAGTAGAGCATACTGGCATTGGCAATTACCGCATTGGAGAAATTCATGGCATTGGCCAGCAGGATCAGGGTAGCGAACACCACCAGGTTTTCTACCGCATTGCTATGCGCCTTCATCAGGCGCACTGCCCACTTTGATTGAGGCTTGCTGTTATCTGGATAACCAACCGCTGCCAGCAGGCCACAGGTCAGCACACGGTCAAGTATATAAGGTATCCATAATACGCCAGTCAATATGGTGACATAGCTCAGGTACAGCAATTCTGTTTTCATGCTCGCTCCTCGTCTCAGGTTGGATTATCATCGACCGGGCGACTATATCAGCGCCCGGTGCCAGCGATTATGCTATGACAACAAGCACTTGTGCTTATTTTTTCAACAAGCTCAATTTTTGGCATGAGAACAGCAACAGTTTTATGCAATCCTGCTTAAAACTCCTGTTTTATCCAGGCGAAAACGCGCGAAGTCCTCAGCCAGAAACAGATTGCCCTGATAATGCGCCCTCGCCTCTGTCTCTATATCGCCTATGAATGGTGACCTCTCGCTGTCATGCTGATAGCGCGCACTGAAATGCGTTAGCACCAGGTTGGGCAAGGCAGCAGTAGCGGCAAAGCTGGCAACGGCGGCAGCAGAACAATGCTGGACGCGCGCGCTCACTTTCTCTGCTACTTCTTCTGTATAAGTCGCTTCATGTACCAGCACATGGGCTTGCTGACTGGCTTCCATTAACAAGCCTGGCTGGTCATTATCACCACCGACGATGATGCTTCGTAGCGGATAAGGGTGATGCAAATAATCGTGGCTGATTAATTTTTTCCCCTCATGAATGACGTCTTCACCCTTTTTCAAACGCCCCCAGACCGGGCCCGCAGGTACGCCCTCGGCTTGCAGTTTGGCAGTATCCAGTACTGCTTCAGTATGCTTCTCACTAAAACGATAGCCATGCGAGGGCACACGGTGTGACAATTTGATTGCCTGCACTGTCACGGTATGATCCTGCCAGACATCTATATGCTCAACGTCCGTGAATAGCAATTCATACGGCAAGAAAGATTCTGACATTGCATGCGTTACCTGCAACCAGTGTTGTATACCTGCAGGTGCAATGATCTGCAAAGGGGCTTTGCGACCATGCATGGCAGCGCTGGCCAGCAAACCTGGTAAACCATAACAGTGATCGCCATGCACATGGGTGATGAAAATCGCTTGCAAACCATGGATGGATAAAGAGGTATGCAATATCTGATGCTGGGTAGCTTCGCCACAATCAACCAGATACCATTCACTGCCCTGGTCAGGCAATAGAGCCAGGCCAGTGACATTGCGTTGTCGGGTAGGTGCACCTGCCGAGGTGCCTAAAAATAAAATATCCACAATTTCCTTAAACTTGATTCTCTGTTTTTTGCCGATTTCCGCCGCTTGCATTTGAATGCTAGTCTGTTGCAAATTCTAACAATACAGTCTTTCGCATACTATTCTGTATGCTGTTTTGCGCTTATGATGCAAGCTCACTATTCATCATCTATCTGAGACATGAAACTTCCTGCTGCCCTGCAATCCCTGCAGTCTGTTACCAGTGCCGTTACCAATGCTTTGAGAGAACGCCAGAAAGAACGCAAGCGTCTGCGTGGCCCTGCTGACTTGTATTATGCCATTGCTGACTCCATCAGCATGCTTGATGCAAACTCCTGGCAGGAACTGGCGGCACAATCCGGTTTTTTCATGTCGCTGGAATATCTGGGCGCACTCGAACAGGTATTACCACTTAATCTCTCAGCCCGCTATGCCCTGATTTTTGATGGCACGGGCGCAGACCGCCAACCGGTTGCCGCCGTGTATATGCAAATTGCCGATATCAGCCTCGCGCAGGCAAGGCCAGAAAAATCAACTGACACGGATAAAAAATGGGCACTGCCACTGGACCAACTGGCCCAGCATGCCAAACAGCGCATACTCAGTTGCGGCAATTTCCTGACCTTTGGGCAGCACGGCATTGCCTTTGCCAAAGATGTTGACCCCAAGCTGGCATGGCATGGCGTGGTCGAAGTGTTATACCGCGTGCGCCAAGCAGAAAAACTCGCGGGTAAAACCCATTTTGTCATGATCAAGGATTTACATGATCCTTACATAGACCAGGCAGCCCATCTGGAAAATCTCAGTTACCGCTATGTAGAAACTGAGCCTAACATGGTGCTTGAGCTGGCACCCGCCTGGAAAAACTATGATGACTATCTCGCCAGCCTCGCATCCAAATACCGCAGCAATATCCGCAATGCCATCTTCAAACCACTTGATGAAGCTGGCTGCAGCGTAGAAAGGCTGGATGACCTGAGCCCGGTGCTTAACGATATCTTTGCGCTGTACAAGGCGGTACAGGTGAATGCCAACTTCCGTCCATTTGAATTATTGCCTGAATACTTTCCTGTCTTGCAGGCCGCCGCTGGCGACAATTTCAGGTGCAGCGTCATCAAGCGCGATGGCCGCTTGTTGGGCTTCTTGATTTCCGTCGCAGACGGTGACACGGCGATTGCCTATCACATAGGTTTTGACCGCGCCGCCGCAGAAGAATTGCCCATCTACCTGCGCCTGCTGCATGCAGGCATTGCCGACGCGATAGACCTGGGTTGCAAACGTATTTCTTATGGCCGCACAGCACTGGAACCCAAGGCTGCACTGGGTGCCAAGCCACAAACCTTTGGCGTATTTGTACGCCACCGTCAACCCGTACTGAACAAACTCATGAAACGCCTGCTACTGGGTATAGAACATGAAGATGCACCTGGCCGCAATCCTTTCAAAAAAGAAAAAGCGGCCAAAGCTGAAGCATAATCCTGAAACCTCGCTCAAGCTGCTGTCTTCAGCAGCTTGAACGATAAGCGATAAACGCAATAAATCAGGATACGCCGCACACTACGCGCGCGCCGCCGCCGCCTAATACTGCGGGGTGATCAGAGTGGTTGTCGCCACCTATGTGTATCATTAGTGAGCGACCCCTGAGGTCAGTCAGTTTCAAACGTGGTGCCAGTACAGGCTGGTTGGCATTGCCACTGGCATCGACATACAAAGGTGGCAAATCGCCAGCATGACCATCGCCCCACGGCGTGCCATGGCGATTGCTGTTTTCTGGATCATAATGGCCACCTGCACCCAGGGCAGCAACCAGCTTGCCATCTTTTTCCTTGGCGCTGCAATCTGCATTCTGGTGTACATGGAAACCATGCAAGCCAGGTGTCAATCCTGTCAAGGCAGGCGTAAACACCAGGCCGTATTTGCTTTCAGAGACAACAACCTGCCCCAGTTTGGTGCCGACACCAGCCTCACTAACCTGGTTCATGTTCACAGTGACATCCGCCGCTGCGATCAGTGGCAAGGCGCTTAACAAGCAAAAAATTAATTTGGTTTTCATGGTCTTATTACCTTCTTTTACCTTAAAGAAATACAATCAACGCCAACATCGTAACGTATGGAATGAAAATATACGCGACTGGCATGCGATTGGCAATTTCGAAAAGCCGCTTATAGCCGGGCCTTACATGGCGTTACAAATATAAGGTAATGCTATTGCTTTGCGGCAGCTTGCTATCACTATCCAGCCAGAATTTTTCAATATAAGGACGCACCAGATCAAGCTCGGTCGAGGCATGGCGGGCGTCTGGAAATCTCTGCAGATTTTGCGTTTGCAAGGCAAGTACCTGCGCATCCTGCGAGGCAACCCGCTTCAGGAAGGGCCACACCAGCAAGCGCAATAGCCAGGCTGGTGCCCAGCGGTTTTCAATATGCATAGTGGCAAATACGTGCGTCACATCCGCAGACTGTGGCGTGAAATGCAGGCTGATACGTACTATGCTGCCATCCTGATAGCGATATTCAATCTGGGTTGAACCCGCATGCGCATAATAAGCCCGCTCCGAGATTCGGGCGGATTCAAATAATCTATAGAGTATGCCAGATTGCTGCAACTGCCCGCGATAATCCACGAAAAAACCATCTGCAGTCTCAGTGAGAAGTGCTTCTACGCTGTTGCGCTGATTATCTTTGCGCACCAGGCCAGGATGAACAAAATGCGTGTGCAAGGGATCAAGAAAATTTTCCAGTGCATTAACGATATGTGAAGACCAACGGGTTTGCCACAGAAACCGCCTGGACCCCGCTGGTAAATCAGTAATCAGTTTGGGCAACTCTCTTTCGACATCAGCATGCCTCGCCAGCCTCACCCAGATCAACGCATCAAATTCTTTGACATCAAAAGCACGCGCGCCAACTTGGGGCAGGCAAGCATGCGACGGCAAGCCAGGCAGTTTGACACAGCGCCCGCCACTACCAAAGGTCCAGCCATGGTAAGGGCATTGCAAGCCCTCTGCGGTCATCCGGCCTTGCGACAAGGGTACCTGCCGGTGTGGGCAGCGATCTTCAAGCGCCAGCAACTCACCAGATTGCAGGCGCACCAATACCAGCGGCTTATCAAGTACCGTCACCGCCACTGGTTTTTGCCTGATATCAGCACTGCAGGCAGCGACGAACCAGTGTGTATAAACAGCAGGCTTCCACTGCCCGTTCATAATTGATATTTCTTCATGACAGGAATGCCTATTTTTGTCGTCAGCCAGCCCAGGCATGCAATAACTGCCCGCGTTCGTATGGGTAAATGTGCAGACCATACCGCACTGTATTCAATAGCGGGCTTACCGCCACGCAAGCGTTTGAAATGCGCAGCGCCGGCACTGAGATTGACGATCAGTTTGTTTTTGATTGCATGCTCGAATACGGCAGCCATGAGCAAGCGGTATAAGCCAAGTTCAAGGGGCAGTGCTGTGTTATAGCCGACGATGGGTGCAGTCGCGACGCCCTGCAGTTGAAATAAACCGACAACAGCTTGCAGCACACCATCATCTGATTTAAAACCGTAAAAATGCAAGAGACCTGTTGCATGCCAGGCTTGCATGAAACTAGCTGTATATTCTGGATTGAGCTGTGAATATTTATCCATATAAAGTAGCTTGTACAACTCTGCAATACGGACATAGTCCTGCTGCCGGATTTCGCTGTCGCAGATACGTAATAGCGTCGTCGATTTGAGTAAATGCATGTCACGCTGCAAATTCGCATGTTGCCTGACACTACGTGCAAGATCGTCAAACAAATATACCTGGCGACTTGGTATTAACGTAAACCCCTGTTCACGCAAAGCGCTGAGCCAGTCAGCATTTAGTTCCTGGTTCAGTGAACGAAACCAGATGCCGTGGCCTGGCCACTTCTCGCGGGCGCTCGCAATCATTTGCATCAACGCTTCTTTGTTACTAAATTCTGGATAAATATTGGTGCTCAAGGCCCAGTTATTGATGGTGACAGCCTTGTCTATCCTCGCAAATTTCAATAAATATCCATACACATGGCAGATCGATGAAAACAAGAACCCGCCCATGACATGGGCGTAGCGCGACATTTCCTCTTGCGCATAACGCCAGTAAGTAGTCAGGGGCGAACACACCCAGGCATCATTGAATTTACCTGAGTTCACCGTCACTGGCAAAACCAGATCATCAAACCGCAGCACATCCATATCTGCATGCACATTATTGATCAATGTTGCGCGCGCATGGCTGGTATGAATTTGCGCAAACTTCTCTGCGCTGGCAGTAAATTCATGGCCTATCTGGTTTTGCTCAACAAGCATCATGGTTCAGCCAACTCCTGTCCGTCCCACTCTATGTCTCTAGTTGCGGCTTCACGTATGGAGCATTTTTGTTGCCATGCTATGAGGGCGAATGAACTCATATCAGCCAATGCACCAAGCAAAGGCAAACGATCTTGCGCGACTCCTATCACTTCAACCGCTGTTTTATAGTCAGCCCACCATGCATGCAATTTTTTCTCTTGTATTGCCTTTATCAGCCCCGCACTCAACATGATCGCTGTCAGCATGCGTGGCGTTGTCCCAGATGGCTGCACACAGGCGTCCAGTTGCCCTGCCAGTGCAGATGGCAGGGCATCCTGTATCCGAAACAGATGTACACCGCTGACAGCCCTGGGGTTACATTCAATCACGCTGGGTATGCCATCCGGTGACTCTATCCAGTCAAATGATATCTGCCCTGTGTAGTTGATTGCTGCCACCAGCTTTGTGACGACATCGCATATCAGCGGCGCATCATAGGGTGCAAAGTAAAAACTGGAACTCTTGCCCAGTCTGTGCCTGGGTTCATACACGACGTGGGCCAGCAAGCGCCCCTGGTCAGCAACGCTGTATGAACAGAGTTCGCGTCCGGGCTTAAAATGTTGCGCCACCCAAGCTCCCTGCTGCCCCAATGGGGATTCGTTGTCAGGCATGCCTTGTGGGTGGAGACGGACATGCACACCAAAGCGGGAATATTCAGGTTTGAGTACCAATGGTGTATTACCAGCCCACGCACGGGCCTGTTCAACACTGTGAACGAGGCTGCTGGGTGGCGGGTTGCCACCATATTGCTCTGCCAGTTTCAGAAAATGCCATTTGCTGTGGAGAGTCCGTAATTTATCAAAATCATCGACCAGCACCCTGACACTGACAGGCAGGTATTTTCTATAGCGCGAAAGAAAAAATACTTCCTCGCAAGTCGGCATGAGCAAATCAATTTGATATTGCGCTATTGCCCGATTCAAGCCATCGATAAATGCCTGAGGATGATGGCTGGGTGCAGCCAGCTGTATGCTGGCTTTTACCGCCGATGACCAGCCAGATAAACGACAAGGCACACTGTCTGCGATATAAGCAGCCCAGCCCTGTTGAGAAAAACGGCGCGCATGATCAAGTGCCACCGGTGCCCTGCCGCCCAGTATCAAGACATTAGGCATGTACCACCTCTGCATTTTCTTCAATGATTTTCTGCGTGTCAGTGCGACTTACGCAGCGTATGCGCCGACGCTTACTACTCGCCTCTCCAGCTACATAAGTCATGCTTTTAAAAATGGGGGGACGTAGTCCCAGGCGGTTTGTCAGACCTGTGACGACCTCAGTCATTTCGTCCATCATTGCAGCCTGACCAGATTCGATAGCAATTCGCAATTCATTGCCATGTTGTTCCATCCGGTAATCAGGCAAGCTGATTGACGCCATGGTAATAGCATGCCTGAGCATATCGGGATAGACCGCGACCAGCTCCTGGCTATCGCACTTTTGCCACCACAATATGTCATCGCAACGCCCCTCTATTGCCGCCAGCGCCAGACTGACACGGCCACACTGGCATGGCGTATCAAGAATGCGCAATACATCATTGAGCCTGTAGCGTATGATTTTTTGGGTGAGCCGGGTAAAGTCAGTGATGACGGGAACAAAGCGGGTTTTCTCCTGATCCAGCCATTCTGGTTCTATGTGGACAAACTCTTCATTCAAATGCAAGACACCCCGTTCGCAAGTGTAGGCTAGAAAACCCTCTGTACATTGGTAAAGCTGATGCACAGGCAGGCCAAATGCGGCTTCTATGCGCAACTTGTCGTCTGGCTCCAATACCTCAGCCACGGAAATGACGCGCTGGGGTGATATAGGCAAATCGCCTTGTAACTTCAATTCAGCAAGACGACTCAAGATATGTGCAGGGGCGACCAATATTGTCGGCATCTGCATTTGCAGTTCTGGCAGATGTAGGTCCACTCCTTTATATAAATCATAAAACTTGAAATGTATGCGCTTGCTATTCAGGGTGGTATAAAGAGTGCTGTTAGCCCGCAGGAAGAAGGCGATCTTAATTGGTGCCGAGGAAAAAATCAGCTTGAGTAACAAATCCGCAGGCAAGGTTCTGGCCATCATGATGCCTGCCCATTTCGCGCGTTCTTTACTTGAAGTCAAAAAGACACCGCGTGGACCTTGAGTACCGCTGGACAAACCAACGGTAATTCCATCCAGTTCAGCAGAAAAATTACGGCTATTTTCACCCTGCATTGCAATAGCGCTGGCCTGTTCCAAACTGATATTCGCCACATTCATCTGATGGAAATATTCGAGCGCAATGGTTTTATCGATTACAGGTAATTCTTGCAAAGTCAAACCAGCATACTGTTGATAAAACGGCGTCAATGGCAATTGCTGCTTGAGAAAGGCTGCAATCTTTTTTTGTTGCCATGCTTGCAAAGCAATCCTGCTAGAAAAGCGTAATAGCCAGCGTGTCCTGACAAAATGAAATACCAGTCTGCAAAGATCAGTCAATTTCATGTTTGCTGCCCATCATTCAACTGCTCCCAGCTTTGCTGACAATGTGAAGGCAGTAGCAATGCGCCATCTGCTATGGCGGCTACTTTTCGCAAACCCAAAAAACTTTGTTGATATTGCCTGACACTGCTAAAAATGCGGCTGGCAAACCAGGTCGGCAACTGATTTTTTTTCAACGCATCCATAGACCAGCAGGCATCCGCGACCAGGAAAATACGTCTGTCATCATGACGCTTGAAGCTGACACCTATCTGCCCTTGGGAGTGACCAGGCAAGGGTATGGCAATCAGGCTGCCATCGCCAAAAATATCAAAACCGGTACCAAGCGCAGCAAGCTCGACAGGTAGATCCAGGTAAGTACTGTCCTCCACAAAAATCACCCTGTCGGCAAAATCTGGTGGCAGCAAGGCAGAAAGAAAACCGTGCATCAAACCACTCACGCGCGACATGCTGCTGGCACTATCGTATTCAGCGCGCGAGATGATTAACTTAGCATTGGGAAAATCGCGCAGCCCGGCAATATGGTCACCATGCATGTGTGAGATCACGACATAATTGATATCGCTCGCCTGTATGCCCAATTGTGAAAGTTGTTGGGTCAAGACTTCTTCCGGTGCCAGTGTCATCGGCGTCGTCCAGCGGTACAGGCGCTCAGGAAATGGCTGGGTCGCCTGCAGGAATTGCTGGCTATAACCAGTATCAAACAGGATATTTCCGCGTGATGGATGTATCAGTAAACCACACAAGGCAGGAAACATCACGCTCTGCCAGCGCCCGCCACGCATGGCAACACATTCTGGATGATGGCAATGTCCGGCTTTCAGCCAATGGAATTGAAGACGCTGCGTGATCATGCCTGTACACCTTGCTGCTTCCACCACTGCGCGGTGCGGGCTATGCCTTCGTCAAGCGTCACAACAGGACTGTATCCTAGTAGATCGCGTGCGCGCGACAAATCCAGGGTTTGTGAATAAGCCAGGGTTGCCAGTGAATAACGGGTAAATGGCGGCTCCCACTGCGGCCTGATTTTTGCAGCACATTCCAGCAAGCGGGCAAACAGGTCAGCCACGATATAAGGCCGTTGTACCGTGTGCAAGGGAATACCAAATTGCTCCGCCATTTTTGCAAACAAGTCAGCAGCGGCAATCGGCTCACCATTGGAAATATTGAATATCTGTGCTGTGTCTGATGGTACCAGCTTCATGGACAACTTGACAGCGTGAACGACATTATCAGCATAGGTCATATCCAGCAAAGCCCGCCCGCCCCTCAACAATGGCAATCGTCCATACCTTAGCAGGCGTAGCAAGCGCGGCAGCAAGGCATTATCCCAGGGACCGAAGATGGCTCTGGGTCTGAGTGTTACGCGCAAAGGTATAGCCGCAGCGATGACCAGTCGTTCAGCCTGTTGCTTGCTGCGCGCATATTCGTTTACACCTGCTGGCAAGACACTATCTTCGCGTATGCTCAACTGATCGCGAAATTTAAAATAAATGCTGGGCGAAGAAATATTGATCAGGCAAGGAATGGCATTTGCCTGGCATGCCGCCAGCACTTCGCTGGTGGATGCGACATTGGCACGGCGAAAAGCAAGGTCGCTACCCCAGGGCGAAGTCAGTGCTGCGCTGTGTATCAGTACATCAGCGTCCCTGCTGCAAGCCAGTAATTGTTCACGCGCACGCTTGCTACCATGTTCGAGAGAAATGAACTCAATTGGCTTTGCCGCAGCCAGCGCTATGCTGCGGGCGGCATCTGCATTGCGCCCCGTGAACAAGATCTCATGGCCATCTCTTGCGAATTGCCACACCAAATGCCGCCCCAGAAAACCTGTGCCACCCGTAATAAGAATTTTCATATCAATGCATCAGTAAACCAGTACCATGCCACCCAATGTCAGGCCTGCGCCTGAACCTATCAACATCATGCTGTCACCTCTTTTCACTTGCTGCCCTGCTCTACAAAGATGCAATGCCGTCGGCAGAGAAGCGCCTACCTGATTGCCATAGTCCGCAAAAATATTCATGACCTTTTCACCGGATACTTCCAGACGCTTGGTCAAATGATGTATGGCCAGTTGGCTGGCCTGATGCGGCACTATCTTAGTGATCTGTTTCATCTTCACATCGGCAGTTGCTAGCAAACCTTCTACAAAACCAGACATTTCAGCCGCGATAAGTTTAAAGGCCGAGCGCCCTTCCATCTGGAAAACTGACAAGGGATCAATCGATGTCGATATCCTGCGCGGATGGTAGCGCGAACCACCAGCTGGTATTTTGCAATGCTCTACCCCGGCAGATATTGTGACACTGCGCGACGACAATATGCGGGACGACTCCGTCGGCAATGAGCGCCGTATCACTACCGCTGCTGCGCCATCGCCAAAAATACCGCATTCTGTCAGGTTATTCCAGTCCAGCCCAAAAGTGGCGATGTCTGATGACACCAGTATCACGTTTTTGTAGCGCCCGCAGTCAACCAGGTAACTCATGGTATCAAGGCCAGTCAGAAAAGACATGCAACTGGCACCGATATCAAAAGTCGTGGTGCGGTGGCCAGACAATTTTAACTCGGCATGAATCAGGGCAGCGTTATAGGGCAAAGCCTGGTCCATGGTGGCCGAGGTGGCGACCAGACAATCAATATCTTCCCATGCCAGGCCGGCATCTTGCAGTGCCTGGGTGCAGGCACGCGCCGCCAATTGAGCGGCAGTTTCTGTGGTCGATAAAAAGCGCCTGCGCACGCCGGTTTTTTTTAAGCTGGTTCCGGCCCTTAAACCCAGCTTGGCGTCCAGCGCAGCACTGCTGACTTCCTGTGCTGGTACAGCCATTCCACTTCCTATGATCCTGACATGACGCGTGTTCAAACAATTCTCCATCTGGCTAACACCCAATTGTGTACTCATATAATGAGCCCATCATAAGCAAAAGCATCATAAAAATAAATATTTCTGTAAAAATCGATGACATATAATCTAAAAAGGATCAAATATTAATACCAATTCCATATATCACCTTATGACCGAAGCTAAACACCTGCTGGCAACACTCAAGCGCCTGCTCAAATCACGCGGCTACACTTACCGCAAAATCGCCTCAGCACTTTATCTCTCAGAGCCCACGGTCAAGCGTCTTTTTTCAAATGGAAACATATCGCTGGAAAGACTGACACAACTGGCAGCACTGGCCGACATGACGATACACGAACTGGTCAACGAAGTAGGCAATGACGAGCCCCGTATCGTGCATCTGAGTTTGCAGCAAGAAAAAGAACTGTCCGCCGACAACATCTTATTGCTAGTGGCAGTTTGCACATTGAATCAATGGAGCATGTCAGAGATCGTCAAGGCCTACCAGATTTCAGAACCGGCATGCCTGCAACACTTGCTGCGCCTCGATAAACTCAGGCTGATCGACCTGTTGCCAGGCAACCGCATACGCCTCAATATCAGCCGTGATTTTGACTGGCTGCCAGAAGGACCTATACGCCAGCTTTTCCGGCAGCAGGCATTGGGAGATTTTGTCGATGATGGTTTTCATGCGGCCAATGATAGTTTCGTTTTTTTGAATGGCATGCTGACGCATGCTGCCGCCCTGCAATTTCAGGCGAAATTAAGAAGGTTGAAACAGGATTTTGCTGACCTGCATCAGGAAAGCCTGGCACTGCCCCTCACACAACGCCATGGTACCGGGCTGCTTTTCGCTATGCGCGTTTGGGAACCACAGGTCTTTAAAACGCTGCGTCGTCTTTAAGAAATAATTACGCTTCAAAAATTTGCCGTAAAGCCTGCTGGCCTTTGGGTGTCAAACTAACCACTCGCGTACGTGATGTACGCATTATCCAGGCTTCCCTGACAAACAGATTCAATAACTCCGCACCCAATACACCCGCCAGATGTGGGCGGCGTTGCGTCAGGTCTATACAGCATCGAGCATACACGCGACGGCTCTTGCCATGTTCAGGGCTAGCAACACCTATGGCGACGAGTTTTTCATGGCCCAATGAAGTCAGTTTGAAATCTTTAGCTTCTGGCTCCAGCCATTTTGCTTTCAACATGGCATCCAGTAATTGCACAGCCAATTCGCCAGCGAGGTGGTCATAACAAGTCCGCGCATGCAAAAACTGGGGAGGCATGGTGCGCACCAACGCAGGCTGAGGTGGATAGCGTGACGCCTTAGTATGCATAGCAGCGCCAAGAACTGCCATTGATTCTATAAGACTGGCAGCTTCGGCGCTGGCAATACGAAAATAACGATGGCGCCCGTGAGCCTGCGACAATAATAAGCCACCTTCCACCAGTCTCGCCAGATGCGCACTGGCTGACTGTGCTGACACATTTGCTGCGAATGCCAGTTCACCTGCAGGACGCGTGGTGCCATCAATCAGTGTCCATAGTATGGCTGCACGCACAGGGTCTGCCATCAAAGCGGCAATGCGGGGAATAATACCGGAAATATTGTGCGCGTCGTCCATACTTCATCCTGGGCTGAAATGTCGGGATGACATCTTGCCCATAATGTACATCACTATCCACAACGAAAGATGACCATGCATACTCCCCACAATATCGGCATCGCCAGCCAGATCGGCAAATACTCTGATGCGCAGGAAGTGCCTGTCCATGCCAGGTGGTTATTTACCTCGGGCACACCGGGTTTGGATGAAAATGGCAATTTGCCTGATGACATTACCGGTCAGGCCGAACTTGCCTGGCGCAATATTATCCGCATGCTGGACAGCAGCAAGATGACGATGGCTGATATCGTCAAAGTCACCCATTATCTGACCAGGCAATCCGACATCGCAGAGTATGTCAAAGTGCGCAGTCATTATCTTGGTGACGCGCGCCCTGCGTCCATGTTGATGATCACACCAGCCTTGGTCAAACCAGGCTTTCTGCTGGAAATAGAAATTATCGCTGCCCAATATTGATACTTACCTTGATACCTGCCTTGACACCTACCTGATACTTGATTGAGGCTTGCTATTTGATTGGCGATGTCCTGGCAAATGCCAGAACATCGCCACATCTATTTGTATTTTTATACTGGCGCGATCACATATCAGGGCAATATCCGGAAAATAAACATGCTGCTCCAATGTAAATTGTATAAGGACATGTGATTCCAGCATTTGCAGAACCTAATTTCATAATTATTATCGAAATGAAAAAAGTAGTGCTGTAACGCGCAGGATTCATGCAATTTCAGTCATCTATTCGATTGAATTATCTCCTAATTCTATTCACACGCTCGCAATTTCACACTATTTAGCTGACAATGCTGCTGATACTTTGCGCGTGGAGAATTGGGTGGAAATTGGGATGGACCTGTTGTGGGTTGTAGGTTTGACGGTCATTGCCGTTATTGTGCTACTGAAGGTGCTGGTTCTGCTCATAGGCATGAACCGTTTACTGAAATTGCAATTATGGACGCCACGTAAAACGCCATGCCTGCGCGCAGCCAGTGGCGACCTGTTACCAGTACTGGATGCCGCCCGCACTGACATGGAGCTGGCTGGTTTTCGTTACATGCATAGCTGGCGTGAACGCTCGATGATCGCGGCTGATGATATTCCTGCCAGCTATTGCGACGTTTATCATCATCTGGCGCAAGATGTGCATGCCGAAGTTTATCCCAGCGAATCACCTTTCGAGCAACGCCTGTACACCGTCTATCTGTGGAACACCTATGTCGATGGCAAGGCCTTGCTGACTGTCAATGGCCAGTTGCAGAGCATGGTACCTTATCCCTCAAGGGTAGCCGTCATCAGCGATAAAAGCGCAGACCTCGCTGGTCAACTGGTAACGCATCTCCATGTACGTGAAATGATCAACGTACAACGCAGTGATCCTGCCGACGCGCCAAAAATTGCGCAAAATCTGGCAGAACGCTGGCTGGTAAGACTGGACAGAGAAGCCAAGGTTTATCAACGCAGCCAAAGTGACGACGAAAGTATTTATGGATTCCGTTTCTGGCCTTCACTGAAAATGGCATGGCAAATGCGCAAAGCAAGTGCGCCTAAATCAGCAAAACAAAGGCCCACGCCAAGTGATGCAAGCACCGCCACCAAACCACTGATAGATATGCGGGCTGCACGTCAATTGCGTGACCGCTATTCTTTCGTCCGCACCCTGTGTGCCCTGCGCTCCATGCTGGCACCACGCTGGTATCAATCTACCGGTTTTGTCTTGTCTGCTCTCGCCTTCGTGGCGCTTGGCACATGGTGGTGGGGTATTACCGGCGCGTTGCTGATCGGTGGCGTTATTGCCTTGCATGAAGGCGGACATTGGCTAGCCATGAAGCTAGCCGGATTTCGTGATGTCCAGGTATTTTTTGTGCCAGGAATGGGAGGTATGACGAGTGGTGAAAAGCATGAAGCCGCCCCATTCACGCACATGCTGGTGTATCTGGCGGGTCCCATGCCTGGCTTGCTGCTCTCACTGGCCAGTATTGCGTTGGTAGTCAAAGAACCAACGATCCTGAATACAGTCTGGGGACCATATCTGACAATGGCAGCACTGGCCTCACTGCTTGTGAATGGATTCAATCTCTTGCCTGTGCTGCCACTTGATGGCGGCCGAGTAATCGAATTACTGGTCATGGCCCGCCTGCCATGGTTACGTTTTTTGTTCTCACTATGCAGCGGTGCGGCCATGCTGGCATATGGCTTGCACTCCAGTGACAAGATCCTATTAGGCGTAGGCATACTCGCGCTCATCAGTGCACAATTTCAGTACAGGCTAGCCAAGGCAGCATCACTACTATCAAGGCAAAGTACCGGCACAGCGGATAACAACAGAAGTTTTGCTCACGCTGCCGGCGACTTATTTGATTTTCTAGGACACGCAAGTTTCAGTAAATGGAGCTATGCCACCAAACTTGCCGTGGGCCAGACTTTACTGCAACGCTATCTTGGAAGGCAGCCTGGCTGGAAGGAAAGCTGTGCCGGTCTGGGCTTGTATATCGTCTGCATCATTTTGCCCGTGGCTATGTTGTTTAGTTTTATTCATTCTGCACCGACGACCATGTTAAGCATGGCAGGCCAGGGCTTGTCTTCTTTATTGGCGTCCAGTGATGCTAACAAGCCCGTCACAATCGCGGGCCATGAAGACAAGGATAGTGCAGACGCCTTGCAAGAAGACCGAATGGCATCCAGACAAGCGCGCGCCGAAAAAATTACCGCAGCACAGGGAAGTGAGCGCACGGCCATACTCAGATCGGTCCTGGATGAAGCCAGCGACAATGATGCTGAAGATGCTTTGCGCATCGCCAAAATTTATTACGCTGAAAATAATAATTCCCTGCAAGCGACCTATCTGCATGCCGATGCCGCTTTGGCCATGGCAAATGCAATACGCAACTGGTCCGACCAGGACGAGCCAGAAAATGCCAGAAAAAATGAGACCGATGTTGCCAACTATCTGCAAGAAGCAGAAGCTATTTTGCGCGCAAGATTGCGCGCGCAAAGTGACAGGCGTGATACACGTTTACTCGCCGAAGTTTTGCAGGCACGCGACATAGACCCCGACAACCCGGCACAACTAATATTAAAGGAAGAAGTCGTCAGCCTGTTCGCCAAAGAAAAAACTGAAGATGACACGCAACTCTTGCAGGCACACCAGATGCTGGCACGCGCTTACTACAAGAGCGGGCGGGTCGATGATGCAGAACATCAGTTGCAAACTGCTGAGGATGACTACGCCTGTCAGAGCAAAGATAAAGCTGATTTTTTCTGTCACACTTTAAAAATAGATGAAGCCTGGTTACTGCTCAACAAAAAGAAATTTGCTGAAGCGCAGACATTACTCAGCCCTGTTACAGACAAGGAAAAACAGCCAGGCCAGAATGATCTGGCAAATAGAGAGCGCCACCAGATCAAATGGATGATTGCCATGTTGCAGAAAGATTACAGAATGGCAAAAGAAGAAGCCATGGCGCTGACTCAATTACGTGAGCCGGGCACCGGTATCTGGCTGATAGACCTGTACATTCAACGTAACCAGCCCGCAGGCAATTTGCCAGCCGACCTGATGCTGATAGAAACTCTGCGTGCGCGAGGTGAACAGGGAGAAGCAGACAAAATTGCCGAACGCCTGCTGGAAGCTCAACGCAAAGCACATTCAGAACCGGGCAACCTGAGATCTGGCAATACTGAAATGGCGTGCAAAATCTATCCTTATGGAAGCCTCTGGAAAAACCAGTTACAGCAAACGCTGCTCAATATTGAACAAAGAGAAACCCACTGTACGCCCCGCGCTGGTATGGGTCATATGTCACGTTGAGGCTGAGAAATGAAGCACAGCCTGACTAATGTCAGCTGTGTTTCTTATCAAGCTTCTTTCGCTACATTTCAGCCCCCACCTGGGATTTGATTACTGACTGATGTTCATACCGTAACCTGACAGTTACAAAAATTGTCGTGCAACTCCATCCACGCATGTGGGATTTAAGTCGCCTGAAAATAAATTGCACTTGTAGCAATCAATGATTTAATCAATACTCTTGCCTGATTTGCCTGCAATTATCTGCTCATCCAAACGAGATTTGATCAAAATACGACCGCTAATATGTATTCTTCCATCAAAAATAAAATCGTCAACTTTAGCCTGTCATTCATTAGTTGCATAATCCTGTTCAATGTCAATGAAGCGCAGGCCAGGGCGGGCGACCTTCAAGGCACAGGAACTGCTTTTGCCATCTCAAAAAATAGTCATTTGGCAACCAACTTCCATGTCATCAATGGTATGAGCGAGATCATTGTTTTTGACCGGGATAAAAAAACCTATACCGTAGAAGTGCTTACTTTTGATGCCGAAAATGATCTGGGCTTTACGAAGAATGTACGCCTCGATGGTGGAACAGGAATTATTTCATTTGATGACAACGGCGATATCCAGCAACCCGTTTAGTCCAGCTGTTTTACCTTTAATCAGACCGAGTTGTACCTGGTTTGCGACACAACGATGTCATCGGTGGAAATTGATAATTGGAACCATATCTTGAAAGAGATGGATAAGGACCGCACCAGCGCTGCCGTCGCAATGCGATGCAAGTAAATCTTCATGTGGCTTGTTTCCGGGAGAAGGGCATGCGAGGCAGTGTAAAATCAAAGTCGCGAAAAAATCTACCGAATCTATCATACTTGAACAAAATCTTGTTGCTGCTGGCGTGTTTGCTGCTCAGCCCGGCGTGTCCGGCTGCCGACTCACGCTTCACCGTTATCAGCGTAGATACCGAACATGAAGAGCTGCAGTTATTCTTGCGTGATGAAGCTGGCAAGGGATACAGGCGCTTTGAGCAACTAAGGAATTCACTGGCAGCACGCAACAAGCAACTGCTGTTCGCGATGAATGCTGGTATGTACCATGCAGACTACTCACCTGTAGGTCTTTTTGTACAGAATGGTGAACAGGTCTCGGCACTGAATTTGAGCAATAACTGGGGAAATTTTTTCCTGAAACCGAATGGCGTTTTCCTGCTCAGCAAATCAGGCCCGCAGGTTGTTGAATCTTCAGAATACCCGGCACTGGCCAAGGATGTTTTACTGGCGACCCAGTCTGGCCCGCTACTACTGAGAAACGGCGTCATACATCCCGCATTTAAACCTGAATCCAGCTCCCGCCTGAAACGCAATGGCGTTGGTGTGACCGGTAATAAAGCTCTCTTCGTGATCAGCGAACAGCCAGTCAATTTTTATGAGATGGCGATATTTTTTCGCGACACACTGCATTGCCAGGATGCCCTGTATCTGGATGGCAGTATCTCAGGCATTTATTCGGTAGAACTCAACAGGAATGATGTGACTGTAGATCTGGGGCCGATCATCGGGGTAGTGCGTTGATGTTCCTTACTCACTCTAGCGTACCTACCCTTTCTGGACTACGTTGGGCTGCAAAGCACTGCTTAATCATTTATCGCCACATCGATGGAAGTAGGCCTGGCTGATCTGCAGCAACTCATTAAAACCCAGCTTCAGGAAATTGGCTGAGATGACGACCGGGCTGCCACACAGCTTGTCATCCATGCGGTTCAACATACGCTTGAGCATGCCACCAGCCACGATATAGCGCTCGGGTTCACGCACCCTGACGACCAGGGTTTTCTGGTTTTGAACTTCAAAAATACTGAATCCAACAACAGCAGGCCAGGGTACAAAGCCTGCTGCAACTGCACTGCTGTTATCGAGCAAACCGGATGCATTCAATATTAACCCCGGTCTGTTATCCAGCAACTTTCTGGTTCTGAACACAGTACAAAATCCAAAAAACAGGATAGCCACTACAGCGATACCATGCATCATGACAGGTTGTTATAACGGCTATGCGCTTCAATATCAGCAACATCCAATTTCACCATCCAGTTACCCATTGCGCCAAACAGAACCGAGCCGACAAACAACAGGCGCAATTTGCTTTTGCTCAGTTTTATGTGTTTTTCGTCCCTGGCATTGATTACATCATCATTCATGAACGCGCCTTATTGATTACCAACATCCATCCATATCGCACCTACATGACCAGCTCGTTAAGAAAGTTAATTTACTTTTCGACATCTTATTATCAAATACCGTATTTGCGCAAATTATACTTCTTATCTTTTATGCAATTAAATAGGATCACACTGGGAAATGATGCATAGTTACCAAATTTATGATGAGTGTCGATTTTGTCGATTAAAATTAGCCAACAAGCAGGAATCGCCATTTTTTTACAATAAGTCATTTACCATCTCGACTCATCATTTGCTTGCTATGAGTTATAGATACCAATCAGCAGGCAAGCGGCCCGAAATTGCTTCAGTAGATTTATTCTGTTAAGTTCTGAGTTCAGATCTTTAAATGCCTTCGAGAATAATTCATGTTTGATCACGTCAAATTCGGAGTCAGTGACTTCACTGCGAGCAAAACCTTCTTCCTCAAGGCATTGGGACCTTTAGGCGTAAAAGTAATCGCCGAGGGGATACCAAGCTACGGAGTCGAACTCTGTGCAAATGATGAAGTGTCATTGTGTCTGTATCAAACAGAAGAAAAACCTGCGCATCTTCACCTTGCCTTTAAAGCGCACAGCAAACAACAGGTGGAAGATTTTTACCGTGCGGCACTTGAGGCCGGTGGCAAGGACAATGGCCCTCCCGGTCTTCGCTCGCAATATCAAGGGCAATATTATGCTGCTTTTGTGATTGGTCCTGATGGTCACAACATCGAAGCAGTTCACCACGAGCCAGAGGTCTGATTTTATTCTTTCCCCCAGTATTATCGGAAATTACCAAGAATCTGCAGGCCAGATGGATATCAGGGATATGGCGGTACTTCCAGGTGCCGGGGCCAGACGCCTCATGGCAGCACTAGCTGAAAATGGAAGCCAATGCACGTCTGTCATTCGCGGCAAAGCTCATTAAAATTTGGGATATTCGTAAATGCTGACAAAAAAAATTTATATTTTTGGCAAAACTGAAATTTCTTTATAGCTCTTTGATTTTATTGAGTTATGTGAAATGTGGTGAGGTGTCTGAAGTACTACTGGTCCCGCCGACAGGAATCGAACCTGTATCTTACGCTTAGGAGGCATACGTTCTATCCATTGAACTACGGCGAGACACGGTGAGAAATGCCCGGATTTGCTTGTGCATTTCTCAATCAGCCCGCCATCTTACCTGAGCTTGAGCCAACAATCAATTCAGCAGATGAGTTTAGATGCCTAGCTAGCGTACAATACTGCTTTTCTCCAATTTATGTCCGCGCATCTCCATGATGCCGGTTCCACAGGGTTTTATGGCAGTTATCTCATTAAGCGATGCCCAATTGGCATTCGGTCACGTTGCTCTGCTCGATCATGCAGAGTTTTCCATAGAAGCAGGCGAACGTGTAGGCCTGATCGGGCGCAATGGTACGGGCAAGTCTTCCCTGCTCAAAATCATCGCACGCACATCCAAGATTGATGATGGTCTGCTTGTCATGCAGCAAGGTATCAAGATCGCCTATGTCGAGCAAGAGCCGCAATTTGACATGGAGCTCAGCGTGTTTGACGCGGTTGCATCTGGCCTGGGTGAACTACCTGCCCTGCTGCAGGAATATGAAGCGTTGACTGGCCAGTTTGGCGGCGACAATGATGATGCCCTGATGGAGCGCATGCATGACATCCAGGTAAAACTGGATGCAGCAGATGCCTGGAGCCTGGGTAACAAGGTAGAAACCACGCTGGACAAGTTGAACCTGTCAAAAGATGCCATCATGGGCACTTTGTCGGGCGGTATGAAAAAACGCGTGGCCCTGGCTTGTGCCCTGGTGAGTGCACCTGATGTCTTGCTGCTTGATGAGCCAACCAATCACCTGGATTTTTCATCAATACAATGGCTGGAAGCTTTGCTAAAAGACTTTAAAGGCAGCGTACTGTTCATTACCCATGACCGTAGTTTTCTGGATAATGTAGCAACGCGTATCATAGAACTGGACCGTGGCAAGCTGACTTCTTTCCCGGGCAATTTTACGACTTACCAGACGCGCAAAGCGGATTTACTGGAAAATGAAGAAGTAGAAAATGCCAAGTTTGACAAGTTTTTGGCGCAGGAAGAAATATGGATACGCAAAGGTGTTAAAGCCCGCCGCGTGCGCGATGAGGGCCGCGTCAAGCGTCTTGAGCAATTGCGCCTGCAACGCACTGCCCGCCGTGACCAGCAAGGCCAGGTCAAGCTGGATGTGACTTCTGGTGAACGCTCAGGCAAGATCGTGGCGGAACTAGAAAATGTCAGCAAGAGTTTTGGCGAGAAAGTCATCATCGATGATTTCTCAAGCATCATTTTGCGTGGTGACAAGGTTGGCCTGATTGGTCAGAACGGCGCTGGTAAAACTACCTTGCTGAAACTGATCCTAGGTCAGGACGAACCAGATAACGGCACGATCAAGCAAGGCAGTAAATTGCAAATCGCCTACTTTGACCAGATGCGTGCGCAACTCAATGAAGAAGCCAGCCTGGCAGACACGATTGCGCCAGGTAGTGACTGGGTAGAAGTCAATGGCCAGCGCAAGCATGTGATGTCTTATCTGGGTGATTTTTTGTTCGCGCCTGAACGCGCACGCTCACCTGTTAAATCATTGTCTGGTGGTGAACGCAACCGCCTGTTGCTGGCGCGCCTGTTTGCCAAACCAGCCAATGTATTGGTGCTGGATGAGCCGACCAATGATCTGGATATCGATACGCTGGAATTGCTGGAAGAATTGCTGGAAGAATATACTGGCACCGTCTTCCTGGTCAGTCATGACCGTACCTTCCTTGACAATGTGGTAACCCAGGTTATCGTCGCCGAGGGCGAAGGCCAGTGGCGTGAATTTATTGGTGGTTACACTGACTGGGAACGCTATCGCAGCACTGTTCCGGCAACCAAAGCAACGAAGACCGAGCAAAAGCCAGCCGTGGCAGCAGTATCGAGCATGAGTGCACCGGCAGCAGCCAAGCCGAAAAAGCTTAGCTACAAAGAGCAGCGTGAACTGGAAGAATTGCCAAAGTTGATCGCATCACTGGAAGCCGAGCAAGCATCCATCACTGCAAAACTGGCCGATGCCAATCTGTATAAAAATGGCCCGGAACAAGCCAATCTCTTGAATGCCCGCCATGCTGAGATCGATGAGCAATTGCTCGAAGCACTGGAAAAATGGGAAGTGATAGAAGCACGTAGCAAAGGCTGATTATCCATAGCAGACGGCATCCCTCGCAACGGCAAGGGATGCATTCAAAAGGGCGCGCCATGCGCACCATCCCACCTTCAAACTCCTTCTAAGTCCACTCCATAAGCGAAAATTCTTCATCCCGGTTACCATAACTGGATGATTTATTTTATGCGTTCTTGATGCATGATTTCATGCATACTATAAGAAGGAGTAATCATGACAAAAGTCGCTAAAGTAGCATTAGTCACCGGTGGCAGTCGCGGCATAGGTGCTGCTACGGCACAACAACTGGCCGCTGCTGGTTACGCCGTCTGCATCAACTACCTGCACAATCATGAAGCCGCCCAGCAAGTCGTGCAAGAGATAGAGGCACAAGGTGGTACGGCGATTGCCCTGCAAGCTGATGTTGCCAGTGAAAAAGAGGTGGTACGCCTGTTCAATGAAATAGATGCGCGGCTCGGCAAACTGGATGCGCTGGTCAATAATGCCGGCATACTCATGCAGCAATGCCGGCTCGAAGACTTGACGGCAGAACGCATCAACCGCCTGCTCAGCACCAATGTCACCAGTTATTTTTTATGCTGCCGCGAAGCGGTGAAACGCATGTCAACCAGGCACGGTGGCAAAGGCGGTGCCATCGTCAATGTCTCTTCAGCAGCAGCGCGCCTTGGTTCAGCCTTTGAATACATTGATTATGCCGCGACCAAGGGGGCAATAGATACCCTGACCAAAGGATTGTCGGTGGAGGTGGCAGCTGAAGGTATACGTGTCAACAGCGTGCGGCCAGGTTTGATACACACCACAATGCATGCTGATGGTGGCGAGGCGAACCGGGTTGAAAGACTGAAAACCAATGTCCCCATGCAACGTGGCGGTGCACCGGAAGAAGTAGCATCAGCCATCAGCTTTTTGTTGAGTGATGGGGCTTCTTATATCACAGGTAGTTTTGTTGATGTGTCTGGCGGGCGATAAGTTTATTGCAAGGTGTTTCGCACTGATGCCATTGTTACCAGCGCCTGATCCCAGGCCAGAAGTTGCGCAGGTGGATCTTCAAAACGCAAGCCCAACAATTCAAATGGGTTTACTGTTAAGCGCCCACGCTTGAATTTCATCCTGACCAGCAACTCGGCATGCAGTGCATCACCTGCATAGAATGCATGTGAAAAATACGCAGATTTTTCATCTGCATGCATGATGCACGTCTCTACCCGTACCCGCTGGAAAATATGTACTGGCTTCATGAAACTGACCAGTTGCGATACATTGACAAAGGCCATTCCGCTACTCAGCATAGGGCGTAACAAAGCAGTTTTAATAACAAAGTCCAGTTGCGCTGATTCTGCGAGCTGGAAGTATTTATCGCTCTTCAAAGTCCCGATGCCAGTATCCCATGGCGTAATCCAGAAATACGAAGTAACACGGTCACCTGCTGTTGCGCGGCGGCGGACTACGAAATAAGACAGCAAGGCCAGTGCGACCGTCAGGAAATTACGGATAAGTCCAGACACGGGCACGTCCCTTACCGGATTAGAAGTTTTACATCATAACCCGGCACAGGCTTTTATTGCACTGCTGCGCTAGTTCACGCTGCTGAATTTTACTGACCACCCTCACGCAGATAGGGTGCAGCGTCCAGCGACAATGCTCGTTTGACTTGCCGGGTGATCTCATCGGCAAACACTTCTTCCCTGCCCTGCGCTATTGCCTCCACGACCTGTACTGCAACTTGCTGCGGCGTAGATTTTGGCATCGCTACATGTTGCGTCATGTCGGTATCGATGAAAGCGGCATGTATACCCACGACCAGCGTCCCCTGTGCACGCAATTCATTGCGCAAACCATTGGTCAATGACCAGGCTGCGGCTTTGGATGCGCTGTACCCATTGATGCCAGCCAGGTTAATCCAGCTCAGGACTGAGAGCATATTGACCAGTGCACCGCCACCATTGGCTTCCAACACAGGGGCAAAAGCCTGGCTCATTGCCAGCATGCCAAAGAAATTGGTGTCGAACTGTGTACGTATGGCAGCCACGCTGTCATTGGCAAGAAATGGCGATGGCTGAGCAATGCCGGCATTGTTGATGAGCAAGTTAACGTCGCCGCAAGCCTGAGCTGCGGCCAGCACCTGCTGTTGATCGGTGACATCCAGTTGTATTGGATGAAGACCGGGCAAAGTAATTTGCGCAGGGTTCCTGGCAGCCGCATAGACCTTTTTGACGCCCGCATCCAGCAAGGCCTTGGCAAATGCCAGACCTAAACCGCGGTTAGCGCCAGTAACGAATGCGACGGTATTCTTGAGTTGCATGATTAATCCTTTTGATAAATAAATTTGATGAATAAGTTTGATTGGAGAGCGTCGCAAGCGAGACCGTCAAAAGCTTGCTTTTTCCCGCCTGAAACCAATCAAATTAATTAGATTATGATCGTCATATTATTAGATGTCAATCATCATTTAAATGGATTTCAAATGCTCATTATGGAAACTGATCAAAGAATGTTACGTAATTTACAAAAACCAGTGGCATCTCTGCCTTTACAGCTCGCCACTGTGCCGGGCAGGATGCTAAAGTAATGAATCTTTATCTCTCTGCATTGGTTAATCATCATGCGCCCCGCTCTCTTTATTTCATTCGCTATTACACTGCCACTGCACGCCGTGTTCATCGTTGGCAGCAGCTTGCCTGGCCAGGCCCAGGCGCAAAACCTGTATCGTTGTGGCAGCACTTATCAGGACAAGCCTTGTGATGGCGGGCAAGGTCAAATCATCAAGAAAAACCCCAGCCCTTCTACCTCGGACAAACCGCCTCTGGATGCCAATTGTGTGCGCCGTGGTGAAGAAGCGAAGAAAATGATCTGGTATAAGGAAGGCGGCGCATTGCAGGATAGAATGCTGTCTGAAGCCAAGACTGCCGAGCAGCGCAGAATCGTTGCCGATGTTTATGCAATGAAAGGCAATGCCAATGACGTACGCATCAAAATCGAAAATGATTGCATGGCTGAAAAAGAAGCCGAGCGTAAATTTGGTCCACGCGCGACTGAAGATGAGGCCAGCCGCCATCAGACTGCTGAGCGCAAGGTAGTGACTGGTGAAAACTCAAAAGACAGCAGCAGGCCAGATCCTGCCGAAGCTACCCGCAAGCAAAAGCAGTGCGATGAACTACGCAAGCAAATCAATGCCTTGCGTAATGCTCAAAAAGCAGGTGGAACGGCACAGGACATGGAAACACAGGCCAATAACAAGCGCGACACTGAAACCAGTTTGAAAGAGCTGGGCTGTACAAAGTGAATACCTGCCTTTGGCATTAGTGCGGTTATTACTGATGAACAAACACTTCGTCCGTAGTACGCACCATGATGCGACTATTAGCTGGAGTCGCAATATTAGACCAAACCCAGTTGTGATGATCGACTATTTTTTCGGCTTTCATATGGGGTCTGTCGCCCGTTGTATGCGCATCAGACAGGGCAATCACATCAAAACCATGCGATGCGGCAGCACGGATTGTCGTATCTACACAAAACTCTGTCGTCAAACCACAAACAATCAGTGTATGCGCCCCGGTGACTTTTAAATGTGTATCCAGGCCGGTACCAGCAAATGAATCACAGGCAGTTTTATCGACGAAAACATCGCCAGGAGCAAATGGCAGTTCCGGTATGACTTCCCAGCCTGCAGAACCAGCCAGTGCTTCGTCATTGGCGTGACGTACAAAAATCACCTGGCCACCATGCTCGCGGGTATGGTCCGCCGCGCGACTGATGCGTTTAATGACATTTATCTTGTCAAAACGCCGGGTTTGACCATGCAACCAAGCATTTTGCATATCGATAATAAGTAAGGTATTCATTGTGGCAGAGCCTAAAAGTACTACACGGCATAAAGCGATATGATACTGCGGATACAGCACCTGGATGCAGCGCCGCTAGACCGATTCAGGCTGCGCTGCCAATTGCGCTGCAGTATCCAGCACCAACAATGCATCTTCGATAACTTTCTCTGCACCATCACCCTCTCCGGCAATGGCGCTGACAATCAGTCGTGCACTGAGGCAGAGGCGAAGTGCGCTAACGGGAATTTGATGGCGTAGACCGCACAGTACTGGTTGCCCTGACTGCATATGTTTTTCTTTTTGCAATCGCCGGTAAACCAGCATGGTTTGCTCGCGATCAAGAAAATGCTGGCCGCTAGTGTCCTTCATCAAGAAAGAGAAGATGGTCGGTAGCTGGTCCCAGGATACATTTCCATGCAAGACATCACGTTTTGGAATGTAGACGGGCAGTAAAGCAAGATGCGCATTATGTTCAAAATAAGACTGGATGGCATGTCCAAATTGCAGTACAAAATGATGAATGGCAGCTTCTGGCAGTTGCCGGAATGCGCGTAATTCAGCGAGCGCAGCAACCCAACGTAACAGCAAACCTGCATTGACATGTCTGCTTAGCTTGTCTGCCCCTGGCCACTCTCGCGGCCAATCAGCACGGCTGGAATAAGCTTGCAAAGCCAGTGGCACACTCAAAATTTTAAGTTTTTTTGCTATTGATGCAGGAACAAACAATGCCCCGGAGAAGCTGGGGCCGCTTAAAAATTTGGAGCCAGTAACTGCGACCAAAAAACCTTGCTGCAAATAGGCATGCAGGCTGGCATTGGAAATGCGGAACTGGCATGCATCTACCATGACATGAAAATTGTGACGATGCCGTTTACTTAAATTTATGGCGACATTAATAGAGGGTGCAATCATGCCCGTCTTGCTGACATCTGCCAGCACAAGCATGACATGCCTGTGCTGGGCTATCGCCGCACCTGTCAATGCCACCACCTCTGCATCGACATCTTTCAGATTGCGCGCACTGCCATCCTTCTCCCTGATGCTTACCGTCTGCAGTTCTGTGGGTAGGGTGCCAGCAATGACATCACCTGAAATAACGGTGACATCAAGAGCAGAACGGCTGCTGAAATGCTGCCCACTTAACGCAGCGGGTACCGAACTACCTGTTTCGCCTGGCTCGACCATGATCACCAGCATGGGCAAAGCAGACTGGCTGGCTTGAGATGACAAGGCCAGCATTTGCGCTGCAATCAAATGCAGATCTGTACCTGAGGCTGCGAAGACAACATCAGTAGTTGCCAGGTCAGCAGATTTAGCCTGCACTGTTAATGCACATAATTGTTTTAGCTCTTGCCTGACAAGTTCAAGCTCATTTTCTATCAGTGGATAATATTCTGCACCGCCATTGACGGATGCCAGCTTTTGATAAACGACGTTGGCAGCAGAACGTGCCATGTCAGAGATGGTGGAGGCAGTCGCGGAACCAAAGGCCAGCGACAAATTGTCTGGCACGATGCCACACCCGTATTTATTATAACCGTCGTCATCCAGGGCTATACGCGCATCACCCCCCCCAGTCAACAGTTGATCCAGCGTTGGGAATGGGGCATGAGTTTCGCTTGGCATGGGTTGCACAATCCGGTGCGGTCTAGCCTTGATAGGCGGGTGACATTCTGGCTGTCTTGATCAGCAAATCCCTGAATGCTGCAAATAATTTTTGCATGGGTTCCTGTTTATAAGGGAACATATCGACAGGGTCCATCGCGTGCACGATCATATCGCTGTCAACTTCAAAAATCAGGAGTTTGCCATCCTGGGTTTCGCCACAGTCTATGCCTACATAATCAAGGTCAAGGCGTTTGAATATTTCTGCAAATGCTGTTGCATGCCGGGGTACAAAATCTTCATCAAAGCTTTGCATGAAGCGTGCTTCTTCAGCACGTTTTTCTGCACTGTCTGTCATGCCTGCGTTCAGATAATGGATCATCCAGTGTTTGGAAATGCCCATGTGCGAGATGAACGGTTTGCCATCGATCAGAATAATGCGGTATTTCCTGAACTGGCCATCTGCAAGAGTGCGGTAATCGACAAAGCGGGCGATATAAAATTCTTCACTTGGTACTGCTTGCAGATAATCTGGCACATCTTCAGCCGACAATACTTTGCGCAAGCCGTGGCCCGCATGTGAACCCAGGGGGCGGGCGATAATGGGAAAATCATCGCCACCCAAAATACTGCTGACAGCCACCTCGCCACCACCTATCTGCTCCAGCGTTTGACGGCTGATGCGGGCCGATGTGGGCATGGCTACGCCCGGTGCATCTTGCAGCAAGGCGCAGGCGCGGTCACGACCCAGGTGGGTGATACGCTCAGGCGCGTTCAATACCGGTGTGGGCCAGGTCTGGATAATTTCTTGCAGGTCAAGCAGCAAGCTATTCTTGTCATCTGCCTCGCCAACGGCAATAAACATGACGTCATGCGGCGGCACTTGTTCGACCGCGGGTATGCCTGCACCGACATATAACAAATCAAGTGCGATATCAGAATCTTCCACCAAAAATTCAAGCGGGGTATTGGCCATCAGGTCCCCATCTGTCATGAGCGCCAGCAAGCGCAAGGCAGGCTCTCGGGTCGTGGGCACTGAATAAAGCGGTTGCAATCGCAAAGCTTCCATCTGGGTGGTCAGGGCCGCATCACGATGCCCCAGCAAGATCAATACCGTTGCCAGGTTCATGAGTGCATGCGCGTCATGCGGATGTTCCTCTGCATAGGCGATCAATTCTGTCCCCAGTGGTTTTAAATCGCCACCAGAAAATGCGATGCGCATCAGAGGAGCCAGGCCTATCAATTTACTTTGTACTGGCTCGCCCGTTGCCGCGCCAGATTCGTCGATGTTCGTCATATTCTCAATCGCCTGAAGTATGAATTTGCTCGCCAATGGCGAGAGTTGCATTAAGCAAGGCGTCGATATCGGCAGAGGTGGTTCTGTGATTGACGATTGCCGCGCGTATGGCAAGCCGCTTGTTGATGATGGTGGTGGATGGTGCTGCGATACCGGACTCTTGCAAGGCCATCACGATATTGGCATTGAGTACATCACTTGCCTCATCACTGAGGCCGTCAACACGGTAGCGGAAACAGACAATATTCAAGGCAACCGGTGCCATTAATTCGAATTTTGAATTCGCCAGGATACTGACTTTAAGATACTGCCCCAGCTCGCAAGTATGAGCAATCATCTGGCCCAGATGTTCTGCGCCGTATACCTGCAAAGTGAACCAGGTTTTGAGTGCCCTGAAACCGCGTGATAAATCAGGCCCAAAATCACAGGGCCAGGGTGAGCCCCCAGCCAGGCCTTTGTTCTCACGCCGTAAATAGCTGGCTGGCGTGGCAAAGGTCGCATAATGAGCATCGCTGTCACCCACCAGAATAAAGCCTGCGTCATAAGGTACTTGCAACCATTTATGAAAATCAAAGGCGATGGAATCAGCGCGCTCTATGCCAGTCAGGCGTGCAGCAATACTGGGCGACAGCATACCCAGCGCACCAAATGCACCGTCGATGTGGAACCATAATTTTTCAATGCTGGCAACATCTGCCAAGGCCTGTAAATCATCAATCGCACCAACATCCACTGAACCGGCAGTGCCTACCAGCATGAATGGCGTTAATCCCGCGGCGCGGTCTGCAATGATTGCTGCCTGCAATGCGCCGACATCCATTTCAAAGCTGGCATTCATGGGGATGACGCGCAAGGCGTTTCTGCCCATCCCTGCCATGTCCATGGCCTGGGCGACACAACCATGGGCACCGGCTGAAGTATAAGCTACCAGCCGCTCAGGAAAAGCCGTGAGCCCCTGATACCTTACCTCTGCGCCCAGAGCACGCGCCCGTGCTACCAGTACGGCAATAAAATTAGCCATCGACGTGCCTGTAACGAACAGGCCGCTGGCAGTATCCGGAAAATGGAATAGCTCGCTGACCCAGCGGGTTATCTGGCGCTCGACTTCTATGGGGATATGATCACGCCCACCCAGATTGGCATTCAGGCCCGCTGCCAGCATCTCTGCCAAGGTACCCACGGGGTTGCCACCGCCCTGCACCCAGCCCATGAAGCCAGGATGGCTATTGCCTACTGAATACGGCAAGATATTTTCCATGAATTGTTGATGCACTTCGCTAAGCTCAGCCGGCGCAGCAGGCAAAGTCGACTGGAATTTTGCGCGCACTTTATCCGGTATTACTTGCCACACTGGGCGTTCGCGTATGTGTTCTGCGTAATCAAGGATATCGTCCAGCATGCGATGTCCCTGCGCACGCAGGGACTGCCAGTCATCGGGGTCCAGTGAGTTCTTTGGCGGTACGGTCATTCAAATATCCATCCGTGAATAATTGCAGCGCAAAGACGGGAAGCGTCCAAGCTTATTCACATTATGGATGAGCGGATAGAAAATGAAGTGTCGAATAAAGCAAATTTTGCTGCTTTATTGATGCGAACGAATAGTTCAATCGCGAAAAGTGGCCTAAAGGCAACAGACTTGAATCTACAGATTCGATGATTGCGCAGACTTGATTAGCCAGACAGGTAGTCTGCCAATAACTGTTTCCTGGAGCGGGCGCGTGGGCTGGACCAGTAATCTGCCACTTCCATGACGATCGCATCGCCTGAACGGATGGACAATTGATAAGGCTTGCCCATCATCACGCTATGCACATACATGGCAAAAGCCTCGGCAAAATCATCATAGGCATTAGTTGCGGCATACAGACTGGAGAAGCCGGTTTTTTCCATTGCCTGGTAGATGCCGGGGATTAAATCACCCGCAACTTGCTGATCACTATAGAAACGCAAATTCTTGCGGTACTCAAAATCATGTCTGAGTAAAGGAATGATGTCGCCATTCATGGCGATTTGCCAGGACAAGCTCAAGAAACTATATTCATCAGTTGATCTGAATTTTTGCGAACCTATCCACCAGTCGGGTAAAAATTCGCTATTGGCCGTCAGCACATGACCAAATTCATGCAAGAGTAAGAACTGCATGGCATTTTTGCGGTGATCGTTTTCCGGGGTTTCAATTTGCAGACTGACTTGAAAAGCTGAGCCTGGCAAAAATGGCGTATTTTCTTTCCAGCTAGCCCAGTCATTGGCTGTGCGGCATAAGAAAGCGTCGGCATCCATGAGTGTCACGACGCCTAGTATCTTGCCATCAGGGTCTGAGACAACGTCCGTCACAGCAGATGACCCAAGGCCATGTCCAAGATAAACACCTAGCAAGGGTTTATCCAAAAGCCTCAGCACAGCAGGTGGCATATCCGCTATGGCTGTACGGATATCATTTAAAAAATCGGGATTCAGTTTAGCCTGTATTAGCCCTAGGTCGGCGGGAGTGTTATTCACTTTCGCGACATATGCCAATAGTTCTTCGGATGCATTGCCTATCCTGTCAAGGAGAGGCAAACTTGCTTGTTTTAACCAGTATTCAACATCAGAGCTGACAATCACTCTTTATCCATTCATGCATGGTCGTTCAACAAAACACCTTTTTTACCTTCCAGATCACGGGCTATAGCCAGCACTTCTCTGGAGGGGATTTGCCGCAATACGACATTGGTTTCATTATCAACAATCTGCACTACCACTTTACCAGAATCGCTATCCAGATTGAGATTAACGCTTTTATTCAAACCTATGGCACGATTGATCTGGTCGACAGAGTTCTTTAGTTCTTTGGCCGAAATGTCATTTTGGGGCTGACTGTCTTTGCTAACGGCAGTTTTACTGGCTTCAACTGTTACCGGTCCAGATGCAGGTGCCGCTTTAGCAACAACTGGTGCAACCTTGACATCTTGCCGGGTATCAACACTGACACCGCCAGTGGCCCCACCTGCTATTTGATTGATGCTCATTTTGCTCTCCAGCCCTAAATTAAACCACATGACGGATTACTCCATATTGTGTATTACGGTCGCTTTTGTCAAAAGTTTAGGTTTATTCTTGAGAACAACTGAATTTAGTGTCACCACTTGTAAATAGCCATCTGAATCACCAATGAAAGATTGTTAATAAATACAATATTTCAATAAATCAAGATGAAAGCTTATTTAATAATTAATTATTAATTTGACATTCACAATAACAAATCAGTCATCTCTGCACCAGAAAACAAGTCGATCAAACCATCAGCTACCGCCCTTACTCTGGGAGAGCGGCGCACGTCATCGTGCATCACCAGCCAAAGCTTTCTGCGCAGAGGGCAAGCTTGTTGCTCTATACGATACAGGTGGCGATGACTCTGGCGCAAATAATGCGGCAAAACCGTTACGCCAAGATTTGCTGCCGCACACTGTGCCAGCACCATTTGGTCATTACTGCGAAGAACAACTTTGCGTTGCGCCAGATAATCTTCCAGCCATTGATGATGGGGCGTTGCAGAGTGTTTTTCATAAGCGACGAATTCCCAATCGTCTTCCTTGTGCTTTTTCAGGTAGGCTTTGCTGGCATACAGGCCATACCCTACGCTGGCCAGGGGTTTGATGACGAGGCCCGCTGTTTGCGGGCGCGCCATCCGCAAAGCAATATCTGCCTCACGTTTGCCCAGGCTGACCTGATGTCGTTCTGCCTGTAACTCCAACTCCACGCCGGTCAAACTGGCGCAAAGAATTTTAAGCCGGGGGGCGAGTAAAAAGGTCGATAAACTGGGTGGTGCAGAAATGCGCACTACACCTTCCATTTTGCTTGCGCTTAGCGCTTTTCTTTCAAAACTGAACCAGCGCTCCTCCACTTCCCGCGCATGTTCAATCAGATCCTGCCCTTCTGCCGTCAATTGCCAGCCACGCACAAGTCTGTCAAACAGACGCAATTTAAGCACAACTTCCAGCGCATCTATGCGACGGGCAACTGTCGTATGTTCAACCTGCAGGCGACGTGCAGCCCCGGTCAGCGTACCGCAATCGACCAGTGCAAGAAAATATCGTAAATCATCCCAATTCATCATGGTGCAATTATGCACAGTCCAGGCGAATTTTTCAGTAATTTTCTTTCTGTCTGAGTTTGGCTAAGCTGCAAGTCATCAAATCAAGCATGACTGTAATCCAGTCAACCAACCAGAGAGAGAATATGCAAGCCATACAATTTTTTTCACAAGGCTCACCAGAAGTACTTGAATTGCGCGATGTACCGGTGCCCACTCCCAAAGATGGTGAAGTGCTGGTACGTGTCGATTACGCCGGAATCAATTATGCAGATGTTTATCAGCGCAATGGACAAAATCCCGCCACACTGCCCTGCACCCCGGGTGCTGAAGGCGCGGGCATCGTAGTCGAAGGCAGTGCTGACTTGCCAGTTGGTACAAGGGTCGCATGGCTGTCGCAGCCTGGTGGTTATGCAGAGTACATGGCTATTCCCGTATGGAAGTTGATCGCTTTGCCATCAGAAGTCAGCACTCGCGATGCAGCAGCCACGATGCTGCAAGCTGTCACCGTGCAATATTTATCTGAAACCAGTTACCGCATACAGGCCGGAGAGACGGCGCTGGTACATGCAGGGGCTGGTGGTGTGGGCTTATTGTTAACCCAGGTCTTGAAGCAGAAAGGGGCAAACGTCATCAGCACCGTATCCAGCCCGGAAAAAGCGGCATTGGCGAAATCTGCCGGGGCAGACCACATAATTTTGTATACGCAAACTGACTTTGTCGCTGCCACCAACGAATTGACTCAGCAAAAAGGCGTACATGTTGTTTATGACTCGGTAGGTCTGACTACTTGCCTCGGCAGCATGGCAGTCTTGCGCCCGCTGGGCAGCCTGGTTTTGTTTGGACAATCAAGCGGCAATGTGCTGCCCATAGACCCCATGCACTTATGCCGTCAGGGATCTTTGTTTTTGACACGCCCTACTCTTGCGCATCACATTGCTGACATTGAGAGTCTGAAGTACCGAAGCCAGCGTGTTCTGGACTGGTTGCGCGAAGGTGTATTGCGTTTGCGCATACATCAGGTTTATCCACTGGAGCAAACTGTCAGAGCCCATACAGATCTGGAGTCACGCCAGACTACAGGCAAATTACTGCTGGCAATCAGTGACAAAGCAAAAAACGAATGGCAGGGGAAATGACATGAAAACTTCAAACAAGAAAATCATCACTTTGATTTATCTGGCGGCCCTCAGCCTGCCAGTCAGCGCTTTCACAGAACAGGAAGTCGATAAGAACGAACAGGCACAAAAATCCCTGGCAGGTACTTGGGCACTTGTGGCAGCACCAGAAATTCGCGCCGATGGCAGCCGTGGCGAAACCTTTGGGCCAAATCCGCAAGGCTTGCTTATCATTGACGGCACTGGCCTTTATTCGTTGCAAATCTACAAATCAGAACGCAGCAAGTTTGCAGCAGGAGATAAAAGCATAGGTACAGAACCAGAATACCGGGCTGCCGCCCTTGATACCAGTTCACACTATGGCCGCTGTTTCATCGATACAGAAAGAAATGTACTGATTTTCAGGATAGAACATGCATCCTTCCCAAACTGGGATGGCAGTGAACAGGCCAGGCAATTTGAGGTAAAGGCTGACCTACTTAGTTATCGGGTACCCGCCGGCGCAAATGGCAATGGCACTACCGCTATCTCGACCTGGAAAAAACTGCATTAGTAAAGTTGCTTAAACCATTTATTTTCCACGACAGTATGTGGAAAAACATCTGCGATGAGAGGTCGAAAGCGCTATTGCACTTGACTTAATACCAACTCCATGAGATTGTCCATGCTCCAAAAAAATTAGAGTGCATGGGAAAAACACAAGCATGGATAACTTCCAAAACAACGACTTTTCAGTAAGTCAGCAATCTTCAAGTGGTACGCTGCAACTTGAATTCAGGGGAAGTGGCAGCGAATATTTTCGCATATGGATAGTTAATCTATTGCTCAGTATTATCACCCTGGGTATATATTCTGCCTGGGCAAAAGTACGCCGCAACCGCTACCTGTATTCCAGCACCCATCTTGGTGGCAGCAGTTTTGAATACCATGGCAATGCAATTGCCATACTCAAAGGGCGCATTGTTGCTTTTGTCTTTGTCTTTGGCTACCAACTGGCGTTCAAATTCTCCGTGGGTCTGGGATTTGCGATGATGTTGATGATGGTGGCAGTCATGCCCTGGCTGGTCTGGAAAAGCCTGCAATTCAAGCTGTATAACTCCAGCTACCGGGGCATACGTTTTGGTTTCCGTGGCACCGCAGGACAGGCATACAGCACTTTCTTACTTTGGCCCCTGCTGGCTGGTGTTACTTTGTATTTACTGGCACCAGTCTTCCATCAACGCCTGAAAAGATTCCAGCACAACGAAAGTCGTTTCGGCAGCACACATTTTTCTTTCAATGCAGGCGTTGGCCAGTTTTACTGGGCTTACCTGGTCGGCATAGGCATCATGCTGGCTGGCATGATTGTTATTGGCGTAGGCTTTGGCAGCACAGTGCTGGCCCTGTTTGCTGGTGGCCACGGTGAAAAATTAAATATCGCGGCGATCACCTCATTTGGCCTGTTTATCTTCGTCCTGTATATGTGGATGTTTGCAATCTACCCTATCTTCCTGACCTTGCTGCAAAACCTGATCTGGAACCATACCAAGCTGGGTGATCATCAGTTCAAGAACAATTTGCAATGGGGTCGCATGACTTTTATTGCCATCACCAATATACTTGGTATTGTTTGCACTCTGGGTCTGTTTATCCCGTTTGCACAAATTCGTTCCCTGCGCTATCGCGTTGAAAGCCTGCAACTGGAAGTCACTGGCAGCCTGGATGACTTCATCGCAGAAACACAAGAACAAGTCAATGCAACAGGCGAAGGCATGGCTGATCTACTGGATTTTGATTTATCTCTATGAACAAAGTTGCCGCCATCTATTTTGATGGCAAAACCTCGCGCCTGCACCATGTTGAGTTTTCGGTGCAGGGCGATATCGCCCAGATATGCGAAGTCAGTAATACATTGCATGCAGGGGTCATACGCAGTTGCCCGCTGTCAGAATTGCGGGTATCTGAGCGTACCCGGCATGCCCCGCGCAAGGTCACCTTCAGCGATGGGGCCTATCTGGAAATCACGGATCATGCCCGCTTCAATGCCATACTTGACAGTACCGGCTACCAGGATTCTGCGGTAGTTCAATTGCAGCAGAGCTGGACAGGCACTCTGGCAGCGCTGGCAGCTGTCATCATCACACTGACCCTGGGTTATATCTATGGTTTGCCAGCAGCAGCCAAGGTGGCCGCGTTTTCCACGCCGGTATCTGTTGAGCGCAAACTGGGTGACGGGGTGCTGGAATTTTTGGACAAGCATATATTTCAGCCTTCAAAATTGCCTGCAGCCAGACAGACAGAATTGCGTGAACGCTTCCAGCGCTTACGCCCACCGCGTGAAGGCAGCCCTAAATATCAACTGGTATTTCGTAAAAGTGCCATAGGCCCGAATGCCTTTGCCCTGCCATCTGGCGACATCATCATCACCGATGAAATCATTACCTTGATGAAGGACGATGATGCAGTCATGGGTGTGCTTGCCCATGAGCTTGGTCATTTGCACGAGCGACACATGACACGCCGCATCATACAAAGTTCTGCAGTGGGTGCCGTCACTACCTTGCTGTTTGGCGATGTGTCAGCAGTGATTGCCAATATACCGACACTGATGCTGGATATGAAATATTCGCGGGACGCCGAAACTGAAGCGGATGACTACGCCATGCAAATGATGGATGCCAATGGCATTGCCCGCGAACACCTGGCAGCCGCCTTTGAAAAGCTTGAGGCCCTGGCTCCTGGTGTATCACCTTACATCTCCAGCCACCCATCCGGCAGCGAACGCGTCATGCGCATACGCGGCAATAATTGAGGCAAGATCAAAGACCGCGACTGATTGCGGTCTTGATCTGGTTTCCTCCATTAGCGCAAACTCAAACTGAGCATCAAGCGGGGTAGAAATCAGCCCCATTTGACCTGATGCTGATCACGTCAACTGCATCTGCCTGATATCAAATTCACTTCCGCTATTTTCGCGCCTGCAAACGCTGCTCCAGTAACTTCAGACGCCCGCGTATTTCTTCACCAACTGCAATTTGCGGATTGGAATAACCGTCACTCTTGCCAGCCTCTTCTTCACGCTGCTTGATGATGGGTCTTGCTGCTGCATGTGCGGCTTCAAAAGACAGTGTATTGTTACGCAACTGCTCGTCATACATGGCTCGGCCAAAGAAGGTCAGGTCGGATTTGCTGCCGCAACCGTAAGAAGTATGATCAGCATCTGAAGCCGTCATGACCAGGGATTTCGCATCCGACAAAGGTGCTACCCAGTTACCGGCAAAGCAGGCCGAAATCGAAATAACACGGTATTTGATACCTGCCTCATCCAGCCATTTTTTCAAGTCTTCTGGCGTAACCGACTTCACGCTGAGCGGCCACATCCCGGCGGATAACTCGCCATCATTAGCACCATGTGAAGACATGTGCAGGAACAGGATGTCTTCATTGACATCCATGCGTTTTGCCATCTGCTGTATGGCTCTCTGCAAATTCAGGGGTGTAGCCCAGGGCAGACTATTCATGGTTCCCGGATTATTGACCAGTTGCAGGCTGCGCCCTTCTGCATCAAAGCGTTTGGCCATCACTTGGGTGACCATGCTGGTTTCATTCAAAAAGACATTCTCTTCACCATAAGGTGCAAAACTGAGGCTGTACAAGTCGATGATGCCTGGTCTGTGTGGTTGCAGTGCCTCGAGTTTTTGGTTCAGCAAAAGCGCTTGCTCCTCGAATATTTCCTGGGTAATTTCGGGCGACTTGCTCTCAGTATCTTCCTCATTTTTTTCTGCCTTTTCCCGAACTGGAAACCAGAATTGTGTTGCATTTGTGCTGATACTCAAGCCATCAGCCACTGCCATGGCGATGATGACAGACAATATGGCAAGTACGCGCCTGTCGCTGGCGCGCCAGAAGAACAAGCACTGAATAAACAAAACTACGGCAGGTGGTGCAAGATAGACCAGCCATTGCATGCGCATGGATAATTTTGGCAGATCATACCAACCTACATGTATGAGTAAAGCGCCGGTAGCGCAGATGGCCACATTCAATACCAGCATTTGAGCAAGTGCCAGCACAAAAAGATGCGCCGCGTCCGGTGCTCTGCTGTCAAAAGTTGCATGGTTTCCTGGCGTTAGGATACTCACTGGCCGCAAGCAGTAACATCCCCAGGCAAGAGCAGCGAATTCCAACCAGCCTGAAGCCAGAACTTGCCAATAAAACCGGGCCGCGCCAACGAACATGAGGCGCTGCAGACCTATATGGCTGCCCAGGTATAACGACATCAATAGCGCAATCAGCCACGGTGACGCTGGCAGCCCCTGCCACCTCGGTTTTAAGCAAATACTGACGCGCAGGGCCTCTACCAGCAAACGGCGCAGGGCCGCAGCATGATTGTCGCCTGAGTCCTGCGTGGATGTTGTGGCTGGTACCAGGGGCAGCACTTCCACCTTTGTTTCAGAGCTGTGTGCCGCACTATTTGCTGTTAAAAATTCCGTCATTCAATGACCTGTTAAAAAATACTCGAAGATGATATTCACAGCCTTGCAATAAAACTTGTAGCGACGAATAAATGCGTCAGAAAAACACCGGTTCAACTTCCAACAGCAAGCCAAACTTGCTCATCACATCTGCCTGCACTGCCTGTGCCAGTGCCCTTACCTCTGCCCCGCTGGCACCGCCATGATTGACCAGTACCAGTGCCTGTTTTTCATAGACGCCAGCCTTGCCCAACTGCCTGCCCTTCCAGCCACACTGATCAATCAGCCAGCCAGCAGCCAGCTTGTAGTCACCACTATCTTGCTGGTAGCTGACCAGTCCAGGGTAAGCAGCCAGCAATCTGTCGCGCAAACTCGCGGGGACAATCGGGTTTTTGAAAAAACTGCCTGCATTACCTATCTGGGCTGGATCGGGCAATTTTGCCTGGCGTATGGCGATGACAGCCTCACTGATATCCTTGGCGCTGGGCTCGGCAATCTGGTGCTGGCTTAAATATTGCGCGACATCGGCATAGCCAAGCTTTGCTTGCCAGCGCTTGGGCAAGGCAAAGCGCACACTGAGTATGACCATGCGGTCTTTATATTCCTGTTTGAAAATACTATCGCGATAGGCCAAACGGCATGCAGCCTTGTCGATTTCCACCAACTGGCCTGTGACAAAATCGAAGGCACTCAGGCTGGTAAAAACTTCCTGGATTTCGATTCCATACGCACCTATATTCTGTATGGGTGCCGCACCTACCGTGCCTGGTATCAGAGACAGGTTTTCCAACCCACCCAAGCCTTGTTCCAGTGTCCAGAGCACAAATTCGTGCCAGTTCTCGCCTGCGGCGGCCTGCACATAGACGTAGCTGTCGTCTTCAGACAGAATCTCCCTGCCCTTCATGCACATCTGCAAGACCAGCGCATTGACGTAATCAGACAACACGAGGTTGCTGCCGCCCCCCAGTATCAGGCGCGGTAAGGTTCTTAGCTGGCCATCAGCAAAGATGGCTTGCAATTGCGCCAGTTGCTCTATACGTAAAAACTTGTTGGCGCGGGCGGCGATACCAAAGGTATTGAGGTTTTGCAGAGAATAATCTGCTGAAAATGTGAGTAAATTCGTCATATGACCCAAATTATAGCCTTTGCTCTCTCATGCCTGCCTGCATTTGCTAAAATGACGTTTAATTCATTATTTTAAGCAAGGAAGCAAGATGCCCTCTTTCGATACAGTCTCTGAAGCCAATATGGTTGATGTCAAGAATGCCATAGACCAGACCAATAAGGTAGTCACCAATCGCTTCGACCTCAAAGGCAGCAGCGCCAAAGTGGAACAAAAAGACCGTGAACTGACTATTTATGGCGATTCAGAATTCCATCTCGACCAGGTTCGCCTGGAATTGACGATGACCCTGGCCAAGCGCAATGTGGATGTGCGCTTTCTCGACATGGGCAAGATAGAAAAAATCGGTGGTGACAAAGTCAAGCAAGGCATCAAGGTTAAAAACGGCATAGAAACCGAAGATGCCAAGAAAATTGTCAAAGCGATCAAAGACAGCAAACTGAAAGTACAGGGCAGCATACAGGGCGACGCCGTGCGCGTGACGGGTACCAAGCGTGATGACCTGCAAGCTGCCATGGCAATGCTGCGCAAGGAAATCAAAGACCTGCCTCTGGAATTCAACAACTTCCGCGACTGAACCAGCATGCGCCTGCCTGTGAAAAAACTGAAACTTTTAAGTACCGTGTGCCTGCTAGGCTGTGTTGCTGTGGCGCATGCCACTGACATTGGCGTGGTCGGTTTATTTCCGGGCAAAGCGATATTGGTAGTAGATGGTGCGCCACCAAAAACTTACAACGTCGGTAGCAATATTGCCAGCGACGCCAAGCTCATTGACGCCGACCGTGAGTCAGCCACTGTCATGATCAATGGCAAGCGCAAGTTACTGACCATGGGGCAAACTGTGCATCGTTCTGCACCAAGCAGTGGTAGCAGCGTTGTATTGAAGGCAGGTGATCGCGGCCATTTCATGGCACCAGCAATGATCAATGGTGTCAGCATCACTATGCTGGTGGACACAGGTGCCAGCCTGATCGCCTTGCCAGCAACAGATGCAGTCAGGCTAGGCATTAATTACAGGCAAGGCAGGCCAGGTAGTGCAAGTACTGCAGGCGGCGTAGTGCCCACTTATCTGGTCAAACTGGATACAGTCAAAATTGGTGATGTGGAATTGTACCAAGTCGAAGCGTCCATCATAGAACAAGGCCTGTCCACACCCTTGCTGGGTATGTCTTTCCTGAACCGCATGGAAATGCGACGTGAAGGCGATCAGATGACGTTGACTAAACGGTATTGAGCTTGACCTTATTTCAGTGTTTGAAATTGATTAAACTCATTGCGCCTTAGGAATAAGGAGTGCACGCGCCCAGATATGTATATGGCGCATTTCAGCAGCGGACGACTCGATCAAATCATCGACGACAACTGCATTTCCACCAAGTGCGCACACTTTTGTGCGCAACTCTTTATAGCCTTCATCATTTGTGCGTACTACGCCACCAAAGAAGATATTGCCTTTGATGTGTGTCTCAAGTTTGCCGATGGTTATGGCACTTGGTGGTAATGCTGATTTTTCCAGGATTTCTACTTTGCAGGTATTCTCGAGCGCAAGCCTTTGGGCACCGACAGTTTCAACTTTCGTTGTGGTTGCACACCCAGTAAAAGCTAGCATCGAAAAAACAATAACTACGGTACGTAACTGTGACGAAGAAAAGTAAATCATAAATTTCCCAGGATACCCATCATGACGATCAAGTCACGATGGGGAAGTTTTAACGGCAATTAGTTTGCCATTTTCACCAATTCAGTCGCGATCTGGCAAGACCAGGCTTTTTGACCTGCACCACCGACAAAACCTGTTTTTGTCGTGATCGTAATAAAGGTATTTTCGGCAGAAACGTTCTTCAAATTCAGAAACAATTCTTCGCCGCCGCCACCAACAACCAGACCGATACTACGGTTTCTCTGCGCCTTGATCGTATTGTTGGCATCAGATTCAACTGTTGCATTCACGCCAGTCAATACTTTCTTGGCGATTGCTTTTGACGTGCTCAAATCTTTGCCAAGCAAAACTGAAGCATCGTAGCAATCACTACTCTTCGAAATTTGATTTACTTGCAGTCCAGGAGTGTACGCGTACTTACTTGTCTCAACACCTGCACAACCAACCAGACTAACGGCCAATGCCAACATAGAAGACGCCAGGGCGATTTTTTTTACTTGCAACATTTGATAATCCTATTTAAATACAACTTGATGAAATTGAAAGGTATAAAACGGGCGTCATTGTGCAGCATATCCGTAAAGGACACAACGATGACAAGAGAAAGAAACCAGGTTCCTTGCGCAAAATCACGTCAATAAGCGACTGGCAAAAAAATATTTTTAATTATTCATCCGACTCTTGGTATCTATTTTATCCGCCAAGAATGACAGCGTAATAACATGCTTCCATTTCGCAATGAATTTAATCCTGTCAATAAGCCTGCTTCAAGCGCCTTTGTTTAACAGACTCTCCCAAACCTTCCAGCACCTTGATGCTTGACTCCCAATCGATGCAGCCATCTGTTACTGACTGACCATAGACCAGTTCTTTGCCTGGCACCAGGTCCTGACGACCTGCAACCAGATGAGATTCGATCATGACGCCGACAATGCGGGTGTCACCGTCTGCAATTTGTTTACCTATGTCAGCACAAACCGGGATTTGATTGGCGGGGTTTTTTGAGCTGTTAGCGTGCGATGCATCTATCATCAGGCGTGAAGCAAGGCCGCTGCTGGCGATGTCCTTGCAGGCGGCATCAACACTGGCGGCATCATAGTTAGGGGTTTTGCCGCCACGCAAAATGATGTGGCAATCTTCATTACCATTGGTCGATACGATGGCAGAATGGCCGCCCTTGGTGACAGATAAAAAATGATGCGGCTGGGAAGAAGCCTTGATCGCATCAACGGCGATTTTGACATTACCGTCTGTACCATTCTTGAAACCTACCGGGCAAGACAGGCCAGATGCCAGTTCCCTGTGGACTTGCGATTCTGTCGTGCGGGCACCAATCGCGCCCCAACTAATCAGATCAGCGATGTATTGCGGGCTGATCACGTCCAGGTATTCAGTACCGGCAGGCAGGCCAAGTTCGTTGATATTCAGCAGCAGTTCACGGGCAATGCGCAAACCATCATTGATGCGGAAGCTGTTATCGAGGTAAGGATCATTGATGAGACCTTTCCACCCTACCGTGGTGCGCGGCTTTTCAAAATAGACGCGCATGATGATTTCCAGTTCGCCGGCAAAGCGCGGGCGTTCTTCTGCCAGGCGCTGTGCATATTCCATTGCGGCTTTGGTGTCGTGGATGGAGCACGGGCCGATCACGACCATCAATCTGTCATCCTGTCCATGCAGGATGCGATGCAGCGCGGTGCGGGCATTGGCTGCGGTTTCCGACGCTTTTTCGGAACAGGCAAACTCACGTATCAGATGTGAGGGTGGAACCAGTTCCTTCATTTCGCGTATGCGTAAATCATCGGTGCGTTGCATGTTTTCTCCTGAGAATTCTTAAAAAATAATAGGTATAAATGTAGTCAAATTCTGATTGGTAAAGATAATTACGGATAAATATGGTTCAATTTTTTCCTGGCCTGTATGCAATTTACTGGTAATAAGTGCAAGGGCAAAAAAAAACCGCCTGATCGGGCGGTTTTTTAGAATTTTGGTTTGGCTCTTTTTCTTCGAGTGCTTACCGTCTTTCCACCGCCCTTGGCTTGGAATAGCTAAAATAAAAGAAGAAAAAGAAAGCAATGTGTTTCATATCAATATTTGCGTAGGTATTCAGCTCAATTATTGTTTTTACATGATTTTACCCGCCTGGACGGGTGATTTAAAATCATAGTGCCTCAGAATTCAGCAATTTGCAAGAATGTTCAGGAAATAAGCTTATTCATTTTTTCCACAAAGGTGGGGGCTCCGGTGGAATATCCCCCTGATTGGGATAAGCACCAGGCACCGGCCCCTTTCTCTGTACGGCGGCCACTTGTGGCGTATTGCGGTTCATCCAGTTACGCAATTCATTGAGGTTGGCGGTGATATCGGCACGGTTGGGAGCCAGGCGGTTTGCCCGCTCCAGCAGGTTGAGCGCTTTTTCATTATCGCCTTGCGCGGCCAGGGCAACTGCCTGATTATTAAGAGCCGAAGCATCAAACGGATTGATCTTGGCAGCTTCTGCAAATTTTTTACTGGCAGCGCTATTATTTCCTTCTGCGAGGAAATTGCGGCCCTCTGCGTTTGGGTCTTGTGCATATACGTTTGCAACAAAGCTCAAGGCCAACAAGCCTGTAAAGAGTGATTGAATATGGTGTGCCACGACTTTCATGATCTCTTGCTTTCAAAAAATACTTAATTACCCTGGTAATACGCCTTTGGAGCGACAGGCGGGAATGTCACCGGTGCCTTGCGCGGCTCAAAGCTGTAGCGCAGGTATAAGGCTGCCGAGGTGTCATTGAAATCTCCTGAGTTGTCTGCACTGATCTTGCCACCAAGGAATAAATGGGGCGTCAGCTGGTATTCTGCTGCTCCTCCCACTTTGAACGCAAACGCTGTTCTGGTCTGGCCAGGGTAGCTGGTCTGGATGTTGATCGTCGGGTTGGCCGCAGCAAATTGTTCGAGCTCGGCCTGGTCTGCTGCTGAGTTTGGATAATACAAAGCCGGCAGTTCTCGGAAGTGCTGGACACCGAGTGAAGTGGCGAGCTGGTAGGAGAACTTGCCTTTGCGTCCTGCTATCTCCAGCGGAATACCGAGCGCGACATAGGATTTGGGGCTGAAGTAGCCGCCATGCCCGTAAGTGAAGTAGCGCAGGTTTTTCTGGTAGAAGAAGGAGGTGAGGCCTAGCCCGGTGGTGAAGCTGAAGTCGTTGGTTTTGTAGGCGCGCCAGTAGGTGCCGACACCAACTTCTGCTTCGGTATTCCTGGCGACGTTTTTACCTGTGAGGCCGTAGTAGCCAAGGCTGGCATAGACACCGCCATCTTCGCCATCATAGGAGGTGTCGATCTTGACGCCGGTGCGGGTGATGCCACCCCAGGTGAGTCCGTAGAGGCTGTCTTTGGCACCTGCATAGGAGAGGTAGCTGTCTGTCACGGAGCGTCTGGCAATTTCTATGCCGAGGCTGGCGCCATCATCACTGCCACTCCAGCGCAGGCCACCGACTACATTTTGTACGGGGAAGCCTATGGGGCTGGAGCCTATGTCTGCTCTGACACCGGCTATTTCGTAGCTGAGGTTGAGGGCGACACCTTTGGCTTCTTCATCGAGTGTGGCTACATTCGATAAGCCTTGCTGGCGGGCGATGGTGGTGAACGGGACTTTGGCGTATCTGGCGCGTTCTACTACGATGGCATTGCGGCCAAACTGCCCTGAAACAGCGGGGTCGTTCAGATACAGCGTGCCAGCATCGGCAACCACTGGGATGATCTTGAGACCGAACTGACCCAGGCCTAGGGTGTTGATACGGGCTTCTATCGGGATTTCTACATCTGTCAACGCGGACAGGCCTTTCTCTCCACTGCGCGCTCTGGTCGCGACTTCGACCGATACTTCTGTGCGCTTGAGTTCGTTGATCGACTCTATTTCTTTTAATAACGCCGCTTCTTCTGCGCTTACGTTCGCGCCCTTGACTGGCTTCGCTTTGCTGGTCTGGGCCAGGTTAGCTGGAGCAGCAGCGTAGGCGTCGTTGCCAGCCGCTGCATATTGCTGCGGCACAGGCACGGGCGCGGCGGAATAACTGGCTTTGGGTGGCACATAAGGTGTCACCAGTGCAGGTACATTAGCAGCACTACCGTTTACATCATTATTTTTGAGTGCTGCCTGATTTTGCAGTGGATTAGTTTGTACTGGCGCAGCTTGTGTCGATTGTGTCAATGGGCTGCGTGTCAGAGTAGCTGGTGGAATCTGATATACCGTTGCTGCACCTGTCGCCGTGCTGACATTACCGCTGGAGCCACCCTGCACTACCGCTGGAATAACATTGCCAGCATAAGCCTGCTGCGGTGCAGGTACCGATACTGGTGCCGGTACCCTGTTATTCAAGGCAGTAGCGGGCAATTGCGGGATACCGGGCATGGGTGCTGGAGCAGTCACAGCCATTACCGGATTGGCTGCACGATTTTGTGCCGCCGCCATGGTAGAAGCTGGCAATTGTGGTATCACATACTGCGGCGCTGCTTGCACAGGCTGAGGTGCCTGTGCATATTGAGGCTGCGCATATTGAGGCTGCGCATATTGGGGTTGAGCATACTGTGGCTGCGCAGTTTGCAAAGGCACACCTACTGGAGCAAAAATCGCGCTCCTGGAATTAGGTGCAACTAGCTGCTGTGCAGGAACGGAGACTGGTGCAGGCGCTGCATAGGATGCTGCGACCATCTGGGTTCTGCCGCTGCGGTCAGCAAAAGGATTGACACTGAATTCGCTGACATTCGCTGGCTGCGCCTGTGCGACCAGGCGTATGCCATTTGCCCCCATATCAGTGCCTGGTCTTTGTGACTGTTCCAATGCCAGGGCCTGCCTGAAATACTCCAGAGCCTTACCAGTATTACCGCGTGCACGCGCGAGGTTACCGGCCAGGGAAATAAAGCGCGGATTGGATGGCTGCTGTTGCATCAGCGTTGCCAGGTGTTGTGCAGCCACATCAAAATCCTTGACCTGTATCGCGGCATACACCAACCCTTGCAAGACTTCAGGATTATCTGGTTCCGACTGCAAAACGCGTTGATATAAATCCTTGGCAGAATCAGTATCACCTGCTGAAGAATAAATGCGTGCCAAAGCCAGCAACAGCAAATTGTCTTCAGGGTCAGCCACCAACATCGGCTGGATAAAATTAAAGGCGCTGGCATAATCACCCGCTTCACGCGCGCGCTCGGAATAACGCATCGAAACTATGCGTTGCAAGTCTTTGTAATCGGTGACTTCTTCCGCAGTCAACGTGGGCATGTCAGCGACACGGCGCATGATGGCCAGCACTTCTGCCTCCTGATTTGCGCGCAGTAAAGCCATGCCATATTGCAGCAACAACCCTGCCTGGGGATTGGGTGTACCTTCTACTGCACGTTTAACCAGGGCCAGGCCATGCGCAGGGTCGCCCACTTTCATGTGAAAAGCGGCGATGATGCCAACAAATTCTGCATCATTGCCGGTGGTATTTTCTATAATACCCAGCAGTTCGCGCGCTCTTGCGGTATCACCTCGATTGACAAAGACATTGAGGCGATCAACCTGCACTCTAGTCCAGAGACGCTTTTGCAGCTCGAACATTTCAGGTTTTCTGGCGGCGGCGGGCAGGCGCTCCAGCGTGATTAAACCTTCCCACCATAATTGCTGCATGGCGCTTAATAAGGCGCTAGCATACAGCGCTTCAGCCTGGGGATTTTCTACATTGGCAATCGCATCCATCAGGGCGCGTGCTGCACCCGGTGCATTCTGCCCCAGGTAGATTTTTGCCAGGGCCATACGCAACCAGGGATTGTCCGGCGTGATCAGCACCGCATCTTCGAGGTTGGCTTGCGCGACGGCGATATTACCCGCTGCTTCAGCCGCCTTGGCTTTGTCCCATAGCTGTGCTGCCTTCAATTCAGACAACACCGTCATCTGCCGCGGCGACATGTAGGCGCTGAGCTCTTCCAGATCCTTGATGCGCTTTTGCAGTGCCAGCAAACCTATGAGGCTATCAAGTGCACCCTGGTTCTTTTTATCGTCACGCAAGACCAGACGGAAATTTGCCTCGGCACCGACTACATCATTTTCTGCCAGCAAGGCATCACCAAGCTGCAATATGCCGACTGCTTCCTTGGGGTCCATCTCCACAGCCTTGCGCAATAAAGCGATACCCTTGCTGCTATTGCTGTCTTCAAATGCGCTACGCGCATCTGCGATCATGCTCCAGTAATTGGCGCGGTCATAAGCTGGCTTCCATTGATCCTTGCGATTCGATGGCGACAATTCCACCGCTTTTTGCAAGAGCGTGCGCGACTCGATAAATTCGTCCTGGCGCATTTTTACCAGGCCCATGCCACCATACCCGGCTGAATCTTTGGGATGCGATTTGATCAGCGCTTGGAAAGCTGCTTCCGCTGTTTTGAGATCATTGTCATCCAGTGCCTTGAAAGCCGCAGTACGTGCTTTTTCTGGCGCGTCACCGTTTGATTTTGACTGGGCTTCTGGCTTATTGCTGTTTTTTGGCTCTGCCCTGGCGACCACTTCAGGTTTTGGTGCCGTTTCTATTTTTTGCTTGCTTTCAGCCGCGGCCTGCACTGCCGTACTTTGCTTGGCAGCCGCCATGACTTTGGCAGGGTTGGATTTTTCTTCTGGCACTGCTGGCGCTGCCGGATGACTCAGACTGGCAAGTCGCTCGCTGATGACTTGGTCATTCGGGAACTTATCAAGATAGCGGCGGAAGTGTTTGGCATTGTCATTCTTGACACCCATCCAGCTCAAAGCCTGACGCCAGGAATCCCCGGCCTGCTTGCCAACATCAGCCTTGACAGTCAATTGCTCCAGCGCTGCCATACCTTCAAGGCGCGTAGGTTCACGGTAAGTCAGGACCTGGGCATAGGCCAGTGCATAGCGGGTATTGCCAGGATTTTCTTTTTGCAGTTTTTCCAGGCCACGCTTGGCATCAGGATAGCCTGCCTTGGTACCAGCCAATACCTGGAAATATTCGAAAGCAGCATCGCCCTTGAGCTTGGAAGGGTCGCCCATTTGCTTGTAAGCTTCGACCGCGCTGTCAGCGTCGCCCTGTTTGGCGAGCTTGCGTGCTTCTTCGAGTTGGCCACCACTGCCGCTACCGCCTTGCAGAACGGCATTTTCAGCCGTGCGCAATTGCGTGATCGTGGCTTGCGAACCCCGCAGTTTGGAATAATAGGATTTTGCCTGTGCAGTATTGCCTGCCTTGGCTTCAAATAAGACCAGCGCCAGCAAGGCATCGGCATTGGACGGTTCCAGTTTCAAGACCTTGCGCCAGGCATCGGCAGCGTTTTCATCCTTGCCACGCTGTGCCCAGAATTGCGCCTGCTCTTTCAATTGTTGCGTCAAAGGGGTATTCGCGAGAGCTGTCCCGCTTTCCAGATATGCCGTCAAAAGCGCCAGTACCAGCGCTTTCTTCTTAAATGTCATTCATGTCCCCTTTAACTTCTTCGCTAGTGAGGGCATCGTCTGCCAATACTTATAGATAAACACTTTACAAACATTCTACAAACACTCACTTCACCTGCATTTTGAAGTAAGCCAGCATAAATAGGAAGTCCATGTGTGGCAGGAATTGTAAATCTATTGTAAATCCAATAAAAAAAACCGCTCAAACCAGAAAGATTTGAGCGGTTTCCTTGCATTGCGCAATTTAAGTCTGATTAGCCTGACTCAATTACCCTGGTAATACGCCTTTGGAGCGACAGGCGGGAACGTCACCGGTGCCTTGCGCGGCTCAAAGCTGTAGCGCAGGTATAAGGCTGCCGAGGTGTCATTGAAATCTCCTGAGTTGTCTGCACTGATCTTGCCACCAAGGAATAAATGGGGCGTCAGCTGGTATTCTGCTGCTCCTCCCACTTTGAACGCAAACGCTGTTCTGGTCTGGCCAGGGTAGCTGGTCTGGATGTTGATCGTCGGGTTGGCCGCAGCAAATTGTTCGAGCTCGGCCTGGTCTGCTGCTGAGTTTGGATAATACAAAGCCGGCAGTTCTCGGAAGTGCTGGACACCGAGTGAAGTGGCGAGCTGGTAGGAGAACTTGCCTTTGCGTCCTGCTATCTCCAGCGGAATACCGAGCGCGACATAGGATTTGGGGCTGAAGTAGCCGCCATGCCCGTAAGTGAAGTAGCGCAGGTTTTTCTGGTAGAAGAAGGAGGTGAGGCCTAGCCCGGTGGTGAAGCTGAAGTCGTTGGTTTTGTAGGCGCGCCAGTAGGTGCCGACACCAACTTCTGCTTCGGTATTCCTGGCGACGTTTTTACCTGTGAGGCCGTAGTAGCCAAGGCTGGCATAGACACCGCCATCTTCGCCATCATAGGAGGTGTCGATCTTGACGCCGGTGCGGGTGATGCCACCCCAGGTGAGTCCGTAGAGGCTGTCTTTGGCACCTGCATAGGAGAGGTAGCTGTCTGTCACGGAGCGTCTGGCAATTTCTATGCCGAGGCTGGCGCCATCATCACTGCCACTCCAGCGCAGGCCACCGACTACATTTTGTACGGGGAAGCCTATGGGGCTGGAGCCTATGTCTGCTCTGACACCGGCTATTTCGTAGCTGAGGTTGAGGGCGACACCTTTGGCTTCTTCATCGAGTGTGGCTACATTCGATAAGCCTTGCTGGCGGGCGATGGTGGTGAACGGGACTTTGGCGTATCTGGCGCGTTCTACTACGATGGCATTGCGGCCAAACTGCCCTGAAACAGCGGGGTCGTTCAGATACAGCGTGCCAGCATCGGCAACCACTGGGATGATCTTGAGACCGAACTGACCCAGGCCTAGGGTGTTGATACGGGCTTCTATCGGGATTTCTACATCTGTCAACGCGGACAGGCCTTTCTCTCCACTGCGCGCTCTGGTCGCGACTTCGACCGATACTTCTGTGCGCTTGAGTTCGTTGATCGACTCTATTTCTTTTAATAACGCCGCTTCTTCTGCGCTTACGTTCGCTGCCTTTGCTGGCCTAACCTTGCTGCTGTTGCTATTAGCAACGACATATTGCTGCGGCACTGGCACTGCTGCCGTGTAGCTGGTTTTCGGTGGCACATAGGGTGTAGCTGGCGTGTATTGCGCCAGCATGGTTTGCCCTTCAGGATAAGGGCTTTGCATGGTCGCGCCATTGCTATAAGTATCTGGCCTGCCACGGTTCGGCTCTGGTGGCGCACCGACTGCCGTTGGCATCTTGGGTTGTAAGGTATTGGCAGGTGGGGGTGCAGATCCCGCAGGGGTACTGGCTGGAGCAGGCTGAGCTTTTGGAGCTGGAGGCAAGCTCGGCAAACTTGGGATAGTTTTGGGTAGTGTGCTGCCAGGCGCTACATTATTCAATGGGACACCGCCAGGTGCCGCTGGTGTGGTCAATGGCTTGCCGACTGGCGCAAATATACCGCCGGTAAAGTTACTGGATGGGGCTTCTTTCAGGAGTGGCCCTGGTGCTGGTGCAGGTGCTGCCCCTGATACTGGTGCCGATGTCGGCGCTACTGTTCTTAGCTGTGGTTGTTGAGCGTTAGCGGGCGCACCAGATTTGCGGTCAGCAAAAGGGTTGACCTTGAAATCATTGACCGTGCTGGCTGGTGCTGTATCCACCAGACGCAGACCATTCGGGCCTGAGCCGACCACGGTTTTTTGTGCCTGTTCGAGTGCCAGCGCTTTTTTGAAATAACTGAGGGCGCGGCTATTATTTCCTTGCGCCCTGGCGACATTGCCTGCCAGTGCCAGGTAACGCGGATTATCAGGTTCCTGGCGCAGCAATACACTGAGGTATTTTTCTGCACTGTCGAGATCGCGTGCTTCCATTGCGGCATAAACCAGGCCCTGCAAGACTTCAGGGTTTTGTGGATCACTTTGCAATACCTTGACATACAATTCCCGTGCCGATACGCTATCGCCTGATGCCGTATAAATACGGGCCAGCGTCAGCAGCAGCATCTCGTCATCAGGTGTGGTAATCAACATGGGCTGTATGTAGGCATAGGCCGTTGCATAATCGCCCGCCTCACGCGCACGCTCGGCATAACGCATGGCCAATACTCTTTGCAATTGCGTGAAAGCAGTAATCTCTGCCTCTTGCAGATTGGGCATGGCAGCTACCCGGCGCATGACAGCTTCGAGCTCACCTTCCTGGTTTGCCTGCATCAGCGTGCCAGCATATTGCAACAGTAAACCTGCTGCCGGTTTAGGGGTATTTTGCACGGCATCGCGCAACATGGCGTAACCACGTTCCTTGTTTCCCAGCTGTATATACAGATTCGCCATGGTGCCGGTGAATTCCATATCGTTGCCGGCAACCTGCTCTACCTGTGTCAATATCTCACTCGCAAGGCCTGTATTGCCGCGTTTGGCCAGCAAAGTGATGCGGTCTATTTGCACTCTGATCCACAGGCGTTTTTGCAGATCTACCATTTCTTTCTTGCGTGAAGCTGTGGGTACTCTTTCCAGCGTATTCAGGGCTTCCCACCAGAGTTGCTGCATTTCGCTGAGCAAGGCGCTGACATACAGCGCTTCAGGGTCTGGCGCTTCGATATTGGTCATTGCCTCGATCAGGGCGCGAGCTTGTCCTGGCATCTCGCGCTTCAAGTAAATCCTGGCGAGTGCCATGCGCAGCCAGGCATTGTCTGGCTTGATCATGATGGCATCTTCCAGCATTTTTTGTGCTGTGTTGATGTCACCCGCTGCTTCAGCCGCCTTGGCCTTGCTCGACAAATCTTCTGACTTCAGGTTGGCGATGATGGCCAGGTGGCGTGGCAACATGATGCTGCTCAAGGCTTCCAGATCAGCAATACGTTTTTGCAAAACCAGTACACCAATCACACCATCAAGTGCGCGGATATTGGTTTTGTCTGCATCCAGGACGCGGCGGTAATTTTCTTCGGCGCCCTTTAAATCATTTTCTGCCTGCAAGGCATCAGCGAGCTGCAAGATACCGGCAGGTTCCTTGCCATTATGGGCGATGGCCTTGCGCAGGAAATCGATACCTTTGGTGCTGTCACCATCTTCAAAAGCATTCCTGGCCTCGGCTACAGTCGCCCAGTAACTTGCATCATCAGAAGCTTGCTTCCATTGATCCTTGGATTGCGCTGGAGAATAATCGACTGCCTTGTGCAAGAAGCTGCGGGCCTCGATGAATTCTTCCTGGCGCATTTTGACCAGGCCCATGCCGCCATAGCCTATGGGATTTTTGGGATAGTTTTTGATCAACCCCTGGAACTCTGCCTCAGCAGCTTCGATTTGATTGTCTTCAAGCGCCTTGAAACCAGCGATACGGCTTTTCTCTATGGGATTTTCTGCGACCGGTTTGGGTTTTGGTGCAGCTTTTTCAGCTTTCTCTATTTTCTCTGCTTTCTCTATTTTCTCTGCTTTCTCTATTTTCTCTATTTTCTCTATTTTCTCTATTTTCTCTATTTTCTCTATTTTCTCTATTTTCTCTATTTTCTCTACAGTCTTGCTTTCGCTCGGTTTGACTACATGAGCAAGCGGAGCAGCTATAGCTGCCGCAGAAGCAACAGTAGGCACGGTAGGAGGTACCGCAGGTGCCACGACAGATTTGGACAAACCCGCCATCCTGTCCCTGATGAGTTGGTCGTCTGGATGCTTCTCAAGATAGTGGTTGAAGTATTTGGCATTTTCAGGTTTCATGCCCATCCAGCTCAATGCTTGACGCCAGGATTCTGTCGCTTGTTTGCCGACATCGGGTCTGCTGCCCAGACCTTCGAGCAACGCCATACCCTCTACCCTGCTGGGCTCGCGGTAAGTCAGTACCTGGGCATAGGCGAGCGCGTATTTGCTGTTGCCTGGATTTTCCTTGCTCAGTTTTTCCAATCCCTTGCGGGCTTCGGCATGACCATTCTTGGTGCCGCCGAGAACCTGGAAGTATTCGAAAGCTGCATCGCCTTTGAGCCTGGAAGGATCACCTATCTGCTTGTAGGCATCAACTGCGGCTTCAGTATCGCCCTGCTTGGCAAGCATGCGGGCGTTTTCCAGCTGGCCCACGCCACCATTGCTACCCTGGCGCAAAGCCTGTTCAACATTGCGTATCTGCGCAGAACTCGCTTGCGTCCCACGCAAGCGCGAAAAATAGGTTTTGGCCTGCTCGGGATTGCCCGCTTTGGCTTCGAGTATGGACAAGGCCATCAGCGCGTCGATATTATTGGCATCGACCTTCAACAGCTTGCGCCAGATATCTGCCGCATTGTCGTCACGGCCACGTTGTTGCCAGAACTGCGCCTGCTCTTTCAATTGCTGTGTCAAAGCTGATTGCGCGAACGCAGTTTCGCTCTCAAAAAAAACTGTCAAAAGCGCAAATACTATCGCTTTCTTCTTGAAGACCATTTACTTCCCCTAATGATCGCTTTTTTCTGTGAGTCAGCTTGTTTATCGTCACCTCAGAGAATCAGCACTGTGTCAGGTTTTAAATCAAGGAAATGGGCAGCGCTATCCAGTTATTTTACGCTTCAGGTAGCACGCTGCCCAACTTAATCCAATTCAATTATTTCTTTTTATCTTCCAGCGCCAGACGGGATGCTGCTTTCTTGCGCAAGAAGCGGAACAACATGGTTGCAGCAATCAGCGAAGCCAGCATCAGGAAAATAATCATGATGAAAGGCTGGGTAGATAAATGCCATTTGAGCCAGGTCCACCATGGCAAACTGCCTGAGTAATAGGTTTCACCTATTTGTGCATTGGCGATACGGTCGCCCTTGATGAGCACCAGATCACCCTGGAATTTGCTACGCAGATCAGCCTTGTTCAAACCCGCGGTCAGGTCAGCCAGGCTGGCCGAGTCACCAGAGGTCATGACAATCACGCTATGGCCGCTGGACAATGGTGATTCAAACTGCATCATGGCACCAAAAGCATTGCCAGTCTTGGCCAGCATTTCACCGGCATGGCGTTCCATGGTATCGAGATCGCGGCCAGCCCAGCGTGTCACGAGACGCAGGAAACCTGTAGGCAATTGCAGACGGTTGCCGTTTTCATCCATGCTCATGGGCATGTATTTTGACCATTGCTTGAGCAAAGGCAAATTACCGCTTGCACCTAACAGCAGGAAGTCTTTATCACTATGTTTTTCAACGTCAGCGCTACGGATCAGGGTACTGTTCAGTACCGGATAACCTGTAGACTCACCCATGCGGCCCATGACATTGAGGAACAATTCCATCTCTTGTGCATTTGGGCGGTCTGGCATGACGATGGCTGTTTGCGCCAAGTCTGCCATGCGTGTGAACGGGAAGCCAGCATTTGCCATATATGCCAGGTTAGGCATGGCAGCATAGTGTGGCATGTTCGAGAAATCGATCGTCGAATCTGGATCTATGGCAGAGCGCACATTGTCCAGATACACATCTTTACATGCCCCTTGTTTTGGGTAATCGTAAAAGAAATGGAATTGCAACTGGTTCTCTGCGCCGATGCGGAAAGTCGGCACCTGGATTTCATCCTGAGCATAACGCTGGCCATCCTTGAAGAACAGCATGACCGATTCCTTGATCTTGCCTTTATCTACCTGACCACCAGACAAAGGCAAAGAACGCACAAACTCATCATTGATGCCTATGTTCAGAGTTGATTTATCAACGGTAGGACGCGGCGTGAAACGGTAACGCAAATCGATAGGCACGCCTTCTTTTTGCCATGTGAACAAGTCAGGTGCAACGCGTAGATTCACACGTATCAGGTCTGGTGTCAGGCCATTGACTTTCAGTGCTGGTGGCGCAGCCAGCTCACCAAACTTGACTGGTCTGTCAGTAGGCAGCCATTTTGGCGCATCGTAGGCTTTGCGTGGATCGATTTCTTTGAGGTTCTTGATCACGGCAGATTCGCCAGACATGGCCATCTGCCCCATGGTCAAGGCTTGTACGGCAATCTTGAGTTCATTGACATCGCGTCCCAACACCAGCAACAACTTGGCTTTGGGATTTGAAGGATTAGCCATGATGGCCAAAGTCGGACCTGAAATTGCAGGTAAAGTAATGCCTGCCGGTGCTTCATTGGCGGTGGCGAACAACACGGCATTACCGCGTGGCAGGGTATTGGCTTCGATAGGGAAGCGCGCACCACGATAAGAGGACAGATGACCAAACCATGAAGCAACTACACCCGCATTACGCAAGACCTCCAGTGAGGGAGTTGCAGGCAGGATGAAAGGCAGTTCCAGCAATTTGTTATCACGCCTGTCAAAGAAAGGCGCTGGCAACATACCCAGGTCATTTGCCAGGGTGAGCGGGGAAACCGTGAGTTCCAGATTGGTGGTGTGGCTGAGCTTGGCCCACAGGCTGGAGTGATAAGGGTCTTCACAATCCCTGGTGTAATGGCCGATGAGTTTAAAACTGAGTTGATTGAAGTCAGCAAAAAAACGTGGATCTATCACATCTTCACGTACGATGCCTTTGGAGGTCTCTCTCGGCAAAGGAACTACGCTGACCAGTTCGTTGTTAACCAACACCTGTATATGCGACAGGTCAGGCAATAAAGCAGGTGAATAGGCAATGCCATATTTGACCTTGGCAGCTGTAATCACTTCGTCGCTGCGTACGGTGAAAGGGAAGGAACGCTCGCCCTCGGTGCCACGCAATTCAACACTGGAGCTGACGCCTATCATGTCCTTGAGGCTGATGTTATAGGTTTTTTGTCCACCGATCACTGAGGTTGGCTGCAAGTCTTCCAGCGCAATTTTTTCAGCGACGGCAGGCTGGGCAGTAGCTGCCGCACTTGCGCTTGCGCTGGCATGTTTGGACTTGGCCAACACATCTTCATGGTGTGCTACCGCTGTTACGCCACAAAGTATGGCCAGAGCCGTGCTACTGCCTTTGCGCGATAATTTAGCCCGAACACTAGTCACGATGTTTTTCACGATGGACGCCTCATTTATTTTATTCATATGCCCTGTTCTTTCCACTACATATTGCTTCATGCTGCTACCAAACCTGCTGAATCCGCGCATGCTGTGGTATGCGATTTCTTTCAAACCATTCAACGGATGGTCGATGTCCCTGTCATTTGACCAGCTGAGCCAGACGTCGGCGCGGCCTATGGTGCAATTAATCAAATCCATTTCCTGCTGCAAATCGAGCGGCGCGAATTGCACACTGAGCAGATTGTCCTTGAAGAACACTGTCTTGGCAGGGAATACGGACTCCCCGTTAGTACCATACAGGGAAATCATCAAATCTTCATCCTTGTGCATCTGAAAACCTTCAGGAACACGGAAAGACATACCACCCATGGAAAAATCTTCAGTACGGCAAACTATAGAGTGGCCATTGCTCAAACGCAGGGTGGCATTCAATACTGCCCTGACCCTGTGAGTACGTCTTACTTGCTTAGACTCTGTAGCGACAGCCAGTGTTGCGCCCAAGATGACCAGGTTATAGATTGTCCACAACATATTCAGAATAACGGTATCCATCTCGTAGGTATTCCACCACAATGCACGGCCAATACCGACAAAAAATCCCAGCACATTCATGCCCAGCATAATCAGGTAAGGCTTGGAAATCGACCAGTCAAAATGCTCCTGCTCGACCAGACCACCTTTGGCAGTCACGTTGAACTTACCGAGTTTTGGATTGATCAGCGCCACCAGTGTCGGGCGGAAGATATACCAGGCCAGTGTCGCTTCATATACCTCTGCCCAGAAGGAATGCCGGTGCGCGCCCTGTATACGGGAGTTGGTCAGGTTGGCATGCAAGAGATGGGGCAAAGAATACGCCGCAATCGACAAGGCCGAGGCCTTGATGATATGCACTTCAAAAAACAGGTAAGACAACGGTGCCAGCAAAAACACCATGCGCGGTAAACCATAAAAGAAATGGAGCATGGCATTGCTATAACAAAGCCGCTGACCAAAACTCAGCCCCTTACCGAGCAAAGGATTATCAGTCCGGAAAATCTGTGCCATGCCACGCGCCCAGCGTATACGCTGACCAACGTGAGCGGACAGACTCTCGGTCGCCAATCCTGCGGCCTGCGGCAAGGCCAGATAGGCAGTGTTGTAACCAAGGCGTTGCATTTTCAATGCGGTATGTGCATCTTCTGTCACGGTCTCAACCGCAATGCCGCCGACTTCTTCGAGGTAGGTGCGGCGCAGGATGGCGCAAGAACCGCAAAAGAAAGTCGCATTCCACAGATCATTACCGTCCTGTATCAGGCCATAAAACAATTCGCCTTCATTTGGCACATTGCGGAAAGTTTGCAAATTACGCTCAAACGGATCTGGCGATAGAAAATGATGGGGTGTCTGTACCATGGCCAGCTTGGGATCAACCAGGAACCAGCCCATCGTATATTGCAAAAACGAACGCGTCGGCATGTGATCGCAATCGAAGATCGCGACGAAATCGCCGGTCGTGCGTTTCAGGGCAGCATTGATATTGCCGGCTTTCGCATGATTATTATCCGCACGGGTAAAACATTGCACGCCGACTGAGGCGGCGAATTCGGCAAAGGCAGGACGACGGCCATCGTCGAGGATAATGATATTGAGTTTATCCTTGGGCCAGTCTATGCCCATAGCCGCCAGCACGGTAGGCTTAACCACAGCCAGGTCTTCGTTATAGCTGGGGATGAACAGATCAATGGTGGGCCAGGTCGAGGTATCTGGCGGCATCATGACAGGCTTGCGTTTCAAGGGCCAGGCAGTTTGCAAGTACCCGAGCAACAGCACCAGCCAGGCATACACCTCAGCCATGATCAGCACGAGTGCAAAAAACAGGTCGATCAGATTGTCTGTGCCTATGGTGTAAGTGATACGCCAATAGATATAGCGGCTAGTGGCACTGATGGAGAACATCACCATCACCAGAGAAATCAGCGTACCGGTATACCGGCGCAGATACAGCGCAGTACTAAAAATGATAATTGAAAACAGTGTTTGCAGCGGCAAGTCCAGCGGGATGCTGATACTGGTCCAGTACAAAAACACCGCTATCATCAAGGCCAGAAAACGCGGCGTCTTGCGCTCCCAACCTGGCCAGTTGACCATGGCACGCCCCAGGTCGTTGAGGCGACCGTAGAGATATCGGGAGTTAAGTATCGAGCGCATTTAATCAACCAATCTGAAATTCGTTTGCAGCCAGGCCGTCAGCTCTTGCATGTCATGAGTAGCAGAACAATGCTGGGAGTAATACGATACCGGCGTCTGGCAAGCCAGCGCTTCGCTGACCGCCTCATCCTTATGGATGGTCACTGGAATGAAGCGTTTACCCAGACTGCTGCGCAACATGCCGAACACATCACGGCTCAGTTGCTTGGACGCATCCATCTGATTTAGCAAATAACAGTAACCGAGAAATCCCTTGCGGTCGGCACAGTAATAGTCAATCAAGGATTCTATGGATGGAATCGTTGAATAGGAAGCTGCATCCGGTTTCAACACTACCAATGCGTAATTTGCAGCGTGTAGCACCTGCTGCAAATAAATGCTGGGACCAGGCGGCGTATCAATCAGAACCAGGCTGTTCTCAGCCAGATTCAGAGAAGCAAGCCTTTGTATCAACCATTTAGGATTGGCCTTGATCTCTTGTTCAAAAACCGCACGCTGATTTTCATCGACACTGCCATACGGCAGGAAATCAACACCATAGGCGCTTTCAAACAGGACATCGGTCCAGCCATTGTCCATCGTATCTTGCTGTGCAATGCCGCTGGCGTCGTCATGTGCCATGCCAAAATGCAATCTGAGTGCGTTTTGCGGATCTAGGTCCAGTATGGTGATGCGGGAACCAAGACGAGCCAGGGATGTCGCCAGGTTGGCAGTGACGGTAGTCTTACCTACCCCACCCTTGGGAGAAATGACGGCAACTACCCTCATGGTTTAAATATTTTTTTAAAGAATGAATTGCTACCTGCATCGGCTGGCCTGGCTTCTTCCTGCTTGCCAGCCAGCCGACCGAAGACTGCACTAACGGGATGGTCCTTGGTGGCAGGTTTGGTCTTCACGCTTTGATTGCATAGTGCTTCAGCTTGCGTCTGCGTTTGTGTCTGCGCTGTAGGCATGGCATGCGCTGCAGGTATATTATGGATAAACGTTGCAGAAGGGGCCACAGAAGAGGCGCTTAATGACTTGCGCACACTTGTCACGGATGCGACGCCGGGTACATGGGCTGGCGTCTCGGCTTCTCGCGCTGGGTTAGCTTGCGCCCTGCTGGAAAACAAACCACTGCCCGCAGATTCTTTTTGATTCGCTACGCTTGGCTTTGGTGATGCTGGCAATATGCGGGATAAAAATGGGGGGGCTGTTTCTGCCTCAGATTCTTGCTCTGCAACTTCAGCTTTTTGCATCAGCATTTGCTTTAAGGGCAATTGCGAGTTGTGCTTGACACTCACATGAACCTCAGATGCAGCTTGTAAAGGACTGGTTTTGACAGCAGCTGACTTGGTCATCGTTGCTTTGACTGCAGAACTACGGAATGAACTATCATTCATCTGAACTGGTGCTGCCAATTCTTCTTCACGATGCTGAGCCACACGCACCGGTGCAGGCCCAGAGTGCAAATGCACGTCGCGCAATAAAGGCCAGCGCTTTTTCGCTTGCTCACTATCAGCGTCGCGATTGATTTCGCGATAAGCATCTGTTGTCTGCCCAAATTTCTGAAAAAGATTTTTTACGTCATCGTCCATAATGTCCACCAGTTCCGGTTACTTGCAGCGTCACGATCAAATTAACGACGTGTAAAATAAGACGGTTCTTCTGACTGCTTCTTCAAATCAAATACAAATAATTGTCCATCTTCAAAAACGCCAGCACGCTGGGTCAGGCGCAAAGACTTATCCATGCCAAGGCCATCAAACCATTGGGCATAAACGCCTTCAAGCAAAGCGGGGGTCCAGTCGAGTGCATGTTCGCCAAACGCTACTTTAAGCGGTGAAGCATGATGAGCGACTACCAGGGCATCCGCTTCTTCTACCAACTCTACCCAGCCCCAATTCATTTCTGACCACACCTTGTTCATGCATGCTTCCAAGGCTTGCAGACTACTGCCATCATTGACATGAAACTCTGCTGCCATGTTGCGGCCCAACTGGTGCATGAATGCGCGCAAATCGCCAGGTTCACCTTTGGAGGCGAATTCAGCAGCAAATGCTCCCAGGAAAGATCTCCACTGGATTGAACACTGCTGTTCTTCGTAATAACGAATAGTATTTGTCGACATGCTAATTACACCTTTGCGTTAACTTTTTCTCTATGGCTACTATCGTGACACGCAAATCATAGAGAGTGTTGATTCGTTGCGACTTTACCACTCGTCTTTATCGCTAGTCCAGCCTATATGAATGGTGAATTGTCAACAATTAATAATAAGACCAAGCATTTATAAAAATTTAATTAATTTGCAAACCATTTTCACAATTGCAGGGTAAAAACCGCTTTTTATTATTTTTTGCGTCAGTAGTGCTGCAAAATAAGGCGTCAGGCAATTACTGCACAAGAACCACTTCTTGAAAACTGCGGACTGTGATTAGTTGTGATCCGCCGACATTCTCTTTGATATGCGGCCTGATCAAGAAATGGGACTCTCAGCGCTCGCTCTTTAATCCGGCCAGCAACCAGTCTATGATTTTTTGTATGCTTAATGACGCAGGATTATCGGGCTTGTATTCGAGTACTGGACGCTCGAAGGCGAGCGCTTCCTCGACTTGTGGACTTTCCTGAACGATGAAGGGAACCATACGCTCGCCCAGCCTGTCGGCAATCAGGGCAACGACGTCCTGCGCCAGTTGCCGGTTTGAACCCTGGTTAACGATATAAGCTGACCCAACGTCAGCCTGGCTTCTATGACCATAGGTGGAAATCAATTCTTCCATCTCTGGCAAAGTGGAATAGGAAGCGGCATCCGCCAGCACTACTACCAGTAAAAAATCCGCGGCGTGGATGGCCTGCTTCAGGTAAACAGAGGGTCCAGGCGGTGTATCCAGTAAAACAATGGCATTAGCTGGCAATTTCGCCGCCTGCAGTTTTTTGCGCAGCCAGGGCTCTTGTTGCTCGAGCATGTCTTCAAAGCGCATGCGCTGTTTTTCGCCGCCATTACCAAAAGGGACAAAGTTCAAGCCAAACTGGCTTGTATAACATGCATCCATCAGTTTGGCGCGCGCTGCCGTCATGAGGCTGATACCATTTGTCTCACCTTGCTCCAATCCACCAAGATGCCACTGCATGGCGTTTTGCGGATCAAGATCAACAACAGTGACAGGAAACCCGCGCTGCGCAAAACCGACACCCAGATTGGCAGTGATCGTGGTCTTGCCGACCCCTCCTTTTGCAGAGACGATGGCAATCACTATCATGTGGGCAACCCCGGCGTGTCAATACATGGATAGCCACAGCCCATCAGGCAGTGCCCCCAACTGTCAGGCCTTCTATGCGCAGGCTGGGCTGACCAACGCCTACCGGCAAACTCTGCCCTTCCTTGCCACAGACACCGATGCCTGAGTCAAGGCGCAGGTCATTGCCTATCATGCTGACATGATTCAATACTTCAGGGCCATTGCCTATCAGGGTTGCACCCTTGACTGGATAGGTGACTTTGCCGTTTTCTATCATATAGGCCTCACTGGCTGAAAAAACGAACTTACCGTTCGTTATATCGACCTGACCACCGCCAAAGTTGACAGCGTAGAGACCATTTTTAACAGATGCGAGAATTTCTTCAGGATCCTTGTCACCGGCCAGCATATAAGTGTTGGTCATGCGCGGCATGGGCAAATGGGCAAAGGATTCGCGACGGGCATTACCAGTCACCGGCATTTTCATGAGGCGCGCATTCATGGTGTCTTGGATATAGCCTTTGAGGATGCCGTCTTCTATCAGTGTCGTGCACTGGGTAGGATTGCCCTCATCATCCATATTCAAGGAGCCACGGCGGTTCAGCATGGTGCCATCATCAACCACAGTCACGCCTTTGGCTGCAACACGCTCACCTATGCGGCCAGAGAAAGTGCTTGAACCCTTGCGGTTAAAGTCACCCTCCAGACCATGGCCTATCGCTTCATGCAACAGTACACCTGGCCATCCAGGGCCGAGTACCACGGTCATGGGGCCTGCCGGAGCTGGGCGTGCATCAAGATTTACCAGTGCTGATTTCACAGCTTCATCTGCATATTGCTCCAGCAAAGCATCGGTAAAATAGGAATAATCATAACGGCCGCCACCACCGCTGGAGCCCATTTCACGACGACCGTTTTGTTCCGCAATGACAGTCAGCGACACCCGTACCAAAGGACGGATGTCGCCAGCGATCACACCGTCACTGCGTGCCACCAACACCACATCATATTCACCGGCCATGCTGGCCATGACTTGTACTATGCGCGGGTCCTTGGCTCTGGCGATTTTCTCTATTTTCTCCAGCAACTGGACTTTTTGATTGGCATCCATCGAATGCAAGGGATCGTCACGCAAATACAGTGAGCGGTTATCCAGACCTTTTAGACTGGATGCTACCTGGATTTTGCCTGTGCCTTGACGGGCAATCGTACGGGTTGCCTTGGCGGCATCGGACAAGGCTTGCTCAGATATTTCATCAGAGTAAGAAAATGCGGTTTTATCGCCAGAGACGGCACGTACCCCCACACCCTGGTCGATAGAAAAACTGCCCGTCTTGACAATACCCTCTTCCAGACTCCAGCCTTCATTGCGGGTGAACTGGAAATACAGATCAGCATAATCGACTTTATGAGTGAACATGCTGCCCAGCACCTTGCTGAGTTTGGCTTCATCAAGTCCAAATGGGGTCAGCAAAATATCGCGTGCGATAGCGAGGTGGCTCATGGCGGGATCAAATGGGGTCATAGAATAAATTATTTACACTGCAATTAAATTAGCGCACATTATTTGCAAGATTCTTGCAAAACACAGGCGCACACACTGACATTGTAGAGCATCTGCGGGATTCTCTGGTCTGCTCACTACGCTGATTGTCAGCTTACTCCAGTCCAGGCATCCACAGACTTCATAACTTGCGATGGCGCAATGCTGGCAAACTTTCGCGTATGCTGGCAATCAGGCTTTCATCAATCTCACCACTGACGATGCCCTCCCCCTCTTCCAGTACGGTCAAGACCTTGCCCCAAGGGTCAATCAGCATGCTATGTCCCCAGGTACGGCGGCCATTCACATGCTTGCCGCCCTGACCACAAGCCAGCACATAACACTGGTTTTCTATGGCGCGCGCACGTAAAAGTATTTCCCAGTGCGCCTGGCCTGTCGTATAGGTAAATGCAGCAGGCACAACGATCAGGGAGCAAGTTCCCAGCGCGCGGAATAATTCGGGGAAACGCAAGTCATAACAGATAGACAGCGCCACTTTGCCAAAACCTGCATCAAAGCTACTGACCTGATTACCGGCGACGATAGTGCGCGCCTCTTCATACGACTCCTCACCTTTGCTGAATCCAAACAAATGAATTTTGTCGTAGCGTGCGATCTGCTTGCCTTGAGGATCATAGACCAGGGTCGTATTCAAGACCTTGCCAGGTTCAGTTGCCTGCAGAGGGATAGTGCCACCGATGAGCCAGACACCCAGAGTACCTGCCATTCCGGCCATCATGGCCTGCATGGGCCCCTGCCCTACTGGCTCGGCAATATCTACCTTATCGGTTTCCTGCAAGCCCATCAGGGGCCAGTATTCAGGCAGTAATAATAATTTTGCGCCTGAGGCTGCCGCTTCCTGCAACAGGCGTCTGGCAGTTGCCATGTTCTCTGCCAGCACGGGCGTGGATATCATTTGTATTGCTGCTATCTTCATATCACCCTCTTTTATCAGTATGTTACCGTCACAGAGCACATGGCTCCATTCCCGCCATACTCAAGGCTTGCTTGCCGCCTTGATCGCCGACGGATTGTCACGGCTTTCAACTTTAGTCACTGTTGGTTCTTTCCATGAACCACTGACTTTGTACTCAAACGTAAATGCCCTGCTCAAAGGTTCTTTCAAAAATAATTGAGCAAGAAAGGTGCCAAGGCCGATGACCGGATTCACCGCAAGACCATAAACAACTGACGCCGTACCCACATTCACCACAGGAATGACGGTCACATGCAGGTCCTGAGCTTCTCTGACCAGATCAGCATTCCCTTCCAGCAACACAGTCGCATTGACGCCCAGCATCTTCAGGTTATCGGTTTTTGCCACACCTTGCTGTATATGGGCAATACCTGCGATGGAATCAAAGGCAAAACCATCAGAAAACACATCACGGAAATCCAGTGTCAGGCGGCGCGGCAAGGATTGCAGGCTCAACACGCCCAGCAGTTTCGCGGCCCCTGGATCTACCTTTAAGAATTGCCCACTGGCAAGTACCATCTTGACCTGTCCACTCATGCTAGGTATGTCCATCGCAAAAGGCAGGCCATTCCATTGCACATCGCCTTCAAGTTTACCTTTACCACCACGCAAGACATCGGCAAAACCCAGACGTTCCAATAGCTTGCCTGAATTTGCGATATCCAGCACATAATTGAGTTGGGTACGTCCATCGCCACCCTGACTGGCCCATTTACCAGTGGCATAAAAGTCTGCATCAGGATTTCTCAACAGCAGCCTATTGATCTGCCACTCACGCCCATTGCCCTGGCTGACGAGTTGATTAACTGCCTGCAGTTCCAGACGCCCAAGCTTTTTATTGAACAACTCAAAGTTTTCAGCAACGATGTCCAGTCCAGGAATTTGCGTCGTCGTATTTTTCCCTTCCAGCAACTCACTGACATCCGCAGCTGCCGACTGAGGAATGATGAGATTACTCAGGCGTGCTGTGACACTGCTCAAGGCTTGCCCACCTGCTCCTTCATTCCAGGTCAGGTAACCGGCTACCTGATTGGATTGAATATTGGCTTGCCAGGTTTTATTTTGACGGGAAACGCCAACAATGACATTTTCCAGCTGCTTGCCCATGATATTCAATTGCGGCGTCCTGACAGCGACCGTGCTCGGTTCCAGGTAAGGCGACAAATCAACTTCGGCACTATCCCTTTCTGCACCGGCGGCATTGGCCTGCTGGCTCGCAGACGCTGGCGCCATCAGGCGTCGCCACTCGTCTATGTTCAGGGACTTGAATTCTATATTGGCATTCAAACCGCTATCCGGCTCTGGTGCGGGCGCATTGACGCCTATGCCACCACGTACTACTTGCCATGGACCACTGCCCTGTTTTTGCCGCGCATATCTGGTATTGATGGAGTTGCCAAGACTGACGCGAATTTCATCACGCAAGGTTTGCGCATCCATGCCTGCCTGTGGTAACAGCTCAAAGTGCAAAGGCATGAGTTCTGCGCTGGTCTTTTTCAAAGGCGCAGGAAAATTCAGGGACATGCCCGCCATCGTTGAATCGACGATGATTTCTGGCTGCCGTTTTTTGACATGGATGCTGGCCGTATAACGACTGGCACCACTGACACGGTCAGCCATTTTATCGACCATACTGACGGGGATGATCTTGCGTATGCCATCAGCAGTGACGGTACCATCGAGCCTGACTTTAACGCTGTTATCTTTTTGCGAGCCGCCAGTAATCTGTACCGGGCCACCAAGCGCCATGCCTCTCAATGTCCCGAGGTTGACTCCTGTTTCATTGAACTCCAGTTTGCCATTCAAGCCCGTTACCTGGGGAATACCAGGTTGTAATACCACGTCATTATTAGAAAACTGCAAAATACCGAGGACTTTTGACTCTATCAAATGCTGTAAGGGCAATTGCAATTTGAGCTGCAAGGCAGCAGGTGCCGAGGTTTTGGCTTCCTTGAGAAAATGCCCCAGCCAGCCACTGACCGGGCTCGCCCCCACATACGCCAGCATATTTTGCAGACTACCACTGACTGCACCATCAATACTCAGGATGGCACCATGCTGCGACAAGTCAGGAATAATCGCCTTGACCTTTTTCAGATCGACACCCAGGGTCTTGGCTGTGTCGCCAGTAATCTCCATCCTGGCTTTATCAAAAACAAAGCCCCCCTTGATGTCTTCAATGACTGGCCACAAGGGTTTGCCCTCTTCATTCTGGGCACCAGCAGAAAAATCGAGTTTGGCACCAGCCAGGCTACCCTTGATCAGGAATTCACCCTTGTGGTTTTTCTTGCCGTCCGTAGTATGGAATGGAAAATGTGCGAGATCACCCCGTATGCGCACGCTGACATCATTAGCCTTGCCTTCAAGTATGGAGTTCAGCAGCCAGTGCCGTAAATGCTCTTCTGCAGCAGCAGGAATGTAACGGTCAAGCTGCTTCAAATCGAAGCCCGTAATACTGCCGGTCAAATCCACCTCACCCGGGTGGGCATCGGCACCATGACGCATGGACATGATGTGTTTGCCGGACAAGACGGCGTGCATGCCTTCTTGTTGTGCTTCCATTTTATGAATCTGGAAAACCAGCTTGTCCTGCTCGACAAACTGCCACTGCGCATGCATATTCAGGCTTGAAAACGGCATGAGAGGATCAACAAAATAACTAGACAAGCGCAAGGACAGGTTTTTGGAATCCAGCACGAAACTACCACCCTTGTCATTGGCCTCCAGGCTGCCCGACAGGTTTTCAAATCCAGGTATCGCAGGCACAGCCGCTTTTGCCGGGGACGTGGCGGTCCTGACTCTAGCCAGTTGTGCTGGCTGCGCCGTCATCGACAAGTTGATGAACTGCCCTTTCACACTGTAAGACGACACATCAGGATAGGTACCCTGCCATTTGGCAGTGAAGTCCTGGAGTTGCCCTTTGGGCGCAAAATCCAGCATCATCTGCCTTTGGTCGGCTGGCAAAGGCAGGTGCTCAGCAAAATTAGCCAAGGTCTGTAAATCCAGCGTACTGGCGTATAACTCGACCTTTTCGGGCTGGCCTTTATCACCGGGGGTAAATGTTTCCTTGATGGTGGTCACTGGTAATTGCTGGCCCTCGCGGGTGCGCATGGAAAAATTGACGAGTGAGACACTATGACCAGCCTTGCCCATCAGGGCCGCCAGGAACTTGTGAGTAGAAGTCTGGGTTTCGCTGGCGACGAGGCGCCCACTGACCAGGGCCATGTCCAGCTCAGGCAGGTCAGCGCGGAACTTGCCTAGCACATCCGCCAGGCTCAAGTCTGCCGTCAGATCTGCCAGCCTGCCCTTGTCCAGGCGTAGCCAGGCACGCACCGAGCCGGAGGCCTTCTTGACATCGGCCGGGTAGTCTATGTAGGCTTTTAATGCAGCCAGATCAGTACGGCGCAGGTCGGCATACAGATCGCCGGTCCATAAAGAAAAGTCTGAAATCTTTTTGGCAAAAACCGGGTGCTGGAAATCGCCCCTTATGTCCAAAGGCGCAGACAGGCTGGCATCAGGCGTTGCCTTGAGGGCAAACCTGTGATTGCGCCACTGGTTTTGCAAGAGAAAATTCACATCCGGCAATTTCAGCTCTGCCGCATTGCGCATTTTATCTGTCCAGCGTACGGAGCCCTTGCGTATCAAGACTTCATGCTGGGCCAGCACCCAATCCAGACCCTGCCCCTTGCTTTCAGCAGCAGGGTCAATATGAAAACCACCTACATAGATTTTGCCATCCGCATCCCTCTGTATATCAAGGGAAGGCTGATTGATGACGATACGTTCAAACCGCAAATCTGCAACTGCCAGGGTCCACCAGGACATAGTTGCTGAAACCTCTGGCAAAACCAGTGCAGCACCACCCTGCTTGTCACGCAACACGACATTTTCCAGCATCAATTGCGGATTGAGGCCCTGCCAGGAGGCGCGCAAACTGGAAATCTGTAATTGCCGCCCCAGAGAGTTTGAAATAGCCTGTTCGATATCAGGCTTGTACCTATCTACATTGGGTAATATGACATACCGCAATACCAGCACCAGTATGCAAAACAGGAAATACAATGCCAATATCAACCTGAGCGTGAAACGCAGGCTTTTATCGCAAGTCCGCCAGGTAAAGCGACAGAACCGCCAAAAATGACCAGGCTCGTCGTCCTTGACTGCGGTGTTAGCAATGTTCTCTTGATCTACTTGTGTCATTGCTAATGTTTAATTTATTTGTAAGTAAGACTTGCGCAAAAACCATGCGCTTGCAAATGAGCAAGCTTCATTCTTCTTGCGCAAATCCTCACATGCCGAAAAATATCAGCAAAACAAGCCCGGAATTATTAACATGCTGGTTGCTCAACAGATCACCATCATTGCTATTTAAATAACTCCCACCGCAATCCAGCTTAACTCACTCATTCACTTCATTTTTATACTCCCAAGGAGTATAAATTTATTTGCTGCTGCTTGCATAGTCCTGGCAGCCAATACCACCTTGCCTGGCTCTTATCGCTTAAAATCAATCACAGCACTGACCATATCTGTCCATTTCAGCTTTATTACAACCCCATTATGACCGCAAGCACCAGCATGAACGCCGAAATTCTCCAGGCCTCCCGCTTTTTTATTCATTGCATGGAAGCAGATACCAGCCGAAATGCTCAGTTACAGCAAGTTTCTGAATTATCCTTGAGCCCGGCCCATTTTGCGCAGTTTTTACAAAAAGAAATATACGCAGGTGCCACTATTAACAAAGCCATGCGCCGCTTGCGCAAATTGGTGGTTTGCACCGTGATCAAACGTGACTTGTGTGGCCAGGCCGATCTCAATGAAGTTATTACGACGATCAGTCTGTTTGCTGATTTTGTCGTGCAACAGCATTTGCAAGCCATAAACGCCGAAATGCAAGCCATGCATGGTATTCCCATCGGGGAAGAAAGTGGCACGCAACAAGCGATGATCGTACTTGGCATGGGCAAACTGGGTGGCTATGAACTCAACGTCTCTTCTGATATAGATTTGATTTTTTGCTACGCCGAAGACGGCGAAACTCAAACCACAGACTCCAGCCAGCGCAGCCTGTCCAACCATGAGTATTTCAGCCGCCTGGGTAAAAAACTCATCGCTGCCATATCTGAAGTGACAGAAGATGGTTATAGCTTCCGTGTCGATATGGCCCTGCGCCCAAATGGCGCATCTGGCCCGCTGGTCGCCAGCTTCAATATGATAGAAGAGTATTTCCTGATACAGGGTCGAGAATGGGAGCGTTATGCCTGGGTCAAGGCTAGAGCGATGACAGGTAATGCCGACGATATCGCCGCGCTGGAAAAAATCATCCGTCCTTTCGTCTATCGTCGTTATCTTGATTATGGTGCGATTGATTCCTTACGCTCCATGCATGCGCAGATTCGCGCTGAAGTCGTGCGCCAGGAAACCAAACATCCAGAGCGCAGCAATAACGTCAAGCTTGGACGTGGTGGCATACGTGAGGTGGAATTTCTGGCACAGGTTTTCCAACTGATACGCGGTGGCCGTGATGCCAGCTTGCGTGAACGCTCCACCCGCCTGACTTTGCAGACCCTGGCGGAAAAAGGCATCATGGATGCCCCTATCGTAGACAAACTGCTGGACTCCTACACCTTTTTGCGCAATCTCGAACATAGACTGCAATATCTGGATGATGCACAGACCCATACCTTCCCGGCCAGGGATGAGGACCAGTTGAGGATAGCGCAGATGATGGGCTGCGCCAGCGTCGCAGAACTACTGGACCAGTTGCGTCCTCACCGTGAATTCATCGCCGATCAGTTTGATGCCATCTTCCGCGACAAGGCCGAAAATAATAGTGAGAATGAACAGGGCATGCTGGCAGTCAGCCTGTCCAGCCCCGACAGCGAAGAATTGATCGCCGCGCATCTGACTGGTCTGGAGTTTTCATCGCAAGATGCCGCAGCATTCAGCCAGCGCTTGCAGGCCACCTGGCAATCGCCCAAGGTGCAATCCCTGTCTGAAGCCAGCCGCATGAAACTGGTGGCACTGGTCAACAATGCTCTGAACATTATCGCCAGACAAAGCAGCAATCAATTACAAGCCTGGAACCGCCTGCTCGACTTCATGGAAGCCATTGCCCGCCGCGCAGCTTACCTCGCGCTATTGACTGAATACCCGCATGCTTTGGCAAGAGTGATACGCATGATGGCGGCATCTGACTGGGCGGCCAAATTTCTTACCCGCCACCCCTTGTTGCTTGATGAATTACTGGATGAGTCGTCACTCCATCAACGCCCGGACTGGCCAGCATTTCGCCGGGATTTGCAACAGCATCTGGCGCAACACGCAGGCGACACCGAAAGACAGATGGAAACCCTGCGTGAAATGCACCATGCCATGCAATTTCGCTTATTGGCGCAAGACTTGGAAGGCCAACTCAGCGTAGAACATCTGGCCGATGAACTCTCGCAACTGGCTGACATCATCGTCGATGCTGTCTTGCAATCTGCCTGGCAAACTATCGCTACCAGACACAAAGTGGAACCCAGCTTTGCGGTAATCGCTTATGGCAAGCAAGGTGGCAAGGAACTGGGCTATGCCTCCGACCTTGACGTGATCTTCCTGTATGAAGATGAAGACCAGGACGCACCTGCCAATTATGCCAAACTGGCGCAGCGCTTCATTACCTGGATGACTTGCCACACGCCAGCAGGTATTTTGTTCGATATTGATATTGCCTTGCGTCCTGACGGTGCCAGTGGCTTGCTGGTGTCCTCAGTTTCTTCCTTTGCCCGTTACCAGGAAAAATCTGCCTGGCTATGGGAGCATCAGGCACTGACACGCGCCCGCTTTTGCGCAGGCGATGTCAGCATAGGTGCGCAGTTTGAACAGATACGCGAACAAGTCCTGCGCCAGCAAAGAGATATAGAGAAATTGCGTACTGAAGTCATCGGCATGCGCAAAAAAATGCATGACGCGAATATCAATCGCAGCGACCTGTTTGATCTCAAACAGGATGTGGGTGGCATGATAGATATAGAATTCATCGTGCAATTTCTGGTATTGAAATATGCAAACCAGTATCCTGAATTAACCGCCAATAAAGGCAATATCGCCTTATTAAAACGTTGTGGTGAGCTGGGCCTGATTGATTTGCAACTGGCTAATCAGGTATCAGATGCTTATCGCTTATTCCGTAAATTGCAGCATGGCATACGGCTGCAAGGTGAAGACCGCGCCAGGGTGGAAGGTGAAAGAGTCAGCAAAGAAGCAGATGCGACCAAAGCTTTATGGGATAGCCTGTTCTCTTAATCCAGCAGAACAAAAAAATGCCGCTCAGTTTATATTCTGAGCGACATTTTTTAAGCAATTTTTATAAGGCGGATAAAGATATCCTCTTATTTTCTGCTAGCGACGTGAACCAACAACTTCCACAGTCACACGACGGTTTTTGGAACGACCTTCACTCGTCTTGTTATCTGCAATCGGCTGGGTTTCGCCCTTGCCTTCGGTATACACGCGGGTAGTGTCAATACCTTTGATCACCAGATAAGCTTTTACTGCTTCGGCACGGCGTATAGATAATTTCTGATTATATTGATCGCTACCTACCGAATCAGTGTGACCAACGGTAATCATCACTTCGGTATTCATGCCTTGCAGCTTATTCAATAACTCATCCAGCGCCTGTTTGCCTTGTGGTTTGACCACGGATTTATCAAAGTCAAACAAGGCTTCTGCATTGAAAGTGATTTTTTCAGACACCGGTTGTGGTCTCGGTGGCGCAGGTGGACTCTGCGCAACAGTAACGGGTATGGGATCTTGCTGCATCACAGGTACTGGCGGCGCTGTATAGGCTACCGGCCTTGCATAAGCTGGCTTGCCAAACTTATAGACGAGGCTGACAGAATAAAAATCCACGTCGCCACGATTATGTACCGCATCGTTGACACGGTATCTTTCTGCTTCACCGCGCATCGCCAAGGCTTGCGTAAATTTATATTCCAGGCCAACACCTACTTTGGGATTCAATTTTTTCTCAGTCGGATTGGGATCAGTGATCGCAAATAGGCGATTACCGCTGAAATGCGCATCAGCCCTGGCGTAATTCGCACCTACGCGTCCCAGCAATGAAAAATGCTCGGACAATGGCAACTGTCCTACCAGATCCAGATTAAAACCGCGAAAGCCCACTTCACCGTTGATAGCTCCTGGCGGTGTGGTAATTGCATTGAATCCAAACTTGCCAAGATCAAAGTAGCCTGCTTCGATGGCAAAATACCGATTCATTTGCTTGCCCATAAAAAGCTTGAAAGCGGTATCACGCTCGTTTGATCCGAATGTCACAGAACTAGCACCATTGTCCATCAGGCTACGTACTATTCTGTCTTTGTCAATGCTGGTGTTTGCACGTCCAGCACCCACACCCAGATACCACGCATTATCTGCCCAATCCTGGTTGGTCCATGGTTCATCAGCTTGCGCCAGTTGACTGGCAAGAAGTGCACAAGCGAACAAGTTAAGTGTGACTATTTTTTTTGGCAGTGCCATATTTTTCTCCTGATGAGTTTGCCGAATTTATTGAATCATTTATTGAATCATTTATTGAAAGAGTTCATTGGGAACTCTTTCAGCTATTTATGTGTGTTTAACGTGCAATCACATTATTTCTAAGCGTCACAGAACTGCCCGACAAGACTCTTCCGTTTTGCAAGGTCGCAGTATCGCCCATCGTGATGGCGGCAGACTGCCCCATGATAGTTCCCTTGAACACGCTGTTTGCACCGAGGGTTGTTGCTGATACAGGTACCCAGAACACGCTGTTTGCTACCGCGCCCCCGCTTAAAGCAACGATGGAATTCGCAGTCGTATTTAAAGTAGAACTACTGCGGAACAGATATAGACCAGGACCATTCATCGTGAAAGTACCGGTGATGGTAATCGCGCCTGCATAGCAATACACACCAGGCGTAAAGGTTTGCCCACCCAGATCAATACCGCTGGCCGAATTGACAGTGCAGGTGCGGCTATTCGCATCAGCAATGGCGACTTGCAAGTCGGCCAATGCAGTGTTCAATATTGCGCCGGATTTGTAGTTACTAAAACCTGCAGCCTGCACCGGATCAACCGTTTGCGATGGTGAACCTACGTCACCACTTACCAAGGTAATGCCACCAGAGTTATTGGTAATCGATGCCCCTGCTAATACGCCGAAACTGGCTGCACTACCAAGATTGATACTTGCCACTGGTGCAGCTGTCACGGTAAAACTGGTACTTGCTGTCTGAACACCTTGCGTCGCCGTGATATTTGTCACACCTGCTGCAAGTGCCGAAGCTTGTCCAGTGGATGAGATACTGGCGACACTACTTACACTTGAATTCCAGCTTACTGTGCTACTGATGTTATTGCTTGTGCCGTTTGAGTAAGTGCCGGTCGCCGTAAATTGCTGCAATGATCCAACAGGTACTGAGCCATTGACTGGCGCAAGCGTAATGCCGGTCAGAGTAACAGCCGACGTGACTGTTACGCTGGCACTACCCAGCTTGCCCGCAAAACTGGCGGTAATAGCCGCCGTACCACCAGACAAGCCATTGGCAACTCCCGTTGCTGATACCGAGGCAACTGCCGTATTGGCGGAAGCCCAGGTGACAGAATTGCTGATGTTAAGGCTGCTGCCATCTGCAAAGCTACCCGTAGCGACCAGACTCTGTGCGCCATTGACAGCGATGCTTGGCGAGGCTGGGGTCACGGTGATGGAATTCAACGTTGCGACGGGCAACACATTAATCGTTACTGAAGTAGATTTAGTGCCAGATATCGCTACAACAGGTGTAGTACCAGGAGAGACTGCAGTCACCAGCCCACTTGCATTTACCGTTGCAATCGTACTTGCACCAGAACTCCAAGTGATGCTGTTAGTAATATTGGCGGTACTGCCATCTGAGTAATTACCTGTTGCGACCAGATTCTGTGTTGCGCCAACAAGCAAACTCGCTGGCGGTGCGGCAATGGAAATCGAAGTCAGGGCCGGGCTGGATACGACGGTAAGTGTGGCTGTCGCAGACTTCGCATTCAAACTCGCTGTGATGACTGATGTACCTGTCGCCACACCTGTAGCTACGCCGGTCGACAATATGCTTGCAACTGAGCTGCTGCCAGAACTCCAGGTAACCAAATTCGTGATATTGACATTGCTACTATCAGAGTAGGTACCAATCGCTACGAATGCCTGGGTAGAACCTACCGTCAGATTTGCCGTTAAGGGTGTAATCGCAATAGAGTTCAAAGTAACAGCAGGTACGACAGTCAATGAGGCAGAGCCTGTTTTACCACCCAGCGTTGCTGTGATCAATGCAGGGCCGGTAGCCACAGCAGTAGCCAGACCATTTGGCAAGACAGTTGCAACTAAAGGTGAGCTGGTCGCCCAGGTCACGCCATTGCTGATGTTTGCTGTAGTTCCGTCAGAATAACCGCCACTGGCGACAAATTGCTGGGTACTACCAACGGCAACATTCGCATTAGGTGGTACCACGGTAATAGTAAGCAACACAGCAGAGCTGACATTGATGGTCGTTGTTGTACTCATGCCATTGAACGTTGCTGTAATAACAGAGGAACCCGTAGCGATTGCAGTCACCAGACCATTACTGGCTGCAATAGTGGAGACCGTTGCATTGGCAGGTGTGGCAGAACTGAAACTGGTTGTTGCGGTCACATTCACACTGCTACCATCTGAATATTTGGCAGTAGAAGTCAGTTGTTGCGTCGTGCCTATTTGCATGGCCGGATTAGCTGGCGTCAATGCGATAGAGAGCAAACTTGCCGGCGTCACGGTCAGCAAGGTCGTTGCCGTCCGTGCGCCTGAGACTACCGTAATGACAGATGAACCGACTGCGACACCTGTCGCCAATCCTGTGCTGCTGATCGTGGCCGATGCAGGCGTTGCCGATGTAAAGCTGGAGATTGCTGTAATGTCACTGGTGGTGCCATCAGAGTAAGTCCCCATCGCCGAGAATTGCTGCTTGCCACCAACCGCTAAAGAAGGATTTGTCGGAAGCAGGCTGATCGACTGCAGGGACGCTGGCGAGACTGCCAAGCTAGCAGAAGCAAGTTTGCCACCGAAGCTGGCAGTAATAATTGCCGATCCACTCACCAGACCTTTGGCAACACCAGTATCAACGACGACACTAGCCACCGCAGGGCTGCCAGAACTCCACACAGAAGTCGTCGTGACATCACGGGAAACACCGTCTGCAAATGTCGCCGTAGCCACAAATTGTTGCATACCTCCAATTGCTACGGTGGCAGTGGCGGGACTAACAGTGAGAGTCGAAAGAGTGGTCGATGGCAATCCCAAAATTGGATCACGGCCTTGGTCACCACCGCCGCAACCTGCAACGAATGATGTGATGAGCATGGCGGAGACGCACGCAAGCGGCCTCAGGTAACGCTGTAGGATGTTCATTTTTGCCTTTTTTTATCAGGTGAAACCGGTGCCGAGTAATTTCGGTGTGGCCGCAATACGGTGCTTCTTTCATATTTCAGAAAGCGACCTTGAGGTGAAATGAATAACCAGGATAGTATTCATTGGTTTCATTGATTTCACATGAGGGAGGCAGTCTTTATCCGTCCAGCTTTGACAGATTGACCAGGCAATTTCTGCTTGAGTAAGGTATCAAGCATCTCTTATCTCTCTTTTCACGTACGCTATCTGTGCGATAGCGCACCAATAAGCTATTGAATTTTTAATTGCATTTTTAAACAACAGTGATGAGCATTTTCGATTTTGGAATAATGCTCTGATGATGATACTTTCTTACGTGCATCAAATAAAAAAGCCGCCGGGGAATTTTCCCAGGCGGCTTTGCATGTTGACGAGTGCAGCTCAGGCCATGAAGCGCGCCAGATACTCAGGCGAATTGATAAACTGCCCGATCAGCGTGACTACATCCGTGCCAGACTGTGCCAGCAATGCCTCAAAGGTCGCCTGATCAGGTGCATGACCCAGCAAGCCTATG
>NZ_JBMPOV010000011.1:0-254448 GCF_049340405.1 Undibacterium sp. Ji42W
CATCCCGAACAGGACCGTGAAACGATTACGCGCCAATGATAGTGCTGCAACCAGTGTGAAAGTAGGTTATCGTCAGGCTTTTATTCCGCATCCCCCCGCTTATTCAGTTAAGCGGGGGTTTTGCTTTTGCGCAAACGGAAAAAACATGAAACCTCTTCGCCTCTCACCGCAGTAGGGCGCGCCGTGCGCACCGCCGTTTCATCGGCCAATCGTGATTTACTTGCCGTACGGCGCATCAGCCAACGACACTGGGCACAGCCTGCGCTGGAGCGACGGATTCGAGGGCAACTCTCGTGTCATCTGAACGACTTGCTGCCCGCATCGTCCGTACTGCTGGCGGAATTGTCGTGCAGTCTTTGCATCCGGATGCACCTGTTTTAAAGTGGAAACTTAAAATCGTCGCTCATGCGTAGCAGGAGGCTACCAGGCTGGCGCTTCAGCACGTTCGTGGATTAACGAAGATGTCCGTATGTATGAATAAGGAGCAGAGTTGATTGGCGAAGGGCCGTATGCGTATGTTGCGCTCAGCCTGAGACGCGACTATTAGCAGTTGCTTTAACGTACACATATGTTGCAATACTGCGCAAGCCAAAATGACATAAAAACGGATCCGCGCCCTCAAAAAAGTCCGCCAAACCTTTCCTGCAAACTCAAACCACTGTCTTGTCGATGTTCAGGATCCAGGGCCTGGCTTAACAAATTTTCTGCTGGCCGAAAACAAGCCCGGTACAGATCGCGGCAGAGTCGGTAAGCCTCATCACCCAGCCAACCCTCAGGCCGGAGAGTGCTTGGCAAATTGGGATCGTGCAATTGAGTGCGGCGAAAACTGTGTATCAGCAGGCTGCGGATGACAAATGCCGCATGCTCATGAAGATACTGTCCTTGCACCAGTTTTTTCAGTGGTGAAAATGCTTCAATAAAATTCTTGTAGGCGATATTTACTTCATCGAGTTGCCAGTGGCTGGCGATCAGTGATGGTAGCGGGCGGGCATTGGGCAAGTTCAGATCACTGGTGCGGCATACTGTACATAATCCAGCGAAGCCGTTACGTCCCAGCACATTTTGCAAGGCTGCAGTATCTGCCTGGGGATGGGCAAATACGCCGGCATTGATCATGCGAAACCCCTCCCACAGCAATTCCTTTTTAAGGCTTGCTTTATTGCCGGTGGATGTGTCGTCACCACTCATGATGACCAACGTCCAGTAGTGATCCCATTTGCCATTTTGTGGCACATATACACGCTTATAGGCATGCTGGAACCTCGCATAGCTTGCTGTCGCTAGTTGATAAGTGCTGCGTCGGCCATCCCGTTTGGCTTCCAACCAGCCTTCTTCGGCCAGTCTGAAGACGCTGGTACGTACTAATCTGTCATTAATCCCAAAATGACTCATTAATGAGATTAAACTACCTAGCCATATCGTACCGCCATGCGGGGCAATGGCATCGCCAAATACAGTCATCACCAGAGATTTTGCCCTGGGTGGATTATTGCTGAGTTGCTGGTCTATCCAGGTTTGGATGGCAGTGCTGGTCTGCATGCGGCTGTGTAAGTGGTTGTATGTGTTATTGGTTGTTGTCCAGATTTTACCTATGGTGTAGCTAATGAGGGGCAAATACCTCAAAAAATTAAAATGATACAAAAAAAATTCAACATCAATAAAAACTGTATCATATAATTGTTTAACACAGATCAATCTTCCATGTTCGCGTCCCCAGGATGCCAAGGAGTGTTTCATGTATGCACAATTAGTCGAGACTGGCTTGAGCAAGCTCAAAACTGCAGAAGAGTTGACTGACGCCGAGCGTGCTTTTCAGGAGCGCATCGATGCCGGTATCCGTATTGAAGCCAAAGACTGGATGCCAGATGCCTACAGAAAAACCTTGGTACGGCAAATCTCTCAACATGCGCATTCCGAAATCGTTGGTCAACTGCCCGAAGGTAACTGGGTGACCCGCGCGCCCAGCTTAAAACGCAAAGCCATCTTGCTGGCAAAAATCCAGGATGAAGCAGGTCATGGTCTGTATCTTTACAGTGCTGCCGAAACCCTGGGTGTATCACGCGACGAGTTGCTGGCCGATCTGCATTCCGGTAAAGCCAAGTATTCTAGCATCTTCAATTATCCGACCCTGAGTTGGGCTGATATGGGGGCCATAGGCTGGCTGGTCGATGGTTCAGCCATCATTAACCAGATACCTTTGTGTCGCTGCTCTTACGGTCCTTATTCACGCGCCATGATACGCGTTTGCAAGGAAGAATCCTTTCATGCTCGCCAGGGTTACGACATTATGATGACCTTGTGCCGTGGCACAGCAGAACAAAAAGCCATGGCGCAAGATGCACTGAATCGTTACTGGTGGCCTGCGCTAATGATGTTTGGCCCGTCTGATGCAGCATCAGTGAATAGTGCGCAATCAGCGCAATGGCGTATCAAGCTTTTTTCCAATGATGAGCTGCGTCAGCGTATGGTGGACCAGACCGTACCGCAGATAGAATACCTGGGCCTGCAATTACCTGATCCCGCCATTAAATGGAATGAAGAACGCGGCCATTATGATTTTGGTGAAATCAACTGGGATGAGTTTTACCAGGTCTTGAAAGGCAACGGCCCCTGTAACCGCGAACGCTTGCGTACCCGTGTCAAGGCATATGACGATGGTGCTTGGTTCCGTGATGCCTTGCAGGCATATGCAGACAAGCAGCAACTGAATAAAAAAAGTGCATAAAAAAAGTACCTAGGAAAACTGGAGACAGATCATGAGCAAAGAATGGCCCTTGTGGGAAGTATTTATCCGCAGCCAGCACGGCCTGGCGCACAAGCATGTAGGCAGCCTGCATGCACCCGATGCAGAAATGGCGATCAACCATGCGCGTGATGTCTACACGCGCCGCAATGAAGGCGTCAGCATATGGGTAGCACGCGCCAGCGATATTTTTGCCAGCAGCCCTGGTGACAAGGAAGCTCTGTTTGAACCATCGAACAGCAAAGTTTACCGTCACCCGACCTTCTTCCCCATGCCGGATGAAGTCAAGAATCTGTAATTGAACTCTGCCTATACATCATTTTAAATAATTCTGGAGATTTGAGATGTCAGAGAATGAGTTGAATCACAAATTCAATTACAAGTTCAATCATGTTTTGCGTCTGGCAGACCATGCCATGATACTCAGCCAACGCCTGTCGCAATGGTGCGGCAAAGGGCCAGCGCTGGAAGAAGACATGGCATTGACCAATGTTGCCCTTGACCTGATTGGCCAGGCGAGGCTCTGGTATGCCTATGCCGCAGAACTGGAAGGCAAGGGCCGTACAGAAGATGATCTGGCGTTTTTGCGTGATGCCCACGACTTCCATAATTTTTTATTGCTCGAACAGCCGAATGGCAGTTATGCCGATACCCTGATGCGGCAATTCCTGTTTGATACCTGGCATTACCACTATCTGCAAGCGCTGAAGCAATCCACCGATCAGCAGATAGCTGCTATCGCAGAAAAATCCTTGAAAGAAGTCACCTATCATTTGCGTCGCAGCAGTGACCTGGTGGTACGTCTTGGTGATGGCACGGAGTTGAGCCAGCAAATGATGCAGACCGCGCTTGATGAATTGTGGCGATTCACTGGTGAAATGTTCATGGATGACGAGATTGATGTCGCCATGCACGCGTCAGGCATTGCCTCTTTGCCTTCAGATTTGAAAGCTGCCTGGGATACTCATCTGGCCGATGTCATACATGCCGCCACCTTGCGCTTGCCAGATGCCAATAGCTGGATGCAAAAGGGTGGCAAGCAAGGCGTACACACTGAGCACATGGGTTTTTTGCTGGCAGAAATGCAGTTCCTGCAGCGTGCCTATCCGGGGGCGCAATGGTAGCTTCTGCCATGGACTATGTACTAAATCCACCTGCCAGCACAGGGCAGATATGGCAATGGCTGGGAGAGGTCAGTGATCCTGAAATTCCTGTCATTTCAGTGACAGACTTGGGTATTATCCGCACAGTGGAATGGCAGGAGGGGGAGTGCGTTATCACAATTACCCCCACTTACTCCGGTTGCCCGGCCATGGACGTGATTGCCGAAGAAATTGGAAAGACACTACAGGCGCATGGCATCAATACACCCAGCATTGTTTATCAATTGTCACCCGCCTGGAGTACAGACTGGATGACTGAAGTAGGCAAACAAAAGCTGAGCGGCTATGGCATCGCACCACCACAGCAACAGGTGGTGGATATCTCCTCCATCCAGCGTTATCGCGAAATACAGCCAGCCATCGCTTGCCCGCAATGCGGTTCTGTTGATACTCAACTTGTCAGCCAGTTTGGATCAACTGCATGTAAGGCTTTGTACAAATGCCGGGCTTGCCTGGAACCTTTTGATTACTTTAAGCCGCACTAAGCGAATAATAAGAATAAAAGGAGACCACTCTACATGAGTAAATTTTACCCGCTGACAGTCAGTCAGATACGTCTGGAAACCCGTGATGCCGTGGTGTTGAGCTTTGCCGTACCAGCCGATTTGCAGGCGCAGTTTGCCTATCGTGAAGGGCAACATCTGACCTTGCGTACAAAGATAGCAGGGGAAGATATACGGCGCTCGTACTCAATTTGTTCTGCCGTGCAGGATGGACAATTACGTGTAGCCATCAAGCGCGTGCAGGGTGGCGTATTTTCCAACTGGGTGCATGACAGCTTGCGTCCAGGCATGGCTATTGAAGTCATGCCTGCCATGGGCCATTTCAATTTGCCGCTGGCGGCTGAACATGAAAAGCACTATCTGGCATTTGCCGCGGGCAGTGGCATCACGCCTTTGCTATCCATCATCAAGACTACGCTGCAGACAGAACCGCATAGTAAATTCACGCTGGTGTATGGTAACCGGGCATCATCGACTGTCATGTTCAAGGAGGAACTGGCAGCATTGAAAGACAGTTATCTGCAGCGCCTGAACCTGATCTACATCATGAGCCGCGAGCAGCAGGATATAGACTTGTTCAATGGCCGTATCACCGCTGAAAAATGTCTGAACCTGTTCGATCGGTGGATACGCGTAGACGACATGGATGCCGCCTTCATCTGCGGGCCGGAAGAAATGATGCACGCAGTCAGCGCAGCCTTGCAACAGCGTGGCATGTCCAAAGAGCAGATCAAGGTCGAGTTGTTTGCCGCCAGCATACCTGCGCACCGACATGTCGCCAGCACCAAGCCTTTGCCTGGTAAATCATCTTGCGCTGTGATGATTATCATGGATGGTCATCACACTCATTTTGACATGGAGAAAGACAAAGAATCCGTACTGGATGCCGCCCTGAAGCTGGGGCATGATATGCGTTATTCCTGCAAGGGTGGCGTCTGTTCTACCTGCCGCGCCAAAGTGCTGGAAGGCAAGGTCGATATGGACAGGAATTATGCCCTTGAAGATTATGAAGTGGCGCGCGGGTTCGTGTTGATCTGCCAGAGTTTCCCGGTCAGCGATACCCTGACTTTGGATTTTGATAGCGAGAATTGAATGGACTATTCCCACATCCTGTTTCATATCAGCGACGGCATTGCGCACCTGACCCTGAACCGACCTGAAAAACTCAATAGCTTCAACGTTGCCATGCATTTGGAAATACAGGATGCACTGGCTACATTGCGGGCTGATGCCTCGGTACGTGTCATGGTATTGACCGGTGCCGGGCGCGGCTTTTGTGCAGGCCAGGATTTATCTGACAGAGCCGTGAAAGCAGACAATGCGGCCGACGCTGCGCCTCCTGACTTGGGTGCATCCGTAGAAAAATACTATGCACCGCTGGTGCTGGCCTTACGTGCTTTGCCCATCCCGGTTATTTGCGCCGTGAATGGTGTGGCAGCCGGTGCTGGTGCCAACCTGCCACTGGCCTGCGACATCGTATTGGCTGCACGTTCTGCCAGTTTTGTTGAAGTGTTTTGTCGGCTGGGTCTGATACCTGATACCGGCGGCACTTACTTCCTGCCACGCGCACTTGGTACCGCCAGAGCCATGGGTGCAGCCATGTTGGGTGGAAAAATTAGTGCTGAGCAGGCAGAGCAATGGGGCCTGATCTGGAAATGTGTGGATGATGATCAGTTGCAGGCAGAAGCCATGGCCTTGGCCACGCATTTTGCATCTGCCCCCACCAAGGGACTGGCCTTCACCAAGCAGGCAATCTACGCTAGCCCGCAGCACACCCTGGAACAGCAACTGATATTGGAAACTAATATGATGCGTGAACTGGGGCAAAGCGAAGATTATCGCGAAGGTGTGGCGGCTTTCGTCGAGAAGCGTGCGCCCAAGTTTGTTGGCAAGTAATTTTGATTGGCCTGAGGAAAAGCATAGATGAGCACAGAGACCACGCAATTTGCCAAAGACAGTCAGCACATGGCAGAACTCACTGCCGCCGCCATGTTCGCCAGCGATGCCGCAACACGCGGGCTGAATATACAGATAGCTCATGTGGCCGAAGGTACGGCGACACTCAGCATGTTGATCAGACCTGACATGCTGAACGGGCATAAAACCTGCCACGGCGGTTATTTGTTTACCCTGGCTGACAGCGCTTTTGCCTTTGCCTGCAATAGCCGCAATCATGTCACTGTCGCTGCCGGATGCAGCATAGAATTTCTGTCACCAGGGCGCGAAGGTGATGTCATCACCGCGACTGCGACAGAGCAATCACTGACTGGCCGCACCGGTATCTACGATGCGCGTCTGACTAATCAACATGGCCAATTGATCGCGCTGTTCCGTGGCAAATCACATAAGCTGAACGCGGAAGTTGTACCGGGTCTGGTATTGCAAGAAAACGCAATTCCAAATTGAGCTTGTGTTTGGCCATCAATCATAGAAACGAAATCAGGATAAGTGAGCGGGAGACAAAACATGGCAGACAACACAGACAGAAAAAAAGCTATAGGCCTGGACGCAATAGAAACCGCCAGCAAGGATGAACTCCAGGCCCTGCAATTGCAGCGACTAAAATGGACCTTGCAGCATGTGTACAACAATGTTCCACATTACCGCGCCAGTTTTGATGCAGCGGGCGTGCATCCCGATGATTTGAAAACCCTGGCCGACCTGGCGAAATTTCCATTCACCGGCAAGAAGGATTTGCGCGACAACTATCCCTTCGGCATGTTTGCCGTACCGCGTGAAAAAGTAGTGCGGGTGCATGCTTCCAGCGGCACCACGGGTAAACCGACCGTGGTCGGTTACACGCAAAAAGATATTGATACCTGGGCAAGCCTGGTAGCACGTTCGATACGCGCTGCTGGTGGCCGTGCAGGCGATATCGTGCAGATTTCATATGGCTATGGCCTGTTCACCGGTGGTCTGGGGGCGCATTATGGGGCAGAGCGACTGGGGTGCACTGTCATCCCCATGTCTGGCGGGCAGACAGAAAAACAGGTGCAACTGATACAGGATTTTCAGCCATCCATCATCATGGTCACGCCTTCTTATATGCTCAACATCATTGAAGAAATGACGCGTCAGGGCATAGATGCCGCCAATACCTCTTTGCGTATAGGTATCTTCGGTGCCGAGCCGTGGACCGATGCCATGCGCAGTGAAATCGAAACGCGTGCCGGTATTGATGCCGTTGATATCTATGGCTTGTCAGAAGTCATGGGACCGGGTGTTGCCAGTGAATGCATAGAAAGCAAAGATGGCCCGGTGATCTGGGAAGACCATTTTTATCCTGAGATCATCAATCCTGAAACTGGGGAAGTCTTGCCTGATGGCGAAGAAGGCGAGCTGGTTTTCACATCTCTGAGCAAGGAAGCTTTCCCCGTCATACGCTACCGTACCCGCGACCTGACGCGCTTACTGCCGCCGACTTCACGCTCCATGCGCCGCATGGGTAAAATCACCGGGCGTTCTGATGACATGCTCATCATCCGTGGTGTAAATTTATTTCCCACGCAAGTAGAAGAACTGATACTCAAACATCCGCAACTGGCGCCGCAATATCAACTGGTGGTAACGCGTGAAGGTCATATGGACAAGCTTGACATCGTAGCTGAACTGCGCCCCGAAATATCTGGTACCTTGTCAGAACAGGATGTTCAGCACCTGCGCCAGCAGCTGGAACACCATATCAAAACCTTTATCGGTGTCAGTTGCCATGTCAGCATACTGCCAGCCAACAGCATAGAACGCACCATGGTCGGCAAGGCCAGGCGTGTTGTGGACAATCGTAAAAAGGCTTGAGTAAGCCAGTCAAAAAATAAGAGACAAAGGAAAGAAAATGGAAGCATGGATATGTGATGCCGTAAGGACCCCATTCGCCCGTTATGGCGGTGCCATGGCCAGCATACGTACCGATGATCTGGCAGCTTTGCCGATCAAGGCATTGATGGAACGTAATGCTAGCGTAGACTGGAAAATGGTTGATGATGTGTACTACGGCTGCGCTAACCAGGCGGGCGAAGATAATCGCAACGTGGGTCGCATGGCTGCACTGCTGGCTGGCTTGCCGGTAGATGTGCCCGCAAACACCATCAACCGTTTATGTGGCTCCAGCCTGGATGCCATAGGCATAGGTGGACGTGCCATCAAATCAGGTGAAGCATCGCTGATCATTGCCGGTGGCGTAGAAAGCATGACGCGCGCACCCTTTGTCATGGCCAAGGCGGATAGCGCTTTTTCACGCGCAGCGAAGATAGAAGATACAACTATAGGCTGGCGTTTTGTGAATGCCTTGATGAAGGCAAAATACGGCATAGATGCCATGCCGGAAACCGCAGAAAACGTTGCGGAACAATTTGGTATCAATCGCGCTGATCAGGATGCGTTTGCCCTGCGCAGCCAGCAACGTTGGGCCGCTGCCAACGCTTCCGGCTTTTTTGCTGGGGAAATCGTCCCCGTCAACATCCCGCAAAAAAAGGGCGAAGCCATTTTGTTCACTACTGATGAACATCCACGTCCTGATACAGATATCGACATGTTGTCCCGCCTGAAAGGCGTGGTCAAACCAGGTGGCACAGTCACTGCCGGTAACGCGTCCGGCGTGAATGACGGTGCCTGCGCTTTATTGCTGGCTTCAGACGTTGCAGTAAAGCAGCATGGCTTGACACCCCGTGCACGTATCGTCGGTATGGCAACGGCGGGTCTGGCGCCACGCATCATGGGTTTTGGCCCATCACCGGCAACCCGTAAATTGCTGACGCAAACCAGATTGAGCTTGGCACAGATGGATGTCATCGAACTTAATGAAGCCTTTGCGGCGCAAGGGCTGGCAGTGACGCGTGACCTTGGTCTGGCCGATGATGCGTCACATGTCAATCCAAATGGCGGTGCGATAGCGATAGGCCATCCACTGGGAGCATCTGGTGCTCGCCTGGTAACGACAGCACTGAATCAACTGGAACGCATCAATGGCCGTTATGCTTTGTGCACCATGTGCATAGGCGTAGGGCAAGGGATTGCACTCATCATCGAACGTGCCTGAAGCTAAGGAAGTGGCATGAGCATATATGCAATTGATGGCCTGATACCGGTGGTGCATCCCACAGCCTACCTGCACCCCAGCGCCACATTGATAGGCGATGTGATCGTCGGGCCTGGCTGTTATATCGGTCCGTCTGCCAGTCTGCGCGGCGACTTTGGCCGTATCGTCCTGGAACAGGGGGCGAATGTGCAGGATACCTGCGTCATCCATGGTTTTCCCGATAGCGACACCGTGGTGGAGCAGGATGGGCATATCGGCCACGGCGCAGTCTTGCATGGCTGCCGCATAGGCAAAAACGCCATGGTGGGTATGAATGCTGTTGTCATGGATAAAACAATCATTGGTGAATCTTCCATCGTGGCTGCCATGTCCTTTGTTAAAGCCGGTATGGACGTGCCACCACACAGCCTTGTCATGGGCGCACCAGCCCGTATTGTGCGTGCTTTGCGCGACGAAGAAATCGCCTGGAAGACAGAAGGTACGGCGCAATATCATGCCCTGACCAGACGCTCACTCGCCAGCATGCAGGAAGTGGAAGCGCTGACCGCCGTCGAAGAAAATCGCCCACGCATTGCGCTGGCGGCAGGCTTGCCAACTTATGGCACCAAGTCCTGATCCTGAATATCTGATTATTTAAGAGAGTAATCCATGAAAATTTTGCAAAGCTGGATAGCTGGTGTATGGACAGGTGCGGAAGCTCAACAAGTCTTGCATAGCGCCATCGATGGCAGCGCGATCTACGCCAGCCATGCCGAAGCTCTGGACTTCAGCGCAGCGCTGACTTATGCAAGGCAGACTGGCCTGAAAAACTTGCTCGCGCTGGACTTCCAGCAGCGTGCCTCCATCTTGCGCGCCCTGGCCAAATACCTGAACGAACACAAGGAAGAGCTATACGCCATTTCCTCTCACACTGGTGCAACGCGTAGTGATAGCTGGATAGATATAGAAGGTGGTGCAGGCACCGTATTTGCCTACGCCAGTATAGGCACGAATGAATTCCCTTCCGGGAATGTAGTGCACGAAGGCCCAGCCATACCATTGGGCAAGCAGGGCCATTTCTCAGGCACGCATATCCTGGTGCCGCGCCAGGGTGTGGCAGTGCATATCAATGCCTTTAACTTTCCAGTTTGGGGTTTGCTGGAAAAGTTTGCTCCCAGCTTTTTGGCTGGCATGCCTTGCATCGTCAAACCAGCGACTGCTACCTCGTATCTGACCGAGGCACTGGTCAGGCAAATTCATGCCAGTGGCTTGCTGCCTGAGGGCAGTTTGCAACTGGTCATTGGCTCCACTGGCAACTTGCTTGATTTGCTGGAAGAAACCGATATCGTTACCTTCACCGGTTCTGCTGCAACGGCAGCGCAACTGAAGGTGCATCCGAATATAGTGCGTCGTTCTATTCCTTTCAATGCCGAAGCTGATTCACTGAATTGCGCGATACTGGGTCCGGATGTGTTGGCTGGTGATGAAGAGCTGGACTTGTACGTCAAAGAAGTTGTGCGTGAAATGACAGCCAAGGCCGGACAAAAATGCACGGCCATACGCAGGGCCATGGTGCCCGCTACGCAACTGGATGTGGTGGCAGAAAAAATCCGCGCCAGGCTGGAGAAAACCGTCATCGGTGACCCGCGTCTTGAAGGTGTACGGATGGGGCCGCTGGCCAGTCTTGCACAGCAACAGGATGTACTCGCCAGCATTCAGCAACTGGCAGCAGGTAATCAAATCATTTGTGGTGGCGCTGTACCCACGCAATTGCAGGGGGAAGGACTGGATCTGGGCGCTTTCGTTTCCCCGACCCTGATCGTCTGCCGTCAACCCATGCAAAACCAGGCAGTACATGAGATTGAAGCTTTCGGCCCGGTAACTACCCTCATGCCTTACCAGGACATGCAGGAAGCCCTTGCACTGGCGGCAAAAGGTTGCGGCAGCCTTGTGGCAACCCTTGTCACCAAAGACCCGCATATCGCTGCCATGGCGATACCGCATATGGCGGCACGACACGGTCGCCTGATGATCTTGAATGCCGAGTCAGCGCCAGAATCAACTGGTCATGGTTCACCCTTGCCACAATTGAAGCACGGCGGCCCTGGTCGTGCTGGTGGTGGTGAGGAATTGGGTGGCAGCCGTGCTGTCAAGCACTACTTGCAAAGAGCTGCTGTACAAGGATCGCCGACCATGCTGGCAGCCGTGACGGCGGAGCATGTGCGTGGTGCGGCTGTGCTGGAATCTGACATTCATCCTTTCCGCCGTTATTTTGACGATTTGCAGATCGGGATGTCCTTGCTGACCCACAGGCGCACTGTAAGTGAAGCCGATATCGTTGCCTTCGGTGGTTTGTCCGGTGATTTTTTCTATATGCATTTTGATGAGATCGCTGCCAAAGAAAGCCCTTTCGGCAAACGCATTGCGCATGGTTATTTTGTGCTGTCGGCGGCTGCCGGTTTATTTGTGTCCCCAGCACCTGGCCCTGTCCTTGCCAACTATGGACTCGACACCTTGCGTTTTATCAAACCGGTAGGCATAGGTGACACCATCCGTGCACGCTTGACCTGCAAGCGCAAAATTGACCGGCAAAAGAAAGATGTCAAAGGTGTGGGGCAGGGCGTGGTAGCCTGGGATGTGGAAGTAACTAACCAGGATAATGAACTGGTGGCGTCCTATGATATTTTGACCTTGGTGGCCAAAAAGTCAGACGCAGTGTCCACATAGACATAAAAAATTGTTTGAATTTTAATAAATTATCTTTAAGCTAATGAGCCGGCTGGTATTTCATTGAGAAATTCAATTGAAATACCAGCCTGTGTTACTTTTCAGTGTAAGGTTTTGTCAATATTCTTCAAATACGCTCTTCTGCCTCCCGGATTATCTTCAAATTCTTGCCTGATCTGATACTATTTCTTCAATACCCAAGCCATCAAAATCATCCAACCTCCTTAATTTCACCCCATGGACATATTCGTTACCAATGACGAAGTAGAACAGTGGGAACGCGAATTGCCAGGTTTGCGGGGGATGGAATTATTGGAGCTGCAGTTAAAGCTTGCCTGGCACTTGCGCCAACGTGACACTCTCAGGGCACTTAAGCTGGCCCAGGCCACGGAAAATCTCACTGGCGAATTGTTCCTTTCTGATGATAGCGATGCAGGCAGCACTGCAAGGCTCATACGCGCCCGCCTGCTGCTGATCCGCGCTGAAGCTGCATGGCTGTTTGGCGAATTTGATCAGGCGGCGCAGTTGTCTGTGCAATCTCTGAAACTGTCAAATGGTAATAGCTCCGACCTGGCTGCGTGCTGCACCGCAGATGCACATTTTTTGCTTGCTAGTGTTAATTTGCAAAAAGGCGAGGTGCCAGTCGTTGAATCAGAAATTGGCTTGGCTGTTCAGTTTGCCCTTGTGGCAAAAGATAAGATGCGCGAAACCGCCGCAGAATCTCTGCTGGCCAATCAACTGGTGTTGCGCAACTTGCCTCTGGCACTTGAACGCTGGGGAGAAAGCCGCAATCCAGAAAGCCAGAGTAGCGATCTTTTCTTGCGCAGTTATATCAACGAATTTTTAATGTATACCTACTCCCTGACCAGTGACTTTGGTGCATCCGCAGGGCGTGGCATACAGGTATTTGAATTCGCCAGAAATTATGGGCAAAAGCGCCGCATGATCACTGCTGCCAGCAATATAGGTGATGCCTTTAACAGCATGAGTGATCATCAGTCTGCCTTGCACTGGATACAGGATGGGCTTGATCTTGCCAGAGCAGCCGGATGGCCCAACAGCATAGCCAGTTGCCTGGTGCAGATGTCAGAGACCCTGCGCAGGTTAGGTCGTCTGGATGCTGCCAAGCAGATGCTTGAAAATGCCTTGCCCATATTAGCCAAAGTGGTAGGGGCACGCGCCCATTTACTGGCCTTGCGTTATCTCGGTGATTTGTCGCTGGACATGGGTGACTATGCAACTGCGCTGACCACCTTTTTTGAATTGATTTCCTGGGCTGATAAAAAGAATCATCTGGATTTTCGTATAGGCTCACGCCGTGGTTATGCTAATGCCTTATCCATGCAGGGACAGGCCAAGGCGGCATTGACTGTCGCGCTTGAAGCATTGACGCTGGCGCGACAAAGCACGGATGGCTACCGGCATATTGAAGTCTTGCGTGTGCTCGCCGCTTTATACACGCGCCATAGCTTGCCAGAACCTGCACAAATGCAAGCTGCCAGCGCTTCCCTGCATTATCTGCGCATGGCACTTGACCTCGCTGACAATATCAGTGGTTTTACCATACCTCCAGACCTGTATGAAGAAATTGCCCATGCCTATGCGGCTGCCGACAATTTTCGCCAGGCCTATGAGTTCGGACAACTGGCACTCATTGCCCGAGAAAAAAGTAACAAGCTTGCTTCTGCGAACCGACTCAATGCCATGCAACTAAGCCAGCAGACTGAACGCATGAAGGCTGAGAGTGAGCATCTGCGCCAGCTGGCAGCAGCAGAAGCGCAACGCGCCAAAGTCTTGCAACAAACCAGCATCGTGCTGGAAAAATTGGGAACCATAGGGCAGGAAATTACTGCCAGCCTGGATGCGGCGGCAGTCTTTGAAGCTTTGAATCGGCACGTCCACGACTTATTGCATGTGACCGCTTTTGTCATCTACATGATGGATGATGATCAGCAAAGCATGACCTCAGCCTTTGGTGTTGAAAATGGGATGCCGATAGAGCCAGATACCGTTTACATGTCCAGCCCGGTGTCGAACTCTGTGCGCTGCGTCAAAGAGCGCCGTGAAGTTGCCATCGAGCTGGCTGCCGAAGACGAACTGCCAGGCTTGATACCGGGTACGGAAATGGTACACAGCATGCTGTTCGCGCCATTGATCATAGGCGACAGGATACTCGGTGCGATGACGATACAGTCTTCGCGTCAGCATGTGTATGGCGACAGGGAAAAAATGATTTTCCGTTCGCTATGCGCATATGGTGCGATTGCTCTCGGTAATGCAGATGCCTATATGCGCTTGCAAAAAACCCAGGAGCATTTGCTTGCGCAGGAAAAACTGGCGGCCCTAGGTTCGCTGGTAGCGGGTGTTGCGCATGAACTCAATACGCCGATTGGGAATTGCCTGCTGGTTGCCAGTACCTTGCAGGATGGAAGTCGCTTCCTCAGCAGCAAACTGGCAGGGCAAACCTTGCGTCGATCAGATTTAAATAATTTTTGTGAAGAGGTCAAAACCTCGTCAGAAATATTGATGCGTGGCCTGAGCAGTGCTGCGACCCTGGTTAGCAGTTTCAAACAGGTGGCAGTAGATCGCACCTCTGAGCACAGGCGCAGCTTTGATCTGCGCCAGGTCTTGCACGACATTATTGCCACCCTCAACATTCGCATTACCCAAACTGGTCACAGCATACAAGTTAACGTGCCGTATAACATCCATATGGACAGCTACCCGGGCTCTTTGGGCCAGGTGATCAGCAATCTAGTCGAGAATTCCATTTTGCACGCCTTTGATAAAAGACAGGCGGGCCACATGGAAATCAATGTCAGCACGGTAGATGGCGAGCGCGTCCTGATCGTCTTTAGCGATGATGGCGAAGGCATACCCGAAGAAAACCAGAAACGGATTTTTGACCCGTTCTTTACCACCAAACTGGGACAGGGGGGTAGTGGTCTTGGGTTGAATATCTGCTACAACATCACCGCCTCGATTCTGCACGGACAACTCAGCGTTAAGAGCAGTCTTGGAAGTGGCACCAGTTTTTATCTGGATTTACCTCTCGTTGTTTGAGTTTCCTTTGAGTTTGTGAAATAACAATAATTGTAAAAAACAGTATGCACAAAATCAGGTTTTTAGAAAAAACGACGCTTGAATTTGATCCTTGTCAAGTATCCTTTTTTTGTTGCATTTACTTGAAAATATGAGCGAATTCACCTATTGTGCAATGCACCAATAATAACAAGGTACACAATTGGCTAATCAACACACAAAAAGCAGCCTGGCGGGCTTGACCCTGGCTGCTGTCGGCATCGTCTATGGCGATATCGGTACTAGTCCTCTTTATACGATGAAAGAGGTATTTTCAAAAGAGCACGGGCTTCCGCTGAATGAAGCAAATATCTTTGGCGTAGTGTCCCTGATTCTGTGGGGGCTGATCATCATTGTTGCAATCAAGTATGTCACCCTGATATTGCGGGCGGATAATCGCGGTGAGGGCGGCATCATGGCGCTGACGGCGCTGGCGCTGGAATCTGTGGGTAAATCTGCCAAGTCCCATTTTACTTTGCTGGTGCTGGGTTTATTCGGTGCGGCCCTGTTTTATGGCGATGGCGTGATTACACCAGCTATTTCTGTCCTGTCGGCGATCGAAGGGCTAGAAGTGGCGACACCCGCTTTCACGCCCTATGTCGTGCCGATCACACTGGTCGTCCTGTTGCTTTTGTATTCTGTGCAATACAAGGGTACCGCCGGTATAGGCAGATGGTTCGGTCCCATCATGGTGGTATGGTTTCTGGTGCTAGCCGGCATGGGGATCTATAACATCGCTAAAATGCCCGGCATTTTATGGGCGCTCAATCCCTTATATGCCTTTGTTTTCATGACTGAAAACAAAGGTCTGGCTTTCCTTGCATTGGGTGCTGTGGTGCTGGCATTTACCGGTGCAGAAGCGCTGTATGCCGACATGGGACATTTTGGCAGCAAACCTATTCGAGCAGCATGGTTCATGATCGTGTTCCCCTCACTGGGTTTTAACTATCTGGGACAAGGTGCCTTGTTGCTGGCAAATCCTGATGCCGTAGGCAATCCGTTTTATCAGCAACTAGGTACCTGGAGCATTTACCCGCTGGTGATCCTGTCGACGGTAGCGACAGTCATTGCCTCACAGGCCACCATTTCCGGTACCTTCTCTATGACCAAACAGGCTATTTCACTGGGCATCATGCCGAGGATGGAAATCGTCCACACGTCATCGAATGAAATCGGCCAGATCTATATTCCAGCGGTCAACTGGTTGCAGCTTGCTGCGGTTGTCGCGGCGGTGGTGGGTTTTGGTTCTTCTTCCAGCCTTGCATCCGCTTATGGTATTGCCGTGACGGGAACCATGCTGGTGACATCGCTGCTGACCTTTTTCGTCATTCGCTATGGCTGGAAATACAATCCGGTGCTATGTTTTATTGCTACCGGTTTCTTCCTGTTCATAGACGTGTCTCTCTTTTCAGCCAATGTGTTGAAATTATTCCATGGCATAGGCGGCTGGTTCCCTGTGATCCTCGGCGTCGTGATGTTCACCCTGATGATGACCTGGAAGCGGGGTCGCGAACTAGTGTTTGATAATTTGAAAAAACACGCGATCCCATTGGAAGACTTCCTTGAATCCCTGTTTGTTTCACCTCCTGTGCGTGTGGCCGGTACCGCCATTTTCCTGCGCGGGGAGGCCGATGGTGTGCCACATGCGCTGCTGCATAATCTCTCGCACAACAAGATCTTGCATGAACGTGTGATTTTCCTGACTTTGCACAACCGTGAGATACCCTGGGTTCCACCCTCTGAGCGTATCAAGGTAATTGATCTGGGTAATGCCTGTTATCAGATTGATGTCTATTATGGTTTCAAGAACGAGCCTGATATTCCCGCTGCCCTGGCATTGTGCGCTCCTTATGGTTTGACGTTCGAACCCATGGAGACGTCCTATTTTATTTCACGTCAGACCATTATCTCCAGCCCTGGCAGCGGCATGGCGATGTGGCGTGAGAGTGTATTCGTTGCCATGTCCCGGATTGCCCGTGATGCAGCCGATTTTTACCAGATACCAAGCAATCGTGTCATTGAGGTGGGTTCTCAGGTGGAAATCTAAAAACTTGGCACGGGCACTTATCAAACCAAAATGCCTGTGCTATAATCTTGGTCTTTCGCGGCTGTAGCTCAGCTGGATAGAGTACTTGGCTACGAACCAAGGGGTCGTGGGTTCGATTCCTGCCAGCCGCACCAGATTCAAGGGACTAGATGAAAATCTAGTCCCTTTTGTCTTTTTGTTCGCGATTTTTTGATATTTCCATAGAAATATGGCATAGATGTGGAAATATCTGGCTTGTACTACATAAAAATGCCTTTTGGCTAAGCAAAAAAATAATCTGGCTTTTGGGGCTTTCCATTTTGCACCAGTCCGGCTATAATCTTGTTTTTCGCGGCTGTAGCTCAGCTGGATAGAGTACTTGGCTACGAACCAAGGGGTCGTGGGTTCGATTCCTGCCAGCCGCACCAGATTCAAGGGACTAGATGAAAATCTAGTCCCTTTTGTCTTTTTTGCGATGGAAACAAACCGGCTTCATCTGCATGATTACGGCAGATCAGCGGCAGATGTTTAGCTTGCGAGTATCAGTTCCCGAATGTTCCAGTCCTCTGGGGCTTCCTGGTTCAAGGCGCTGCGCCTGACTTGCTGGTCTGGCGTTTCTTCTGTCATGGAGAGAATCAGGCGTTGCAATTGGGCTGCGTCCGGCAATACGGTGCCAAGAAAAATCACCTGGTTGCGATGCTGTATGAGGATGGTGGGGAAATTCTCTATATCCACTTCATCCACCAGATGGGCCTGATCTTCTATGTCTATCCAGGCAAAGCATTTTTCAGGATGCTTGCTCATCAGTTCGTCAAAAGACGCCCGGTAATAATTGCAGGTATCACACCAGGCGGCGCACAGGCAGGCAATCAACCAGTCTTTATTTGCCAGGTCAGCCTTTACTGCGGAAATATCTTCGGTATTCATGTTGGTATTCATCACGTAATTTTAAACCAAGTAATGAGCTGAAGCGCAACTAAGGCGTAAGCTTTGGCAAACAGCCAGTCTTGAAACAGGTGGAACACGGTAAAATACGCGTATGACCAGAATTTTAGCAATTGAAACCTCGACCGAGCTCGCCACCGCAGCCATATTGACTGATGGTGGTATATTCATCCGCGAACTCAGCGGTGTCCAGACACATTCCCAGGGCATTTTGCCCGCCATACAGGCTTTGCTTGCAGAAGCAGGTGTGCGCTTGCAGGATTGCGGTGCCATTGCCTTTGGTTGTGGACCTGGCGCATTTACCGGCATACGCACAGCTTGCGGCATCGTGCAGGGCTTGGCCTATGGCGCTGATCTGCCAGTGGTGCCGGTAGTGAGCTTACTGGCCATGGCAGAAGCTGCGCGTAAGCAGTTGGCTGTAAAAGAGTTTGTCTGCATTCTAGATGCGCGCATGAATGAAGTGTATTGGGCACAGTACCGCTTCGACGACGTGACTGGCTGGACAGAAATAAGTGCACCAGCCCTGGCAGGGTTGGATGCTGCGCTGGCCGGCATTGCGCTGGAGAATCCGCAACTGGTACTGGGAAATGGCGTGAGCTTGCCTGAGCCTGCGCAGACTCGATATCCAAGTTTGCTATGCATGCCGCATGCAAAACAAGTCGGTATATTGGGGCAGCTGGATTTTGCCTCTGGTCTTAGCCTGCCAGCAGACCAGGCTCAGCCCCTGTACCTGCGCAATAAAATCGCCCTGACTACTTTTGAACGTGAGCAAGTCAAACTCCAGGCAGCCAAGGCGCCAGTGTAATGGAATTGGCCATGGATTTGAACTTGATCACACCGCATTACGGCAAGTTGGGGTTTGCCGATGTCGATAACATACTCAGTATAGAAGAGCGGGCGTATGCCCACCCTTGGACGCGTGGGAATTTTACCGACTCCTTTTCCAGTGGCTATGAAGCTTTTGGTTTCCGGAATGCAGAACTGGATTTGTTTGCTTATTTTGTCGTCATGCCGATACTGGATGAGCTGCATTTGCTGAATTTTGCAGTAGATCTGTCCTATCAGGGACAAGGTTATGCAAAATTATTGATGGATAAATTATTTGCGTACGCCAAAGAGTATACGTTTGGCTCGATTTTGCTGGAAGTACGGCGCAGCAATGCGCGCGCCATTTCTGTATATGAAGGTGCAGGCTTTGCTGCTATCGGTGTGCGTAAAGGCTATTACCCCGCGCATGATAGTCAGCGCGAAGATGCGATAGTAATGCGGAGGGTCGTTGATGCAAACGTTTGATAGTCATAACAGGCAAAGAGCCCTGCATGAACTCGGTGTGGGCCCAATGTGGTTGTTGCGCGAAGCAGAGCAAGTTGCGCTTGTACCTATCTTGGAGGCTGGATCTGAAGTAGGGCCTGATCCTGAGCCTGTCGGTGCAAAAGTTTCTGAGCCAGCAATAGTAGCTGCTGCCCCGGCCAGAGATACTGCACGGACTGAAGCAGAGATTGTGCCGCATAAACACCTGCCGGAAGCACAGTCTTTAGTCCGAGCTTTTGAAAGCGTACCTGAAGTAGATGAATGGATGCCACAAGAAGTGCATCCTGTCCCGTCATTCGATAGTGAACCTGCCGTCGCTACTTTATCCTGGGATGAATTGCAGCCCATGGTAGAAAGCTGCCGTCAATGTGGCCTGTGTCAGGGCCGGAAAAAAGCCGTATTTGGCACCGGTGACAAACAAGCCAAATGGCTGTTTGTAGGTGAAGGACCGGGCTATAACGAGAATTTGCAGGGTTTGCCTTTTGTAGGTGCTGCCGGACAGTTGCTCGACAATATGCTCAAGTCTTTGGGTGTGCCGCGCGGTGAGCAAAGTTATATCGCCAATATCGTCAAATGCCGTCCGACAGATGCGCAAGGCAAGGACAGGCCGCCGACTGCAGATGAAATCGCCGCCTGCCTGCCTTATCTGCATAGGCAGATAGACTTGATCAAGCCGCAAATCATTGTCGCACTAGGCAAGACTGCTGCCGTGTCTTTGTTGGGGATGGATCTTGAAACCCCGGTGGGACAGTTGCGTGGCAAGGTGCATCAATTCAATGGCATGCCGGTGGTGGCAACTTATCACCCGGCCTATCTCTTGCGCAAACCTGCGGACAAGGCCAAAGCCTGGGCAGATTTGTGTCTCGCTATTAAAGCATTGCCAGCAAATTGAATCACATGGAGAGCGCACAAGCAGTATTTCACCGACAGTGGCAGCATCTCCACAATCCTCATGTTCGGGCGCTGGCATGGATGCTGACAGCGCCTGGTTTGCTGGAGGGGCGTGACGCTCGCTGGCATGGTGCGCTGACCACTGCAATCTATACTGATACACAAGCTTTGCCGCAGTGGCTGGCTGAGCTCGACCGTAATCCTGATCCCTTGCTTGATCTTTTGCAGCGTCATCCTTCGCGCCGACTGGGCCTGTATGCTGAACGGCTTTATGAATTATATTTGCATGTCCACGGTTTGCTGCTTGCACATGGTCTGCAAGTGCATGACAAGGGTGCTGGCACCATAGGTGAATTTGATTTCCTGCTGCAGACCGACAACGGATTGCAGCATCTGGAGCTGGCGACAAAATTCTATCTGTATTATCCCGGTGTTGCTACTGCACCGGATTTATATGATTATCTTGGTCCCAATCTGGCAGATAGCCTGGGTGCCAAGTTGCACAAAATCATAGACCAGCAATTGCAATTGTCCAGCCACCCTCTGGCACAGCAAGTCTTGCCAAAGCCTGTGCAAAGTGCGCAGGCTTTGGTGTTGGGCTGGCTGTTTTATCGTGATGAAGCAATAGTCGAAACCTTCATGCCTTTACATGCCCACATGGCAGGTCTGGCGGAAAATCATTGTCGCGGTGCGATATGGACGCAATCAGAAGTACAGACACTGAATTTTGAACATGCCTTGCTGCTGGACAGACTGGATTGGCTGGCACCTGCTCAGGTGAAAAAGGGAATGGCGCAAGATAAAGAAACCATCCTGATGAACATGCGCACATCTTTTGCTACTGCCAACACGCCGCTCATGCTGGCACTGATGCAGGAAGATCATGATGGACTGAATGTCATGCAAGAATACTGCCGTGGTATGGTGGTGCCGGATGACTGGTTTGCGCAAGCGGATGCTGTCAAACTGAAGCGCATCAAATAAAACATTTCAATGAACGCGCCCTTATCGGGCGCAACTTCAATCTTCAATGCTTGTGTTCGCCTATCAATGCCAGTGAGTCAAACTCACGTTGATTAGCCGCATGCTTGCGCATCACACCATAGATGGTGCTAGAAACAAACAAGCCAAACAACACGATGATGACCATAATGTCTATCTTCATGGAGTTGAGCAGTGTGTACAGCGCCAACATGGTCAGGACAGACAGATTTTCATTGAAGTTCTGAACGGAAATGGAGTGACCGGCACTCATCAAAACGTGACCGCGATGCTGTAATAAGGCATTCATGGGCACCACAAAGAAGCCAGCCAGTGCACCCACCAGTATCAGTAGTGGGTAAGCGATCCAGACGGTATGAACAAAAATCATGGTGATCACCACCATTCCCATGGCAACACCCATAGGCATGACGCTCAGGGATTTTTTCAATGGTACAAAGCGTGCTGCGGCAACTGCACCCAGGGCAACCCCAATAGCGACCACGCCTTGCAGAATGGCAGCTCTGTCGAGTGTCATATGCAGAGATTTTTCAGCCCATTTCAAAACGATAAATTGTAGTGTCGCTGCAGTTCCCCATAGCAGGGTAGTGACGCCCAGTGTGATTTGGCCCAGCCTGTCGCGCCACAGAGTCGTGACGCATTCAGCAAATTCAGTCACCAGCTTGGCAGGGTTGCGTTGTTGGTGTTTATACCGTGCACCAGTATCAGGGATGCGTGTGTTGAATAACGCTGCCATCGCATAGCAGGCAGTGACCACACAAAGCGCTGCTTCAGAAGGGGTCGTGATATTAAAGTCGATGATAGGGAAGTCAAAATTAAGCAGTACTGACGACACTCTTGAGTTCACCAATGCGCCACCCAAAACAGTGCCGAAGATAATGGATGAGACCGTCAAGCCTTCTATCCAGCCATTCGCGGCAACCAGTTTTTCTGGTGGCAGCAATTCGGTCAGGATGCCATATTTGGCAGGGGAGTAGGCCGCAGCACCAAAGCCGACAACGGCATAGGCAATTAAAGGATGCACATGAAAAAACATCAGGGCACAGCCACCGACTTTAATCATGTTGGTAATGAGCATGACCTTTCCCTTGGGAAGGGAGTCAGCAAAGGCACCCACAAAGGGGGCCAGCAAGACATAGGACAGCACAAAAAACAACTTCAACAGCGGTGACATCCACTCTGGAGATTGCATGGACGTCAACAGTGCCATCGCGGCTATCAGTAAGGCATTGTCGGCCAGTGAAGAAAAAAACTGCGCCGCCATGATGGTATAAAAACCGCTCTTCATGCTTTATTCATGCTCTATGTCTACCTGCTACAAAATGTCACTGGCAGCTTTATACCATGAAAATTGTAGGGAATTAGTGAAATAAGGCAAGCTAATCGCTAAATACTGGTTAAAATATCAGTGTTTTTAAGGCGAATATGCATGCAATTTGTACTGGCGCATGTTTTTAAAATTTCCTCAGGTCTGATGATGGCAAAAGCAAAAACCAATTTTACCTGCACTGAATGTGGTGGTATTGTTAACAAATGGGCGGGACAATGTCCGGCTTGCGGCCAGTGGAATACCCTGGTCGAAACCATCGTCGAATCAGTCGGCAACCGTTTTAGTGTCAAACCCCAGGGCCTGGCACAATCGGCACCCGTGCTCAACCTGGCTGAAATTGAGGCGCTTGATGTGCCGCGTTTTGGCACTGGCATTGACGAATTTGACCGTGTCCTGGGCGGCGGTCTGGTCGCCGGCGGGGTGGTTTTGATAGGGGGTGACCCTGGCATTGGTAAATCAACCTTGCTGTTGCAGGCACTGGCTAACCTGGCACTGATTAAAAAAGTCTTGTATGTCAGTGGGGAAGAGTCGGGTGCGCAAATCGCTTTGCGCGCCAAGCGCCTGTCATTGGATGCAAAGGACTTTCAATTACAGGCCGAGATACAACTGGAAAAAATCCTCAATACCCTGGCTGAACATAAGCCGCAGGTCGTGGTCATTGATTCTATCCAGACCATGTATTCAGATGCCTTGAGCTCTGCCCCTGGATCGGTCGCCCAGGTGCGCGAATGTGCAGCGCAGTTAACGCGTGTTGCCAAGACCATGGACATCACCATGATACTGGTTGGTCATGTCACCAAAGAAGGTGCACTGGCCGGGCCGCGGGTGCTGGAACATATCGTCGATACGGTGTTGTATTTTGAAGGTGATACCCATTCCAGCTTCCGTCTGGTGCGGGCGATCAAAAACCGTTTTGGTGCAGTCAATGAGCTGGGTGTGTTTGCCATGACAGAAAAAGGCTTGAAAGGAGTATCCAATCCTTCTGCCTTGTTCCTGTCCCAGCATGATACGCAAGTGGCTGGTTCTTGCGTCATGGTGACGCAGGAGGGGACGCGGCCCTTGCTGGTAGAGATACAGGCCTTGGTGGATAGCTCACATGCACCCAATGCGCGCCGTTTGTCGGTCGGCCTGGAACAAAACCGTCTGGCCATGCTGCTGGCGGTGTTGCACCGGCATGCAGGTGTGGCAGCATTTGATCAGGATGTGTTTATTAATGCTGTGGGTGGTGTCAAGATTGCTGAACCAGCGGCCGATCTGGCTGTGCTGCTGGCGATTAACTCTTCCATGCGCAATAAGCCCCTGCCGCGTGGCTTGGTCGTGTTTGGTGAAGTGGGGCTGGCGGGCGAGATACGCCCAGCACCACGCGGGCAGGAACGCTTGCGCGAGGCCGCCAAGCTGGGCTTTTCTATTGCGATGATCCCTAAATCAAATGCACCCAAACAAAAAATAGAAGGCCTGACCATCATAGGCGTGGACAGGATAGAGGAGGCCCTGTCTAAAATCCGCGATGTGGATAGCGAAATCCCCGATTAGTTTTTTGCTGCCGCCTTCAAATCTTTAATGATGGCCTGGCTGGCTGCAATGCCACTGCGTACAGCACCTTCCAGCGTGGCGGGGTAGTCGCCTTTGGTGTAGTCGCCGGCCAGATACAGGCCCGCGTAAACAGTATGATTATCTGGACGGTTCAAACCAGGTGCGCAACTGAAGGTGGCGCGTTTTTCTGAGATACATTGATGCCAGATGGGCTGCGTGAGTTCTGGCATGCCCAGGCTTTGTGCCAGTTGCGATGCGATATCCGTTGCCAGTTCATGCCGGTCAATTTCCGTAGCTGCTTGTGACACGCTGACCACCACCGCCAGCAAGCCAGCCTGATCTGGCTGTAGCTGACCACGGTCAAATACATACTGTCCCCATTTTTTTTGTCCTGCGTCATCAAGCAAGGCAAGCATGGGTCGCTGCAGGCGCACGCCTGGTGCATATTGCAAATAACAGGTAGTGATGGGTTCGTAACTAAAGTCACGAAGGGCAGGCAATGGCGCTGCCTGGTTTTTGGCTGGTAAAGTGGCGAGTAGTCTGTCAGCATTGGCAAAATCGCAGGCAAGTATTACTGCATCATAGAGCGGCAATTGCGCTTCTGTTTGCGCTTTTGCCAATGCGTCGGCCTGCTTCAGTTGTATTTGCCATTTGCCATTGTCGTTTTGCAGAAGGCCCGTTGCCGTATGCGCGGACAACACGTACCCGCCATGGGCGCGCACGTATTCAGCGGCTTTTTCCGGGAAGATGCTACTCAGGTCAAGGCGGGGTATCAGCATGTCGGAAGCGGCACGTTTTGCCCCGAGACTATCACGCAATACATTTAAGAATACCTGGGCCGATGCCTTCTCTGGAGGCGTATTCAGAGCGGCAATGCAGAGTGGTATCCACATCAAACGACATAGCCGGGGCGTCTGATCAAAACGCTCCAGTAATTCTATGACGCTGCAATCTTCATTCAGGCGCCAACCCATCCAGCGGGCGGTAGAAGAAAATCTGGACAGCGCCATTTTGTCTGCAAAGCTCAGGCCACTGGATTTAATCAGTGCCAGTAATAAGTGTAGCGGAGCGGGCAAACGAGGGGCAATAAATGACATGCCCTCTTCCAACTCTGGGTAAACCATTTGCAGTGGTATATTCAGCAGCGCATTCTCGGTGTCCAGGCCAACCAAGCGCATAAGGCGCAAACTTTGGGTGTAAGCACCCAGCAAAATATGCTGGCCATTGTCTAGTTGATGTCCATGCACAGTGATGCCACGCGCACGTCCACCCAGGTTGCGGCTGGACTCCAGCAAGGTAACAGTTGCCCCTTGCTGTGCCAGTTCACAGGCAGCCGCGCAACCAGCCCAGCCAGCGCCAATGACGGCGACTGACTTGTTTTTTAGCGTATTTTTTTTAGCCACGGACGTAGGTTTTCCAGGCCAGCCAGAGTTTGCGTATTGGTGTCAGCGAAATACGTTGATTCAATACATGGAAACCATCATGTTGGATTTCTACCAGCAGGGCGCGATAGATCGCTGCCATGATCAGGCCGGTTCTTTGTGATTTACGGTCTTCTGGTGGCAGCAGGGCAAAGGCTTCTTCATACAGTTTTTGCGCGCGTTCATACTGGAACTGCATCAGGGTTTCAAATTGCGTGCTGTGGCGCGCATTCAAAATGTCAGCTGCAGTGACATTAAATTGCTGCAATTCATTGATGGGCAGGTAAATCCTGCCTTTGCGCGCATCTTCACCGACATCGCGGATGATATTGGTCATTTGAAAAGCCAGGCCCAGTTTTTCGGCAAATTCACGGGTTTGCGGATTGGTGATGCCAAAAATACTGGCCGATAAAATACCGACGACACCGGCTACATGCCAGCAATATTTTTGCAGGGCATTGAAGTCGAGATAGCGGGTCTGGTTCAAATCCATTTCCATGCCATCGATAATCGCCAGCAGGTGCTCGCCATCGAGTTGGTATTCTGCCATGTGCGGTAGCAATGCCTTGGTTACCGGATGCGTGGGCTGGTTTGCCAGCATGGCCTGCACTTCTTTTCGCCACCAGCCCAGCTTGCTGCGGGCCACCATATCGTCCGTGCTTTCGTCCACGACATCATCAACTTCACGGCAAAATGCATACAGGGCGGTAATCGCCCGTCTTCTGGCCTGGGGCAAGAACAGGAAACTATAGTAAAAACTGGAGCCACTTTGTGCAGCTTTTTGCTGGCAATATTCGTCTGGAGACATGCTGAATGAGTAAGAAGTGGCGGCTAAAGCCAAAATTAAGGCCAAAAATAAAGCCAAAAAAATAGCTATGTTAACAAACTGTGGCAAAGCTCACAAATCTCTTGCGCTTGATTGTGTAGCTAAGAAGGATGATTTTTACTCAGTTTACAGTAGAAATATGAAATTATTATTAATAAAATGAGGCGTTAGATGGGTTGGTGCTGGTTTTATGCTGGAATCGGCAAAGCCATGGGTTTTGTATAAGAAGTGTATTTTGATGCCGGGAGCAGTCTGTTTTATCGTAACATATTGTAATGAAAACGAAGAACCGCCTTCTTATCCGGGACTAAACGTATAATAGGCGGCGCGTTATAGAGCGATAGAGTGCCATGGAAAATCGGCGCGGCATTGAAAATAATTACTCATTCGGACGAATATCTTGAATAAATCGAAATTTGCAGCATTGATAGTTGGCGCAGGCATCGTCCTCGCTGGATGTGGTGGCTTTGTATATACGACAGTTGGCGGTACTGTCACTGGTCTGGGTACCGGTGATGTTCTGGTTTTGCGCAATGAGTCCAATTACACCCAGACGCTGACTGCAGATGGTACTTTCTCATTCAATGTTGCCAGTAATGGCAATTACACCATCAGTGTGCTGACCCAGCCAAATTCTGTGAACTGCACGATTATTAACGGCACAGGAAGGATGTCCGGCGATTCGGCAGTAAAGAACATCGCTGTAACGTGTGTCCCGAATGTGCCAGTGGGCGGTACGGTTTCCGGCATGGCTGACAATAGCTCCATGGTATTGCTTAACAATGCTTTGACGACCGCTACGGTCACAGCCAACGGCAGCTTCCAGTTTGCCTCCTATGGTGTCAGCGGCCAGCCGTTTGCAGTGACTGTGGGTATCCCTCCTGCGTCTCAGTACTGTACAGTCGCTAATGGCACTGGCACGGTCAATAATGCCAATCCTGCTGCTTCTCTGACAGCCCTGGTGTCTTGCGTACCTGCTGTGCCGGTTCAATTTACCGTCAATGGCCTGGCCGCAGGCACTGTGTTGACCATGGTGAATACTGTTGACGGCTTCGCCGATAAGTTTGCTGTCAGTGCGCCAGGTAATTATCAGTTCGGCTGGAGCTGGTTGAGTGGAAAGCCATTCAATATCACGGTTGATACTCAAGCTACCGGTCAGACTTGCAAGGTCACTGGCGGTACTGGTGTGGTCGATGCATCCAACCCTGCTGCCTCAAGAAATGCAGTGGTGGATTGCACCAAGACCTAATAGCAAACCGCTGAGATAAAAAAGCTGGGCAGATTAACATCTGTCCAGCTTTTTTGTGTTTACCCGCGAGGACAGGCGCATGGATAGGGGAAGCGGGCTCCCTTTGCCTTTATATTTCCTCCAGCTTGCCCTGCTCGTTGAAATAGAAAATACCTTCATGCTTGAAGCCCCACTTGCCACCTTTTAGGCGTATGAAGGGTTCAAAGCTGAAAAAAGCAACTTCGCCCAACTCCTGGCTGTTGTCAGAGTGGATGTATTGGCGCTGGTCGCGGTCTGTGACTATGCTGTGCCCGACATTGTTGCGGTAATCCAGGTTCACGAAGCCATTTTGCCGTATTCGTAAATTGGCCCAGTCAAATAACTGGCCAAAGGTGGTTTTGGGTGTCACGGTTTCCAGCATTTGGGCATGCAGATGCTGCTGAAAGCAAAGCCCGTTGCGGAACTCTAGCAATTGCGGGGTGTGCGTCACCCTGCCATTTTCAACAGGGAAGGAGCGTGCGCAATCCCCCCAATATTCATCATGGACCGGGCTCAAATCCACGGTAATCAGGTTGGCTTTGCCGACGGCCTCCTTGCCAGGTTGATAGTCGCTGCCAGAGATGGAAACGCAGCTACGCGACCCTAGCAGCACCAGGGCCGGACATTGGTGGTACCAGGTTTTGGAGTATCCTGATTCGCACAGCATGGAATAGGCCTTGTCGGCGATGCTTTGTTCCGTATCATCAGCATTGATCATGCTGGCCAGACGTGCCAGTACCGTTTTGGCAGCGGCCTGTATTTCCCTGTGCTTGGCAATTTGCAATACTGTCGGCATGATATTGAGTTGGCTATCGTACAAAATGCGGGAGCTTATCTATTATTTATGGTGCTTGGTGGAGGAGCTGTTGTCAGTGTTGCTGCCATCGCTGTCCTGATTGTCGTCACTGCGGGCATCGCTATTATCTTCACTATCGCTGGTGACGGCCCTTACTCCAGCGCGCGTGACATCCACGGCGGTGCCAACGACGGCACTGCCGACTTTAATGGTAGTCGAGACGGCGGCATCAGCAATCGCAATCACGGTGCAGCCGTTGAGTGACAATAAAGATAGTAGGAAAACACATCGATATATACAAGTTCGCATTCAGACTCCAGAATCCTGTGCAGGCCCGCTTGCTCTTGAAAGAGTCGCCATGGGTTTGCTGTTGGTGTGATTGACAGATTGATTTTAAGTTCAATCCCACGTATCTCCTATTGCTATTGGTCAAAAACAATAATGATTTACATGTTGCTGCAATTTGCAGACAAAGCAGGCGCGGGCAAACGTTTGCCAGGTGAGGCGATTGCTCTGTATGGATTTGTATCAGTCAGTCTTCATGTGTTTCACATGCCTCACATGCGTGTTGCGCGCCATGCCAGCCTGATCCAATCTGCCTTGCCGAGCTTGGGCCTGTGCTGGAAGACGTTGTAATTCGCCGCTTCAATTTTTTCTAGTATGCGCAACCCGCCCTGTACCACCAGGCGCAACTCCCATCCCAGTCTGCCGGGCAGGCGCTTTGCCAGGCCGCTGCCAGATGCCATCATATTCCTGGCGCGTGCCACCTGAAAGCGCATCATATTGCGCCAATCCTCATTTTGCATGCCACTGGCGATTTGCTGCTCTCCTATGCCAAAGCGGCTCAGGTCATCCAGCGGGAGGTAAATTCTTTGTTTTTGCCAGTCTATGCCGACATCCTGCCAAAAATTGATTAATTGAAGCGAGCTGCATAGGGCATCTGAATCGCGCAAATTTTCAGCGTTAGCCTGTTCATACAAGTGCAACATCAGTGTGCCGACCGGATTGGCGGAGCGGGCACAATAATCCAGCAGCCCGGTAAAGTCTGCATATCTGGTAGTGACGACATCCTGTTTGAATGCCGACAGTAAATCGCGAAAGCTTTGCAGGGGCAGCTTATATTCATGTATCACCTCAGCCAGCGCCTTGAATAGTTGCGATTCACTGCTACTATTTTTTTCTATGTTATCGAGTTCGCGTTCATATCCTGCCAGTTGTGCAAGTCTTTGTTCCGGGCTGGCATCCCCCTCGTCGGCAATGTCGTCGGCACTGCGTGCAAATGCATAAATGATTTTTACTGCAGGCCTGAGCCTGGCGGGAAGCAACAGGGACGCAACAGGGAAGTTTTCGTAATGGTTAACCGACATTTGTTGAGCTAAATTCCATGAAAAGTCTTAATGACCGAAAAGTCATTGGCAAAAACAAGATGCTTAACTATAATTACTAACCGCAAAGTCAGTTACTTGATAGTAGCATGCAGTCAATATTAAATATTAATAAAATCACATTGTAATTTTTGCCCGTTTTGTTCCGGCCCGGAAAGCCAGCATAGTAAAGGAAAACTCCTGTGTTAACACCAGAAACTACCATCCATCCTCAAGCGAGGCAGTTTGCTGGAAGGCGCGCTGTTCCATTGGCCTTCATTCTTGCATCTGCGACACTATTGCTGGCTTGCTCCAAGCCTGCCGATAAAACTGAAGATATACGCCCCGTCAGAACGATTACCCTGGCTAGCAGCAATATAGATGTCAATGCCGAGCTGCCTGGTGAAGTGCGTCCCCGCATAGAGTCGCGCCTTGGTTTTCGTGTTCCTGGCAAGATTGTTGCCCGCAAAGTTGATGCCGGTACCCTGGTCAAGCGTGGACAGGTATTGATGCAGCTTGATCCGCAAGACCTGGCGCTGGCGCAAGTGCAGGCCAAAGCTGGCTTGACGGCGGCTGAGAGTAATCGTGACCTGGCCAAGGCTGAACTCAAGCGTTACCAGGAGTTACGCTCCAAGAATTTTGTTGCTGCCGCAGTCCTGGATGGCAAGGAAGTGGCCTACAAGTCAGCGCAATCGACTTACGAACAGGCTCTGGCTGCATATAAAAATCAGTCCAACCAGTCTTCTTACACCAGCTTGGTGGCTGATGTAGATGGCGTTGTGACTGGTATCGATGCCGAGGTGGGGCAGGTGGTCGCAGCCGGTACGCCGGTGGTGCGTGTGGCGCAATTGGGTGCCATGGATGTGATCGTCGGCATACCTGAAGACAAGGTCAATTCCATTCGCCAGATGACAGATGTGAATGTGCGCTTGTGGGCCAATCCCGGTCAGTCCATACCTGGCAAATTGCGCGAATTGTCCCCTATGGCTGATCCTGTTACCCGCACTTACACCGCCAAGGTCAGCCTCAGCGGCGACAACAAGGATGTGCAACTGGGCATGACAGCCTATGTCAGCTTTAATGCAAAGAATCCGAACAGCGCGATCAAAGTGCCTTTGACAGCGTTGTTCCAGGAAAAAAATGCGTCTTCGGTCTGGGTGGTTGAATCTGGTGTGGTCAGACTGGTACCCGTGCAAGTAGCCGGTTCCTCTGGTGAAGAGGCTCTGCTGGCTGGCGGTGTCAAGCCTGGTCAGGTCGTGGTGACAGCAGGTGCTAACCTGCTCAAGAACGGCCAGAAAGTAACTATACTTGGCGTGGAGGCAGCGCCTGCTCCTGCCAAAGCAGTCGCCGCAGGAGCGGCCAAATGAGTGATTCTTCACGCGGTTTCAATTTATCCAGATGGGCGCTTGAGCACATTCCACTGACGCGCTATCTGATGGTCGTGCTTTTGCTGGGCGGCATACTCAGCTATGGCAAACTGGGGCAGGACGAAGATCCGCCGTTTACTTTCCGTGCCATGGTGGTGCGGGCTATCTGGCCAGGTGCCACTGCCTTGCAAATGGCAGACCAGGTGACCGACAAGCTGGAAAAAAAGCTTCAAGAGACACCTTACATTGACAAGATACGTAGCTACTCCAAGCCAGGTGAAACCTTAATCATCCTGCAATTGCGTGAATCGACGCCGCCCAAAGATACCGCGCAATCCTGGTATCAGGTGCGCAAAAAAATAGGTGATATCCGTTCGACCTTGCCGCCTGGCGTGCTCGGCCCATTCTTCAATGATGAATTCGGTGATACCTATGGCTCCATCTTTGCTCTGTCTGGCGATGGTTTCAAGTATGAAGAGGTCAAGGAATATGCCGATTTTGTGCGTCAGCAGTTCTTGCGTATTCCTTCTGTATCCAAGGTTGAATTGTTTGGCGTGCAGGACGAGAAAATCAATATTGAATTCTCGCAAAAGAAATTCTCACAACTGGGCGTGCCATTTGACGCCATCGTAGGGCAAATCAATTCGCAAAATGGTGTTGAGGCTACTGGTGTTTTGACGACTTCCACAGACAACCTGCAAGTTCGTATTTCTGGCGCGCTGATGACGGTGAAAGAGCTGGAAAACCTGCAGTTGCGCGCCAATGGTACGACCTTCCGCCTCGGTGATTTTGCTACTGTCAAGCGTGAGTACAAAAACCCGCCGCAAGACAAGATGCGCTTTAATGGCAAAGAGGTTGTCGGCCTTGGTATTTCCATGGAAAAGGGTGGCAATATTATCGAGCTGGGCAAGCATCTGCAAATTGATGTTGCTGAAATCAAGGCCAAGTTGCCAGTCGGTATTACCCTGGAGCAGGTGACTAACCAGCCAGATGCCGTCAAGTCGTCTGTTGGTGAATTTATCCGTACATTGATAGAGGCGGTGATTATCGTGCTGGCAGTCAGTTTCCTGGCTTTGGGTTTGCATACCAAACCTTTCCGTCTCGATATCTGGCCAGGTCTGGTGGTTGGTTTGACGATACCGCTGGTACTGGCGATTACTTTCCTGTTCATGCGCATATTCGATATCGATTTGCACAAGATATCACTGGGTGCGCTGATTATTGCACTGGGTTTGCTGGTCGACGATGCGATTATCGCCGTTGAAATGATGGTCAGGAAAATGGAAGAAGGTTTCTCGCGCTTTGATGCGGCAACATTTGCCTATACTTCTACAGCCATGCCCATGCTGACAGGTACGCTGATTACAGCTGCAGGCTTCTTGCCTATCGGCCTGGCCAAATCTGCTGCCGGTGAATATACCTTCTCGATGTTCTCGGTGAATGCCTTGGCTTTGCTGATTTCATGGCTGGCTGCAGTTATTTTCACACCTTACCTCGGTTATCTGTTGCTGAAGGTCAAGCCGCATGCAGGTGGCGGCGGTAGTGAGCATGAGATTTTTGATACTCCGTTTTACTCGCGTTTCCGAGCGCTAGTGAATTGGTGCGTGACCTGGCGCAAGACCACTATCGTCATCACGCTTGGCGTGTTCATGTTGGGTGTGTATGGGTTCAAATTCATTGAACAGCAATTCTTCCCTGACTCCAGCCGCCCTGAATTGATGGTGGAGTTGTGGTTGCCTGAAGGTTCATCCTTCCAGGCAACAGAAGCGCAAGCCAAGAAGTTTGAAGCCTTTATGCAAAAACAAGAAGGGGTCGAAAGCGTTACCAGCTATGTAGGTACGGGTAGCCCGCGTTTCTATTTGCCACTGGATCAGATTTTCCCGCAGACCAACGTGTCACAGATCGTAGTCTTGCCCAAAGATTTGAAAGCGCGTTCCGCATTGCGCCTGAAGATTATTGAAGCCTTCAAGACAGATTTTCCTGAGGTGCGTGGTCGCGTGAAACTCTTGCCTAACGGCCCACCAGTTCCTTACCCTGTGCAGTTCCGTGTCACCGGCCTGGAAGTGACCAAGGTCAGGGAAATCGCTGACCGCGTCAAAGAAGTCATGCGCGCCAACCCCAATACCGTAGGCGTGAATGACAACTGGAACGAGTCAGTCAAGGTAGTGCGTATTGATCTGGATCAGGATAAGTTGCGTGCCCTCGGCATTACATCGCAATCTGTGATGCGTGCTGCCAACACCATATTGACGGGTTCTACCGTAGGCCAATTCCGTGATGGCAACAAACTGATCGATATCGTTGTGCGTCAGCCGGTTGATGAGCGCTCTACCATAGATGCATTGGGCAATGCCAATGTACCAACAGGCAGCGGCAAGTATGTGCCTTTGTCACAGGTCGCCCGTATCAATCTGGTGTGGGAGCCGGGTGTAGTCTGGCGTGAAGGCCGTGAGTGGGCGGTGACCGTGCAGTCCGATGTGGTTGATGGCATTCAAGGACCGACAGTATCGGGCCAGGTATCGCCCAAGCTTGATCAGATCCGGGCCAGCCTCTTGCCTGGCTATAAGATAGAGCTGGCAGGTGCGGCAGCGGATAGTGGTAAGGCGCAGGAGTCGATTGCAGCCAATGTCCCGTTTGTAATTTTCATCATCTTCACCTTGCTGATGTTGCAGTTGCACAGCTTCTCCAGATCGTTGCTGGTCTTCCTGACTGGCCCTCTGGGTGTGGCAGGGGCGGCGATGGCTTTGTTGATATTGCAACGTCCATTCGGTTTCGTCGCGCAACTCGGTGTGATTGCCTTGTTTGGTATGATTATCCGTAATTCGGTGATCTTGATTGACCAGATTGAGCACGATATAGGCGAGGGGGCTGCACCCTGGGATGCGATTGTGGAATCGGCAGTGCGCCGTTTTCGCCCCATCATCCTGACGGCAGCAGCGGCAGTCCTGGCGATGATACCTTTGTCCCGTTCCGTGTTCTGGGGGCCGATGGCGGTTGCCATCATGGGTGGCTTGATTATCGCAACAGCACTGACCTTGTTGTTCTTGCCTGCTTTATATGCGGCATGGTTTAGGGTCAAGAAGACCAGTATTTAAGACTATTTTTGGTTTCGCCCTATCAGGGGACATGTACTGATAGGGCGGAATTGATGGATAAACGGTGCAATAGTGCCCGCACGAAGCGTTTCTGGTGCTGTATTGGGCTGGTATTTAAAAAAATAAGGCACATGCCGATAAAATCCAGTAGAATATCGGGCTGGAGTTGTAATGCCACATACATCAGTTTTGGGCGACGCTTGAATTTCGGGTCGCCCTTTGCTTTTGTGACGGCCGTGCAGAACGTGTGGCGGCATTGCGCCGGTGAACATAAACATACATCCCGCGAGGATGGCGAAATTGGTAGACGCACCAGGTTTAGGTCCTGACGCCAGCAATGGTGTGGGGGTTCGAGTCCCCCTCCTCGCACCACAGAATTTTTACTATTTGGACGATTTTCATGGCAACTGCAGTCGAAACTTTAGATAAATTGGAACGCCGTTTGACGATTTCCTTCCCGGTCGCTGATGTGCAATCGGAAGTTGAGAAACGTTTGAAGCAGCGCGCACGTACAGCAAAAGCGCCTGGTTTCCGTCCTGGTAAAGTACCTATGAAAATGGTAGCCGCCCAATATGGCTATCAAGTAGAAACAGAAGTACTGAACGACAAAGTCGGCCAGGCTTTTGCTGCTGCTGCAAATGAAAACAAATTGCGTGTTGCCGGTTACCCAAGCATAGAGCCAAAGTCTGGATCAGACGTGGCTGAAGGCAGCTTGGCATTCGATGCAACTTTTGAAGTGTATCCAGAAGTCGCTGTCGGTGATTTGTCTGTCGCTGAAGTTGAGCAAGTCAAGTCTGACGTGACAGATGCTGAAATCGATAAAACCATCGATATCCTGCGCAAACAACGCGTACATTTTCACGTCAAAGGCGAGCAAGGCGCGCATGGTGACGGCGGTGCAGATCAGTCAGCACAAAACGGCGACCGCGCTACAGTAGATTTTGTTGGCAAGATCGACGGCGTCGAATTTGCTGGCGGTAAAGCTGATGGTTTTGCATTTGTGCTGGGTGAAGGCCGCATGTTGCCAGAGTTTGAAACTGCAACTATCGGTCTCAAAGTAGGCGAGTCCAAGACTTTCCCATTGGCATTCCCGGAAGATTATCATGGCAAGGATGTTGCCGGTAAAACTGCAGAATTCACAATCACTTTGACAAAACTGGAATGGGCGCATATGCCTGAAGTGGATTCCGAGTTTGCCAAAATGCTGGGCGTAGAAGATGGCGACCTGGTCAAGATGCGCGCAGACATCAAGGACAATCTGGAACGCGAAGTTCGCGGCCGTGTTAAATCCAAGACTAAAGAAAGCGTCATGGACGCACTGGTCAAGGTCGTTGAATTTGACGTACCTAAAACCTTGGTGGCACAAGACAGCGAACGTTTGGCAGAAATGACACGTCAAGACATGGCGCAACGCGGCATGAATGTAAAAGACGTGCCTTTCCCTACTGATTTGTTCAATGCACAAGCTGAGCGTCGTGTTCGTCTGGGTTTGATCCTGGCTGAATTGGTCAAGGCGAACAACCTGCAAGCAACAACTGAACAAATCAAAGCGCAAGTTGAAGATTTTGCTCAAAGCTATGAAGATCCGCAGCAAGTCGTTAAATATTATTTTAGCGACCGCAATCGTCTTGCTGAAGTTGAAGCCCTTGTATTAGAAGAAAACGTCGTTACCTATGTGCTGGGTAAAGCAAAGGTCACAGACAAAGTTCTGCCTTTCGACGAATTGATGGGTAACAACGCACAAGCGTAACAAATAAAGGAAAACACATGACAGGCATCATCCGTAATTCGGCACTGGACACAAACATGCTGGGCATGGTGCCTATGGTGATTGAGCAAAGCGGTAGAGGTGAACGTGCTTACGACATCTATTCCCGCTTGCTCAAGGAACGTGTGATTTTCCTGGTTGGTCCTGTCAATGACCACGCTGCCAATCTTATCGTCGCGCAATTGCTGTTTTTGGAGAGCGAAAATCCTGATAAGGACATTTCACTTTACATCAACTCTCCTGGTGGTTCGGTGTCTGCAGGCATGGCGATTTACGATACCATGCAGTTTATCAAGCCTGACGTTTCGACCTTGTGTACTGGCCTGGCTGCGTCCATGGGTGCGTTCCTGCTGGCTGCTGGTGCCAAGGGTAAGCGTTTTTCCCTGCCAAATTCCCGTATCATGATTCACCAACCTCTGGGCGGTGCCCAAGGCCAGGCATCTGATATTGAAATCCAGGCGCGTGAAATCCTGTATTTGCGTGAGCGCCTGAATGGCATACTGGCTGAGAAAACTGGCCGTAGCCTGGAACAAATTGCCAAAGATACAGACCGTGATAATTTCATGTCGGCAGATGCTGCTGCGGAATATGGTCTGATCGATAAGGTGTTGGCGCATCGCGCTTAAGTCCCTCAAGCACATTGCTTATCAAAATAAAAACGCCTGTTCCATGTTGGTCCGGGCGTTTTTTTATTCTGTTCTATAATGTCTTATTGCTCCTCATTGTTGCATATTGATGTCATGACGAAAGACGTTTTTGCAGGTAATATGCAAGTCCAAGAAGCTGAGGAAATTAGTGCTTGATGTGTGCTTGGTTTTTGTTTGGTTTAATCAGGCAGAGCCTGAGTAGCCTGCTGTCAAGCCGCAACTTAGTCACCAGTTTTATAGATTAATTTTGTTTATTTCATATACGTATCATGCCCGATAAAAAATCCTCCAGCGGAGAAAAGTTGCTCTATTGCTCGTTTTGCGGCAAGAGTCAGCATGAGGTTAAGAAATTAATTGCAGGGCCATCCGTATTCATCTGCGACGAGTGCATCGATTTATGCAATGACATCATTCGTGACGAAGTGTCCGAAATTGATAATATTGCCAGTGCGAAAACTGAATTGCCAACGCCGCAAGAAATCACTGATTTGCTTGACCAATATGTTATTGGCCAGCTCGGCGCCAAGCGTATTCTTGCGGTAGCGGTATACAACCATTACAAGCGACTCAAGCACCTGGGTAAAAAAGATGATGTTGAACTGGCAAAGAGTAATATCTTGCTGGTTGGCCCTACTGGCTCAGGTAAAACCCTGCTGGCGCAAACACTGGCACGCATGTTGAATGTGCCATTTGTCATCGCTGATGCGACTACGCTCACGGAAGCCGGTTATGTGGGTGAAGACGTAGAAAACATCATTCAAAAATTGCTACAAAATTGCAATTATGAAGTCGAGCGTGCGCAAAAAGGTATCGTTTATATTGATGAAATCGACAAGATTTCCCGCAAATCTGACAATCCTTCGATTACCCGTGACGTGTCTGGCGAAGGCGTACAGCAGGCTTTGCTGAAGCTGGTTGAAGGTACCATGGCATCCGTGCCGCCTCAGGGTGGCCGCAAGCATCCTAATCAGGATTTCATCCAGATCGATACCACCAACATCATGTTCATCTGCGGCGGCGCGTTTGATGGCCTGGCCAAGATCATTTCCGACCGTTCTGAGCGCAGTGGCATAGGTTTCTCTGCCAGTGTCAAGAGCCAGGCAGAAAAGAGCGCCAGTGAGGTCATGCAAGACGCTGAACCACAAGATTTGATCAAGTTTGGCCTCATTCCTGAGCTGGTTGGTCGTTTACCTGTGATTGCCACTTTGAATGAACTCGACGAAGCTGCGCTGATTCAAATTCTGGTAGAACCAAAAAATGCTCTGATCAAGCAATACGCAAAATTGCTGGAGATGGAGGGGACAGAACTGGAAATCCGTCCTGCTGCCTTGCAGGCAATCGCCAAGAAGGCGATTGTCCGTAAAACTGGTGCCCGTGGTTTGCGCTCTATTCTTGAACATGCTTTGCTGGATGTTATGTATGACTTGCCTAGCCACCAGAACGTTGAGAAGGTTGTCATTGATGAAAGTACGATTACCAATGGTGCAAAACCATTGCTGATTTACCATGAGCAGCCAAAAGTATCTGGTGCCTGATGGCATTATTTGTCAATGTGTAATAAAAAATGAGGAGCATGCTCCTCATTTTTTATTTATTTTGCCTTTTTTTAATTTGATTCGAAGTACAATGGATTAACAAAACGATTCTAGCTTCAATCGTAAAGCTACCCGGAGAAGCTCTCTGAGTGGCTTTTTTTATTGTTTTTTCCCAGAATGGGCTTGTGTTTCCGCCCAGTGCGCCAACATTGTTAACCAGTATTTATGAAAGGTGCGCCATGACGACTACTCTGATTACCGAACAAACCCAATTGCCGTTGTTGCCACTGCGTGATGTCGTTGTATTCCCGCACATGGTAATCCCCCTGTTTGTGGGCCGCCCCAAATCCATTAAAGCGCTTGAAGCCGCCATGGATCAAGGCAAGAGCATCATGCTTGCTGCCCAGAAAGCTGCTGCTAAAGACGAACCTTCGGCAGATGACATTTATGAAATCGGCTGTATTGCCAATATTCTGCAAATGCTGAAATTGCCCGATGGCACCGTCAAGGTGCTGGTCGAGGGCTCGCAGCGTGCACGCATCAGCAAGATCCACGATTCTGAATCGCATTTCTTTGCTGATCTGACACCTATTGCCGTCGATGAAGGCGACGAGTCAGAAGTGGAGGCGATGCGTCGTACTATCGTTCAGCAGTTTGACCAATACGTCAAACTGAACAAAAAAATTCCTCCAGAAATTTTGGCATCTCTGTCTGGCATTGATGATGCCGGTCGCCTGGCTGATACCATCGCCGCGCACCTGCCTTTGAAGCTGGAACAAAAACAAGTCATCCTGGAAATTTTTAGCGTGGCCAAACGTCTTGAGCATTTGCTGGGTCAGCTCGAAGGTGAGCTCGATATCCTGCAGGTCGAAAAACGTATCCGTGGTCGCGTCAAGCGCCAGATGGAAAAATCCCAACGCGAGTATTACCTGAACGAACAGGTCAAGGCGATACAAAAAGAGCTGGGCGAGGGTGAAGAGGGCGCTGACATTGACGAGCTGGAGAAAAAAATCCTGGCCGCCAAAATGCCTAAAGAAGCCCGCGACAAAGCACAGAATGAGTTGAAAAAACTTAAGATGATGTCACCGATGTCGGCAGAAGCCACCGTCGTGCGTAATTACATCGACACCATCGTCAATTTGCCATGGAAGAAAAAATCCAAGGTCAATAATGATTTGACGAATGCTGAAAAAGTATTGGAAGACGAACACTTTGGCCTGGATAAGGTCAAGGAACGTATTTTGGAATATCTTGCAGTACAGCAGCGCGTCGACAAGCTGAAGGCGCCAATTCTGTGTTTGGTTGGTCCTCCGGGCGTGGGTAAAACTTCGCTGGGGCAATCCATCGCCCGCGCAACGAACCGTAAGTTTGTGCGCATGGCCTTGGGTGGTGTGCGTGATGAAGCTGAAATTCGCGGACATCGCCGTACTTATATAGGTTCCATGCCAGGCAAGATATTGCAAAGCCTGTCCAAGGTCGGCGTACGTAATCCTTTGTTCTTGCTGGATGAAGTTGACAAGATGGGTGCTGATTTCCGTGGCGACCCATCGTCGGCCTTGCTGGAGGTGCTGGACCCTGAGCAAAATCACACTTTCTCGGATCACTATATCGAAGTTGATTTCGATTTGTCCGATGTAATGTTTGTGGCGACATCCAATTCCTATAATATCCCGCCAGCCTTGCTGGACAGGATGGAAGTCATTCGTCTGTCAGGTTATACCGAAGATGAAAAAACCAGTATTGCCCAGCGTTATTTGTTGCCTAAACAAATCAAGAACAATGGTTTGAAAGAAGGCGAAATCACGGTGGCAGAAAGTGCTTTGCGCGACATCATTCGCTATTACACCCGTGAAGCAGGTGTGCGTTCTCTGGAAAGGGAGATCTCCAAGATTTGCCGCAAGGTAGTGAAGATGCTGTTGTTGAAAAAGACCGAGAAAAAAGCGACTGTCAATTCAAAAAATCTGGATAAATATCTGGGTGTACGTCGCTATGATTTTGGTGTTGCTGTCAAGGATAACCAGATTGGCCAGGTAGTTGGTTTGGCCTGGACTGAAGTGGGCGGTGATTTGCTGACCATAGAAGCCGTTGCCATGCCAGGTAAAGGTGGTGTCATCCGCACCGGAACTTTGGGCGATGTCATGAAAGAATCGATAGAAGCAGCCCGTACTGTAGTACGTAGCCGCGCCAAGCGTCTGGGTATCAAGGCAGACGTTTTCGAGAAAAGTGATATCCACATCCACGTACCAGAAGGCGCAACACCAAAAGACGGTCCATCTGCCGGTATCGCCATGACGACGGCTCTGGTGTCTGTGTTCACTGGCATCCCGGTTCGTGCCGATGTCGCCATGACAGGTGAAATCACACTGCGGGGCGAAGTATTGCCTATCGGTGGCCTGAAAGAGAAATTGCTGGCTGCACATCGCGGTGGTATCAAAACCGTGTTGATACCAGAAGAAAATGCCAAGGATCTGGCCGAAATCCCTGACAATGTCAAAAACAAACTGGAAATCATTCCGGTTCGCTGGATAGACAAAGTCTTGGAAATCGCACTGGAAACCCAGCCCGTTCCTCTGGTCGACGAGCCTGTTCCAGTGGTGGCTGCGGCACCTGCCACAGCACCAACTGAGACACCGGCAGATACTACGGTGGTCAAGCACTAAGTTGTTGCGCTGAAATGAAAAACGTCCGGATATCCGGACGTTTTTTTATGCTTGTCACTTATGAAACTTGCTAATATGCAGTTGCTAATCAGTTTGAGATGCTGCCCGGGCGTGACGTAAACGAGAGGGTAAAACCACGCCCAGGCTGACCTCAAACCCAGTTGCGCATGAGGCCGACAGCCAGACCTTCGAGTGCGAAATCTTCTTCCGTGTCGCCAATCTTGATGACAGGATAATCCGGGTTCTCTGGCATCAGTTCTATCAGGTCGCCAGTTTTCTTATAGCGCTTCACTGTGACATCATTACCCAGACGTGCGACAACGATCTGGCCATTGCGGGCGCTGTCTGCTTTTTTGACTGCCAGTAAGTCACCATCAAATATGCCAGCATCGCGCATGGACATGCCGCGTACCTTCAGTAAAAAATCTGGCTTGGCAGAGAACAGCGCAGGATCTACGTGGTAAGTAGATTCTATATGTTCACTCGCTAGTATCGGAGAACCGGCAGCAACACGACCAACCAGCGGCAGGCTCAGTTGCAGCAGGGCAGGGTGAGGCAGGGCCAGTTGCTTACCTGTGATATGGCTGGACAACTCGGATTCCAGCAGACGTATGCCCCGTGAAGTGCCTGCCGCAATTTCAATGACGCCTTTGCGGGCAAGGGCTTGCAGATGTTCTTCTGCAGCATTGGTTGAGCGGAACCCCAGTTCTGTTGCAATCTCGGCGCGGGTAGGAGGAAACCCAGTGTTTTGAATGGCATCTTTAATCAGGTTCAGGATTTGTTCCTGGCGGGCGGTAAGTTTAAGCATGGTATTTTCTAGTGTTAAGGTGCTGTATATACAAGCAGTCTGTATTTTTATACAGTAAAGCTGAATATGCAAGTCAAAATGACCTCAATTACCTAAAAACGTGAAAAAAATACCTCACTCGCTTGAGATAATTGGCATATAACTTACCTAAGTCACTGATCTAATTGATCAATATGTAAAACTGGGTTATTATTGTCGGCTTTCCTCTTCCCGCACTCGTCTTGACGCCGAGGCGGGCTATTTTTATTGTCCACAAGGAGAATATATGCGTCATTATGAAATCGTATTTATCGTACATCCAGATCAGAGCGAGCAAGTTCCTGCAATGATCGAGCGCTACAAGGCAAGTGTTGTAGCCCGTGGTGGTCAAATCCATCGCGTTGAAGATTGGGGCCGTCGTCAATTGGCTTACATGATTCAAAAATTGGCAAAAGCACACTATGTTTGCTTGAACATCGAATGCGATGCTGAAACTCTGCTCGAGTTGGAAACAGCATTCAAATTCAATGATGCTGTCTTGCGTCACCTGACGGTCAAATTGAAAAAAGCAGAAACAACACCTTCTCCTATGATGAAAGCTGTTCAGAAAGAAGATGCTGCAAAAGCGCAACGTGTTGAAGCGCCTGCTGCTTAATAATTGACAAAGGTCGCGTAAAAAAATAGTGAATCAGCTGAAGCTCGTAGCCCGGATTGTGGAAAAAAGCGCATTGCGCTACACCCCGGCCGGTATCCCGATCGCTTCTGCTACCTTGATGCATAGTTCAGAAACTCGTGAGGCGAACACAGTTCGACAGGTCGAGTTTGAAATTTCTGCAATGGCTGCTGGTGAAATATCCCAGCGTTTTACAGAAGTTGCCCTGGACCAGCCCATGGAATTCACTGGGTTTTTAGCGCGCAAAAATCGCAATAGCAAAAGTCTCGTTTTTCACGTCACTGAATTCGAGACACATTTACTAGATTAGGAGCCAAAAATGGCATTCGGTAAAAAATTCGACAAAAGCAAATTGAAGCAAAAGCGTCAGCAACAAAATCCTTTGTTCAAACGCAAAAAATTCTGCCGCTTCACAGCAGCACATGTAGAAAAAGTTGACTACAAAGACATCGACACACTGAAAGATTTCGTGCAAGAAAACGGCAAAATCATGCCAGCACGTTTGACCGGTACAAAAGCGCTGTATCAACGTCAAGTTGACACTGCAATCAAACGTGCACGTTACCTCGCGTTGCTGCCATACACTGATTTGCACACGGCGTAATTGACGACAAGGTAAAGGAGAAAAATATGCAAGTTATTCTGTTGGATAAAGTCGTTAATCTCGGCAATCTGGGTGATGTAGTTCGCGTTAAAGACGGCTATGCACGTAACTTTTTGATTCCACAACGTATGGCTCGTCGTGCTACGACAGCTGCAGTTGCTGAATTCGAAGCAAAACGCGCTGAACTGGAAAAAGCAGCAGCAGCCAAATTGGCAGCAGCTCAAGCTCAAGGCGAAAAACTGTCCGGACTGACCGTACAAATTACACAAAAATCTGGTGTAGATGGCCGTTTGTTTGGTTCCGTCACTAATGCCGATATCGCTGAAGCCCTGACTAAACAAGGTTTCGCGGTAGAAAAAGCACAAGTGCGTTTGCCACAAGGTCCGTTGAAGATCGCTGGAGAACACAGTGTTTCCGTTGCTTTGCACACAGACGTTGTTGTTGACGTTAATGTTGCCGTAGTAGGCGAACACGCGTAATTTGTTTTTTTGCAAATTGCTGAAAAAAAGCCGGGGATTCCCGGCTTTTTTCATGTTTGACAGCAAATTTCACTATTTATCTGTTTGTCACAAACTTGTCACAAACTCGCTAACTTCTCGTACTTCGAACCCTCTGGTAATTTGATTTAACGGTTATAATGCGCGCCATGAAAGCTGGTTCTGACCCTCAAGTTGACGCCTTACGCGTCCCTCCCCATTCCATAGAAGCAGAGCAATCTGTTCTGGGTGGTCTATTGCTGGATAACGCGGCTTGGGACCGTATCGCCGACTTTATTGGCGAAGAAGATTTTTATCGCTATGACCACAGGATTATCTTCCAGTGCATAGTCAAACTCGTTAATAGTTCGCGTCCTGCAGACGTCATTACCGTTTTTGAGGCATTGACAAGCACCGGCAAGGCAGAAGATGCCGGTGGCCTGACATACCTGAATGCGCTTGCACAGAATACACCCTCAGCCGCCAATATCCGTCGCTATGCAGAAATTGTCCGCGACCGTGGGGTGCTGCGCAAGTTGATCACTGTTGCAGATGAAATTTCAGGCAACGCTTTCAACCCGCAGGGTAAAGAAGTCAAGCAAATGCTGGATGAGGCTGAGTCCAAGATTTTTGCGATTGCCGAAGAAGGAGCCCGTGGCGCCCAGGGTTTTCAGGCTATTCAGCCCTTGCTGACCCAGGTGGTCGAACGCATTGATGAGCTGTACAACCGTGATAATCAAAATGATATTACCGGTGTACCTACTGGCTTTACCGATCTGGACAAGATGACCTCAGGCTTGCAGCCAGGTGATCTTGTGATTGTTGCTGGTCGTCCGTCGATGGGTAAGACTGCCTTCTCATTGAACATCGGTGAGAACGTCGCTATAGACAGCGGCTTGCCGGTCGCTGTGTTCTCCATGGAGATGGGTGGTGCACAGCTGGCCATGCGTATGTTGGGCTCGGTAGGGCGTCTGGATCAAAGCCGTTTGCGTGTTGGCAAGTTGACTGATGAAGACTGGCCGCGCCTCACGCATGCCATTCAAAAGATGAATGAAGCACAACTGTATATCGATGAAACGCCAGCGCTGAGTTCTATAGAATTGCGCGCACGCTCACGTCGCCTGGCACGCCAATGCGGCAAGCTGGGCCTGGTGATTGTCGATTACTTGCAATTGATGTCGGCCAACTCTGCTGGCGAAAATCGTGCGACCGAAATTTCTGAGATTTCCCGAAATTTGAAGGGACTGGCAAAAGAACTGCATTGCCCGGTGATTGCCTTGTCTCAGTTAAATCGCTCCCTGGAGCAAAGACCGAATAAACGCCCCGTCATGTCTGACTTGCGCGAATCTGGCGCGATTGAGCAAGATGCTGACGTTATCATGTTTATTTACCGTGATCAGGTGTATAACCCGGATTCCCCAGACAAGGGAACGGCAGAAATCATTATTGGTAAGCAGCGTAATGGTCCTATTGGCAGTGTGCGCCTGACTTTCCTGGGTGAATATACTAAGTTCGACAACTATGTTGGCTCCCTGTCGATTTATGGTGATAGTGAATAATTTTAAAAAATAAAATGCTGGTGCTGGTGGGTAGACGCAAAGTAGTAAATCAAGACTTAAAAGTAGAACTGTGTTGCCAGGCGTGATTGTTCGCACGCACTTGCCTGAGCAATTCTAGAAATCTTATATTTTCAGTGAGAATAAAATGTTTGGACGCTTGATGCCCACCGAGGGCAAATTTTTTGAACTCTTCAATCAACATGCAGAGTTATGTGTCAAAGGCTCCAAGGAAATGGTTGCCTTGATGACGAACTTTGATGATCTGGAGATCCGTGTTCATGCGATAGAAAGCATAGAAAAGCAGGCAGATACGGTTACCTACAATACGATAGAGTTACTGCATAAAACTTTTATCACACCACTTGACCGTGATGACATCCATAAGCTGATTACGCGCATGGATGATATTCTGGATTTGCTGGAAGATGCCGGCCAGACCATCTCTTTGTACGATATCCGTGAAATCACGCCAGAAGCAAAGCGTCTGGCTGAACTCTGTCTTGGTTGCGCTGAAAAAGTAAAGGCAGCAGTGGCCTTGTTGCATAACATGGATAATTCCCGCGAAATCCTGGCGCTGTGCGAAGAAATCGACCGCCTGGAATCGGACGCTGATCACGTCATGCGTGCTGCCATGTCCAAACTGTTCCGCGACGAACCTGATGTCCGCAATCTGATCAAACTCAAAGCGATCTACGAAATACTGGAAACAGTGACGGATCGTTGTGAAGATGTTGCCAACATCATAGAAGGCATTATTGTTGAGAACGCTTAAGCGTCTGACTTTTTTATTTTGACGCTTAATTGACGCTTAACAGTTCTCTGTCAATGCAGAGAGCGAACAAGGGAATTCACTTTTATGCAATCCTTTCATATGAGCCTGCACGTCGTCATCTTATTGGTGGTGCTGGCATTGTTATTCGATTTCATGAACGGCTTCCATGATGCCGCTAATGCGATCGCAACCGTTGTGTCGACGGGTGTTTTGAAGCCTAGCCAGGCAGTAGCCATGGCTGCCTTATTCAATGTCTTTGCTTTTTTTGTTTTTAATCTGTCAGTGGCCAAAACCATAGGCAAAGGCACGATTGATCCTATCATTGTTGACCACTATGTCATCTTTGGTGCTTTGGTCGGAGCGATATTCTGGAATCTGGTGACCTGGTATTTTGGTATCCCATCATCGTCTTCCCATGCCCTGATCGGCGGCTTGATTGGTGCGGCAGTAGCGAAAGAAGGTACTGGGGCTTTGATTGCTGCTGGTCTGTACAAGATCATTTTGTTTATCGTCCTGTCACCATTGCTGGGCTTTGTGCTGGGTTCTGTGATGATGTTGATCGTCTCCTGGTTGTTTGTTAAATCGACACCGAGGAAAGTAGATAAATGGTTCCGTCGTCTGCAACTGGTGTCGGCTTCTGTTTTCAGTCTTGGTCACGGTGGTAATGATGCACAAAAAACCATGGGCATTATCTGGATGCTGTTGATTGCCGCTGGTTACTCCAGCGAAGCCGACAAGGGACCGCCAGGCTGGGTGGTCTATTCCTGCTATGCAGCTATCGGCCTGGGTACCTTGTTTGGTGGCTGGCGTATTGTTAAAACCATGGGTCAAAAAATTACCAAGCTTAAACCTGTTGGTGGTTTTTGCGCGGAAACCGGCGGTGCCATTACCCTGATCATGGCAACTGTATTGGGCATTCCTGTATCAACAACGCATACCATCACTGGTGCAATTGTTGGTGTCGGTTCAGCACAAAAAATGTCGGCGGTGCGTTGGGGCGTTGCCGGCAATATTGTCTGGGCCTGGATTTTGACCATACCGGCTTCTGCTTTTGTGGCAGCCATAGCCTGGTGGATAGGCAGGCATATCCTGTAGTTCAAGATATTCATGCATAAAAAAACGCCTCAGTTCACATTGAACTGAGGCGTTTTTTTTGGGGATGCTCACGCTTACATCTGTTTGAACAAATGCACAAAACTGCGGCTGACTTCAAGTTTCTCTGTCAGCCCTTTGATTTGCACGAGATGGCGGCCACGCAGGTCGCGCACCACGCCAGAAATAGCCTTGGCATTCACCAGGGTCGATCTATGGATTTGCCAGAACAGGGCGGGGTCGAGTTCGTCTGCCAGATCGCGCACAGGCTTGCGTATCAGCGCTTCATACGTGGGTGTCTGTACTCGCGTATATTTTTCATCAGACTGGAAGAACAGAATTTCTTCAACCGGTATCAGGCGTAGCTCCTGGCCTATGGAGGCCTGTATCCATTGCAGGTAATTTGGCTTGGGGCTGATACCCATTTGCTTGGCCAGTTGCGACAGCATGCTGCTCATGTCGTTGGGCTGGCTTTGGGCTGTTAATCTGGCCTTCAGTCTTTCTACCGTGCGCGTCAGTCTCTCTACATCGGCAGGTTTCAAAACATAATCAACGGCACCATGGTCAAAAGCCTGTATCGCATATTGATCGTAAGCTGTAATGAACACGATATGCGCCTTGCTGCCTATTTCCTTGGCTGCTTCCAGGCCGGTCTTGACCGGCATGCGTATATCCAGGAAAGCCAGATCTGGTTTATGTGTTTCTACCAGGGCGACGGCTTCTTCACCATTCTTGGCTTCATCCAGAATTTCCAGCTCGGGCCAGACCTGTTCCAGGCGCGACTTTAACTGGTCGCGCATCAGTCTTTCATCATCAGCAATTATGGCAGTAGGCATGTTCAGCGTTATTGAAATCTAGTTGGCTAATTCGTAAGGGATTTCTATAGTAACGCAAACTCCACTGGGTTGATTAGGGGTAATGATCATTTGACCCTTTTCTTTGTAAATCAATTTCAGGCGTTCACGTATATTTTGCAATCCCAGTCCTGTACCGTTGCTGGGCATGGCACCAAATCCCAGTCCATCATCGCGGACGGAAACGCGCAACTTGTTGTGCGCGACCTCTGCATGAAAGTGGATGGTGCCACCCTCAGCCTTGCATTCGAGGCCGTGCTTGATGGCATTTTCGACCAGGGATTGCAACATCATCGGCGGGAAGGATGCGCTGCGCAAACCTTCTGGCATGATGAAGTCGACATTCAATCTTTCTTCCATACGCATTTTCAGCAATTCCAGATAAGATTTGACCATGTCCGCTTCGCGGCCCAAATTGGTCACACTGGCATTTTCACGCATTTGTGGCAAGACAGCACGCAAGTAAGCAATCAGGCTGCGCTGCATGGCGGCTGCACGCGGAGGATCAGTTTCTATCAGATGTTCGACCGAGGCCAAGGTATTGAACAGGAAATGTGGCTCTACCTGGGCTTGCATCATTTGCATCTGTGCTTCGCTGACCTGGCGTAACAGGGATTCGCGCTCTGCCGTCATGCCAGCTTCTTTGGCTTTTTCTTCGGCGCGCACTTTGCCACTCATCAGGGCTTTCATGCCAAACAGACCAAATACCAGCAAGACCACGAAATTGACAAACCATTTGGAAGAGGTGCGCTTATAGCTGCGCACTTCTTCATCAGCGGCATCGGCAACTGCATTATTGATTTCTTCGCTGATTTCCTTGGCTATTTCAGCAGGCAGTTTGATGTGGATATCGTCATTTTCTGAGATTGAAGGCGGGCTCGGTGGCGACGGTGGTGATATTGCGCCAGGGGCAGCCGGTGCGGAAGGCGGGGCTGGTGGTGCTATGCCACTGTCCTTGTTAATGTGGACACCGTTCTCATCGATCTCTATCTGCTTGCCCTTGCCGTCGATATTGTTTTTACGGATATGCAGGCCAGTATTGTCTATTTCTATACTGGTGTCGCCGTCCGTGATTTTGCTTGTTTTCTTGGATTTGCCTGACGGGTTGCTTTTTGTGACAACCACCTTTTCTTCTGATGTAAACAGCATGTCTTGCAACATGCTGCCCGCAGTAATGGTGATAATGGCAAACAAGAAAAACTTCCACCAAGATAATTTGGTCACCCAGGCTGCCGTTGTGTCAAAGCTTTTGCTAAGCCATGCCACCAGGTCGGCAATGAGCTGCTTGATCGTATCTGCATTGGTATTATTCATGATGCTTCTCTTTTAACGGTTATCCCTGATATTTCAGCCTGGCGTCATACACTGGCTGTTGGTGACTTTTCAGTCCATGTTGATACTGTAGGGAAATCGTGCTGGCTTTGATAGTGACTTGCGACAGTCTGCAAAAAATGCAGGACAGAATGGAAAATGCCACATTTAATATGCATGGTCGCTGATGCAGGGAGTCGGAATGGTGGTATGTGTTGGAAGCAGCAGACTAGAAAATCCAGTCTGCTGCTTGAAGAGAGATTATCTGCTTGCCAGCCAGGTATGCAAATCATCGCGGGACAGGGGCTTGGAATACAGATAGCCCTGGGCGATATGGCAATCGTAAGAAAGCAGAGTGTTTGCCTGCATTTCACTTTCCACGCCTTCGGCAATGATGGATAGCCCCAGGTTTTTGCCAAGTTGAACAATCATTTTAGCTATACTGCCTTCATTTGGATTCTTCTGAATCTCATTAACAAAGGCCCGGTCAATTTTCAATTTATCGACATCAAGTTTTTGCAGATGGCTCAGTGAAGAGAAGCCCGTGCCAAAGTCATCAATCGAGATGCTCATGCCCAGTTGCTTGATCTGGTGCAGGGTCTTGATCAGCAATTCCGGATCTTTCATGGCCATGGACTCGGTGATTTCCAGTTCTACATATTGCGGCGGCACTTGAGTATCTGCCAATGCCTTGTTCAGCGATTGCATGAATAGCGGATGTGAAAACTGTACTTGCGAGACATTGATGGCCATCTGGAAATTGGTATAGCCCAGGCTGCGCAAGTGCACCAGTTCAAGACAGGCGGTACGCAATACCCATTCGCCTATATCAACAATCAGTCCGGAATATTCGGCGATGGGGATAAACTGATCAGGCGGGATGAATTTGCCTTCATCGGTTTTCCAGCGCAGCAAAGCTTCTGCCCCAAGTACGCGGCCATCGCGCATGTCAATTTGGGGCTGAAACACCAGAAATAATTTTTTTTGCTCAAATGCTGCGCGCAAGGCATGCATCAGCAAGACGCGTTCGCGTATCTCTACGCCCATATTGCGGGTGAAATACTCATAGCCACCACGACGGTTCATCTTAGCGCGCTTCAGGGCGATATTGGTGTCTTTGAGCGCTTCTGATCCATCGCTATCGTAATCGTCAAGCTTGATCAGGCCTATGGTTGCTGATAATTGCACTTCTTGTTGATCAACGTCGAAAGGCGAGTTGAATAAAGCCAGAATTTTATCTGGATGCACCAGGTTTTCGTCGCCCAGCAAGGCAAAGGTATCGCTGCCTACTCTTGCTAATTGGCAATGTTCGCCAAAGTTGGCGACTAATCGTTGGGCAACGGAATACAGGAGTTGGTCACCAAACTGATGGCCCAGTGCATCATTGGTCTCGGCAAAGTGGTCTATGTCGATGAGTGACAGTGAGCTGTGGTTTTTGAGTGAAGTCAGCAGGGTCTCATTCAAAGTCTGTAGCAGCTTGAGACGGTTTGCCAAACCTGTCAGCGGGTCATAAAAGGCGTAGTTATGCAGACGCGAAGTCAGCATGACATTGTCAAGGCCCACCGATACATTGCCACAGAACACACCCAGCAGGCGCTTGTCCATTTCATTCAGATGCAGGCCAGTGTTGAGGTAGAGCGTAAAATCCTTTTGTGCGACATTATTGAAGTAAAGTGCGGTCGACTCTGCTTCAAACACACTTTGACGGGCTTCCAGTGAGCGTTTGACGATATCGCCAGTCGCATGGATGCCCAATTGCTCCAGTGGCTTGTTCAGGCTGCCCAAGTACATATTGGTGGCAGCGATAATATACAAGTCGTCACTTTCTTCCTGTAACTCCACTGGTACCTGGCGGGCGCACACGAATCCTTCGGTGTTGAGTCCTAATAAGCCGGCAATCTGTACCAGCACCCCCGCTGCAAAATTCTGTAGCCCTTGTAGTGCCATCAATTCTGTACTGGCATGAATGATCATTTCCAGGCCACGACGGCTGGCACTGATTGCACAAATCTGTTCGTAAGAGCGTATGGCTGAGGTGACTGCGGTATATAGCTTGGTGCGCGTCAGTTCTGATTTGGTTTTGTAATCATTGATGTCGTAATCGCGGATCGCATCAATTTCAGGCGCATAGCCTGGTTGGCCGGTGCGCAGGATAATGCGCACATCGGTCAGCCCCAGTGTTTTACGAATGTGGCTGACCAGTTGCAGGCCGGCGTCTTCCTGCTCCATGACCACATCCAGCAGGATGATGGCAATGTCTGTTTCATTTTTCAGGATGTCGCGGGCTTCTGCGGCGGAATACGCATGCAGGAAACTCAGGGCGCGATGCTGGATCTCCAGGCTGCCCAACGCAAAGGTTGTAGCGGAGTGGACATCCGGATCATCATCAATAATCATGATCCGCCAAGTCTGAGCGGGCCGTGAAGCCGCCGCAGTTTCATCGCTGTCTGGTTCATCTAAGAAAACCAGATCATCTTCAGAAGAGTGGATCGTTGAATTCATCTGTAATGCGGCTCCATGCTTGGCATATCGTATGGTAAGGGCACTGCAAAATTGGTTCCTTGCGGAACTATGACACTAAATGTAGCGTCAGCCAAGCTTCAAATATTTTTCATTGGTAAGAATAAAACAAGATTCGTCTGAGCGGGAAGAAAATTGCCCTGTATTTGTCTGGAATGTGCGAAAAATAGTGAAATCTTTTGCCACTTCAGGCAGAGGCTAAATTCAGCACGGTGCGCTTCACTGGTAAAATGGAGTTTATTTTGTCTAACCTCTCCTTTTCGAAATATTATGTCCGGTAATACTTTTGGCACCTTGTTTACTGTTACAACCTTTGGCGAGTCGCACGGGCCAGCCATAGGTTGCGTGATTGATGGCTGCCCGCCGGGCATGGAATTGTCGGAGGCAGACATACAGCCAGAACTTGACCGCCGTCGCCCTGGCACCTCGCGCCATGTAACTCAGCGCCAGGAACCTGATTTGGTCGAAATCCTGTCTGGCGTCTATCAGGGTAAAACAACTGGCACGCCGATTGGTCTGCTGATCCGCAACCAGGATCAGCGCAGCAAGGATTATGGCAATATCACTGAAACCTTTCGTCCTGGACATGCCGATTTTACTTATTGGAATAAATACGGCATCCGCGACCCGCGCGGTGGCGGGCGTTCTTCTGCGCGTCTGACGGCGCCTGTTGTTGGCGCCGCAGCGATCGCAAAAAAATGGCTGAATCAACAATATGGGACAGTGTTCCACGGTGGCATGCGTCAGTTGGGTGAGATTGCCATCCCCTTTCAAGCCTGGGAACATGCCGCAGCCAATCCATTTTTTGCCCCTACGACTGATGTTGCATTGATACAGCAACTTGAAGATTACATGGATGCCTTGCGCAAGGATGGTGATTCCATTGGTGCCCGGATTGATGTCGTGGCATCCAATGTGCCAGTCGGTCTCGGTGAGCCCATCTACGATAAGCTTGATGCAGAAATTGCCTATGCCATGATGGGTATCAATGCAGTCAAAGGTGTGGAGATCGGTGCGGGCTTTCGTTCAGTCGCACAACGCGGCTCTGAACATGGTGATGAGTTGACGCCTGAAGGGTTTGTCGGCAATAACGCCGGCGGTGTACTTGGCGGCATTTCTACTGGCCAGGATATTACGGTTTCGATTGCCATCAAACCGACATCTTCAATCCGTACCCCAAAAAGATCGGTGGATAAAGATGGCAATCCTGTCATGGTAGAAACCTTTGGTCGTCATGATCCTTGCGTTGGCATACGCGCCACACCGATTGCAGAAGCCATGCTGGCGCTGGTCTTGATGGATCATGCCTTGCGACACAGGGCGCAATGTGGTGATGTCAAGCTGGGTGCCTGATACCAGGTCTCCATTCCTCTTTCTCTGGTGTGCAGCGGGATCATGCTACACTGATAGCGCAGCTTTGCTGTACAACCAGTGGGTAACCTGTGAGCGCCTTGCTGCCGCTGCCTGGGTAATTCTGCATCCTGTTTTTGTTGCTCTACTTCAAAATATTCACTGGTAATTTTCCAAAATATCATCGAAATCCAGATGAAAATTTGGCGATTTTCATCAAACCCCCACATTTATACTGAAACTTTCATGCACCAATTTGGCGTGGGGGTTGGTTTTGCGTTGCACAATTGTGGCATAATCAAATGCGAAAAAAGATGCAGTACAGGATGTAGCAAGAACCAATGACTTATTTCCAGGCTTCAGATTATGCTTAAAACGCTTTACGATAAATTATGGGAATCCCACGTAGTCCATTCAGAAGACGATGGCACCGCAATTCTCTACATAGACCGCCATTTGCTGCATGAAGTCACCAGTCCGCAAGCCTTTGATGGCTTGAAGCTGGCCGGACGCCAGCCATGGCGCCTATCCGCCAATCTGGTGGTGGCAGATCATAATGTGCCAACGACAAACCGCGTCAATGGTATTGATGATCCGATTTCACGTTTGCAGGTAGAAACACTGGACGCCAACGCCAAAGAATATGGTTTAACCTATTTCAGTATGGCGGACAAACGCCAGGGCATCGTTCACGTTATCGGGCCCGAGCAGGGGGCAACCTTGCCGGGCATGACGGTCGTCTGTGGCGATTCGCATACATCCACTCATGGTGCATTTGGCTGTCTGGCGCATGGTATTGGCACATCTGAAGTCGAGCATGTATTGGCGACACAAACCCTGATCGCCAAAAAATCCAAGTCCATGCTGGTGCAAGTCGATGGTGCCATGCCTGTCGGTGTGACCGCGAAAGATATCGTGCTGGCGGTGATTGGCAAGATTGGCACTGCAGGCGGTACTGGTTATGCGATTGAGTTTGCAGGCTCAACCATCCGCAGCCTGTCGATGGAAGGCCGCATGACGGTCTGCAATATGGCGATTGAAGCCGGTGCACGCGCCGGTATGGTCGCAGTGGATCAAACTACCATCGATTATGTCAAAGGCCGCCCCTTGTCACCTGTTGGTCCGCATTGGGATAGGGCAGTCGAATACTGGAGCACCTTGCATACTGATGTTGGTGCCAAATTCGACATGGTGGTGACCTTGAATGCTGCCGAAATCAAACCACAAGTCACCTGGGGTACCTCACCTGAAATGGTGGTGGCGATCGATAGCCGTGTACCTGATCCTGAGCAGGAAAAAGATGCGGTCAAGCGTGACGCCATAGAAAAAGCCTTGATCTACATGGCGCTGCAACCGAATACAGCCATTTCTGATATCCGCATTGATAAAGTCTTTATCGGTTCCTGCACCAATTCACGCATAGAAGATTTGCGTGCTGCCGCTGCCGTGGTGCGGGGTAAATATCGCGCATCAAATGTCAAACTGGCGATGGTGGTACCAGGTTCTGGCCTGATCAAAGAGCAGGCCGAGCGCGAAGGGCTGGATCAGATATTCAAGGCGGCTGGTTTTGAATGGCGCGAGCCAGGTTGTTCCATGTGTCTGGCCATGAATGCAGACAGGCTGGAGCCGGGTGAGCGTTGCGCTTCCACTTCCAACCGTAACTTTGAGGGCAGGCAAGGGCAGGGTGGTCGTACCCATCTCGTGTCTCCTGCAATGGCCGCAGCCGCTGGGGTGGCGGGGCATTTTGTAGATGTACGTGGATTATCTTAATTTGCACGGAGAGATGACATGAAAAAGATATTTTTACTGGCAATGTGCGCACTGGTGCTGACAGCTTGCAATACCGTTCAGGGCTTGGGGAAAGACGTTAAAAAGGCTGGCGAAGCAGTCGAGAATGCAGGCAAAAAATAAGCACCGACATGGAAAAATTTACTTTACTCGATGGTTTGGTTGCGCCCATGGACAGGGCTAATGTGGATACTGATGCCATCATCCCCAAGCAGTTTTTGAAATCCATCAAACGCAGTGGCTTTGGCCCGAACCTGTTTGATGAATGGCGGTACCTTGATCACGGCGAGCCTGGGATGGACAACAGCAAGCGTCCTGTCAATCCGGATTTCGTGTTGAATCAGGCTCGCTACCAAGGTGCATCCATCTTGCTGGCGCGTAAAAATTTTGGATGCGGTTCGTCGCGTGAACATGCCCCCTGGGCCTTGGAGCAATTTGGTTTTCGTGCCATCATCGCGCCGAGTTTTGCCGATATTTTCTTCAATAATTGCTATAAAAACGGTGTGCTGCCTATCGTATTGGGTGAGGCGCAAGTTGATACTTTGTTCAATGAAGTTAAAGCCTTCCCTGGCTATCGTCTGATCGTTGATCTGAAGCAGCAAGTTGTGCGCACCAGCAATGGCAGTGTCAGCTATGGTTTTGATATTGACGCATTCCGCAAATACTGCATGCTCAATGGTCTCGATGATATTGGCCTGACCCTGCGCCAGGCTGACAAGATACGCGCTTTTGAGGAGCGTCATATGGCAGCGCAACCCTGGCTCGCCAATACTATCTAAGTCACCTGAATAAGCTAAAAAATAAGCTACCTAAATTAATTTGTTGAGAATATGAAAATTGCTATTTTGCCGGGTGACGGCATAGGTCCGGAAATTGTTGAGCAGGCTGTCAAGGTCTTGAATGCCTTGGGTGAATCCTTTGAAATGGAAACTGCACCTGTCGGCGGTGCAGGCTATGAAGCGTCTGGCCATCCTTTGCCAGAAGCGACACTGAAACTGGCACTGGAAGCGGATGCCGTTTTGTTTGGCGCAGTTGGTGACTGGAAGTACGACACACTGGATCGTCCATTGCGTCCTGAACAAGCGATCCTGGGTTTGCGCAAAAACCTGAAGTTGTTTGCTAATCTACGTCCGGCCATCATGTATCCGGAGCTGGCAGGTGCATCGACCTTGAAGCCAGAAGTGGTGTCAGGTCTGGATATCCTGATCATCCGTGAGCTGACGGGCGATATTTATTTTGGCCAGCCGCGCGGGGTGCGCGTTTGCCCTGACGGCCCTTTCAAGGGTGAGCGCGAGGGTTTTGATACCATGCGTTATGCAGAGTCAGAAATCCGTCGCATTGCCCATGTGGCTTTCCAGGCAGCGCAAAAGCGCGGCAAACGCCTGACCAGTGTCGACAAGGCCAATGTGCTGGAAACTTTCCAGTTCTGGAAAGACATCGTCACTGAAGTACATAAAGAATATCCAGATGTAGCGCTCGATCATATGTATGTCGATAACGCTGCTATGCAACTGGTGCGTGCACCCAAAAAGTTTGATGTCATTGTTACTGGCAATATGTTTGGCGATATCCTGTCTGACCAGGCATCCATGCTGACCGGTTCCATCGGCATGCTGCCATCGGCTTCATTGGATGCAAATAACAAAGGGCTGTATGAACCCTCACATGGTTCGGCGCCGGACATCGCTGGCAAAGGTGTGGCCAATCCTTTGGCCACCATCTTGTCTGCTGCCATGATGTTGCGTTATTCCTTGAATAAGGCAGACCAGGCTGAGCGTATTGAAAATGCGGTCAAAAAAGTCCTGGCGCAAGGTTTGCGTACGCCCGACATTTATGAGGCCGGCACGACCAAGGTTGGTACCTCTGAAATGGGTCAGGCCGTGTTGAATGCACTCAGTTAGTATTTGTTGTTGAAGGGCAGGGACGTCCTGCAAAATTTTAGGGAAAAATGATGAAGCTGGTAGGTCTGGTAGGTTGGCGCGGTATGGTGGGTTCTGTCCTGATGCAACGCATGCAGGAAGAAGGTGATTTCGGTCATATTGAACCCGTGTTCTTTTCAACGTCCAATACAGGTGGCCCGGCCCCTGCAATGGCAAGGAATGAAAAGACCTTGCAAGACGCAAATAATATTGATGCGCTCAAGAAGTGCGAGATTATTATTACCTGCCAGGGCGGTGACTATACCAATGAGATTTACCCAAAATTGCGCGCTAGTGGCTGGAATGGTCACTGGATAGATGCGGCATCCAGCCTGCGCATGAATGAAAATGCAGTCATCGTGCTGGATCCCGTCAATCTGCCTGTAATCAAGCAAGCGCTGGTCAATGGACAAAAAGACTGGATAGGCGGCAATTGCACAGTCAGTTGCATGCTGATGGGTGTTGGCGCGCTCTACAAGGCTGGTCTCGTAGAATGGATGAGCACGCAAACTTACCAGGCCGCATCTGGCGGCGGTGCCCAGCATATGCGTGAATTGCTGACGCAATACGGCACATTGAACGCCGAAGTGAAGGCTTTGCTGGATGATCCCAAAAGCGCGATCCTTGAAATCGACCGTAAAGTGATTGCCAAGCAGCGTTCTTTGACTGCTGATGAAACGGCCAACTTTGGCGTACCTCTGGGCGGCTCCCTGATTCCCTGGATCGACAAGGATTTGGGCGATGGCATGTCCAAGGAAGAATGGAAAGGCATGGCCGAGACCAACAAAATATTAGGTCAAGGTGCCGGTTATGGTACGGCAGCTATTCCAGTAGATGGTTTCTGTGTGCGTATCGGTGCCATGCGTTGCCACAGCCAGGCTTTGACATTCAAACTGAAAAAAGATGTGCCTCTGGTAGATATCGAAGCCATGATCGCCGCTGACAATGAATGGGTAAAAGTTGTGCCAAATACCCGTGAAGCGAGTATACGTGACCTCACACCTGTGGCTGTCACCGGCACTATGACCATTCCGGTTGGTCGTATCCGTAAATTGGCGATGGGGCCGGAGTATGTGGGTGCCTTTACTGTTGGTGACCAATTATTGTGGGGTGCGGCCGAGCCACTGCGCCGTATGCTGCGTATTCTGATTGACTAAAAACTCAGCAAAACTTGATGTTTTAAAGTAATTGTTAAAACTTGTTGTAGAATATAGGGGGGCGTTCAACGCCCCCTTGTCGTTTTTGAAACTTCAAAAAGCCTCGTCAAATTTGGTGACGGGTATTTAGTTTTAATTTTAATAATAAATAATTAGGATTTTGGCGATTATTTTTTCACTTGTCATTTGGCAACAACATTTATGCGATATCCTTGCACTTCAGGGTTCTTAATGTATTTACCACTGTGATAAATCGCGTTAAGCTTGCGTGGCAATGTTTGTAATGTTAATGTGAAACATTAGGACGCGTCGCTAGGCAATGTGTAAAGCGTCACCCAGCGGACTTTGTTCGCCAAAAATTCCCAATATGTCTGACAAAATGCATAATCAAAAAAAATCGTCTGTGATTACCGTGGGACGCAAGGCGTTAAGTGTTGCTGTAGCGTCGTCCTTGTTCATGTTGTCCAGCGCGCATGCTACCGGCCTTGGTAAGCTGACCGTGCTTTCTGCTCTTGGGCAACCCTTGCGTGCAGAGGTGGAACTGACCTCTCCTGCCAAGGAAGAAATCGATTCCCTTGTGCCCAAGTTGGCATCCCAGGAGGCTTTCAAACAAGCGAACATAGACTTTAATGTCGCATTATTGTCACTGCGTTTTGCAGTAGAACAGCGCGGCGCTAATTACGTCATCCGTATCAGTTCGTCCCAGGCGATGAATGAGCCTTTCGTTGATATGTTGCTGGAGTTGAACTCTGCCAATGGTAAGCTACTCAGAGAATACACCTTCTTGCTGGACCCCGCTGAATTGCGAAATAGTCAATCTGCGCAAGTCAGTAACCCAGTCGTTGTTGCTAACCAGCCACAAAATACATCTGCATCGAATGCTGCCAAGAATGGCCGTCCAAATACGATTGCAAATAATCCTGGTTTGAGAAATGACAGGTCGCCCGCACCAAAAAACGCTGAAGCCGGCAAAGAAATCAAATCTGCCGGCGAATATCAAGTCAAGGCTGGTGATACTTTAAGCAAGATAGCGGGTAGTTACCGTGCTGAAGGTGTCTCCCTGGATCAGATGCTGGTCAGTATTTACCGTGCCAATCCACAAGCTTTTGCCGGTAATAACATGAACCGCCTGAAGTCCGGGCAAATCCTGACCGTGCCCGATGCTCAGTCTGCTAATACAAGCGCTGGCAACACAAATGAAGCCCACTCTGTTGTGGTGGCGCATGCAACTGATTTCAATGCGTATCGTAATAAGCTGGCAGGTCAGGTTGCAGATGCTCCCGCAGAAAGAGCACCTGCCACCAAGCAAAGTGGCGCAGGCAAGATTACTGCCAAGGTAAAAGAAGTACCAAATGCGACGACTGATTCGCCAGACAAACTGAAATTGTCCAAGGCAGGGTCCGCTTCTGCACGCGCCTCCGGTAAAGGCGGTGAAGAAGACAAGCTTGCCAAGGAAAGGGCAACGCAAGAAGCCAATTCACGCGTCAAGGAACTTGAGAAAAATGTCAGTGACCTCAAGGGTTTGCTCGAAGCACAGAAGATAGAAATCAAAAACAAGGAGTTGGCAGCCAAGCAGGCAGAACTGACCAAGGTCAAGCCTGAAGTCAAGGCAAGTGCCTCGGCATCAACACCTGCTCCTGCAGTTGCAAGTGTCGCGTCAGTACCGGCACCTGCACCGGCTTCTGCGCCAGCATCTGCTTCTGCTCAGGCAAGCCTGCCAGCACCAGCAAGCTCGCCATCTGCTGCGGCGTCTGCAGCTTCTGTTGCTACGCCAAAACCACCGGTCAAGCGCAAGATAACGGCTCCGCCTCCGCCACCACCGCCTGAGCCAAGTTTCTTCGACAGTATTTCTGAATACCTGTTGCCAGGCGGTATAGCTTTGCTTGCTATCCTCGGTGGTGTAGGTATCTGGACCAGCCAGCGCAAGAAAAAATTGCAACAGTTTGAAGATAGCATCCTGACTGGCTCCAGTATGAAGGCCAACTCCATGTTTGGCTCCACCGGTGGTCAGAGTGTCGATACAAATAACAGCGTTTTCAACTCCAATTTTGCACCATCTGCCAGTCAACTGGACGCCAATGAAGTTGATCCTGTTGCTGAAGCTGATGTCTATATCGCTTACGGCCGCGACTCTCAGGCAGAAGAAATCCTCAAAGAAGCTTTGCGTACCCAACCAGACCGTCATGCGGTCAGGGTCAAATTGCTGGAAATTTATTTTGGCCGTAAAGATGCCAAAACCTTTGAGCGTCTGGCCAGCGAGTTGTATGGCATGACCAGTGGCGAGGGTGAAGACTGGGCGCAAGCAGCATCTATGGGTATCGTGCTGGAGCCAGGCAATCCTTTGTATGCCGGCGGTAAAGCCAAGGCAGACATGGCGGCTGCATCTGGTTTGGGCTCTGGTACGCAACCATTGGAAGACCTTGATCCTGAGGCCTTGCTGGCTAACTCCCTGTCTCAGGATATGCTTGAAGCGATCAGCATTATCGACACAGCCCAGCGCGATGGTGGTGCAGCAAAAGCCAATGCCATTGCAGAAGAAGCAGCGATGGATGAGCATGCTCTCGATTTTGATCTCGATATTTCTGCCATTCCTGAGCCAGAAGTACCAAAAATCCCTGAGCCTGTTGCTCATGCTGCGCCTGCCGCAGAGCCTGTTCTAGCACCAGAGGTGGATTTTGGCACGATAGATTTTGATTTTGGCAGCAAGGATGAGTCTGTCGCTACTCCAGCACCCGTAGTTGCAGAAGCGGCACCTGTCATTGCAACTGAGCCAGAGGCTGAGAAGTTTGAGTTGGATCTGGGCCATATAGACTTCGCTTCAGACAAGCCTGCAGTAGATCATTTGTCTCTGGATATTTTGCCTCCAGATGAAAAATTGGATGAAAATCTGTTGGCCGCTTCACTGGCAGGCGCATCAGCGGATAGTCCATTGCCTGAGCTGCCAACACACAAAGCTGAGGCGGATGCCATGTCAGCCTTTGAATTCGATCTGTCTGGTATAGACCTTGATCTGGACCCTGGTGCAGCACCTGCGGCACCAGCAGCGGAAGAAGCCCCGGCGCACAATGCTGAAATGGCAACCAAGCTGGATCTGGCAGTCGCTTATCATGAAATTGGTGATAAAGAAGGTGCCCGTGAATTGCTGGATGAAGTACTCAAGGGCGGTACTTCGGACCAGGTGGAAAGAGCCAAGTCCATGATAGCTCAAATGGCTTAATGGTCTTGCAGTAGTCATGACGGGCGCAGCACATGCTGGCGCCCGTTTTGTTTTTTTGGAAATCGCATTGTGTTGAAACGATTAGTGTTAGGTGTGCAGTACAACGGCAATTCCTGGCAGGGCTGGCAAACGCAGCCTTCCGGTAATACCGTGCAAGACGCGTTGGAACGGGCGCTGCAACAATTTACCAAAAGTGATATCAAAACCACTTGTGCCGGGCGTACCGATGCGGGTGTACATGGCATTGAGCAGGTTGTGCATTTTGATACTGAACTGGTGCGAGAGTCTTATTCCTGGGTGAATGGCGTGAATGCCTTTTTGCCCGCTAGCGTCGCTGTCCAGTGGGCAAAAGAATTGCCTGTCGCCCCTGAGTCTGAAGAGAATTTCCACGCGCGCTTTAGTGCCCGCGCCCGTACTTATCATTATATATTGCATAATGCCGCGATTCGTTCACCGATGTGGAGCGGGCGGGCAGGGTGGAGTTTCCGACCCCTTGATGTAGAGCGCATGCGTGCCGCGGCAGTTCACTTGCTGGGCGAGCATGATTTTTCTGCATTCCGCGCTTCTGGCTGTCAGGCCAAGACGCCAGTCAAGCACATGTATGACATACAGATACAGCAGCAGGGCGAGATGATTATCTTCACCTTGCGCGCTAGTGCCTTTCTGCATCACATGGTCAGAAACATCGTCGGCTCATTGATCTTTGTTGGCACGGGTAAAAGAGAACCGGAATGGATGGGCGAGGTGCTGGTCAGCCTGAATCGCGAAATCGCCGCACCGACCTTCATGCCGGACGGTTTGTACCTGGCGCGAATCGACTATGAAGACAAATGGGGTCTGCCTCAAAGAGAATTGGTACAAACTCTCGCTTTCTTGTCTTTTTTGTAGTGATCAACTGACATCAAGCCGACGATTTCTCGGCTTTCCGGGGTGAAATCCGGTAAAATGGCGTTTTGCAAAACCCAAACTGAAGGCGCTCGCCTGGGGAAGCTTGCCCAGCTCAGAGCGCTTTTTTTATAGCTGGTATTCGCTTCACCTTTGTTTCTTTCGTAATTTCAATGAATAACATCCGCAATTTTTCGATTATTGCCCATATCGACCATGGCAAATCCACACTGGCAGATCGTATTATCCAGCTTTGCGGCGGTCTTTCCGACCGCGAGATGGAAGCGCAAGTACTTGATTCCATGGATATTGAGCGTGAACGTGGTATCACGATCAAGGCCCAGACAGCAGCCCTGCATTACAAGGCACGCGATGGTCAGATATATAACCTCAACCTGATCGATACGCCTGGTCATGTCGATTTCAGTTATGAAGTCAGCCGCTCCCTGTCTGCCTGCGAAGGTGCCTTGCTGGTTGTCGATGCATCACAAGGTGTGGAAGCGCAGACTGTAGCAAACTGTTATACCGCCATTGAGTTGGGTGTTGAGGTCGTACCGGTCTTGAACAAGATTGATTTGCCATCTGCCGACCCAGACAACGCTTGCCAGGAAATTGAAGAAGTCATAGGCATAGATGCCTCAGATGCGGTGCATTGCTCTGCAAAAACCGGCCTGGGAGTTGAGGATGTACTTGAATCTCTGATCGTTAAAGTACCACCACCACAAGGTGATCCAACTGCGCCTTTGCAAGCACTGATTGTCGATTCCTGGTTTGATAATTACGTCGGTGTTGTCATGCTGGTGCGCATAAAGAACGGTACTTTGCGCCCTAAAGACAAGATATTGTTCATGGCAACCGAAGCGCAGCATCTGGTTGAAAGTGTGGGTGTATTTACACCCAAATCACTGAGCCGTACAGAATTGTCTGCTGGTCAGGTGGGTTTTGTGATTGCCGGCATTAAAGAATTGAAGTCAGCCAAAGTTGGTGACACGATTACTGTTGCCAATAAACCAGCTGCCGAGCCTTTGCCTGGTTTTAAAGAGGTGCAACCACAGGTGTTTGCTGGTCTGTTCCCGGTTGAAGCCAATCAATACGATGCCCTGCGTGATTCTTTGGAGAAACTCAAGCTCAATGATGCTGCCCTGATGTATGAGCCTGAAGTGTCGCAAGCGCTGGGCTTTGGTTTCCGTTGCGGCTTCCTTGGTTTGCTGCACATGGAAATCGTCCAGGAGCGCCTGGAGCGCGAATTCGACATGGACCTGATCACTACTGCGCCAACGGTGGTATATGAAGTGTTGATGGCAGATGGCAGCATCCTGATGGTGGATAACCCTTCCAAGATGCCTGAGCCATCCAAGATAGAAGAAATCCGCGAACCTATTGTCACCGTCAATCTTTACATGCCACAAGAGTATGTCGGTTCGGTGATCACCCTGTGTACCCAGAAGCGTGGCGTGCAACTGGACATGAATTATCACGGTCGCCAGGTCAAGCTGACGTATGAAATGCCGATGGCCGAGATTGTACTGGATTTCTTTGATCGCTTGAAGTCGACTTCCCGCGGCTATGCTTCCATGGACTATGAATTCAAGGAGAATCGTGCTGCAGACGTGGTCAAAGTCGATATGCTGATCAATAGCGAAAAGGTGGATGCGCTGGCAATTATCGTGCACAGGGCAAACAGCCATTTCCGTGGCCGTGCTGTGGCCGCCAAAATGCGTGAACTGATTCCTCGCCAAATGTTCGACGTGGCGATCCAGGCTGCAATTGGCTCCAACATTATTTCGCGCGAAAACGTCAAGGCCTTGCGTAAAAACGTGTTGGCCAAATGTTATGGCGGCGATATCAGTCGTAAGCGCAAATTGCTGGAAAAACAAAAAGCAGGTAAGAAGCGTATGAAGCAAGTGGGCTCGGTAGAGATCCCACAAGAAGCGTTTTTGGCGATTTTACAAGTGGATGAAAAATGAGTTTCCAATCAATCTTGGGCAATTTTGCCTTGATCCTTTTTGTGCTGACCATCGTGACCGGTGTTATCTGGTTCCTTGATGTTTTTGTCTTTGCCAAGCAGCGCCGCCAAAATGCTGACAAGGCCTTGGCCGAATACGACGCTCGCCGCGCCAAGCTGTCTGCCGAAGGCATACGCCTCGAAGAAAATACCCGCCATGACATAGAGGCGAATCTGCTCAGGCAGCCAGTCTGGATAGAATATTCTGGCAGTTTTTTTCCGGTAATCGCTCTGGTATTTTTCTTGCGTTCTTTCTTGTTTGAACCTTTTAAAATCCCTTCCAGCTCAATGTTGCCAACATTGTATGTTGGTGATTTGATACTGGTGAATAAATTTACTTACGGCATACGTTTGCCTGTGATTAATAAAAAAATCATCTCTATCAATGATCCACAAAGAGGGGATGTCATGGTATTTAAGTACCCAGAAGACCCTACTGTGGACTATATTAAACGTGTAGTAGGTGTGCCTGGGGATAAAATTGTGTATAAAAACAAACGTTTGTCAGTGAATGGTAAAGAAGTTTCATATGCGAACATGCCTGACTTCCGTGATAATCTTAATTATCTGAAGCAATACAAAGAACAGTTAACAGGTGTTACCCATAACATTCTTGTCAACGAGCAAAAACCAGTTTACGACAGGGGACAGGTACTTGATTTTAAGGACAAAGAATCTTGTTCTTATGAAATCGACGGCTTTAGCTGTACAGTTCCACAGAGTCGCTATTTTATGATGGGTGACAACCGTGATAATAGTGCTGACAGTCGCTACTGGGGTTTTGTGCCGGATGAAAACATTGTTGGAAAAGCATTTTTCATCTGGATGAATTTTGGTGATATCGAGCGCATTGGTAGTTTTCATTAAATTTCAGTTTTAATCAGGAAGAATCTATGTCAAATATTCAATATTCCACATTCAAAAAACAAGAAGGCATTACCCTGATCGGTTTGATCATGGCAATTGCCGTCATAATTGTTGTTGCTATGGTTGCAATGAAGGTGGTGCCAACTGCGATTGAATATAATTCCATCAATAAAGCGATGAATAATGTCAAGAGTGGAACAAACCCCAGAGAAATACAGATAGCCTTTGATAAGCAAAGGGAAGTTGGTTATTTTGATGCAGTGACGGGCAAGGATCTCCTCATCATTAAAAATAATGAGGGTGGTTATGACCTGCATTTTTCTTATTCCAAAAAAATTCCGCTGGTTGGTCCTGCCAGCATATTGATGGAGTATTCAGGCACTACAGCAAAGAATGGTGTCGTCGTTACAAAACCTGCCAAGGCAGATTAAGCTACTCGTATGAATCAACAACTATTGCAGAAAAGGCTGGGGCACCAGTTCAGCAACCCCGCTTTGTTGCAGCAGGCTTTGACACATCGTAGTCATAGTGTTTTGCATAATGAACGTCTGGAATTTCTTGGCGACTCAGTCCTGAATTGTGTGGTCGCCTCTTTGCTGTTTGACAGTTTTGCCAATATTGATGAAGGCGATTTGTCGCGTGTGCGTGCCAATCTGGTCAAGCAACAGTCGCTGTATGAAATCGCCCAAAGAATAGAGTTATCGCAATTCTTGCGCCTGGGCGAGGGTGAATTGAAATCAGGGGGATTCCGTCGCCCATCTATTCTGGCCGATACGCTGGAAGCCCTTTTTGGCGCGATTTTCCTGGACGCAGGTTTTGACGCAGCGCGTGAAGTGATACGGTCACTGTATGCGCCTGTGCTGGCCAGTGTTGATCCAACTACTCTGGGCAAGGACGCCAAAACCTTGTTGCAAGAATTCCTGCAAAGTAAAAAAATCGCTTTGCCACAATATAATGTGGTGGCTACGCATGGTGCAGCACATAACCAGGAATTTGAAATTGAATGCCTGGTGCCCAAGCTGGAAATACAAGTGTTTGGTACTGGTGGTAGCCGTCGTGCCGGAGAGCAGGCAGCAGCCAAGCTGGCACTGGAAACAGCGCTCGCGATGCTGGTACGTTCACCTGCGGCTAAAAAGACCAAACCACGGGCCTCGCAGCTTAAGTTGGCCGGTATAGCGACCGTGCAAGGTGAGACTGTAGCCGAGAGCAAGCCGCAATCTGCCAAGCAAAAAAGCCTGCTGGATGCAGAAGCGCCCAAGGCCGAGAAAACCAAAGCCACAAATAGCCCCGTTACCAGCGCCGCTGCAGCAGATGAAATGCTGACCCAAGATGTTCACCCCGAGACTCACCCTAAGACTGCCTGACGACCGCATGACTGAATTAATAGACAATCCTGATTTCCGCTGTGGTTATATCGCCATCGTCGGGCGACCTAACGTCGGTAAATCGACCCTGATGAACGCCTTGATAGGTGCCAAGGTCAGTATTACCTCGCGCAAGGCACAAACTACCCGCCACCGTATTACCGGCATACAAACCAAAGACAATACCCAGTTTGTGTATATCGATACGCCGGGTTTCCAGACCCGTCATTCAAATGCACTAAACCGCACGCTAAACCGCACTGTGACGACAACGTTGACAGCAGCAGACGTTATTCTATACATCATAGAAGCAGGCACCTTTGGACCGGCCGATCAGCAGGTTATTAATCTGCTGCCTAAAGATGTACCTTGTATCCTCGTCATCAACAAATCAGACCGCGTTAAAGACAAAGCTGTGATGATGCCATTTGCTCAGAAAGTGGCAGTACTCCATCCTTTCGCTGCGATCGTGCCGGTATCGGCAACCTTGCGCTTCCAGCTTGAAAATCTGGAAGGAGAAATCCGCAAATATCTGCCACTGAACCCGCCTATGTTTGGCGAAGACGACATCACCGACCGTAGTGAAAAGTTTCTTGCTGCAGAAATCGTGCGCGAAAAATTGTTCCGCTTTGTTGGCGATGAATTGCCTTATACAAGTACCGTATTGATAGAAAAATTTGAGCAAGAAGGCAATCTGCGTCGCGTTTTCGTTGCCATCCTGGTAGATCGGGACGGCCATAAATCCATGGTCATCGGTAACAAGGGCGCGCGTCTGAAAGATATCTCTACCCAGTCACGCCAGGATATGGAGAAACTGTTTGGCGGCCCAGTGTATCTGGAAATCTGGATCAAGGTCAAATCTGGCTGGGCAGATAATGAAGCTGGTTTGCGTGCTTACGGTTACGAGTAAAACCATCCATGGATGAGCAGGCAGTCGCCGTGCAGGAGGACAGCACCGTTGCAGATACGGCTGCTGTTTCGCCAGCGCCATCTGCTGCAAAAAAAACTGCTGCAAGACCACGCGCAGCCAAAGCCGCGCCTCGCGCTGTCAGCAAATCCCCTGCCAAAGACTTGCGCATACTGGAACAGCCAGGCTTTGTACTGCATTCCTGGCCTTATAAAGAAACCAGTCTTATCATCGATGTGCTAACGCGTGATCATGGCCGTATAGCCCTGGTTGCCAAAGGCGCAAAGCGCCCGCATTCGCAATTGCGCAGTGTCTTGCAAACCTTCCAGCCCTTGCAACTGGGCTGGACGGGCAAAGGTGAAATCCGTACACTGACGACTGCAGACTGGGTAGGTGGCATGCTGCCGCTGGAAAAATCTGCCTTGCTGTGCGGCTTTTACCTCAATGAGTTGCTGGTCAAGTTTTTGATGCGCGATGAAGCGCATCCCAGCTTGTTTGACCTGTACGTATCCACGCTGAACCAGCTTGCCCATGATGAACCAGCCACCATCGTCCTGCGCCGTTTCGAGTTGGCACTACTGCGCGAATCCGGTTTGCTTGGCGACTTGACGCGTTGTACACAACAGCGTGAGCGCGTGCAGGCAGAGCAATTCTATGTGCTTGATCCTGAGCGCGGCCCCAGGCCTGCCATGCATGCAGACAGCGTGCCCAGGGTTAGTGGCAAGACTTTGCTGGCCATGCAGCGCGGCGACTATACTGAGCAAAGCACGCAATTGCAAAGCAAGCTATTGATGCGCTTTTTGCTTGCTCATCATTTGCATGGCGCTGCGCTCAATACCCGGCAGATACTGATCGATTTGCAGAATCTATGAATATCCATCAACAAAGCCAGTTGATCGAACTTGGCGTGAATATCGACCACGTTGCTACCTTGCGCAATGCGCGCGGCACCACCTATCCCGACCCCTTGCAGGCGGCTTTGCTGGCAGAAGAGGCGGGTGCAGATTGCATCACCCTGCATCTGCGTGAAGACCGCCGCCACATCCGCGATGCAGATGTAGAGCAATTGCGCCCCCGTATCTTGACGCGCATGAACCTGGAAACCGCGGTCAATAGTGAAATGCTGGATCTGGCCTGCCGCATCGTGCCGCAAGATGTTTGTCTGGTGCCAGAAAGCCGTGAAGAAGTCACGACTGAAGGTGGTCTTGATGTTGCCCGTGATTTTGCCAGGGTGCAGGCTGCAGTCCGGCAATTGCAGGAAGCAGGAATACGTGTGTCCTTATTCATCGATGCAGATGAGCATCAAATACAGGCCAGCTCAGAAGCCGGTGCCAGCGTCATAGAAATTCACACTGGTCGCTATGCTGATGCGCTTGACCCAGAGTTGCAGGTGAAAGAACTGGCGCGTATATCACAAGCCGCTATCGCAGGCATACGACTTGGTTTGAAAGTAAATGCTGGTCATGGCTTGCACATGACTAACACCGCAGCGATCGCTGCTATTCCAGAAATTTCAGAATTGAATATAGGCCATGCCATCGTCGCCCAGGCCGTGTTCGTAGGCTGGAAAAAAGCCATTAGCGACATGAAGGCCTTGATGGTCACAGCCCGCCTGGCAAGTTTGCATAGAGCAGCCTGACATGATCTACGGCATAGGCACCGACATCGTACAAATCTCGCGCATGCAAGAAGCACTGGCACGCAATGGTGATCGTTTTGCTGAAAAAATCCTCGGGCCAGAAGAATTGGCGATTTACCACGAACGCAAAGCCCTGGTCGAAGCACGCGGCCTGCGTTACCTTGCTACCCGGTTCGCCGCAAAAGAAGCGTTCTCTAAAGCCGTAGGCATGGGCATGCGCGACCCCATGAACTGGCATGCCATGCAAACCCTGAATAACGACCAGGGCCAGCCTCAGGCGCAGGCCAACGGCAATATGCTGGCTTGGATGCAGGCGCGTAGCCTGAAGGCGAGTATCTCCGTCAGTGATGAAACTGATTACGCCATCGCTTTTGTGATCATTGAAGTTGAACAATCCCTGCTAAAGTAGCGGCTTTCATAAGCGCTGCAGATTGATTGCATCATGACTGAACCAAATATCTTAGAAGCACGCCAGCAAGTGCTCGATCTGGTTGCCAAGTTACCCAACCTGCCGGGTGTGTACCGCTATTTTGATAGCAATGACCAAGTGCTGTACGTCGGCAAGGCGCGTGATTTAAAAAAACGTGTGTCCAGCTATTTTCTCAAAAACCTTTCCAGCCCGCGCATCGCGATGATGGTAGAGAAAATCGCCAAGCTAGAAACCACGGTGACACGGAGTGAAGCCGAAGCACTGATCCTTGAAAACCACCTCATCAAGGCATTAAAGCCGCGCTATAACATCCTGTTCCGTGATGATAAGTCTTACCCCTATCTGAAAATAACCACTGAAAAAACACCGCGCATGATGTATTACCGTGGTGCTATCGATAAAAAACATCAATACTTCGGGCCATTTCCATCGAGCTGGGCTGTCAAGGAGTCGATGCAGATTTTGCAGAAAGTCTTTTCGCTACGCAGTTGCGAAGACAGTGTGTTTGCCAACCGTACCCGTCCGTGCTTGCTGCACCAGATTGGCCGGTGTAGCGCGCCTTGCGTCAAGATTATTGCGCCAGAAGACTACCAGCAAGACGTCAACAATGCCGCCGACTTTTTACGTGGCCGCCAGCTTGAAGTCATGCAGGCCCTGGAGAAAAAGATGCTCGATTTTTCCATGGAACTCAAATTCGAACAGGCAGCTGCAGTACGCAATCAAATGCAGGCATTGTCCAAAGTCTTGCACCAGCAAAGCATGGAAACCACAGGCGATGTCGATATCGATATCCTTGCCGTGGTAGTGGAGGGCGGTCGTGCCTGCGTCAACCTCGCCATGGTCAGGGGCGGGCGGCATCTGGGGGACCGTGCTTATTTTCCCACGCATGTCGATGACGCTCTCAGCGTCGCAGAGAATGAAATAGAAGTCGAGGTCATCTCCGCCTTTTTGGCGCAACATTATGTCGATCAATTCATCCCGTCAACGCTGGTCATGAATGTTGAACTCGATGCACCCGATTTGATACTGGCCCTGGCAGAGCAATGCGGTCATCGCATTCACTTGTCCTTCCAGCCGCAAGAGCAACGCCGCGCCTGGCTCGATATGGCCATCAAAGGCGCCAGGCTTTCATTGGCGCGCATGTTGTCAGAGCAGGGCTCGCAACAGGCCCGCACCCGTGCCCTGGCAACTGTGCTGGAACTCGATGTAGAAAACCTCGAAGAATTACGTGTCGAATGTTTTGATATCAGCCACACTCAAGGCGAAGCCACCCAGGCATCCTGCGTGGTGTTTCATCATCACGCTATGCAAAATAGTGAATATCGCCGTTTCAATATCAAGGACATTACTGGCGGAGATGACTATGCCGCCATGCGCCAAGTGCTATTTCGCCGCTATGAAAAAGTCGCCAGTGGTGATGCCAGCGGTGAAGAGGCCAATGTACGCCGTATGCCAGACATCGTCCTGATTGACGGCGGCAAAGGCCAGGTCGAGATTGCCAGGCAAGTCTTTGTTGAGCTTGGTCTGGATATCAGCCTCATCGTCGGCGTCTCCAAAGGCGAAGGCCGCAAGGTCGGCCTCGAAACCCTGGTGTTCGTCGATGGACGCGTAGCAAAGGAACTGGGCAAAGAATCTGCAGCTCTCATGCTGATCGCCCACATCCGCGACGAAGCTCACCGCTTTGCCATCACAGGCATGCGTGCCAAGCGCGACAAGGCCAGGCAGACCTCACAACTGGAGGAGATAGAGGGCATAGGCCCAAAACGCCGCCAGCGCCTGCTGGTGCGTTTTGGTGGCTTGAAAGGTGTCAGCGATGCCAGCGTCGCCGATTTGGCCAGTGTCGAAGGTATTTCCCGCCAATTGGCAGAAGAAATTTACAAGCGGCTGCGATAGGGAAATATAATTGCGTCAGATGCTGGCATTGTAGCCAGTGTTCCTGAAGCATAAACCGAATAAAAACCAAAAAAGACATGCCTTTCAATTTTCCTATCCTGCTGACCTGGCTACGTGTCGCGCTGATACCGCTGGTTGTCGGTGTTTTTTATCTGCCAGAAGTCTGGTTGACGCGGTTTGAGCAAGGAGTTGTTGCTACCGTAATTTTCATCGTTGCAGCGGTAACCGACTGGTTTGACGGTTTCCTGGCGCGCAGGTGGAACCAGACATCCTCATTCGGTGCTTTTCTTGACCCCGTTGCCGATAAATTGATGGTTGCTGGGGCGTTGTTGGCCCTGGTTCAGTTAGACCGTGTGAATACAGTATTCGCTTTTATCATCATTGGCCGTGAAATTACTATTTCAGCCTTGCGTGAATGGATGGCGCTGATCGGTGCTTCCAAGTCAGTGGCAGTCAGCTCTCTCGGTAAAATCAAGACGGCTGCACAAATGACAGCGATACCCATGTTGTTATTCAATGATGTCTTGTTCGGGGTAGTCGATACCAGCTTCTTTGGTTCGTGGTTATTGATTGTGGCCGCCATCCTCACAGTCTGGTCCATGTTCTATTACCTGCGAAAAGCATGGCCTTTGATCAAGGAAACCACCGATAAAATGGGATAAGCGTGGAGTAATCGCCGAATGATCTTCGAATGGGTAGTTGACACAATGGCTGGATGATATATAATTCTGGTCTTCGCGATGCGGGAGTAGCTCAGTTGGTAGAGCGCAACCTTGCCAAGGTTGAGGTCGAGAGTTCGAGACTCTTCTCCCGCTCCAAAGTTTTTGGAATGGCAGCGAAATAGAAGTAAAGCAAGTGAGTAGTAAAATGCGGGAGTAGCTCAGTTGGTAGAGCGCAACCTTGCCAAGGTTGAGGTCGAGAGTTCGAGACTCTTCTCCCGCTCCAAAATGGCGTAGTACCTGAAGTATCAGCAGTACATCTGCGGGAGTAGCTCAGTTGGTAGAGCGCAACCTTGCCAAGGTTGAGGTCGAGAGTTCGAGACTCTTCTCCCGCTCCAGATTATGAAGGGAAGCAAGGCTTCCCTTTTTTGTTCAAGTTGCACCGCATTTCAGCGATCATCAAGCGTGATAACATCATGCAAGACAAGACGCAGAGATAGCACCCCTGGCGGGGTAGCAAAGTGGTTATGCAGCGGCCTGCAAAGCCGTAGACGCCGGTTCGATCCCGACCCCCGCCTCCAAATACAAAAAGCGCTTTTAGAGCGCTTTTTTTCCAGAACCCGACTTAGCGTTTCGCTAAGCAGGTTGTAGTAGTGGGCCCGAGTGGTGAAACTGGTAGACACATCGGACTTAAAATCCGCCGCTTCGTTAATAGCGGGCGTGCCGGTTCGATTCCGGCCTCGGGCACCACGTACTTACATCACATATCATCATAAAACCCCGCAAAGCCAATGAAATCAAGGCTCTGCGGGGTTTTTTGTTGGTTTCCCAAATGCGCAAATTGCCGCTTTAAACCACTATTTTCTGTTTCCAACTCCCCACAATTCCCCCACAAACTCCCCGCGACAGTTTACTATTCGCCAATTAATTTTAATTGCGGGTGTTATTTTGGCATCGTTTACGAAAATGGCGAATGGCTGGCGGGCGCAGATCAATATCAAGGGCCATCGTGAGTCATTGGTGCGCCCGACAAAGGCACAGGCCGTTGCCTGGGCTACTGAGCGTGAATCTGCAATACGCAATCACGTAGATACAGGCATCCTCAAAGGAAAAACTTTTGAAGATGCCTGTCGCCGTTACGAGCTGGAGGTATCAAAGCACAAGCGGGGGTATCGATGGGAGGCGCTGCGCCTTAATGCCCTGGTCGAATTTGTGATGGATGGTAAGCGGCTGGGCGACATCGAGCTGGCAGATATGTCGTCTGATCTGATTGGCCGTTGGCGTGACCTACGCATGAAAGGCACGGAAGAAACAAAAGGTGTTTCAGGCTCGACAATTAACAGAATTTTAAATTTGTGGTCCCACGTCCTTAGCACTGCTGCAACAGAATGGAAGTGGATATCGCACAGTCCGACCAAGGACGTGCGGAGGCCGAAAGAATCCCCGCATCGGGATCGTAGGCCAACACAGGACGAAATCGACAGGATCAAGCTATATTGCGGGTTTAATGATGAACCTATCCAAAGCAAGACGCAGGCGGTCGCGGTGGCGTATCTGTTTGCAATCGAGACGGCCATGCGCCAAGGGGAAATCTGCGGCCTACTTGAAGCACATATCACCGGCAACGTGGCCCACTTGCCAAAAACAAAAAATGGAATGAAGCGAGACGTCCCTTTGTCAAAGCAAGCGCTGAAGCTTTTAAGCTACCTACCAAAGCCGGAAAGGGCCGAAGGCAATTTATTTATGCTGTCGGCAGATAGTCTAAGCACTTTGTTCAGGAAGGCCACTAAAGCCTGTTTAATTGAGGATTTGACGTTTCATGATTCGCGCCATGAAGCGATTACGCGCCTGGCCAAGAAGCTTAATGTTCTTGACCTGGCGCGTATGGTGGGACATAGGGACTTGAGAATGCTGCAGGTCTATTACAACGAGTCTGCAGCAGAGATGGCATCGAGACTGGATTAAGCGCGGCGCTCTGTGTATTTTTCTGCCCACTGGATGACATCCTTGGCCTTGTATAGTGGGTGGCCACGTTTTCCTGTTTCGGTCGGCAGGCGTATTGCAGGCGGAAAATCTGGCTTACAAGCAATCCTTTCTCTTACCACCGATTCATTGCGCTTCAGAAACTGTGCGATTGTTGAAATATCCCACAGGTCAATCGATAGCGGTATTGCTGGCTTTATCTGCGCCACAACAGCAGCAGCGATTTTTTGGATGATGTCTGTGTCGCTCATTCTGCACCTTTTGATTTTGGGAATGGCCAGCTAGCATTGATGCTCGGCTTGTGGGGTTCTTGTTTCTGGTTAAGTGGTGCAGGCGTGACACCCGCTGCTATTTGTTCAGTAGGAGCCTGTTTTGCTTTGCGCCTTGCGACACTCATGTTTGTGGTTATTCGTTGCTTTGAGGGGGCTGTGGCGGCCTGCACTTCGTTGGCCTGACTGACTTCTTTGACTTCTGTCGTCTTTGCTGGCCTGCCGCGTTTTTTTGCCTTTGGTTCCGGTTGCGGCTCTGGCTCGGCAGGTTTATCTAGTTCGGCCCGTACCATATCGGGGTCGATACCTTCTGCCCTGGCCATAGCCTCAACAGTCATAAAACTGTCGTCGTTGTTGCCTATTGTCTCAATGCCCCATTGGTCAACGAGCAACGAGTCTGACAAGACCAGGTCCACCAGTACGAGCTGGACTACGTCAAGAGGGGCGTTGTCGATAAATTCGCATGCGCTTTCCCGTGTATAGTCGTCCATGAACGGGTAGATGCCAGGCAGTTCTTTAAAGACGTCTTCGTTCAATTCGTAATCGTTGGCGTCAATTAGCATTTGCTTAACAAATGCGCGTAGGGACTGCAAGCTAAAGCCACTGAAGCCACGCTGACGGACGCGTTTATACAATTCAACGCGGTAGCGGGTTTCATTTGAGGCACGTTCTATACGTTCGTCTTCTTTCCTGATTTTTTCCAGGTAAGCATCGTTACTTTTTTGAGTGAGCACTGTGCCACTACCAGACGTAACAGTACGTGTAGTTGCGATACTGGTTTCACTGCCTGATGGTTTTGTAGCGATATCCTCAAGGGTGTAGCAGTACCCAGCTTTCTCCAGTGCTTCCTGTGCGTCGTGTATGTGCCAAATTGGCACAAGTTTATTGTCAGCGGTTCTGACGTACTTCAGTACAGGTGTAGGCTGCTGCTTTCCTTTGAGTGCGTCACCAATCTGCATTAAGACTGAGGTGGTATTTTTGCGCCTGGCCATGCGAACCAGTTGAGTGCTTTCTGTGACCGTGTCGTTCAAAGTCATCTTTGCGTCAGATGCAAGTTTCACCCCTTCGTCGCCATCTATAACTGGGATGCCTGACTTCACAATTTCAAACACTTTCTGATTGAATGCTGCGGCTTCCTTTTCTTCAAAGCAGTTTGGATCGGTGCAATAATTTGGGTGCGCGTCTGCAAAAACTTCAGGCTGATTGCCGGTGCGCTTTGGGCATTTTGCGCATGAACCGACATCGGGCAACAGTTTGCTATCGCTTGTTTTGAATGGTGCATCATCGAGCTTTAGAGTGAACCGCTTATGAAGGTGCGCGGTGGCTTCTCGCACTGATAGCTGGTCTTCTTCGCTCTCGCCTAAGATTTCATCTGCGGCTTGTCTTTGTAAAGCTGGCACTGGGATGCGGGCGATTAGCAAAGCAACTGACGCTGGAAATTTGTTGTCTAAAAAGTCTTCGCGTAAATCAACGGCAAGTGAACACAGCTTCAGCCGCCCATAAACATAAGAACGGGTCTTTTTCAACTCGGTTACCAGTTGGTCTGCACTGTAGCCATGCGCCATCATCAGATTTTCATAACCGATGGCTTCCTCCAGCGGGTGTGGGTCTTCGCGCTGCAGGTTTTCCAGGAGTTGCATCTTGGCTGCTTGCGAATCACTCAGAACACGCATCATTGCTGGGATCGATACAGCGCCTGCCAGCTTTGACGCGCGATAACGGCGTTCGCCTGCGACGATTTCAAACGGTTCTGGCTCATCGTCGTTAGGGGTAACTGGTCGAATAAGTATAGGCTGTGCCACGCCGTGTACTTTGATGTCTGCCGCCAGCTCCTGGAGCGCAGCCTCATTAAAGCGCTTGCGATTTGTTTTAGAAATGCGTATGTCGCGCAGGCTGTAAATGCCAAACGTTCCCTGGTCAACCAGTTCAGCAGCGATTAATGGTTGTTCGGTAGTGGCGACTGCCGTGGATTCTGAAAGGCTCATGATTGTTCCTGGTTAGATGGGTGTCAAAGTGTCTGCTGGCACACGGCGAACGATGCCTGGCAGCGGGTGGTCTATTTCGATAACTGCATGCTCACGGCCATTGAGCAGGCAGTGAATGAATCCCTTGATCGTGCCGGTGGCTTGTGCGTGGTCGTCTTGAAACGAAACACGAATGCCGACATCCAGGGAAAGGCTGACGGGCTGATGTTTTTGCATATCAACCCCGCTTTTTCAAAAGTGCAGACGTCTGCACTTTTGCGGGTTTCTGTCTTTCAGTGATGTATGCGCGACCGTACAAGCCTGTGAAAACACCAGGCTTAGGATTGGTCGGCCCTTCTTTGGCTGTCAGCTCTGTGGGCTTGGTGCTATGTGTCAGGAAGTTAAAAGGCATCATCTGTCCCTTCAATTTTCGTCATATCCTCCAGACGTTTAGCATCGCCTTCTTTTTGCCAGCCTATGGTCAGGTTATTCCAGGCCGCGAACTGGCCCTTGGCAAAAGAAAAGTGATGAAGTACATCGTCGTCGTTGCCATTTTGCAGTGCTTTTTCTGCCAGTTTCATGCAGATAGCGATGCCGTTTTCAGCCGACTTTGTGATGTCAGTGTATGACCAGGTGCGCTTACGCATGTTGGCCCCCGACTAAGGGCAGTGCGCTGACTGAGGCGATGCCAAACTGATCCAGGGCATCGAGTATGGCGTCGGCTGACGTGGGCGCTATTGCCGGATAGGTGACAACCTGGGCAGGTGTCCGCACTGTGACTGTAAAAGTGCTCATGCTGCCACCTTGTCGCTAGCGCGGCGTTTTTGATTCACCGGTGCAGGGCTGTCGGGTGTGCGATAGCCTGGGGCTGTGTCAATGGAGATAAACACCTGGTCTTTTGCAAAGACAGCGTGGTCATACAATCCACCAGAAATGCTAAGGCGATAGACTTCCACGAAATCCAGCGACAACAGACAATCATGCAAGCGGCGGTCATGATGGCTGTAATAGGTCTCGCTGATAAACAGCGGGCGCGGCATATAGCTGTTGTCTTCCAATTGGCTGCAAACCTTGATTGGATTGCCCAGCATGGTTTCAATCTGTTTAATCGTCGGCTCGGCTGCGCTGATGCAATCCATCATGCGCATAATCTCGGCTGTGCGTGTTTCAAAGCGGCGTTTGTTCTCGTCGATCAGTCTTTGCAAAAAGGTCTTCATATTTAGCTCCGTCGAATTAGTGACGAAGCGAGTTTATAAATAAATAAACTCAAAGTAAAGTAAAAACTAAACTAAATCGGCAAAACGATGCTTTTTTGAGTATTTTTCAATTTTTTGAAGTTAAGTATTTTTGAGTTTTTGTTGTAAATGAATGATTTTTTTTAATTTTTTTATTTACAAATTGGGTATTGCCGACAAAAAGCATTGCGGCAATCTGATAATATTATTTTTTTGTAAATAATTTAAAGGTAGCTTAATGAATAGGCTTTTAAGTCTGGCTTTTGTGCTGGTTTTGGCTGGGTGCGCTTCGTCTGGAACGCAAGTTTCGCAAGAGGTTGCGCTGTCCTTCAAAGAGGGGGTAACTACTGAAAAAGAAATCGTTGCTTCACTTGGTACACCAACTGGGGTAATGATCAGTGGTGATCTGAAAATAATTAGCTATTCCGGGTTTCAATACAAAATGAAAGCCGCTTCGTTTATTCCCATTGTTGGCCTGGCGGCAGGGGGTGCTGATTATGCGCATACCTCGGTATCGTACATAATCGACAAGGCAGGCATAATGACTAAAATCAATTACATGAGTTCAGGAAGTGGAAGTCGGCAAGGGGTAACAGCAGCAGAAATGCCCTCGCAAGAGCCAAAAGCTATTCAGGCTAAATGACTCGAAACGCATATGAAAAAAAGGCCCTACGGGGCCTTTTGCGTTTGTATAAGTAAGCGGACAAATTCCAGTGTTTGGTCGTTTAGTGTTCCAGTCTCTCGGACGATAACGGAAAATTCGTTTAATGCCCAATCATCGGACAGCTTAACGATTTTGATCGGGTAAGTTTTGGCAAACCTCTGAGCCACGCTGCCGAGTACCAAGGCTATGCCGATATTGGTATTGCATATTATGTGGGCCTGGGCTTCAAAGCTGGTTACTTTGACAGGAAATTTGAGCGTCACTTTATTCTTCTTTGCTTTGCTCTTCATTAACAGTGATAACTGTTTCTCTTTGTCAGCAGCGATAAATGGGTGCTTTGCGGCTTCGACGAAAGTCACTTCGTTAAGTGCTGCAATCGGGTGTTGTGCCGGTGCAATCAAACATAATCGCTCGGTTTTGTATGGAAAAAGGCGTAACCCTGAAACTTTAGGTCTACCAGCGATTAACCCAGCATCTGCCACTTCGTTGAGAACTGCGTTGATAATGTCAGGGAACGTACCCTCAGTTAGTGTCACTTCCAGACCGGGGTTGGCTTGAGTCATTTTATCAATGACTGGCGTAACGTCATCAATAATAAGACTGGTGTTTGCGATGATTTTTAGTCTTGGCAGATGCATTTCTGCCAGGTCATTTTCAAGCTGAGATAGGCCATGCTCAACTGACGTTGCCAGTTTAAGTACCTGATGGCCAGCTTGCGTTAGTCTAGCCCCACCTTGACGATGTACCAGCTTAGCGCCGATTTTATCTTCCAATTTACTCAACCTAATACTGATTGCTGGACTTGTGACGCCTAATCGCTGCGCAGTTGCAGAAAGGCTTTTCTCCTTGGCAATAGTGAAAATTAATTTGAGGTCGTGTAAATCTAAATCTGGCACTGCAGGCGGATAGTAACTGGCAAGTGCAAATAGTCGCTGGTTTACGCATGGAAAGAAATGGACAAAGAGCAATTAATTAAATGGTGCTTAACTGAGGTTAAACAAAACTTACAAAATTGCTGTAAAAAATTGGTTATATTATTATCTATGAAATATTTTGTAACAACTTTTTGACAAGGAAATTTTATGCAGGAGGCGGTTTTACTCAATGAAAGGCAAGCGATGCTTGTGCAAAATTTTGACCGTATGAACGTACGCGGCCAGAATTTATTGCTTCAATATTCAAGCGGTTTAGCGGTGAAGTTTTTAGCGCCAACAGCGCAGCTTTACATGTTCCCAGCTAAGCAGGACATATCGACAAAGCTGCCTCGGCAGCAATCAAAATAGACTCTTTTCCCTCGGCTGAGCATTTTCTGTATGTCTCAACGAGTTGATCCTCAGTGCCATTTATTAATTTTGCGCGGATGCGTTCCTCGCCGTTCGGGTCTTGGTCCCCACAAGCAAGCCAGTACATGGAAACCCCGCAGGCTTTTGCCAAAGCCTGGCCATGTGCAATATCTAGTTTTTTATTTCTGCCGCTGAGTATGCGGTTTACCGTGGACTGGGGTACTCCACTTTCTCTGGCCAGGTGAGCCTGGTCCCGAAAGCCTGCCGCCTTCATCGCTAAATCAAGTCTGTGTGCAATATCCATTGCTGGATTATGCAAGTAGGGACTTTCTAAACAAATGAGCTATGCAGATTTACCGATATTGGTAAATGTGGGTTATTTTTGTTTTTGTACAGATGCAACTTTATTGAATGAGCCAAGGAAAGCTTCCAGGGCAAGCGGGAAGTCCGGGTCTTGAATTTCTGCTAGACCTCTAAGCAGCTCAGCTGGGACAGTGTCAGCGATCCGAAGACGTTCAACCCGCATTTTTCTCAATTCGTACTGATCGAGAATGTCAGTAACACCAAGTTTGATTCTGAGTCGACCTTCATCGTCTGTGGACTGCATCATTTTAATGACCGCCTGTGTGCTTTCGTCAAATGCAGAAGCACCTTCCACAGTGTCTAGATAGCCATCCGGCATCCCTAAAGTCTGCTCCAGATTGATTGCCGTTTTTTCCCCAAATGCCGCAACGCCATTGAGCAACTGCGAAATGTAGCTTTTGTTTGCAGCAGGGATCGACCTGGTTGCAAACCATTCGCGTAGTCGCTTGCGTCTATTTTCGGGGTTTCTCATAGGTGTTCTTCAGGCTGTTTTAACTATGCGTATTTTGTTCAGTAATTACTTAACAAGCAAATACTTGACTTAAAGTTTAGTAACAAATAAACTCCTTGGAATTATAGGGAGCTTGATATGCATTTAAAGCAATACATTCAACTAGAGCGAGGAAGGGCAACGATGCTGGCAAAAGGCATTGATGTGTCCCCCTCGTACCTTTCTCAGTTGGCTTCTGGTGCGGCTCCGATACAACCCAAATTAGCGGTTCGCATCGAGTGCCTCACAAACGGCCAAGTTCACAGAAAAGATTTGTTCCCGAATGACTGGTCAGAAATATGGCCAGAACTAGTGCGTCCTGATTTTGCTGCGCTGGTGATGGCCGAACGACGTGTCATTGCCTCAACTGTGCGCGAATTGATCGGGCTAGTAGGGAGCGATCCCCATCAACACTTGGACTTATCCACGACTTAGTTTCGATCTCAGCCAGTGCCTCGCAAACAGGCAGGAACAGGCTTGGGTCGTGTTTAAGCATCGCCTTCAACAGTATTGCTATCGACTGGGAAGTCGCCTGGCGGTGGCTATCAATGATGCTGTTTAGGAAGTCAGATTTTTTTAAAAATTCATTTAATTGCTGCTGCGCTTCGTGGCGTTCTTCAGCGGCTGTTTTTGATGTCATTACCTTGGCTCCTGATTGAATTTGAGCGAAGTGTAGTTGCAGTTAAGTGAAAGTTAAACCACAAGAAATGGGGGAAGTAGTGAACATACGTCAAGCATATATAGCGATGATTAAAGCCTACGAAGGTGGCTGGGATGCAATGGCTGGTGCATTGGGCATGAGACATGATGCGCTGGAAAATCGCATCTATGAGCGTAAAGGACAGGACCTGCACGTTCATACCGCCTTGCAAATGCAAAAATTTTCTCGCACGACCTTCTTTGCTGAAGCAGTGGCTTCGGCCAGTGGTGGAACGTTTGTTTTGCTGCCTTCCCTGGACCATATTGACAACGAATCAATCGCTGACAAATTCCACGAACTCTATGCCGAACTGGGTGAATTGTCGGTCGAGTTTCAGACTGCAACGAAAGACGGTGAAGTCGACAAAAAAGAGCGTCAGCGCATTAACTGCGTCGTTGACCGGATGCACAAAACAATGGACGAGCTGCGGGCGCTAACTTTTAAATTCTACTGCCGCGAAACAGCTGCGAAAGCAGGAGATCGTAAACATGGCTAAACTCTCCGGCCCTCGACCTGGCTCAGCCGCCCATAAGGCAATTTGCCGCATCGTCGATCTGGGCGGCAGCGCCAAGATGTCCGCATTACTCGGTGTCCTGCCTGTCGAATACCACAGCGTCGGCATGTTCCGGCGCTACGTCATCAACGTGCTGGCAGACCACGCCTTGATATTCACTGAGATGTGTGACGTCGACGTGCTGCGGGCCACGCCAAACGGTAAGGAATTTGCCGGGAAGTATGTTAGGACGCAGTTACCAACAGCAGGCAAATATGTCGGTGAGATAGTCCCTGGCCGTGTCGCAAGTGTACCTCGGCCTTTGAACGTGGCCAAACATCGCGCCGGGGCTCCATCAAGGGCAGGCTCGGAAGACTGGCGCGATATACCGTCGCTCATGGGCGGTCAGCGTATTGCCCATAAGGGATCAAGCAATTGAATCTCAAAGACTTCGAGCGCGTAGCGCTCGCACTTAATAATTCTATCGAAGCAACGCTTGGCGATTGGTTCCCCCAGGGGGTAATCGAAGGGGCAGAGTTTTGTATAGGTTCTGTCTCCGGCGAAGCCGGGCAATCATTACGCATTCGCTTGAGAGGCGACAAAATCGGCATCTGGTCTGACTTCTCGGAAGGGGAAGTCGGCAAAGACCTTATTTCACTTTACGCTTACCGCGAGGGCTTATCCCAGGGTAAAGCCTGCGCCGCGCTAGCTGGACATTTGGGTATCGAACTAACCCCCAGTGACCCGAATTTCAAGCCTAACAAGGCTAATTCTCAGATTGAAAAAAGGCCGCAGAAACCAGCGCCTGCGCCAGCTGCACAGGGGGTAGAAGACCGTAAGCAACGCACCGAATGGACGCCTGTTTTACCCGTTCCTGGGGATGCAGGCCCTTATCCATTGGCGCATAGCCATCGTGGGCGACCAGATACATTGTGGGAATACAGGGACCAGCAATCCAAACTGCTTGGTGTTGTTTATCGCTTTACTAATTCCGAAGGTGGCAAGGAAGTCTTGCCGTGCGTATACGCCCGGCATCCAGTTACAGGGGCATGTGACTGGCGCTGGATTCAGTTTAGGGAGCCGCGCCCCTTATATATCCGATGCGCCTTTAGGCCGGTATTGCCAGTGCTGGTGGTTGAAGGTGAAAAGTGCGTCGATGCGGCATTTGACCTGGTTGGCGATGTATTTGATGTGGTGTCTTGGCCGGGTGGCGGTAAGGCCGTATCGAAGGCGGACTGGGCGCAATTAAGTGGTCGTTGCGTCGTGCTGTGGCCGGATTGCGATTCAAAGGTCTATAACGATAAGCATGCCAAAGCAGGGCAGATAAAACCAGAAGAAGAGCAGCCTGGTGTTTCTGCAATGGTGAAACTCGCGGAAATATTGCGAGGGCATTGTTGCGATGTCGAAATGGTCGATGTGCCACCACCTGGTGTTCTACCAGATGGCTGGGACGTGGCCGATTTAATCGCCGATGGCGGTCAGCGGGATGACATTCTCGACTGGGCCAGTAAGCATCGTGTAGCTGCTACAGCGACTGCAATTACTTCAGAAGCAGGTGATACAGACGTACCTGAATGGCTCGACCAGATGCCTGCGATAGAGGATGTGGCAGGCCAAAACGGGGAATCTACCTCACGTTCGGCTGGCGCTGGCAAATTGTCGAGGGCAAATATTCGGGCGTCGATGATTGCAACCGCGCAGGGTGGCGTGAAGGGCTGCCGTGAGAACGTTTATATCGCTCTCAAGGGTGATCCGTTGTTGCTCGACCTAGTTGCGTTAGATCAGTTTTCATTGCTTCAGGTGAAGCGTAAAACACCGCCCTGGCACTCTGAGCCGGGTGAGTGGAATGAAGGCGACGACTTCCACCTGGGGATGTTCCTGGCGAACTATTACGGCCTGGTATTGGCATCGGTAGGCGATATCGAAAAGGCAGTCGCACAGATAGCGCGTGAAAATGCCTTTAATCCAGTGACAGACTTCTTTGATCATTGCGCAGAGGTCTGGGATGGCAAGGCCCGTATCGAGAAAGCCTTTGTTGATTATTGGGGGGCTGAAGAATCGGAATACATGCGCCTGGTGTCGCTGATGTTCTTTGTGGGTCTCGCTAAGCGTGCGTACTTCCCTGGCGTGAAGCATGACTATGCGCCGGTGTTTGAGGGTAAGCAGGGTGAGGGTAAATCGACGGCACTGGCGATACTTGGTGGCGAGTGGTTCGCTGATACGCCTTTTGAAATGGGTAACAAGGATGGTTTTCTGGCAATTCAGGGCATCTTGATTTATGAGATAGCCGAGCTGGAGCAGTTCAACAGGTCTGAGGTGACAGCCATCAAGGCATTTATGTCGTCACAAAAAGATCGTTACCGCGAGCCGTATGGTCGCAGGATGAAAAATCAAGCTAGGCGCACTGTCTTTGCCGCGACAACGAACCAAGACGAGTATTTCAAGGACACAACGGGTAATCGCCGGTTCTGGCCTGTTGATGCCTTGCGCCTTGATCTGATTGGCTTGCGTCGTGACCGTGAACAGCTAATCGGTGAGGCCGTGCACCTGATGCGCAAGGGAGTTAAGTGGTACCCAACTCCAGAGCAGCAATTCAGCCTGATTAATCCACGCCAAGAAAGCAGGGAAATATCTGATGTTTGGGTCGGGCGTATTTGGGAATACCTGGAAGGCCGCAATGCCGATGGTGAAGAGACTGCGCTTCCAAAATTGAACCAGGTGACGGTACGTCAGATTCTGGTCAAGGCACTGCATTTTGACTTAAACAAGCTTGGCAATGCCCGGTCTGAATCAACGCGGGTAGGTGCAATCATGACCAAGTTTGCCTGGATCAAGAAGAAGGGTACGACAGGGGCGAGAGAGCAATACTACGTTCGTCCTGGCAGCGACAAGGCAGCAGCAGATCAGCAACAGGGGAACGATGATGATCTGCCTTTATAAACGGGCCATAGAGGCGTATTTGCACCAGGGATCGCGCATGGCTCAACCATGTGCGGAAAAGGTCAGACAGCGCTTGCTGGCCGGGATGACAGCAACTTTATTGCAGAGATCGTGCGCCATTGCGTTGCGTGCGGAAAAGCGTAAATCGTTGACATCCACGTCTAACCTTGCAACCTCGTCCAACCTTGTTGTTTATAGGTTGGACGGCGGAAAGCCCCGTGTTTATTGGGCTTGTCCAACCTTACCACCTTCTCGCACACCCACACATGCGCACGCACGTATACGTACGCACGCGTGGAGCTTCCCCAAAGAAAAATATTTCCTACAACTCAAAAACAGGTTAGACGAGGTTAGGAGGTTAGACAAAGCCAATGAAATCAATGGTTTTAGCCGTACAACCTACTTGTCCAACCTTTTTATTTTTTTAAAGGTTGGACGATGAGCAAAAAACTAAGAAGTGAAATGCCACAGACAGCCGGATGGGTGGATCAATTACGAACAGGGCAAGGGACTGAATTTGTGAACACGCAATTACGTAAGGCAATCGCCGGGGGAGTCGGGCATTTTTGGGCTTCAGAGAACGGTCATGAGGTTGGTACGCGAGATACGAGGGCTACATCGGCCTACTTTTTAAATGAGCGAGGCAGGACTGAACGATGCGACCCGGATTGGATGGTAGATGCACTGGAACTGGCGAGGGTAAGGGGCATCGTGATAGAGAGAAAAGATTTTACTGATCCCGATGAATCGCGGGAAATAGCAAAACAATTACGGGTAATCATGGCAGAGGCTAAACATGCATAACAAAGATAGGGCAGGGCAATTAATAAGCGAGATTGAGGACGATGGTTTTACTGAGTTGGTAAGCGAGCGTGAACCAGTACCAGCAAAGAAACATCAAGATACAGACTTTGAAAAACGATTGTGGAACTGGGGCCAGGTGGTGGGTGACCGTTCCCGATCTGGTGGCAACTGCTCCAGTGCATGGGCAGCTCAGTATGTGGCAAACCGCGATAGCCGCTTAAAACTGCTTGCGATCAAGATGGGTGTATTTGTTCCTAAAACCACTTTTGAGCAGATGGAATGCAATCTGGCATCAGACGATGCCCGGCTCGACGGATGGCTAATTGAAGCCGCCTGGACCATGCTAGCGACATACGACGATAAGCAAGCCTTGCGTTGCAAATACGTTTTAGGGTGGCGCGACGAGCAGATCAGGAAGAAACTCGGCCTGCGTGGGCTTGCAAATGTGCGCTTTGTGCTGTCCAGGGGAAAGGTCGGCTTAAAACAAGTTATTGCAAATCGCAAAACTCCCGTTATAATCCAGCCTACAACTTGCATGCCGGTAAACCGAGCCTATATCACGAACCCTCACGGGGGGTGATGCACGTCCAGAATAAATGAAGCCCTGATGATTAAAGTCATCGGGGCTTTTTCATTTGAGGTTTGACTATGTCTATATCGGTAAGCGTGCGCGGTAGCATGGATAAGATCATCGCGGATATAGAGCGCACCAAGCGTGATGTGGTAGAGAAGGCCACAGTGCGGGCCTTAAATAAGATCATTGCCCAGGTAAAGACAGGTGCGTCACGCAATATCAGGGATGCAGGCTACAACCTCAAAGCATCAGACATCAAGAAGGGTTTAAGCATCACCAGGGCCACGGCCAGCAACCTAAGCGCGAAGGTCATTGCATCAGGCAGGCCGATACCATTGATCAAGTATGGTGCGCGGCCCACGTCCAAGGGCGTATCAGTTGAAGTGCTGCATGGTCGTAAGGTCTTGGCTAATGCATTCATAGTCACCATGCCCAGCGGTCACAAGGGTGTATATGTGCGCGTGGGGGATAGGCACAAGAAGGTGCGCAAGAATGACCGGGTGATATGGAGCGGCCTGCCTATCAAAGAACTGTTCGGCCCTAGCATACCTAATGGCCTGGCTAACAAGACAGTGCAAGAGGCATTGCAGAAGCTGGTGCAAGAGAAGTTCCCCGACATCATGCGGCAGCAGATCAAGTATCTCTCCAGTAAATAACCTCTCTGTATACAAGCATGCCCGGCCCTAAACTTTTTCCGGGTCCTTTTTTTCATCGATTCACTGCGGGTGCGAAGACCCCGGATTTTCTCTAGTTAGCTGGATTGCTAGGGGGCTATAAATGACCAACCTCACACAACAACAGATCGCCGAACACCTGGACTTATCCCAGGCAGAGGTCAGCAAGTTTTTAAAGCAGGCCGAAATCGATTGGCGCGAATGCAATCTGGATTACATCCGTGTGCAGTACATCAGGAAGCTGCGCGGTAATGCTGCAGGCCATCGCACCGAGGATGGTGACGACCTGGTGCGTGAGCGCGTCTTGACCGAGCGCATTGACCGGGAGCTGAAGCAATTCACCCTGGCAGAAAAGAAAGGGCAACTCGTCAACGTGGCCCAACTCGAACCCGAACTCATGCAGATGATCGGGGCCTTCAAATCTGAACTACTCAGCCGCGACGATAAGCTCAAGGCTGCACTGGATGCATTGCATGGAATCGATGTGGACATCCAGTTTCTGAACGACTATACCTATGCGGCCTTCAATCACCTTGCTCGATACGACCCTGGCAGTGCGCCAGATGTTGTCGCGCCTGGCGAAGGCGATGACACCACCGGAACAGATCACCACTAACTCCTGGTCCCGTAAGCATCGCAGGCTGTCGGCCAAAGCGTCTGCGTTACCAGGGCTTTATAACCCAGACCTCACGCCCTGGATTGCTGGTATGCATGAGGCAATCGACGATCCGACTGTCCGCAAAATGGTAGCGATGAAGTCGGCGCAGGTGGCCTGGACGGATGGGGTGCTGCTGAACTATATCGGCAGGAAGATCGATGTCGATCCATCCCCGATGATCATCATGTTTGCCAAGCAGCAAGCAGCCAAAGAGTTCAACGACGAGAAGTTAATCCCGATGGCCGAGGTCACGCCTCGCGTTGCTGCCAAGATGCAGATACACAAACGCAAGGACCGCGACAATCGCTGGGACTTTAAATCATTTCCTGGTGGCTTTCTCAAGCTGGTGGGATCGAACAGCCCCAGCTCGGTCAAGTCCACGCCATCGCCGGTGGTAGCAGTTGAGGAACCTGACGACTGTAACGACAACGTCAGGGACCAGGGCGATACGATTACCCTGCTGGAAGAGCGCGTGAAAACCTTCTCCAGGAGCAAGGTAATCTTTGGCGGTACGCCCACGGTCAAGGGCATATCCCGTATCGATGCCGCATACCAGGCAAGCGATAAGCGGGTGTTTATGGTTCCTTGCCATGAGTGTGGTGAGTCGCATGTGCTCATGTGGGAAAACGTCCGCTACTCAGAGGACCCAGACTTTAGCCATGAAGTATTTGGTCACGTCCGGCCAGAGTCTGCAAAGTATGTCTGCCCGCATTGCGGTGTCCTGTGGCACGATGCCGAAAAAAACCGCAACGTCAAGAAGGCCGTCTGGATTGCCACGGCTCCCTTCTATGGCGTGGCAGGCTTTTATATCAATGAGCTGTATTCACCTTTCCCAGGCAGTACGCTGCAAAAGCTGTTAGAGAAATTCCTGACAGCACAGCACCTGCTGAACCAGGGCGACGATACAAAGATGCGAGCGTTTCGCAACAGCTCCGAGGGCCTGCCCTATGAGTATAAAAGCGACCTGCCAACATCAGAACACCTCTCCCAAAGGGCAGAAGACTATGAAGAGAAGACCATCCCCTGGGGCGGTTTCGTTCTCACTGCAGGCGTTGACGTACAGCATAATCGGCTGGCTATCATCATCAGGGCATGGGGTAGGGGGATGGAAAACTGGCTGGTGTATTGGGGTGAGATTCACGGCCAGACCCTTATCGAGAATGCTGGGGCATGGCTTGATCTGGACGAGCTGCTTGACTCAGAATTTCGCCATGCAAACGGCAACCTGATGAGCATTCGTGCCGTGTCGGTGGACTCGTCAGACGGTAAGACTACAGACGCAGTCTATGCCTATGTACGTAAACGGCAAGGCCGCCATGGTCGCACCTATATGGCGATCAAGGGCGCTTCAGAGCAGGGCAAGGATTCAAAGGAAATTTTTTCCAAGCCCAAGGAATCGGTCGATAGCAACAAGAGGCACAAGCCCCATCCCTCTGGTGTCCGTCCGTACATCGTCGGCACGCAACGGGCCAAGGACTTGATGATCGACGGGCGCTTGAAACTTACCGGCATTGGCCCAGGGCGCATGCATTGGTACAAGACAGTGCGGCCTGACTACTGGGAGCAGCTGACCAGTGAGATCAAAGCACCACACAAGAGCGTCAAGAATCACAAGGTATGGCAGCTAAAATCCGGCGTTCGCAATGAGGCGCTGGACGGTGAGGTCTATGCCCTGCATGCGGCCATGTCGCTCAAGCTTCACTTGCTCAAACCATCGCACTGGGACGCCCTGGACAAGCAGCTAAGGCAGAAAGAAATCTTTGCTGTTGACCAGCCAGAAAAAGTGCAGACGTCTGCACTACAGGAAACGGCAGAAGATGAAGAGGCCAAAACTCCGGCAGCGACACCGAAGCAGATAGAGCTGCCAGCACCACCACCCGAAACCGAGAAGAAACCCATGCCTAAAGCGCGACCGCGCAGGCGCATGAGTGGCTACTCAGCAACCAATTTCTAACCATGAACATACCGAAAAAAATTACAGCCGGTGACCAGGTCACATGGTTTGATCACCCCTGGCTTGATGCCAAGCACAGCATCCGGTGCGGTAGTGCCGACTGGTTGTTGAGCTACGAGCTGCGCGGCCAGACGCAATTAACAGCGGTGACAGTTGCAGATGGCGATGGGTGGAAGACCACCATAGACCACACGGCATCTGTCACCCTGCTGGCCGGGACCTATGTCTGGGGTGCGTATCTGAACAAAGCAGACGGTGGTGGTCGCTTGAACATTGCCTGCGGAACCGTCACTGTCTTGCCCAACCTGGTGACACTGGCAACCCCTATCGATGGACGCAGCCTGGCACGCAAAGCCCTCGACGATTGCGAAGCAGCCCTGGCCACCTTCACCAAGTCTGGTGGCAAGATCAAAAGCTATACCATCGCCACCCGGACAACTGAGTTTCATAGTTTGCAAGAGCTGATGGACCTGCATGCTTTCTGGCAACGTAAGGTCAGCAACGAACAAGCGAGGGAGTCGATCCGCAACGGTCGCGGCAATCCCCGCACCCTTCTTGTGAGGTTCAGATGAACAAACAATGGTACAACGTCGAGCGAGTGAAGCAGGAAGGTTCTGTCGTCTTGCGGGCCTGGAATGCTGAAAGGCAGGCGCAAAAGAACCTGTTAAACAAAGCTAACGTCGCTAAGCGCATGTATGCAGGTGCTGCAATGAACCGGCTGTCAGGTGAGTACAGCGCCTTAAACACCTCCGCAGACAGTGAGATTATCACCAGCCTGCGGGTACTTCGCGCCCGGTCCCGTGAGCTGATGCGTGACAATGAATATGCCAAGGCAGCGATCCGCATTATAAAAAATAATGTCATCGGCAGCGGCATCGGTATGCAGGCCCAGGTGAAGACAGCCAGCGGCACGCTGATGACAAAGGTCAATGACCAGATCGAAGAGGTCTTTGCAGAGTGGTGCGATAAAGACACCTGCGACCCTGCTGGCAAGCTTTGCTTTTCAGATATGGAGCGCTTGCTCATTGGGTCCATTGCCGAGAACGGTGAGGCTCTTGTCCGCAAGGTGCGGCTACCATTTGGCAATGGGCGTATCCCTTACGCACTGGAACTGATCGAGGCTGACAGGCTGGTCGATCAATGGAGCGTGGCCAGGGCGAACAACGGCAACATCATACGCATGGGGGTGGAGCAGAATGCCTGGGGGCGACCTGTAGCTTTTTGGATGTATCCAACTCACCCAGGAGACTATCAATTTACTTCATTTGTCGAGAGCGCTTTAATACGCGTTCCTGCGGAAGACATCATTCACTTGTTCATCCCGGAACGCATAGGGCAGACAAGAGGCGTGCCGTGGTTCCATGCAACCCTGAAGCGCTTGCGCAACATGCAAGGGTATGAAGAGGCCGAGATTATTGCAGCCCGCGCCTCGGCGTCTATAGTCGGCATTATCGAAACGCCAGACCCGTTGATCCCAGATAACGATGAGCTGCTGGAAGGGGAAGGGGCAGTCGAGCCAGAGTTGAACATGACACCAGGCACGTTCCAGCAGTTGCGGCCTGGTGAGAAGTTCAACGGCTTTAACCCTAGCCGACCAAACGGCGCAATGGACCCGTTCATGCGTTACATGCTCCGGGCGTTTGCCACAGGCGTCGGCGTGTCGTATGAAAGCGTAAGCCGGGATTATTCGCGGGGCAACTACAGCAACTCACGTCTGGCGCTGCTCGATGACCGCGACCTATGGCGAGTCCTGCAGGGCTGGTTTATCCGCAACTTCCGGCAAGAAGTACATCGTGACCTTGTCGATGCTGCAGTGTTAGCTGGTGAACTGAATTTCCCGGACTACTACAGCAAGCCGAAGAAGTACCGGCCCGTTCGCTTCAAGCCTCGTGGCTGGTCCTGGATTGATCCAGCCAAAGAAGTGACGGCGTACAAAACGGCTGTACGTGCGGGCTTTATGACTGTCAGCGATGTGATTGCCCTGACCTCGGAGCATTCAGACGCAGAAGACGTTTTCAAAGAACGTCGCCGAGAGCTGGACATGATGAAAGAAAATGACCTGGTGTTTGATACTGACCCGGCGCAAGTGGATATGAAGGGTACATCGCAGCCAGAGCCAGCCCAGGAAGAAACAGACGCGGGCGGAGAGGAGGGCGACCAGGGCGCGGCTGCAGACCCGCCTGACAATCCCGACTAGCCAATGTCAACACATGCAACCCACACGATAAACCGTGTGGGTTTTTTTATTGGGAAATCACTATGAGCAATAAAAGAAAGCTCGATACAGGCACGGTGCAGCTAAAGCCACTCCAGCGCTTTGCCCGCATGACTGCCTCGGTCGAGGGTGCGGAAGTCCGCACCGGGGTAGTAGATGAACAGACCCGGACCATCACGTTTAGCTTTTCCAGCGAAGCAGAGATAGAAACCTGGTACGGCACTGAAGTGCTAAGCCACCAGGCTGGCGCAGCAAGGCTGAAGCGTATCAACTCTGGCGGACCACTTCTGTTTAACCACGACATGAACGACCTGCTAGGCGTAGTGGAAAAAGCCTGGATAGGTGCAGATAAGCGTGGTTATTGCACTGTGCGATTCGGCTCAGACGAGCGCGGCGACTGGGCAATGAAGCAAGTGCAGGATCGCATCCTGCAAAACGTCTCATTCATGTACCGCATTCATGTGTACGAGGTGAATGACGACACCGACGTCTATACCGCCACGGATTGGGACGTCTATGAAATAACGTTGTGCACCATCCCTGCCGACACCTCTATCGGTGTCAGCAGGTCGGTGGCCAGCGACGAACAGGACGTGCAAGTACGCCGTCCGCAAGCCAGCAACACAACCCCGGCAGTCGCCGATAACGAAGAAGGAAACGATCCTATGTTCAGAAACAAACACATCCTGCGTAATGCCGCGACCGATACAGCAACCGGTGGTGGTTCCGCAGCACCAGCAGCAGTTGTGCCTACAGTCGATCCGGCGCAAGTCGAGCAGGCCCGTGTGGCCGAAATTGAAGCCATGTGCAAGACGCACAAAATCGCTGATGAAACCCGCAATCTGCTGGTGACCCTCAAGCAGCCGATTGAGTCCGCACGCGGCATCGTGTTGAATGAAGTGCTGGCGCGTGGCAAGGGTGTCGCCTCCCTGGGCAACACAAACAATCCAGATTTGAGCGAACCTGAGAAAGCTCGCTACAGCATGTTGCGCGCCATTAATGCATCGATAGGGCAACGCGAGGGGAAGGCCGATGCATGGAAGTCTGCTGGCCTGGAGCGTGAAGTGTCACTCGACATTGCCAAGCGCACTGGAAAAGAAACGGCAGGCATCTTTGTGCCGACCAATTTGACGTTTGCTTCACGCGCTGCCGACTATAGCTTCGGTACTGGCGCTGGCCTGTCTGCCACATCGGGTGGTGCAAACCTGGTGGCAACAAACCTGCTGACTGGCAGCTTCATCGAGCTGCTGCGCAACAAGGCCCGCTTGCTGGGGCTGGGTGCACAGATACTGTCCGGCCTGACAGGTAACATTGATATCCCACGTCAAAAGGCAGCAGGCCAGGTGTACTGGATCGGTGAAGGTGGAACCCTCGGCCAGGCTGGTGCGCAGTTCGACAAGATCAGTCTGTCGCCAAAACACATCGGCGCAATTTCTGTCATTACCCGTAACATGCTGCAGCAATCAACACCAGACGTCGAAATGCTGGCGCGTGCAGACCTGCTGGCCACCATTGCCTTGGGTATCGACAGTGCTGGTCTGTGTGGAACAGGTACTGCAGGCCAGCCCTTGGGCATTGCAAACCAGGCCGGTATCGGCGCGGTGCTGGGTGGTGTGAACGGTGGCGCTATCACTATCGACAATTTGATCGATATGGAAACCATCGTCGCATCTAACAATGCGGACGTGGACAGCATGGCATATCTGACCAATGCCAAAATCGTCGGCACGCTGAAGAAACTCAAATCCACCACTGGCCAGTATCTGTGGACAAATTCACCAATGGGCCAGCGAAGCCTGACACCAGGTGAAATCAACGGTTACAGCGTAGCCCGCAGCAACCAGGCCCGCAGCAACCTGACCAAAGGAACCGGCACAAACCTTTCCGAAGTTTATTTTGGTGACTGGTCTCAGGTGATCATGGGTGAATGGGGCGTGATAGAAATCTTGCCGAATCCATTTGCACCAGGCATCTACGAGCAAGGCGGTGTGGAATTGCGCGTATTGCAAACCGTCGATATCGGCGTGCGCCACGCACAATCCTTTGCGATCATGTCCGACGCCATCACGCAATAACAAAGGCAGGACGCAAACCACAAGACCCTGTAGCCAGGGTCTTTTTCATTTTTACTATAGGGGTTTCCCATGAAAAAATTTGTAATACGTGACGGCTTCTCTTTTGTTCTGCCAAACAATGAAGTTCTGACTGGTGGCGACACAATTGATCTGCCCGACGATATCGCTGCACTGCATGCCCACAAGCTGGAAGAAGTCGTTAAAAAAGCCAAAGCACCCAAGAAAGCACCAGATGGTGGTGGCAGTGACGGTGCAACTGGTAACACTGGTGGCGCTCAAGAAGGTGGCGATGATACAGGCGCATCTGGTGATACTGGCGCGGCAAACAACGATGCATCGCCTGGTACTGACGCAGAACAGCCAGCGACCTGACGATGATAGTTGAAGACCTCGATATCTACCTGGAAGACCACGGACTGCCTTGCACCTGCAAGGCAATCAACTTTCTGGGGATCAAAGATTCGGGTGACGACAATATTGCCAGCAGCGGTATAAACGCACAGGTCAATATGGTGTCGCTGCTGGTCAAGACCAGCGACGTCATCAAGGCAGGCATCAAGCACGGTGTTGTCATCCTGGTGGATGGCGTGGCCTATTCGGCCCGCAATCCTGCCAGGCTTGACGATGGCGCATTTTCATCCATCCCTATCACCTTGGTGCCAATATGAGTAGCATTGCAGAGCAAATCCTGACTGCAGCGGTCGCAGCCTTGACCATCAGGACACCAGCCAGCGACCGGGTTTATCGTTCCCGGTCGCTGGCCCTGGCGCGTGACGAGGCCCCGGCCATTGTCGTGCGGCCTGCCAATGAAGACAGCAATGTCTTTAGCGCCGGTGTCGATGACAACGTCCTAACCATGTTGGTCGAAGTGTATGTGCGTGGCGATCCCTTCGACCAGGTAGCCGACCCGATAGTAACGTCTGCTCATGCCGTCCTGCTGCGCGACCCTGGCCTGCGTTCCCTGGTGACCCAGATACGCAAGAAGGAAAAGACCTGGGACGGGCAGGAGGCCGACGACACAGCAGGCTTTGTCTCAACCAAGTATGAGCTGCGCTACCTCTCTGCTGCCAACGATCTGACCGTTGCTGTTTGAGCTGTCACCCCGTTTTATTACTCTTATTTAAAGGACATAACCATGCGCCATTTTGGTAGTGGTACTCTCTTATCGACACCCATACAGGATGCGGCTGGCAATGCTTATGCTGTGCCTTCGCCCTTCCAGTTCGGTATCGCCCAGGACATAGGCGTCGATGCCTCATTCGATGACAAACTGCTCTATGGCCGAAACAGCTTCCCTGTTGACCAGGGTCGCGGCAAGGGCAAGATCGGCATCAAAGTCAAGTTTGCCAATATCAACATCCTGCCTTTTTCGACTTCGTTCTTTGGACAGTCGGCAATCGCTGGTCTGATTGATACTGTCATCGACGAAGTGGGCGTGGTATGCGCTGCGACTGTTTCAGTTGCTCCTGCAGGTGGCGCCACCTTCTTTGCAAATATGGGCGTTCGCCTGGACGCAAACGGCACACCGATGATACGTGTAGCTGCTGCACCTGTTGCGGGCGAATATACGACAGACGGCGCTGGTAGTTACACGTTTGCGGCTGCAGACGTGGGCAAGACGATCTTCATTGATTATCAGACCACGTCAGCCACGGGCGGCAAGATACTCACTTTGCGCAATATGGCAATGGGGCAATCGCCGACTTTCCGCATTGACTTGGCGATGCGTCGTAATGGCAAGGTACTGACACTGACCTTCCCGAAAGTGACATCGAGCAAGCTGGCGCTGTCCACCAAGCAGGAAGACTTCCTGATCCCTGAACTCGATATGTCCGCCATCGCAGACGATGCCGGTAATGTCTGGAAATGGAGTGCATCAGAATGAGCGCCGTTAAAGTACCAGGTAAGGAAATCGAGCTGGGCGGCAAGTTGTTGGTTCTCGCGCCACTCAATGCGGCGACAGCCAAGCAATACCGCGAGCAGATCAAAGCGGTGTTTGTCGGTGCTATGCCAGACATTGAGCTGGTGTCTGCGCTTGCTCATGCAAGCCTGCAGCGTAATTATCCCGACATCACTGCCGAGCAGGTCGATGAATTTATCGACTTCGGCAATCTGTTTGAAGTATGGGAAAACCTGCTCAATGTTTCCGGCCTTGTAGTCCAGGCGGGAAACATGGTGCGGAGGGTGCAGGAACAGGCAGCGCAACTGGGCTAGATGACGCCATAGCGCACATTGTTGCAAGCACCGGCTGCACTCCGCAGCAAGCCTGGAGCGATTGGGACATCCCGTCGATCCAGGCTCAAAACAAGTACTGGCGGCTGCACCCGCCTTTACATCTGCTGGTTTGCGCTTATCTCGGCTATGAGCCACCCCCTGACGAGATAGCAGAGTCTAAGCAAGACAGCAAAGACGATTTACTTTCTATGTTCCCTGTGCCTGTCGGCTTGGTCTGACAGGCTTTTTTTTGGAGTTTCCATGTCTGGCGATAAGTCAACCGAATATGAAGTAAGCGCAAATCCGGGGCCGTTTGTAGCGGGCATGGAAAAAGTGCAGACGTCTGCACAAAAAACAGCAAAGGATATCGAGTCGAGTTTTAAAGCGATTGAAGGCTCGATGCAGCAAGTGGGTAATGCATTCAAGAGCGTCACCAGCTTGTTTGGCACACTCACTGCTGTCATTGCAGGCGGCAAGGCATTTAAGGAAATCATTGGCGCATCCAATGAATGGACTGGCGAAGCCAAGAAGCTATCGATGCAACTGGGCATCACGACCGAGCGGGCCAGCGTGGCAATGGTCGCCATGCGCCACATGGGCCTTGACTCTGAAATGGTGTCAATGGCTGCGGGCAAGATGGCCAAGCAGATCGCCACCAACGGCCACGCCTTTGAGACTTTGGGTGTCAAGGTCAAGGATGCAAATGGCGAATACCGCCCCACGCTGGACATCATGGGCGAGGTCAATGCCAAGCTGAAAGACATCAAAAACCCGATTGAACAGAACATCGCCGGTACTCAGGCTTACGGTAAGTCCTGGAACGACGTTAAAGCCACGCTCAAGCTGACGACTGAAGAGATCGCAAAGGCAGAGCAAAAAACCAAAGACATGGGCCTGCTGGTCGGTGAGGAAGCGGTCGCCCAGACCAAGAAGTATAAAGAGTCGATTAACGACATGAAGCTGATCATGACCTCGCTGGAAGTGCAGATGGGTAACGCTCTGCTGCCAGCATTCGTCAAGATAGGCGGCTGGCTCAGCAACGTGGGGCCAGCAGTCGGCAAGGCGATGGGGCTGGTGATGGAATCCCTGGGCAACATTATGGAGACGGTCGGCGATGTCGTCATGGACTTGTGGGGCATGTGCAAGAGCGGCTTTGCTGAGATAGGTAACATCGTCAGCGAGGTGATGGGCGGGAGCGCACCAGGTGCAATGGAAATTTTCGGCAATGCCCTGAAGGTGATCGAGATAGCTTTCGTCGCTTTCAAGACTGCAATTAACCTGGTGATAGAAATCATCAAGGGCTACATCGAAATACTGGTAGTGCATGCCATGCGTATGGCCGACACCGTGGACAAGGCATTACATGGCGATTTTTCCGGGGCAAAGGCTGCATGGCAACGTGGCACACAAGACATTGAAGACATCGCAGCCAGGCACGCGAAGAAAATGGTCGAGATTGCCAGTGCAGGCAAAGACAAGATTGACGACATCGTTATGCGCGGCCCAAAGGCACAGCCTGAAATCAAAGACAAGAAAATCACAGGTGGCCCGACCTATGACTTCAGCGGCCCGGACAAGGACGCCAAAGCAAAAAGCCGGATGCATGAATGGGAAGCCAAGCTGGGCGCGGACAAGGACGGCTACGCCAAAGAACAAGAGCTTGCGGGTACTGCCCATGAGTTCAGCCATGCAATGGAGCTGGCTTATTGGAAGCGCGTTCTCGACACGGTCAAGATGTCGAAAGAGGAGCGTGCCCAGGTCGAGAAAAAATACTATGCAGAGAAGGCCCTGATCCGCAAGGAAGCTTTTGAAGCAGAGATGGCAGGGGAAAAATCCAACCTTGAAAACTTCAAACACAACCACGTCGAACGGCTGGCGATTGCCGAACGTATGTATAAGGCTAACGTGGCGCGGTATGGTGCGGAAAGCAAAGAAGCCCGCGCAGCCTATGCCGACATCAACAAAGAACACAGGGCGATGGCCGAGCAGCAGCTTTCTACCAATAAGGTAATCGGAGAATCCAGTCGTAATGCTGCGCTGGCTGGCATTGATGCTGAAGAGCAGGCGGCAGAATTTGAATTGGCTACGCACAGATTAACTGCTGAAGAGTTGCTGCAATTGCAGGAAGGGTATGAAAACAGGCGTTATCAGATCAAGCTGCAGGCTCTGCAAGAGCAGGAGAAATTAATGCACGGGCCGGATGAAGACCCGGTGGCACTAGCACAAATGCACTTGCAAATGGAGTCGCTTGAACAGCAACATCAACAGCGGCTGTCCATGATCAAAGATAAAGCTGCAAAGGAGGAAAGAAAGAATATTGACGGTATGTACACCAGCATTAAATCTGGTATAGCCAGCGTCATTTCGCAAACCTTGCACGGAACCTTGACATTAAAAGGGATGCTAACTGGCATGTTCCAGGCAGTCACGAATGCCATTATTGATATGCTAGCGAAACAAGCAGCTGAAATAGCTATGGACTTTGCTATGAAGCGGATACTTGGCAAGGCGGGAGCAGTTAGTGCAGTTACCGCCAATGCTGCAGTGACAGGCTCTGCAGCGTTCGCATCGATAGCTGCTATCCCAATCATAGGCCCTGCGATGGCTCCTGCAGCGGCGGCGGCAGCGATGGCTGGTGCAATGTCCTTTGTACCTATCGCTGCATCGGCAGCAGGCGGTTATGACATCCCCGGTGGTTTAAATCCAGTAGTCCAGACCCATGCCCGCGAGATGATTTTGCCTGCCAAGTACGCCGACCTGATCCGCTCGATGTCCGACCAGGGCGCAGGCGGTAACACCAACACAGGCCACACAATCAACTATCACGATAATTCTGGTCGCTTGAGTCAGGATGAAATCAGGCGCAATGCAAAAACGATTGCGGACGTTTTGAAGGACCACACAAAGAGATCATGAGCGACTTAAAATTTCCCGATTTACCAGGCATTACCTGGCAGGTAGGCTGGCAACCCTCGTTCAATACCAAGATACAAACGGCTGTCAGCGGCAAAGAATACCGGGCCAGCCTGATGGCTAACCCGATTTACAAGCTGACATTGAACTATGAATTTTTGCGTCATGGTGCGAGAAACGAATTAAGGCAGATCGTCGGCTTGTTCCTGCAAATGCGCGGGGCGTTTGATAACTTCCTGTACAAGTTCCCAGACGACAGCAGTGTCACTGACCAGCTAATCGGGGTAGGTGACAGCAAGACCAAGTCCTTCCAACTGGCGCGAAGCTTCGGCTCTGCATTTAGTGAGCCAGTGCAAAACATCGATGTCGTGACTAACATCAAGGTGGCCGGGGTCCTGAAGGCGGGCGGCTACACAGTGTCAGAGAGTGGCCTGGTGACGTTCGCAGCAGCCCCGACCGGGGATGTTACCTGGTCTGGCTCCTACTTCTACCGGGTCCGCTTTGAGCAGGACAACCAGGAGTATGAGCAGTTCATGAAGGACTTATGGTCGGCCAAGAAGGTCCAGCTCCTCGGCAGTCTTGGGAGGCGTATATGAGAGCAGCCAGCGAACAGCTTATCGCGTTGCTCAACAGCCAGCGTTTTGTTACCTGCAACCTGTTCACCTTCACGCTGATCACCGGCGTGGAATATCGCTGGACAGATGCCGATGTCGATATCCCGGTGGGTGAGCATGTCTTCAGCAGCTCAGGCCCGGCCATCAGCGGGGCCAAGTACCGTCTGGTGCGCGGCATGCAGGTAAGTGACCTGCAGCTTACTGTCCTGGTCAAGCTGACCGACCTTATCGTCGGCGTGCCATGGTTCCTGGCCACCCGGTCTGGTGCGCTCAAAAACTGCCATGTCCGCATCGATAAGGCGTTTATGTCTGCCTGGGGCAAGCCAGCAGAAAGCCTGGTGATTTTTGAAGGGGATGTGACAGAGAGCTATGACACCGACCAGGAAGTGATGCTGACCGTCGCCTCAGATGCAAAGCGGCTAAACACCAGCATCCCCCGGCAGATATTCCAACCTGGCTGCATGCGCACTCTGTACGACTCTGGCTGCAAGGTCGATAAGGCGGCATACAGTTTTGAAGGCACAGCCACCACAGTGCCTAACCGGCACAGCTTCACCACCAGCCTGGGCCAGCCCGACAACTACTTTGCTTTCGGTGAAATCATCTTCACCAGCGGCGATAACAGCGGTGTTCGGCGCTCGGTCAAGGGCTTTGTAGCAAACAAGATCGAGCTGTCCTACCCGTTGACGTTTGACCTGCAGGAGGGCGACACCTTCACGATCCGCGCCGGTTGCGACCGCACCAGGGGCGAGAACGGCTGCGCCAAGTTCGCCAACGTTGACAATTTTCAGGGCACACCATACGTGCCACCACCGGAGTCTGCAATATGAGTCTGACCAATGAGCAACGGGCGGCGATAGTGGCCGAGGCATTGACCTGGTCAAACACCCCGTATCACCACCAGGCCAGCGTCAAGGGCGCGGGCGTGGACTGCATCATGCTGATCGTGGAAGTGTACAAGGCATGCGACCTGCTGCCTCCTGAGCTGGACCCACGGCCATACACTATGGACTGGCATTTGCACAGGAACGATGAAGTGTACCTGGGAGGCGTCGAGCAGTTCTCAGAGCCGACAGATACGCCTTTACCCGGTGATGTGGTGCTGTTCCAGTTTGGGCGCTGTGTCAGCCACGGCGCTCTGGTCATTGAATGGCCCCTGGTCATCCATGCGTATCAAGAAAATCGCTTTGTCGTGCAGACGGACGTTAGCAAGAGCGATGCTCTAATGTCCCGGCTGCGCGGCTTTTATACTTTGAAAGGATAGTTATGTCTGGTCTGTTCGGCGGTGGCCAGGTGCAAAGCTCGACCCCTGTTATCTCTTCAATGCAGATACAGACATCCTGCTATGGTCGTCCAGTTCCCTGGGTGTTTGGTCAGCAACGGATTGCGCCTAACCTGATTCATTACGACGACTTTACCGCCATACCTCACACCCACAGTCAAAGTGGTGGCAAGGGTGGCGGCGGTAACGATACGACCGACTATTCCTATTCGGTGGCGCTGCTGCTGGCGCTGGGGTCTGGTGAAATCACTAGTATTGGGCGCACCTGGAAAGACAAGAAGCAATCCACACTGGCCGACCTGAAGCTTGATTTTTACAACGGGTCAGCCACCCAGGCGGCATACCCGTATTTCGTGACTAAGCACCCAGAAAAGGCACTGCCTTATCGCGGCCTGGCTTATGTTGCCTCTGGTGCTTATGACCTCGGTACATCGGCCACCCTGGGCAATCATACGTTTGAAGTGCAAGCCCCCGGCAGTATCAGTTCAAAGTTTCAAGGCAGCGAGGTACATGATGCTGACATTGTGGATGTCATCACGGCCATATTGACAGATACGAATCAGGGCATAGGCTTGCCGACAGAATCGGTGGGAGATCTGGAGCAGTTCAGGACCTACTGCTTGGCGAATAGCCTGTGGGTCAGCCCGGCATACAATGAGCAGCGGGGAGCGTTTGACTATATCCGCAACCTGCTGACGATAGGCTTTGCTGATGCCGTTTATTCTGGTGGCGTGTTCAAGATTGTCCCGTACTCAGATGTCCCGGCCACCAGCACGCTTGCCACCTATGACCCGGTGCTTACGCCCCTAGAGCTGACAGAGGATGATTTTCTGACTGGTGGCGGCGAGATTATCAAGATCAGCCAAAAGCCCAGCGATGAGGCGTACAACAAGGTGCAGGTCAAGTTCGCCGACCGCGCCAACGATTACAACGACAACATCGCAACGGCCAGCGACGATGCCGACATCGAGCTGCACGGCCTGCGGGCCAAGGACGTGGTCGAGCTGCATGAGATTGCCGATGCTGCCGTGGCTCAAAAGGTGGCCGACTTCATCCTGGCCCGGTCGCTGTACGTCTTGAATACCTATGAATTTCGGCTGTCTTGGAAGCATGCCCGCATCGAGCCGATGGACGTGCTGCTGCTGACCTACGCGCCTAAGTACCTGGATCAAACCCCGGTGCTGGTCGTCGAGGTCAACGAAAGCGAAGATGGCGTGTTAAGCATCCTCGCAGAAGATTACCCGATGGGGGCGAACCGCAGCAGCACCAAGCCTGTACCAGGAACAGGCAGCACGAACATTAACTATGCTGTGCAGCCAGGTGATGCCAATGCGCCGGTGATGTTTGAACCACCGGCCCGCCTAACCAACAACACCCCGCAGATATGGCTTGCCACTTCAGGCGGGCAGAACTGGGGCGGCTGCGTTGTCTGGGCTTCGACCGACGACACCACTTATCAGAAAATAGGCAGCGTCAAAGGCAGCGCCGTGCATGGCGTTTTATCTGCTGCACTGCCTGTAGGAGCTGCACACGATGCAGTAAACGCACTGAGCGTCGATTTGAGCGTATCCAAGGGGGTTTTGAAGCATGGGACCAGTCAGGCAGCGCAAGACTTGCTGACAGCCTGTTACGTGGACGGTGAATACATCGCCTATAGCAATGAAACATTAACCGGCGCGAATGCCTACCGATTGACAGGGCTGGAGCGCGGAGCGTATGGCGTGGACATTGCTGCCCATGCCTCCGGTGGCAAGTTTGTATTTCTGGATGCAAGCGTCTTTAAGTACAACTACCCCAGGGAATGGTCAGGTAAAACCATCTGGATCAAGCTGGCCAGCTACAATCAATTCGGTAACAGCGTGCAGGACCTGTCGAAAGTCACGGCTTACCAGCACACCATCAACGGTGCGCCGGTGACGCTTGCCACGACCCTGCGCACTTCGCCTCTGGTGTTTGGTATCCGTGTCGATTGGACGCTGCCACCAGGTAGTGCAGATTACTTGCAGGCCACCGAGTTGTGGTACAGCGCAAGCCAGAGCCGGGCTAATGCTACCTTGCTGGTGAGCCTGGCAAGTCCCCAGGCTAGCCATACGCTGACTGGCCTCAAGGCTGGCCAGATACTGTATTTCTGGATTCGCTTCAAAGACAAGCTGGGCAATATCGGCAATTTCTACCCGACCGGTAACGGTGTTATGGGTCAGTCGAGCATTGATGCAGATCAGATACTTGACTACCTGACCGGGCAGATTGGCAAGACCCAGTTAGCGATTGAGCTGCTGACACCGATAGAAAAGATCAAGCAGATTGATCTGCTGCAAAAGCAGGTTTTCGACATACAGAGCACGGTGTTTGAAATCCCCGCAGGCGCGGACTTAAAGGAGATGATCGCCCAGCAAGCTGACCTGGCCAGCAAGAGTGATGCCCTGGCGGCGACCCAGCTTATCGCGCTGGCCAGCGCCGACAAGTCGCTTTCAGCAGCCCGGACGCAGCTTATATCGCGCCTGGCTGATGCCAAGGCCAGCATCGTGGACCTGCAAGTTTCCCTGGTCGATAAAACGCAGTCGCTATCGCGTGACATCACTACGGTGCAGAGCCAGTTCGCCGGTAACCTTGCCCTGGTCCAGTCAGCACAAAACACGCTGACGACCAAGACTAATGCGATGGCCACCAAGATCGATACGGTGGAAGCCACGGTGGGGCAGAACAGTGCGGCCATCCAGACCGAGGCCACGGCGAGGGCGTCTGCAGATGCTGCTCAGGCGCAGACTGTCACCACACTGCAGGCGTCGGTCAATAACAGCCTGGCGATTATCCAGACGACGCAAACCACCCAGGCAACGGCCACCACGGCACTGGCAACGCGCATCGATACTCTGCAAGCATCGGTCGGGGCAAACAGCGCATTGATACAGAACGAACAGACTGCAAGGGTCAACAGTGAGGCAAGCATCGCTCAAAGCATCACGACGCTGCAGACGTCGTTCGGTGCTGCAAATGCTGCAATACAGTCGGAAGCGTCGGCGAGGTCTGATGCGGTCGGGGCAGTATCACGGCGCATCGATACGATAGAGGCCACGGCTAATGGCGCGTCGTCTTCTGTGCAGACTGTCAGCACGGCGGTGTCAACGATGAGCGGCAGCTTGTCGGCGATGCACACGATCAAGACGCAGGTAACTGCAGGCGGTCGTACTTACCTGGCTGGTATTGGTGTAGGGGTGAGCAACGAGACCGGCATAGTTGAATCGCAGATACTGCTTTCAGCAAACCGGGTGGCAATCATAGATGACTCAAGCGGCTCTCTGTCTGTTCCATTTGTAGTGCAGGGCGGGCAGACTTTTATCCGTGACACCTTCATTGCCAATGCCACGATCACCAGCGCCAAGATTGCAAACCTGTCTGTGAAGTCGGCGCACATTGACGACTTGACGGTCGGCGAGAACAAGATCACCGGCAACTCGGTGACGGAGGCCGACGACTTTCAGTCTGGTGCATCAGATGGGACCAGCTTTGTAGTGACTGCCACTTCTAAAGTCGTGATTGTTGCGTCGTATATGGCTAACTATATTGGGGAGGGAGCAAGGGGGCATTTCAGTTTTGGTGTGCGCGGGCAGTTCGTCACAGACGTGGCTGTGTCTTTTTACACGTCAGGCGGTGCATCTACTGTCAGTATTTCCGGCACGCTGCCTGCAGGGACTTATCAGCTCCAGGTGTCGGCAGGGCAGTTGACTGACGCGCAAATTTTGAGGTGTTTTATTTTGAAGGTGAAAAAATGACAGAGAACGGCGAGGTGTCTTTCTATGACCAGACCGGGCGCATCACGATGACTGGTGCGCTTTCGCCTGCGACACTGGCGCACTATGATTCGATAGGGGCGACGTATGTGGCAGGTATTTACGATACAAACCTGTGTTTTGTCCAGGGCGGGGCGTTGGTGGCTCGGCCAGAATCGCCGGTGATTCTTGTGGGCTTCGAGCTGGTGGACGTGCATGTCGGCTCAGTGGTCTGCATCAACAAGAGCAAGTATGTGGCCGAGTCCGATACGGTGCATTTAAGCCTGACGTATCCGGGCGACTACGATGTGACGGTGCTGGATTTTCCGTATCAAGATGCTGTGTTCAAGGTGACGAAGACATGATTATTCAGCACACAGAAGACTACCAGGCCCTGCGTAAAGCAGCGTATCCACCTGTCGAGCAGTTGGGTGACGCGCTGTACTGGCAAAGCCGTGGCGACAATACAAAAATGGAGGCGTATCTCGCAGCCTGCGAAGCAGTAAAGCAGAAGTACCCAAAGCCAGACTAAAGCACCACACCACCCGCAAAGCCGCTCATAGCGGCTTTTTTTACGTCCATTGAAAAGGAAACATCATGATTTATGCAGGCATCCAACACGACGCTACAGACCAGACAACCGGCGCACCAGCAGCATTTCATGTGGTCGGCACCTATACCGTCGATCTGCGCAGCAAGCTGACCGTCGCGGTCATCCTGGCCTTCTTTAACCAGGCCACCTACAGCGCTAGTAAAAACCCCCTGTTCCAGACGACTGCAACGATCAAGGCCGTGCCACCCCGCGACATGGACCCGGTCACCTGGATTTATGAGCACCTGGTGCAGACCGTCGAGGGTGAAACCAACAGCAGCAACATCTTTGCCGATGCAGTCCTGATCGATGCCGAGGTATAAGCATGAGCTGGTATAAAACGGGCTTAGTCGCTCTCACAAACGGCAGCAACATTGTCGCCGGCACGGGAACCGACTTTATCAGTAATGTGCGGGCGGGCAGCATATTCGCAGGGCCTGACGGTAAGTTTTACGAAGTTGCGGCGGTGGCCAGTTCGGTATCGTTGGCGCTGGCGCTGCCCTATGCAGGCGTGTCTGCAGTGCTGGCGACTTACGCCATCGTGCCGACTCAGGGCTATATAGCCGACCTGGCCAAGTCGGCCACTGACCTGCTGAATACCTTCGGTGCATTTCGCGATGCTTACGTGTCCGGGGCGCTGAACGGCAAAGGTCTGGAGTTAAAAGGAATTTTGGCCGGGCCTGGGAACCTGCCAGCAAATCCGGCAAGTGGCGATGCTTACCTGGTCGGTTACAGCATCTATGTCTGGAGTGGCACGGCGTGGACCTCCTCGTCGATCCGGGGCGCAACCGGCGACAAGGGAGACAAGGGCGATACGGGCAGCATCACGCCTGAGCTGCAGGCGCTGCGCGACTCTGCCCTGGCTGCATCACAAACGGCTGCGCAAACAGCAAGCACCTTAAACGCGGCTCTTACGGCGTTTTCTAAGGTCTTCCTGGGCAATCACCCCAATGACCCGACCACAGACGCCCAGGGTGCGGCATTGCTGGAAGGTGCGGAATACTACAACACCACCACCCGCAAGCTGCGGCTCTATAGCAATGGCGGTTGGGCCGACTTTGACGGCGCTGTGCAACTGGCGACAGGTAACGCGGCGCTAAGTGCCACGAATGCAGCGGCCAGCGCCACCAACGCGGCCAGGTCTGAGTCAGCAGCACACGACTCTGAGCAGATCGCTACGGCCAAGGCGGCATCGATCAGCACCACCCTGACGGCAGTCACCGGGCAAAAGGATATCGCAGTCGCTAAAGCCACCGAGGCGCAAGGCTATGCCGGTGCGGCTGCGGCAAGCGCCTTGCTGGCCCAGCAGGCAGCGCAAGCAGTTGTCACCGGCAATGTCATTACCTCGGTGAATGGCAAAGTCGGCGCTGTCGTTCTTAAAACCACAGACCTGGCCGATTACGTCGACCCGGTAGGTCTCGCTATCGTCTTCGGGAGTTAAGTATGAGTTTTGCAGAAAAAGTTCTGATCGTCGGGACGGTGGACACAGATGTTTATATCTGCCCGGCCACGTTCTCAGGGTCAGTGCATGGCCTGGTGTTTTCAAACATCACCGGCGCTGATGCCACGGTCACGCTGAAACACTACTCGCAGGCCAGCGGGCAGACAACGGTGTTCGCCAGTGCATTAAAGATTGCGGCCAATACGCCCCTGGCCTGGCCTAAGCCGATTAACGTGGTCGCCGGCGACAAGCTGATCTGCGCGGCCAGCACAGCAAATGCTATCACGGTGCTGACGTCTGTTTATCTGGGTAGCTCGGCCCCGGCTGCAGCGGGCCTGACAGCTCGCGGTACGTATACCGACCAGGCCAGCTATGTACTCAATGATGTGGTGACGCTGGTCGGGACGTCTTACATCAACGTTTCGCCCTGCAGCGGTGTTTCACCACCAAGCGGTAACTGGATGGTGCTGGCCTTAAAGGGCGATACAGGCGCACAGGGCCTGCAAGGTATCCAAGGTATTAAGGGCGATAAAGGCGACCAGGGAGCGCAAGGCAATCAGGGGCCGGTCGGGCCATCTGTTGCCGTGCTTGATGAGGGCGGCAGCCTGACGGTCGGCGCTACATCGCTGAATTTTGTAGGCACTGGGGTGGTTGCTTCTGCCAACGGCAATGCAATCACAATCACCATTCAGGCTGCAACGGCTGCAGGCTTGGGGTTGGGTAGCGTTGAGAATAAATCTGTGGCTCAAATTCTGGCTAATGCCCAGCTCACTGGTGTGACCAATGCTGTCAACATCGTCGAGGCCAAGGTCGCTATGGCTGCTGGCAATAACATCGATATGGCGACCGGCACACTGTTTGCAAAAACAATCACCGGCGCTGCAACCTTGACCGTCTCGAATATTCCTGCAGCCGGGCTGGGTAGCTTCCTGCTCGATGTCACCAACGGCGGCTCGGCCACAATCACCTGGTGGGCGAATATCAAATGGGCTGGTGGCACAGCTCCAGCGCTGACTGCTGCAGGGCGCGACATGCTGGGGTTTCTGACTTATGACGCTGGAGCGACATGGACCGGCCTGGTGTTGGGGAAGAACATCAAATGATTAAAAATATTCTTTTCGCGGCTGGCGGTAACTCTGCAGCGCCACCAGGCCAGGTGGTCTTTACTAATCCAGGTACGACCAATTACACAACGTCGTGGGTCTGCCCGGATGGTGTTTACTCTGTCTGCGCTGTTGCGGTCGGTGCCGGTGGTACTGCATCTGGCAGTAATGCTGGTGGCGGTGGCGGTGGGTTGGGCTGGAAAAACGATATCGCTGTCACGCCTGGTGTTTCGTACACAGTCGTGGTCGGTGGTGTATCTGGCGACTCTTCTTTCAACGCCGTTTGCATTGGCCGTGGAGGTGTAAGCAGCGGCGCTGGTGGTGCAGGTGGCGGCTTTGTTGGAACCGGTGGCGGCAATGGTGGTAACGGTGCGGCGTCAGGCTTTCAAAATCGCGGCGGCGGTGCTGGTGGTGCTGGTGGATATACCGGCGATGGTGGTTCATCTGCCGGATGGGCCACGGCTGTTAATCCTGGTGCTGGCGGTGGTGGTGGTGCTGGAAACTGGAATGGTAATGCCAATGGTTTTGGCGGTGGCGGTGGTGGCGTCGGCTTGCTCGGTAAGGGCAGCGATGGTGTTGCCGGTTCTGCTTTCGGGTTCGGCGGTGGTGGTGGCGGTGGCAGTGGTGGCGCATCCGGCAGCGGCACTGTGGGCGGCGCTTACGGCGGTGGGGCTACGGTTTCAGGCCAGCCGGGTCTGGGTGCTGTCAGGTTGATATGGGGCGAGGGTCGATCCTATCCCTACGCTGCAGCCGAAGTTTAACAGGGGGTGAAAATGCAATTTATAGAAAAGACGACAAAAGAATATCCATTGACGTATAGCGAGCTGGTGCGCCGGTTCCCTGGGCTGAGCTGGCCGAATGATCCGGCCTGCGCTGACCTGGGAGCGGCAAACGTCGAGCCGGTCAATTACTCCAGTCAACCTATTTATGATCCAGGCACACAAAAGCTGGTCGAGCTTCAGCCAGTCAAAACGGACGGCCATTACCAGCAGCAATGGAGCGTCGTCCAGCTCGCCGGTGATGAGCTGGCAGCGGCCCAGGCGGTGGTCAGGGCGGCGCGGAAAGTACAGCGCAAGGTGCTGCTCGATGCCATCACTGTGACGGTGGGCGACAAGGTCTTCGATGGTGATGAGCTGAGTCAGGATCGCATGACACGCGCCATCGTCGGCATGCAGATATCAGGCATTCACTCGATTGTCTGGACGCTGACCAATAACGAACTGGTACAGGTAACCCTGCAAGAACTGTCTTCAGCATTAATTCTCTCGGGTCAACGGCAAACGGAAATTTGGGCGGTCGCCTGACTTTCCTTTTTACATTGATCTGAGACTAACGCAACCCGCCTAAATGGCGGGTTTTTTATTAGGGGTAGTGATGTCAGACAAAGATTTACAACGCCTGGCTGAAAAAGAAGCAATGAAAGAAGCGCTTCAAGAGTGGCTCGACAAGCAATTTGCCGAGTTTGGACGATGGACCCTTAAAGGTTTGGCTGCTGCTGGTCTGGTGGCCTTGATTGCCCTGATTCTCATGAGTCAAGGTTGGCATAAATAAGAAAGGATGAACGATGGAAAAGATCAAAGCGTTTTTTATGAGTAAGCGCACATACGGTATCTGGCTGTTTTCTGCCCTGGTACTGGCCTGGCTGTTTTGGACTGACCCGGATAAAGGCGACTCTACCAAGGACATGCTGCTAAACCTCATTAGTGTCGGCCTGGCCTTCACGGCTGCGCACCTGGTGCGTAAGTTTTACCTCGACTATATCAAGCTGCAGGAGCACGTCGAGGAAGCCAAGAAGGGCAATATCGGCTCCGGCCTGGTGGTGCTGGGGACCATCATCTTTACCTGTGTGGCGGCGCTGATCTTCAGCACCAGGGCGCACGCTGCGGACGTGCGTACATACGTCCCGGTCGGGGCAAAGCAGTATTGCCCCATGCTCATGCAGGAAAAAGACAAGCTGTGGCCAGATCACCCGGACCCGGCAGCGCTGTGCAGTCTGGTCGAGCAAGAGAGCTGCATCAGTCTCACGCATCCGACTTGCTGGAACCCGAAGTCGCGCCTGAAAACAAGTCGAGAGGAGGGCGCTGGCTTCGGCCAGATCACCAGGGCGTACACGGCAGACGGCAGAATCCGCTTTGATGCCCTGCAGGCTGCAAAACAGCTTGAGCCAAGCCTGAATGAGTGGACCTGGTCAAACGTCTATGATCGCCCTGACTTGCAACTGCGTGCGGTTACGGCCATGAACCGCGACTGCTTCAAGCGTCTGTCCAGGATCGTGACAGATCCCGCAGAAGTCCTGCGCATGTGTGACGCAGCTTATAACGGCGGCTACGAAGGCATGCAGCAAGAGCGCCGGGCATGCGGCCAGCGTGCCGGGTGCAACCCGCAAAAGTGGGTGGCGAACGTGGCAAACGTCTGCCTGAAGTCCAAGACCAAATGGAAGGGTTACGGCGCGTCTGCCTGTGACATCAATCGCGGCCACGTCGATTTTGTGTTTAACGTGCGCCATGACAAGTACCTGCCTTTTGTGAGGTCGACATGATCTATGCCCGCCTGATTGTCCTAGCTGCGCTGCTGGCCGGACTATGGGCTGGTGTTGGTTATATTCACCACCAGGGGCTGGTCGAGGGCAAGAAAGAAGTGCAGCAAGAGTGGGATGCTGACAAGCTGGCCAAGTCTCAAGCAGAGACAGCGGCCACGCTTTCACGCGTCAAAAACAATGAGCGCATTGCAGAACAGCAGGCGCTCGATAACGCGAAAATTAAGAAAGGTCATGATGATGAAATGGCTGCTGTCAGGGCTGCTAACGCTAGTCCTTACCGCTTGCGCGTCTCCGACAGTATCTGTCGTGGATTTGCCAGCGCCACCAACACCCAAAGCCCCGGAGTCGGCAATGCGCCCGCTACCGGAACCCTTGCACTTCCAGAAGCGCTTGAAAGAAATCTTCAAGACTTGATCCAGGAGGCCGACACCATGCTGGCTTCCTGCAGGGCGGCGCAGTCGTTCATCCGTAGCAACGGCATGGATAAATAGCTGACTAATTTAAATGCAGACGTCTGCACATTTGTGCAGATGTCTGTGTCAGTCAGGTAACTGCAGTACCTTTGTAATTGTTTTTGCCTTATTTTCCATCGCTTTGCACTTTAATTGTGCCCCTGCCATGTCATCCCTGGCTTCGCTAAAAGCCTTTGCCGTCCCAATTTGATGAGCAGTCACATCCTTGTGAGCGGCATCAATAAATGCAGTCAAACAATCCTCTTTGCTTTTCTCCAGCGACACTATCGTGCTGAATGCTGTTACCTGATACAGCAGAACACAACCACCCAAAAAGCCAGCCATTCCAATTTTCAACATATCAACCCCCTTATTTAATTATTGCTGCGCGTAAATATTTAATCATAGTTTGCAATGCTATTAGTGGCTTAAACGCAACGTTAAGCAAATACTAAAAAATATTCTAAAATCCATTGTGAAAATTAACCTATTAGGTTAATATAGCACTCATGGAAAAGAACACACCTCACTGCAAATTACACATCGTTAAAGCGCTGATCGCTGACGGCAAAATACGTGCTACCGTTAGTGCAGTGGCTGGCGCTGATGCTCTTGGCCTTAGCTTGGATGGAATGATTGCTGTAGTCAATGCACTGACATCGAAAGATTTCTACAAAAGCATGACAACACACAGCGATCATAAAGTTTGGCAAGATGTGTATCGTCCGAAAACATCAGCAGGTAATGTGTACCTGAAGCTGACAGTAATAGATGATGTTCTGGTGGTGAGTTTTAAGGAGCTATGAAAATGAAATGTCCAATTTGCGGGGGTGACAATCTGCAGCACGATACGCGTGATATCCCCCATATCTACAAGAACGAACAAACAGTAATAAAGGGAATCACCGGCGATTTTTGCTCTGATTGTGGCGAGGTGATATTAGAGGGCAGTGACTTGGTGCGCTTTGGCGACGAGGTCGCAGCATTTTCAAAGCGAGTTAACGCGAGCATTGTTGATCCTGGCTTTATCGTGGCAGTGCGTAAAAAGTTGGCCCTGAATCAGCACCAGGCGGGTGAGATTTTCGGCGGTGGCGTAAATGCCTTTTCACGTTACGAGAGCGGGAAAGCATTGCCGCCAGTTGCCCTGGTCAAGCTTTTAAAGCTGCTTGATCATCACCCCGATCTGCTGGAAGAAATTAAGGCTTAGTGGTCGTCTTGGGTTAGAATGCCAGGGCCGGAATCGAAAGGCAAATTGCGGGTATTTGAAATTCAAAAACTGACTACGCAAAATTAACGCACTTTCATTTTAAGTCATTGATTTTAAAAGAGTCATGATTCCGGCCTCGGGCACCATCCACTACATACGCAATTCAGCATAAAACCCCTCAAAGCCAATGAAATCAAGGCTCTGTGGGGTTTTTTTGTCTTTGAAAATCCGCAAAACTGCTCTTTAAAACACTATTTTCTGTTTTTACTTCCGCACAATTCCCCTGTGAACTTTCTTCCGCAGTTTTCGATAGTGGACCACATTCGCAAACGGTTGATACTTGTTGCATGCTTGAAATAATTAATGGGAGTCAACAGGGTTTCGGGTGGATTTGCCAAGCTTTTTGTTATCCAGCTACATGTATATGCCTACAAAAGCACCAACCAATAAAGCCGGGGCGGTCACTTGTCCTATCAGCTCATCTTCTGCACAAGCGGACGCACTGGCAGGAAAAATGTTTGTAACGATCAGAATGGCGTTGGTCGCTACTATGACCACAAGGGAAATTCCTGCAAGGCTCTGATTAGCGATCAATCTCCTGAGAAATATTAAATTCAGGATTTATGTGTACCTTGCTCTATTGCTCACCTATCAGCATGATCATAGAATTATTCACCAGATAAACAGCACACGACCATAACGCCAGTTGAGCGACACTTGGCTTACTATTCAGGTAGCTTTCGGGGGGGAGGTGGCGAGGGTGAGAATGGCAAAGCTGATGGCGGCTAGTGAAAAGCGCCCTGAGTTGACGATCAGCAGTGTGTTGTGATCGCTGCTGATGCAGCATAGGACGCCACCACGGGTGCGCGTGCCATAGATGCGTGGGTCTCAGGCCAGCCAAAGCGGGCTCTTGAGTCCGAGCGGGATGAGGCTGAGTATCGGCACACTATCAGGTAAAACTATCCTTCTATGTACAGTGGCCAGAAGTGGGTAAAGTGCGTTCTTGTTCTAGCCGATGTTATGGATGTAGGACATGAGTTAGCACAGCGGTGAAGTGTCGCCTGGGCTAACATGATTAGCACTATTCGGCAATACATTCGGCTCATCCACAGTTCTTCATGGTGAGGTGATCAGCCAGGAGAAATCGTCAGGACTTCCAACGCAATCGAGCGATCGCAGTCTCAGAAATGCCGCGTCCTCTTTTGAAATGCAGTCACAGAAAATTATAAGTCTCATCGCATTTGAAATGGACAATTTAGTACTATTAATGATATAAAGTTTAAAACTTGGTATTGCTGGTACATGCTCGTGCCGTTGTTTGGCAAATCTTGTAAAGTCATCAGAAAAATTCTTCACCATGAAGATCCGGCTCGTATCTGCAAACTCACGCCAAATTCAGATGTTCTTGACATCATTATCGAAGTAAATGACCGTACAGTGAATATATATGCTTTGCACCATACAAATCTTCTCCGAAGTCCCAAATGTCATGCCCCATGAAGGTCGCGACAATTCTGTGCTGGCCTATTTAAAAGCATTTTAGATTTCGTTGGCAACTGTGTTTGCAAACCACGTTCCAGTTCAACATGATACGACTGAAATGCAATGACACTACTCTATAGAATCGTAGCAGCAAAACAGAACACTCAAGCAAGACGGAAAGTGCTGCAATTTGCGGCTACTTTTCTGGCAATTATTCTACAAACACCCATAGGAAATATCGCAATGGCGGCAGATGATGATGTCTTGAAATTCAGTTCCCATGACCTCGGTCTTAAAATTTTTAGCGCCAGTGATTTTCGACTGGTCTATGCAAACTCACCACATGAACTTGCACTAGGTGAGGTGGCAAGAGAGAAAAACGCAACGGATGAGATGCGAGAGCCGGGATTCACTTCAGGCGAGTACCCAAGCTTTGCCGGTCCGGTAGAAATGGAGTGGCGCTCCAAAGAGGGTATCCATTTCAAGCATACGCTGGACCTTGATAGTATTTTTAAAGACAGAAAAGTACTTCACCATGAAGACCCTGCGCGCATCTATAAACCCATGCCTGTCTCAGGTGGCGCACCTACTATCATTATTGAAGTGAATGACCGCACCGTAAACGTGTATATGTTCACAACGATACAAATTATCCCTCAAGACCCGAATGCCATCCGCCGTGAAGCTCATGACAATATGGTGCTGGCTTATTCAAAAACTTTTTAAATCTTTTTGACGGGACAGATGATGGCTGTAACCGCAGGCAATAATGGCGTGGACGTCAAAGTGGCAACGCCCGAAGATCTCGCCACTTACACCAGGGCGCAAGCTCAGGTCGATGCATTTAAAGTACCTGCGATCTATGATTCAAGCGATCCGCATGCCAGGGTATTTATTGCAAATTTTGACGGCACAGGGAATGATGCCATCAATGACCCTGACCACTTGACGAATATCGGTATTTTAAAGAAGCAACTCGAAGATATTAGTAGGAAAAATCCCCATATATATGGTTACTACTTAGAAGGTCCTGGAACGCAGGGTGGTGTTATGGGCACGGTAGATGGCGCGCTGGGCGTAACACATAGTCTTCGGGTTGAAACAATGTATGAGAAGTTTGAGAAGAAGGTCAACTCGTGGCTCAGGGAAGACCCAGATGCCAAGATCAGCGTGATTAACACTGGTTTCAGTCGGGGGGCTGAATCTGCGGCCGTGTTTTCTCGTCTCGTCGCCGAACGCGGGGTTCAAGACCTGCAGTCGAAGGTCATACAAATGCCTCCAGATGGATCAGGTCCGGCGATCGTGTCTTACACAGCGCCGCCGCTGCGCGCAGGGGACAGCATACCGCAAACATCTGTTTTTTTTGACCCCGTCGGTACGGGTGTACAGTGGCTTGATGATAGAAGGCCTGCTGTTACGGTTCTTTCGGCGATCCAGATCAAGGCGAAGGATGAGCAACGGTTGCAATTTCCAGGAACCAATTTGCTACCTGATGGCACTTCTGCCGATGGTCGTTTCCTGAGTGTGACCGTGGCAGGGGCGCATAGTGATATAGGCGGTAGCTATGAAAAAAATGGCTTGTCAAATCGCACTTTCAATATGATGTCGCAATTTGTCAATGCCTCGCTGGGGGGGAACCTGGTCAAGAAACTGGACATACCCACTGATCCGGACATGAGTGTGATTCACGATTCATCTCAGCACAAAGTGTATTGGATCAAAGTACCTGGAGATCGCCTTACAATTGACAGGCAAGATTTATTAGGCAGAAGCATAGAACCCTTGAATCCGTCGATGGAGGTCTATCGACAAAATGCCAAAGCTCTTGGCGCGTCACTGGATGAGGCCAAGCCCGCTGTCGCTGGCACCTCTGTGGCTGGTTTGTCCATTCCGGCTACATCAGGTGCAGAAGTAAAAACTCTTGCCAAGGATGATCAGAAACCCTTGCAAGCAATAGAGCAAGCCGCAACTGCGCGTGACGCAAAACCTGCGGCAAATATCGATTTGCTGGCGGTTCCTGACAGCCCGTCAAGCCGTTTAATTTCTCAATTCAGAGAGTCGCCACGGGCAACTACACAAGCTAAACCGTAAGTGTGCCGGCATAGATGGCACGAAAGCTGTACCAGCGATTATTGAGTGATTTGTCCGGGGATCAGTCCTGTCTTGTTGGCATTACTCAAGCTCAAAAACTAAATATTGTGGGTGGTGGTTTTGTGTATTATGTGAGTTAAAAAAATGTTTTTGAATAGTCGTGCTAGTTGCTCCCGTGCCTTAAAGCAGCGTCACACGCACCATTGTTCATTTGTTCATTTGGTGGAGGGCTTTTGATCGTCGGAAAAAAATTCCTTCATCAAGAATGAGTGCAGTGCCTCACGTTCTTGTTGTGCTGTACTTAATCTGACAATTCTTTTCAGGCGAGAGGATTCCCAATTGAATTGATCCTCGTACCTGGCTGCTATAATTGAGATGATTTTATTTATCACTTCGCCCTGCATGTCAGTTGCGCTGCCAAGCTCGACCGAGTAAGTCATCAGATCCAAATGGCCATTTCGCATGGTTTTGACGTCAATCTCTGCATAGTCTTTGCTGAATCTTCTGATCGCAATAGTGCCGGCTCGCTGGGATTTGTACTGCTCCTGCTTTTTTAGTTCTTGCTCCATTCGTATCGCACAATTTCTCTCCACGAGTTCTTCAAACGACTCCTGTCTGGAGCCGTTTGTCGAACAGCCAAGCATGAATAATGATGACAAAATAAGGGCAATGCTGCTTGAAGTTCGCATAGAAAAATAAAGGTTACAACAGCAATCAACTGGCTTACGTCATGCAAAAATTTGGACAACTCTTCAAGCTTGGTAAAGTGCGTAGTCTCACACTTAGAATTGCATGATATTAAGCGCAACCAGACTAAGCCTCAGTACAAGCCCAAGTATAAAACCAAGGAAAAACGATCTTTTAAAAAAAGTCGCCACTATTCCTGCCACAAATGCAAATCCTAGTAACTTACCCAATCGTTTCCAGAAATTGGCTTTTTGATCGCTTTGATTGCCAGTGCCGGGTTCATTCTTTGCCTCTGTTTTAGATTCACTGGACGTGATCTGCACCTCATTGTTTGGTAAAGGTTTGCTTGCATTGTCACTGCCGCCTACCTCGACATAGCCAGTGATGGCTGTCTCACCTGGTCCACAGGGCTCAATCTGATCGCGGGTAGTGCCGTTCGCACTTTTGCAGGTATTCAGTGGTTTGAGTGGCGGGACATTGTTTAGCTTGAGGTCATGAACCTGGAATGCCTGGGCTGATGTTGCACTACATATTAAGGTGAAGATTATGCTGATTTTTTTCATGGAAGAGATTCTGTTTGCAAGTAAAAAGCACTCGATATTACTTTTTGGGCTAAATAAATGCAAATCAGGAGAGCGTTTCTTCGGTAAATCAGGCGTGTCAACGTGCGACGATTTGTGCTTTAGTCTGTGCAACCGCAATTACTTCAATCTCCAGCAGCCCGGCTTCATCGTAATGTTCGCAATGATAATTGTCCATCGCTGGTGGCACCGCATTCTTGCCAAGAACCTCGACTCGAACTTCGTAGTCATCCTGGATAGAGCGCTGATCGACAGGAAGATCTCATTTTTGCGATGTGATTGAGTGCCGTGTCTGCTGTGACAACCCGTTCTTCGACATTTGCCCAGACCAGGCGGCATTGATCTTTGAAATCTTTTGATACAGAGTCATCGCTCGCTTCTGGTAATTGGCAACTGATGAAAAAGATGCTTGAAGAGGTGGATGCCCCGTGGCCGTGAGCCCATCCAGTTTTTTGAAGGATTGATGGCGTGTCTATCCATGCCGGATGTTCCGCAGGATGAAGGAGATTGTATGGCAGCGACAAACGCTACGCCACTGATACAGAGGCCGCGTCCTTCCACAACAGCACTCCTGCCACCTGATTTACTGCCGGGCTTGGTCTTAATACTGATGCAAGCTGTAATTTACAGCGCAAATTATCGGCCTCGACATCAGGTTTAGTTTATCTTTGTGCTTTTCCTTGGGTATTGCAATACTAGATCACTTATCGCATAGCTAATCGATTATGTATGCGGTAGTCCGCATAACTTCAATGAACAATAAACCATCGATTCTTTGATGTTTTTCTATTTTTGGGAGGATAAAAGTTGAGTGCATATTATTTAATAATTAATATCGGCGTTTTAGTACAATTAGCCAGCATCGGTCAATGCCAAACCTTTATAATCACGGTTTAATAGTTGTTATTTATTCACTATCGCAGGAGGTGGTATGAATTTTCGTCTCATTTCGCTTGTGATGTTGTTTTTGCCTCTTTCGCTGTTTGCACAAGTGCGTCCGCCTATCATTGACGTACATATGCATGCGATGGGCGCGGGTGATCAGGGGCCGCCGCCCTTGGGTATGTGTACTCCCATCGCCAATTTTCCTGCATGGGATCCTGCCAAGTCTTCTTATGCTGACGTGTTCATGGAGATGTTCAAAAAACCGCCATGCAAAGATCCGGTCTGGTCACCTTTGAATGATAAGGCGCTGATGGACGAGACTATTGCAGCGATGGAAAAACTCAACATCGTTGGTGTTTTGAGCGGCTCTGCAAAGCGTGTGGCGACATGGCGCAAGGCTGCGCCCGGCAGATTTATTCCCGGGCTTGAGTTTCAGCTTGGAGTATCTAAAGTTTCACCGGAAGACATGCGCGTGCTTAACAAGGAGGGGCGGCTATCTGTGCTAGGCGAGATCACCAATCAATATGCCGGTATAGCGCCTGACGATCCTCGCATGGAACCGTATTGGGCGCTGGCGGAAGAGTTGGATATTCCTGTTGGTATTCATATCGGCACTGGTCCACCGGGTGTTATCTATCTCGGTAGCGTTAACTATCGTGCGCGACTGCATAGTGCCCTGACAATAGAAGAAGTTCTGGTACGACATCCAAAACTGCGCGTCTACATCATGCACGCTGGCTACCCGAAACTCGATGACATGCTGGCGGTTCTTTACGCGCATCCACAAGTCTATGTGGATGTCGGTGTTATCGTTTATACCCAGCCGCCCGCAGCCTTCTATGCTTACTTGCAAGCGATCGTCAATGCAGGTTTTGGCAAACGCGTCATGTTCGGGTCTGACCAAATGGTATGGCCTGGCGTGATAGAGCGTTCGGTCAAGGTGATTGAAAATACACCTTTCCTGAATGCTGAGCAAAAAAGGGATATCTTGTACAACAATGCGGCACGGTTTTTAAGATTGAGCCCGGAAGAGATGGCTCGTCATCAAAAAATGGGCGAGCCGTAATCTGGTTTTAATACTCAGATCAAACTAAGCGGGGCGTTGAATTAGTTGTTCAGTCTGTGTTTGCCCGAATGTGCCTGGAAACCAACGCGCCCTTAGTTGCATGAACGGTGTCTCCACCATTCGATACAACAACCACCCACCAAATATCCCCGCAGCGGTGACCAGAACAATGGTCAGTGGTGCTTCTGCGTCTATGTGTCGGTTACGCAATTCCACAGCTATCAGCATGAACACAGGTTTGTGCACCAGATATACTGCATACGACCACAACGCAAGTTGCGCGGCGCCGGGCAGGCGTAGGCGGCGCAGATAGCTGTTGGGGCTGAGAGCAGCGAGGGTGAGGATAGCGAAGCTGACTGCTACCAGTGAAAAGCCCAGTGAGTTGACGATCATCAGCTTGTTGTAGTCGTCGCTGTTAATGCAGTACAGGGTGCCGCCAGCGGCCAGCAGACCGGTGATGAGCAGTGCTTGACCGTGGCGCATGATCCTGTCGTATAAACCTGCATGAAAATTCTTGAGCATGGCGATGGCGACGCCGGGGAGCAGTTCATCAAAGCGGCCAAAGCTGGAGTAGTAAACTTGCGCATCAAATGCAGGATGCCCATCCATAAATGCCACGCCGCGAAACAGCATGCCGCCGCCTATTGCTGCAATGAGCAGCCCCCACGCTAGCCACAGTGGGCTCTTGAGTCTGATCAGGACAAGGCTGAGTATCGGCAGTATCAGGTAAAACTGTTCTTCTATGCACAGCGACCAGGAGTGGGTAAAGGTTTGTCCGTATTCCAGTCCTATGTTTTGGCTGAAGGTCAGGAACTGCCATAGCGATGAAGTACTGCGTCCAGCCAGTGCCGGAAAAATAAAATAAGCTGCCAGCACGACATAGTAATTGGGCAGGGTGCGTAGCAGGCGTCTGGCGAAAAAATTCTTTAGCGACAGAGCCTGGCCATTGGCTGCAGCAGACATGATCTGGTTACCGATCAGGTAGCCGCTCAATACAAAAAATAAATCCACACCCGCCCAGCCTATGTCGCCAGCGAAGCCAAAGGTTTGGTGTCTGCTGACAAAGCCGCAGTAGTGCGACATCAATACCATTAGTATGGCGAGAGCGCGCAAGGTGTCTAGACCGGTGATTCTTTTGTGAGGCATTATGTGCTCTTGGTGCAGGGAAAAGGATGGTGTAGGGTTTTGATGATGCATTATTATTTGCCAGGCTGGCAGATTCGACAATTGATATAGATGGTTTTAATCATGGAGTTGTATACAGGCCTGAATCTAGTCTTGAATCCAGTCTTGAATCCGGCTAGGCGTGAAGCGTTGTGTTTGGCCGCGAGTAGTGTCACTGAAAGTGCCACCATCTGCAAGAGGTTTTAGCGTCAGCATTCAGGGTTTTGGGACCCGTAATTTGTAGCATGCAGATTCCACGTCATAAGGCAACTAGCCCAGTTCGAGTCGGGCAGAAATGTTGCCGCATTGTCCAATATGGGGTCAAGTTTGGTACCACATGGGCGCATTGCCGATGACTACAGCGAAATGTGATTGTCAACGGCAGTGTAAAGAACTCGAGGCTAACGTTATGCCTGTAAATCTACAGATTTCAAGGAACTTAAATGCTGTTGCCAGCAAATATGGTTTTTGTGCAATAAACAAGTGTAAACTCCTGTCGATGAGAAATTGTCTGTTGAATGCACATCTGACTTTACCTGTATGAGCCTTGAGGCATGCTGAAAATCCTTTTCCCTTTCATTCAAAGCGCAACCATACGCTGGTATGCCGCGCTGACGCTATTGCTGGTGGTGGCAATGGCAGGGGAATTGTTTGGCCTGCATTTGCTGGCGACAACAGAGTCGCGCCTGGGGGATGTTTATTTGCGCCATCACGCACCAAACTATCAGCCTGACCCGGATATTGTGGTCGTGGATATTGATGACCCGAGTATGCTAGCCATGCAAAAAATTGCAGGCCTATGGGTGTGGAAGCGTGAAATACATGGGTTTTTGCTGGAGGCGCTCGCAGGATTTGCCCCCAGGGCGGTTGTGTTTGATATCAGCTTTCAGGAGCGTGACTTGGGATCGCCCAAAAGTGATGCCTTTTTATCTGATCAGATCCGGGATTTCCCGCATGCCTACCAGCAAACCTTGCTCCTGGAAAATGGAAAGAACAACGATGCTTTCGCCTTGGATAAGCTGAAAGAGGCCTTTGCCATCAAAAATCAGGGTAAGCCAAATACCAGAGTCAATATGCAACTGCCGCTGGCGACAGAGCGTAGTGCCTGGCGTCTGGGTCTGGTGAATAGCATGGTTGATGCAGATGGCGTGGTGCGGCGCTATCGCCTGTATGCCGATGTGGCTGGCTGGCATCTGCCATCACTTCCTGCACGGGTTGTGCTGGACCTGGGCTTTACTTTGCCTCAAGGCGCTGATTTTCAGATGTTCTGGCCTGCCCAAGGGCACAAGCGGTATGCCTATGCTGATTTGTTTAAAACACTGACAGAAGAAAGGGCGCATTTGCCGCAGGGGGCAGAACCCGCTCTCGATCAGCTCTTTCGCAACAAGATTATTATCATAGGTTCGTCGGCTCCTGGGCTGTTTGATCATCACTTAACACCGCTAGCGCCTGGTTATCCCGGTGTCGATATTCTGGCTGTTGCAATGGATAATTTAAAAAATGGTCGCAGTATACGCCAGGTTGCACCTCAATGGCCTTTTGTTGTCGGGTTGGCCTTGATTGCCTTGCTGGTGCTTGCTTTTCGGCAGCGCCTGCACCCCGGCCTTACTGGTGGTGCTTTACTGATATTGTCACTGGCGGCAGTGTATCTGGCAGACCAGATGGTCGCCCATCACTGGATGCTGCCGGTAGTAACCCCTCTCATCTTTGCCTGGGCCTGGTTTTTGTCGGCGGCACTTGCCGGTTATCTGCGAGAGCGCCGCACCCGTGACCGCACGGTGTCACTGTTTGGTCGCTTCCTTAATCCCGAGGTGGTACGCAAGATCGTAGATCATGGCGAGACAGTAGAAAGTCTCTCGGGCCAGATGCGCCTTATCACCGTGCTGTTTTCTGACATACGTGGCTTCACGACACTGGCAGAAAGCAAAGCGCCGCAAGATGTTGTGAACATCCTCAACCGTTATTTTGAACGCCAGGTAGAAGTCGTCTGGAAGCATGGCGGCACGCTGGATAAATACATCGGGGACTGCATCATGGCTTTTTGGGGCGCGCCTATGGACGACCCCCGGCACGCCAGCCATGCTGTAGCCGCGGCCCTGGAAATGCAGGATAACTTGCTTGCCTTCAAGCAAGAGCTGCTTGCAGAAGATTCAGACCTGGTGGACTTTGACGTCGGCATCGGTGTACACACAGGAACTGCTGTGGTAGGCTTTATTGGTGCCAAACGCAAGCTCGATTACACCGCTATTGGCGACAACGTCAATCTCGCCAGCCGGGTAGAGGGGCTGACTAAAGGCGTTGCCAGAGCCCTGGTAACCAAGGAAACCATGCTGGCCTGCGGCGACAATGCCGATATCACTTTTAGTTCGCGTGGCTCGTTTGCTGTTAAGGGCAGGGCTGCAGAAGTTGAATTGTACGAACCTCTGAGGAAAATCCCATGAAAATACCAATTTTAATTGCAGCGGCCATGCTGACTGGCAATGCGCTAGCCGAGTCCGCGACTACCTCCAAATCTACCGAGTTAATGGACAAGGCCAGCGCCGATGCTGCCGTGATAGGCACACTGGCGAACCAGACCAGGGTGGATGTCATGCAACGTACTGGTGGATGGACACAAGTAAAAACTTCTGCAGGACAAGCGGGCTGGGTCAGGATGACAGCTTTGCGTCTGGATGCAAGTACCAACAGCAATGCTGCGCCAGCTTCTGGCGGTAATGTACTGGGCGCTTTGATGACCAGTGGCCGCACGTCGAATACTGGCACGGTAGGTAATGGTGTCAAAGGTCTGGATAAAGAGGATATACGCAGATCTTCACCGAATTATGCCGAACTGCAGAAAATGCAGAAATTTGCAGCCGATAAAAACAGCGCCCAGGTGTTTGCTCAGCGTTCACCACTCGTGGCAAGCAATGTCGAATATTCAAGCCAGGATAAAACTGGAAAGCGGGGGGGCAATTAAATGCGTACATTACAAAAACTTGCGATTGCTGGATTGACTTTGGTGTTATGCGGTTCCGCAATTGCGCAGGGTGGTATTTTCGGTCAGATTCTCGACGCCACAAGAGGTAAAACGGGTGTTGCAGGTGACATACTTGATAAAGCTAAACCCATCATTGAAAATTCAGGGATAGATGAGCCAAGAGAAATAGAAATAGGTAACGAATTTGCAGCTGTCTTGTTGGGTGCCAAACCTTTACTGAATGATCCTGCATTGCAGCGCTACGTGAACACTCTAGGGCGCTGGTTGGCATCGCAAACCGAGAGACCTGATTTGCCATGGACTTTTGGCGTGCTTGATGATGTGGGTTTCAATGCTTTTGCTACGCCCGGCGGGAAGATTTTTGTCACCAAAGGACTGCTGGCGCGCATGCGTAATGAAGCTGAATTGGTTGGTGTGCTGTCACACGAAATTGCTCACGTCGTATTGAAACATCATGTTAATGCCATGCAGTCAAAAGCATGGGTAGATGTTGCGGGTGATGTCGCTGGCAGTAAATTCAAAGGTAATTTTGCAGAAGTTAGGGGTATGGTAGTCAATCTGAGTAAAGACATGCTAACTAAAGGTCTTGATAAGGGAGATGAGTATGCTGCCGATCGTGTGGGTGTTGTCATTGCTGCTCGCGCAGGTTTTGACCCTTATGGATTGCCAGCTGTATTGCAAACTTTACAGTCACAAAATGCACAGGATGGTAATTTCAGTTTGTTGTTTGAAACGCACCCATCTCCAACCGATCGCCTTGATAATCTGGACAAAGTCATGCGCAATCGTTTTGAATCAACCAATGGTTCTCAGGGCCGTTCGTTTAACGACAGGCTCAAAGAATTCAGCCGCTGATAAAATAATTGCCGAATAAAAAACGCCGCATTAAGTAAAACTTGTGCGGCGTTTTTCATTTGTGATGTACTTTATTCAGTGCGCCTATTTAATAAAACTTCACCAGCAATTTCGACAATTTCTTATCTGCCGTTCCCTTCCGTATCACCGCATTCAGTTTTTTCATTTCTGCTTCATATTTGCCATTTGCTGCGGCGAAATGGGTGGTGTCGTAAAACACTGGTTTGGCTGAGACGTAGAAGGTTTTACCAGTCAGATCTGGATCATTGAAGCTGGGGATGAGTTCATCGCGCAGGTAGGCTTCTACCTGCTTGGCATGTTGTAACTGGCGTACTGGCCAGAGCATGATGTCGCTGCGGTGATTCATGAGATTTTTAAAACGGGCAGGGGGGGATGCGAAGTCTTCCTGCACCTGGAAGATGACATTTTTTGCTTTTTCAAAATCCATGCCGTGGCTGAAGCCGCGGCCTACGCTGACGGTTTTGTCGCGCAAGTCTTCCACCGATTGAAAGTTAGGCTGAGGGTCGCCATAGGTAATTGCCCAGATTTTTTCGCTGACGACAGGGATGGAAAAATGATACAGCTTCAGGCGTTCAGGTGATTTGGAAATGCCAAAAATCAAACCTTCACCATTTTGCGCCATGAGTTGCGCGCGGTTCCATGGCAGCAGCTGTTTGTCAAAGCGTATTCCGGATTCACGTTCAAAATAAATAAGGATGGCTTCCAGATCCCGGTCCAATGGCAATTGCCTGCCATGGATGTCCAGGTTTTCTTGCAGGAGGAGTTTGACCGAGGCTTTGTTTGCGTCAGTTTTTTCCATCGCAAATGCAGGCAATTGCGCGAGCACTGACAATAGCAGGAGGCAGGCAAACTGGGTAAAGCGGTGCAGCATAGGTAATCTCGACGACAGTTCAACTGTCAAATGGCGTTTCTGTAAATGGCGTAATGAGGTGGCATTGCATTTTGATAAGCAGATTATGTCTTGTATTGGCATCATGGAATCATTTTGTACCATGAAGTTGGATATCTGAATCCTGTCTCAAAATCGCTGTTTTCATACGGCAAGATTGTATTCTGCAATTGCCCGAATTTTTATCTGTTATTTGCCCCGGAATACTTTGTTTGCATTCTTGCGCTTTGCATAAGTGAAACCAAGTAGAATTTGGTTTGATAACCAAAATTACGGGCAAGCTTTTATTATGTCGAGAAAATCCAATACCGAGCAGCGTCGCAAGGAGATTGTCTTTGCGCTGCTGTCTGTCATGGCAGAGCACGGTTATGAAAAGGCCACTATTCTCGCCATTGCCAAACAGGCTGGCCTGGCTCCGGGTTTGATTCATTATCATTTCAAGAGTAAGGGCGAGATTTTGCTATATCTGGTCAGGCTGCTGGCTGCCATGTCACTTGCACGGTATGAGGTACTGGCTGCCAGTGCAAGTACGGCGCAAGAGAAGTTGTTGGCTTATATCAATGCACGACTTGCCAAAGGTGAGGGGGCAATGCCAGAAGCGGTTTCCGCCTGGGTTGTGATTGGTGCAGAAGCTGTCAGGCAGCCTGAAGTGCGCGCTGTTTTTCAAGAAGCTATTGCTGCTGAACTGGTATTGATACAGGCTTTGCTGACGGAATGCCTGCAATACCAGAAGAAAACCACTGGAGCTGTGGCTGAATTAGCGGCTGGTTTGCTTGCTTTTATAGAGGGCGCGTTTCAACTTGCCAGTGCGGCAGGCGACATCATGCCGCAGGGTTATGCCGCGACTACCGCCAGGGCATTTATAGAGAATAGCCTTGCAGCACAAGCGCCAGCCTGAATGACCTTAAAATTGTTGATGGCAATGGTATTCATGATAACTACTCTTTCCAGCCGTTCTTCATCATGTTGAACAAGGTGTGCAAAGAAGCTTTTGGATTTTCAGCATCTTTTGATCGATGGAAGGCATCGAGAATAAAGTGGGCAATGGCCTCTGCTTCTGCTTTTTCCAACTTATTTTCTGTTTCTTGCTGCAGCACGACGGCCAATGATTTTTCATAGCGCATCCAGATCTGTTTGGCGTAAACATATAAATCTGGCGTGGAATAGATCAGCTTTCTGAAGGCATTTACTTCTTTTTTCTTATCCTCATCAAAAGCCATATAGCTAGAAAAATGCTCAAGCAAGGCGTCAAGTATGGACACCCCTTTTTTTCTGTCAGTAACGGCAGCGATTAATCTTTCTTCCCGTTCTGCTTCTTCATCAAAGACCAGCGTTTCTTTGGTCGGGAAGTATTTGAATAGCGTAGGGACAGACACTTCTGCCAGTCTGGCGATTTCTGCAGTGGTGACCTGGTCGTAGCCTTTTTCTATAAAAAGTCCGGTGGCCAAGTCAGAAATCATTTTCTTGGTTTTTGCCTTCTTTAATTCCCTGAGTCCCATTACTTGCCTCGTGTCTTGTCTTTGCATAATTGTCTTGTCGTCATTTTAGCAGGTTTTATTGTTTGAATTAAATAATTAAGTGACTTTACTTTTTAATTTGATTAAATTATAGTGTGAGCCAAGGCATTATTCAGGTCCCTGATTTCAATCAAAGATTTTTGAAGTAAATTTGATATGAATAGAAAATCTCCGGTTCGCTGCAATATTTGTCATTTCAAAACGTCTATCCCTTGAGTGTGCAAACGAAGTGCGCAATTACATTGCTGTAAAAGCTTTGCAGTAACGCACGCAATAAGATGGATAAAAACCGGAGCAACCATCATGACAAAAATCCACGAACAAAGCCCGATACAAGACAAACAGCTTGCCATCATAGGTGCAGGGCCGGGCGGGCTGACTTTGGCGCGTTTGTTGCAAATGCAGGGTGCAAAAGTGAAGGTGTTTGAAAGGGATATCAATCAGTTCGCCAGAGTGCAGGGAGCAACCCTGAATCTGAACAAGGGTTCCGGTTTGTCAGCCTTGCGGGCAGCGGGTTTGATGGATGCCTTTGAGCAGGCTTATCGCCCGGGTGCCGAGAAAATGCTGTTTGTGGATGCGCAGGCTGCGGTCATCATTGATGAGCTTGGTGCAGAGAGCAATGACAGGCCAGAAATAGACCGAGGCCCTTTGCGCAATTTATTGCTGGCTTCGCTGGCTGAAGACACAGTGGTGTGGGATGCGCGTTTTTCTTCTTTGCAAAGGACAGACGAATCAGTCGAGATCACATTTGAAAATGGCGATAAATTTACAGCGGATTTGCTCATCGCCGCGGACGGTGCCAACTCGAAAATACGCCCTTATATTACGTCGATTTCACCTGAGTATTCTGGTGTAACCGTGCTGGAAGGCACAGTCGCTGACGTGGCAAGTACTATTCCAGAGTTATATGAATTGCTGGACGGTGGCAAGGTGTGTGTGCTCGATGATGAAAAGACTTTATTCATCGTGCTTAAAGGTGACGGCAGCGTCGCTTTTTACACTGGACACAAAGCGGATCAGCATTGGCACACCAGCTGTGGAATCGATTTTTCTGACCGCGATCAGGTATTCGCCTGGTTCAAACAGGAGTTCAAGGGCTGGAGTCATATCTGGGCAGAATTATTCAAGCATGCGACTCTGCCCTTCATCCCGCGGCCACAATTTTGTGCCCCCGTTGATCAAAGCTGGCCGTCTTTGTCTAATTTAACTATGCTGGGTGACGCGGCCCATGTCATGCCACCTTATGCAGGCGAGGGTGTGAATATGGCGATGCAGGATGCCATGGTGCTGGCGAGTCAATTGCTGAACCCTGATATGCCAGATATGTATACAGCCATCGTTGCGTATGAAGCCGAGATGCGTGCCCGTAATGCTGAGACTGCGGCAGAGACATTGAAATTTACCAAAGTCTTTCATTCGTATGAAGCCGTACCGTTTTTCAGGGAATTCTTTACTGGAAACCAGGACGTGCTTGTACAAAAAGAGGGCTTCAAGGAAGCTGCCTAGACTACATAAAAAGCCACATAAAAGACTACATAAAAAATTTTAACTCAGGCCATGACAAGAGTCTGGGTTTTCATCGAAAAGAAAGAAAATATGAATCAAGCTATATCTACCGAACCGCCAGCGCAGTTCACTGGGTACCAAAAGTTTGTACTCGCCATATTGGCGTTCTTGCAGTTCACGATTATTCTGGATTTCATGATCATGTCACCTCTGGGTGCGATCCTGATGCCGGCGTTGAATATCACCCCTTCACAATTTGGTGTGGTGGTGTCTGCCTATGCCTTTAGTGCCGGTATTGCCGGGTTTGCGGCAGCGGGTTTTGCTGACCGTTTTGACCGTAAAAAACTGCTGCTGTTCTTTTATGTTGGTTTTATCCTTGGCACCTTTCTTTGTGGTATTGCGCCTAATTTCTATTTCCTGTTATTTGCGCGCATTGTGACTGGGTTGTTTGGTGGCGTCATTGGTTCTATCGTGATGGCGATTACGACCGACCTGTTCCCTTTCAGCATGCGTGGCCGAGTCATGGGCGTACTGCAATCTGCGTTTGCAGGCAGCCAGATTCTGGGTTTGCCAATTGGCCTTTATTTGTCTGCTCACTGGGGCTGGCATGCGCCTTTCCTGATGATCGTGGGTATAGCCGCATTAGTTGGTGTAATCATTATTGCGAACCTGAAACCGATAGACGGACATTTGAAATTGCAATCTGACCGTAACCCCTTCCATCATTTGCGGGACACAATAGCAACGCCAAGATATTTACTGGCATTTGCTGCAACAGGCTTCCTGAGTATTGGCGGCTACATGCTGATGCCATTCAGTAGCGCTTTTTCAGTGAATAATCTGGGCATTTCGATGAAGGAATTGCCGATCGTTTATCTGGTCACAGGATTCGGTGCGATTATCACTGGTCCTATGGTGGGTAAGCTGAGCGATAAATTTGGCAAATACCGCATATTTTTATTCGGTGCGGTAATGACCATCATCATGGCGTTGATCTATACCCGTCTAGGTATCACGCCCTTGCCTATGGTTATCCTGGTCAATGTCTTGCTTTTCGTCGGTATTTTTTCCCGCATGATCCCTGCTCAGGCAATGATGTCGGCTGTGCCAGCCGCTGACAGCCGAGGCGCATTCATGGCGATCAATTCATCGTTGCAGCAAATTGCCGGTGGTGTTGGTTCTGTGGTTGCGGGGATGATCGTCAGCCAGCCTGATGGTGGTGCGATATTGCATTTTGATTTGCTGGGTGACATTCTGGTTTGTACTGTGTTGCTGACTGCTGTCATGATGTATTTCATACATCGTATGGTGGCGGCACCAGCAATTGCTGTACCTGCCTGATCAAAGCATTTCAATTAGCTAATTTCAAAACTAAATCTGAATGCTTTGCGACAAGGCAGGTGTTCAGATTTCAGTTATTTATGGTCCTTTAAACATAAAGGGCCAGTCTTTCCCCAGAGCTAAGGGGTATTTCTTCCTTTATTCCCCGCATCTTGTGCTTCTGTCATAGCCAATAATTACACCTGTACATTTGCGTAATCAAAGCAGTACTTGCTTTGAGGAAATAACAGGAGTCGGCAATGGCCGAAGATAGCGATCTCGAAAGAACCGAACCGGCCTCGCCCAAGCGCCTTGAACAGGCGCGGGAAGAGGGTGACGTTCCACGTTCGCGCGAACTATCTACCTGTACCATCCTGCTGGCAGCAGGTGGCGCGCTCTGGGGTATGGGTGACAGCCTGGTGCGGCAGTTGAGCCAGGCACTGGTCTCAGGCCTGTCGCTGGACCGGGCGATCATCTATGACCATGAACTTTTTTTCTCGCAGGTTGCGGCAAGTCTGATGCAAGTGCTGATGGCTTTTGCACCTGTTGCGGGGCTCTTGGTGGTGGTGGCGCTGGGTTCGCCATTGTTGATAGGTGGCTGGCTGTTTAGTACCAAGGCGCTGACACCGAATTTTTCGCGCATGAACCCGATCTCTGGCTTGGGTAATATGATCTCTACCCGTGCAGGTGTGGAATTGATCAAGGCCATTGTCAAAACTATTTTGGTCGGCGTTGTCGCCTGGATAGTCATCATGGGGCAAAAGAATGCCATCTTCGCCTTGCCGCTGGAATCGCTGAAGTCTGGCCCGGCCCACGTAGGCCACATGATGGGGGTGTGTTTTCTGGCTATTGTCGGCTCACTGGCAGTGATTGCGGCGATTGATGCGCCTTACCAGATGTGGCAGTACGCAGAAAAGCTGAAGATGACCCATCAGGAAGTGATACAGGAATCCAAGGAAGCTAACGGTAATCCACAAATCAAGGCGAAGATTCGTGCACAACAGCGTGAGATGGCACGACGCCGCATGATGTCCGAGATTCCAACGGCTGATGTTGTTGTGACCAACCCGACTCACTTTGCTGTCGCTCTCAAATATACCGAAGGTGGCAATGGCGCACCTAAAGTCATTGCCAAGGGGGCAGATGCAGTCGCTGCCAAAATCCGTGAGCTGGCCAAGGAACACAATGTGCCCCTGCTGGAAGCGCCACCACTGGCCCGTGCCTTGTACAAACATACTGATCTCGGCGACGAAATACCAGAAGCCCTGTATGCCGCCGTGGCAGAAGTTCTGGCTTATGTTTACCAGTTGCGCAGTTACAGCAAGGGGGACGGCAATAAACCTGTAAAACCAAATGATTTACATGTGCCACCTGAGCTTGATCCCAATAATCAACCACAAAATCAACCACAAATTCAGGTGCAAAATCAACCATCTAATCAAGCAGGAGCCCAAGCATGAATAGCTTCACCTTGCCTGCCTGGATGAATGGCATGAACACCAGGGCGCTGGCTGCGCCTTTCCTCATCATCCTGATGCTTGCGATGATGATTTTGCCTTTGCCAGCCTTTATTCTGGACGTGTTTTTCAGCTTTAATATTGCGATTGCGATCATCGTCCTGCTGACCAGCTTATATACAATTAAACCGCTGGATTTCATGGTGTTCCCGACTGTGCTGCTGGTGAGTACGATGTTGCGCCTGTCCCTGAACGTCGCCTCCACCCGCGTGGTGCTGACAGAAGGCCACACTGGCCCAGATGCCGCCGGTAAAGTGATCGAAGCCTTTGGTCACTTTCTGATCGGTGGCAACTACACTGTCGGTATCGTGGTATTTATTATCCTGACCATCATCAACTTTACCGTCGTCACCAAGGGTGCAGGCCGTATCGCTGAGGTGGGTGCGCGTTTCGCCCTGGATGCGATGCCAGGTAAGCAAATGGCGATTGATGCTGATTTGAATGCAGGACTGATTGCTGAACAGGAAGCCCGCCGCCGCCGTACCGAAGTGGCGCAAGAAGCAGAATTTTATGGCGCCATGGACGGTGCCAGTAAATATGTACGTGGTGACGCGGTTGCGGGCATCATGGTCACCGTCATCAATATCGTCGGTGGCCTGGTGGTGGGTATGGTCCAGCATGACCTGGATTTTGCTACTGCGCTGAAAAACTATACCTTGCTGGCCATTGGTGATGGCCTGGTCGCGCAAATTCCTTCGCTGATTATCTCAACTGCTGCTGGTGTCGTAGTCTCACGCGTGGCCAGTGACCAGGATATCAGTGGACAGTTGATAGGGCAGTTGTTTGCCAAGCCCCAGGTCATGATCATCACTGGCGGCATAATTGGTGGCATGGGTATCATACCTGGCATGCCGCATATTGCCTTTATCCTGCTGGCAGCCATACTGGTTGGTGGTGGGTATATGCTTAACAAGCGCGGTCAGGTTGCTCCTGTCGTCGAAGAAAAAGTAGATGCCCCCGCCAGCACTGGCCAGGAAATGGAAGAAGCGACATGGCAAGACATCTTGCCTGTTGATACCCTAGGCCTGGAAGTCGGTTATCGCCTGATCCCTCTGGTGGATAAAAATCAAGGTGGGGAACTTTTGCGCCGCATTAAAGGCATACGCAAAAAATTCGCCCAGGAAGTGGGATTTTTATCGCCGCCTGTACATATTCGCGACAACCTGGAATTGAAGCCCTCGGCATACAGGATCACACTCAAAGGCGTGGAAGTCGGTGCTGGCGAGGCCCTGAGTGGTCAGTATCTGGCGATTAATCCAGGCATGGTGACCGGCAATTTGCCCGGTGCTGTCACGAACGACCCTGCCTTTGGTCTGCCTGCGGTCTGGATAGAAGCTGCCCTGCGCGAACAGGCGCAAGCCATGGGTTATACCGTGGTCGATTCCGGTACCGTAATCGCTACTCATTTGAATCACCTGATCACCAGCCATGCGGCTGAATTGCTCGGTCGTCAAGAAGTACAGTTGTTGATGGATCACCTGGCAAAAGACATGCCAAAAATGGTGGAAGAACTGGTGCCAAAAGCCTTGCCTTTATCCATCCTGCAAAAAGTATTGCAAAACCTGCTTGTCGAAGGTGTGCATATCCGCGATATGCGTACCATTATTGAGACTTTGTCTGAGCAAGCCATGCATACTCAGGATGCCAATGAATTGACGGCACAAGTCAGGATTGCTTTGGGCCGTGCCATTGTCCAGCAAATCTTCCCGACCGGGAATGAGATGACAGTCATGACCCTGGATAACCGTCTTGAACGCCTGTTGATGCAAGCCCTGCAAACCAGTGGTGCTGATGGCTCAGGCATGGAGCCTGGCCTGGCCGACACCCTGGCAAGCCAGACCGAGGCTGCGGCCCAGCATCAGGAGCAAATGGGTCTGACGCCGGTCTTGCTGGTGCCCGCGCCATTACGTGCCTTGCTGTCGCGCTTCCTGCGCCGCAATTTGCCACAACTTAAAGTCTTGTCACACGCAGAAGTACCTGAAACAAAAACCATTAGAGTCACCAGTCTGGTCGGAGGTCAATCATGAACGTCAGAAAATTTACCGCGAATACTTCTCGCGAAGCTTTGCGCATGTTGCGCGATGCTTTGGGGGCGGATGCCGTGATCCTGTCTAACCGTAATGTCGGCGGCAAGGTGGAGATACTGGCGATGGCCGATGAAGCTATCAGCACTATTGAACCCACTGCCAGCGATGAGATACTCATACCTGAAGTGCCACGCTTTGCACCACGCTTTCAGACTGAAGAGCCAGTCACCAGACAGCGTGTTTTTGAGCGTCCTGTCGAAGAACCTGCAATTGTCAGACCAACATTCAGACCGATAAACAATACAAACAGTACACATAGTACGCCTAACTTTGCCAATGAGGTTGAAGCGCCGGTCAGTGCCAATGAACTCAATGATGTGATGTCAGAGATACGCTCCATGCGCAGTATGCTGCAATCGCAACTGGCAGAGATTTCCTGGTCGCAGACACAAAAACGTCAGCCTCAAAAAGCAGAAATCCTGCGTGAATTACTGGCCACCGGCTTTAGTGCGAGCCTGGCTCGCTATCTGGTAGAAAAACTGCCGGAAACTGGCAAGGTCGAGAATGGGCTGGACTGGATCAAAAGCACCCTGGTGCGTAATCTGTCCACCATCGATAATGAAAATGAAATGCTGGAAAAAGGCGGCGTGTATGCCCTGGTAGGTCCGACAGGTGTGGGCAAGACGACGACGACCGCTAAACTGGCTGCCCGTTGCGTGATGCGCCATGGCCCCTCCAAGCTGGCATTGATCACGACTGACGGTTATCGTATCGGCGGTTTTGAGCAATTGCGTATTTATGGCAAAATCCTGGGTGTGATGGTGCATGCGGTCAAGGATGAGGCAGATCTACGCATCGCTTTGTCCGAGCTCAAGAACAAGCATACCGTCCTGATTGATACTGTGGGAGTCAGCCAGCGCGACAAAATGGTGACTGAACAGGTGGCAATGTTGTCTGGAACAGACACTCCGGTGAAGCGTTTGCTGTGCCTGAATGCGACATCGACAGGCGAAACCTTGAGCGAAGTAGTGCGCGCCTATCAAGGTAATGGCCTGGCAGGTTGCATACTGACCAAGCTGGATGAGGCCGCGACTATAGGTGGTGCATTGGATATTGCGATACGCCAGAAACTCATGGTGTATTACATTGCCAGCGGCCAGCGTGTGCCTGAGGATCTGCATATCGCCAATAAATTGTATTTGATCGACCGCGCTTTCAAGCTCAAGCGTGAGACAGCGGCTTTCCGTTACCTGGATGAAGAACTGCCTTTGTTGATGGCGGGTGCAGTTTCTGCACAAACATCAGGCCGTGCTGGCCAGGAGGTATCCCTTGGCTAGTTTTGATCAGGCAGAAGGCCTGCGCCGCATGCTGGCTGGACCAAAACCACGGGTATTCACTTTCTTGTCTGCATTGAGAGAAGATGAAAAAAGCGGCATGCTGGTCAATTTGGGAGTGTCGCTGGCGCGTCAGGGTAACCAGGTCTTGATGGTGGATGCGCGCGCTTCAGAAAACAGTGTGGGCGCATGGTTGAATGCCAGCGTTGATCAGACCTTATTGGATGTAGCGAAACAACAGCGTACAATGAAGGAAGCAGTCAAATTGGTGGCATCCGGCTTGTCGGTTACGATGCTGTCCCGTCATGCCTGGCTGCCGCCAGAAAATACACGGCAATTGTCCAAAGTGTTTGACGTGGCGGCCAACAGGGCTGATCTGGTCATCGTGGATAGCGAGATCAACCTGGACGACAGTTTCGCCTTGTCTACGCTGGATGACAGTGAGCTGGTGATACAGGTCTCTGCTGATCCTGCCATGATCAAGGCTGCGTATGGATTGATCAAACGCATAAGCAACCGGCTCGGCAGGCGTGGTTATGGTATTTTAGTGTCCGGCGCATCGGAAAAAGAGGCGAGATTGATTTATACGAATATGGCGCAGGCGGCCAGCCGTTACCTGGCGGTGCCACTGCACTACGTTGGCCATGTGCCGGAAGATGAACACGTAAGAAAGGCTGCGCATTTGGGACGTTCTGTGATTGATGCTTTTCCTAAAGCCCTCGCTTCGCTGGCATTTTCCCGGCTGGCTGAACAATTGGCGAAGACCGCGCGTTCCACCTTGTGTGTAGAGGGAGTCCCTGAGCTGGGTGTCGGTCTCGGAATGTAATCAAAAAAATGTACACCGCGAGCGGAAAATCAGATAAAAACTTCCTTTTAAGGGAGCATGCGCCACTGGTCAAGCGACTGGCTTACCAGTTGAAGGCGCGCCTGCCTCCCAGTGTGGAGGTGGATGATCTTGTGCAGGCCGGTATGATAGGCCTGCTGGACGCCGTCAACCGTTACGAAGATACCCATGGTGCACAGTTCGAAACGTATGCGGTACAGCGCATACGGGGCGCCATGCTGGATGAGCTGCGCAGCAGTGACTGGTTGCCGCGTGGCGTGCGCCAGAACATGCGCAAGATAGAAAACGCCATGAATGTGCTACAGCAAAAGCTGGGCAGGCCACCGCTGGAAACCGAGGTGGCGAAGTCGCTCAAGCTCAGCCTGGAAGAATACCAGAACCTGCTGACAGACAGTGGTGGACACCAATTGGTGTACTACGAAGACTTTCATGATGCGGATACCAAGGAACATTTCCTTGACCATTATTGTTCAGATGCGTCAGGTGACCCCTTACAGGATTTACTCAATGACGACTTCCGTGATGCCGTCATTGGGGCAATCGACAGCCTGCCAGAGCGCGAGAAGCTGCTCATGGGTCTTTACTACGAGCAGGAATTGAACTTGAAAGAAATTGGTGCGGTAATGGGGGTATCAGAGTCGCGGATATCACAATTGCATAGTCAGGCTGTTGCCAGGCTCAGGGCATACTTAAGGGAGAAAGCGTGGACTGGGCTAGCGTAATCGGATTGATACTGGTGATATTTGGCATAGTCACCGGACAGTTGATGGAAGGGGGCAACCTGTCTTCGCTGGTGCAACCCGCTGCCTTTGTCATCGTGGTAGTGGGAACGCTGGGGGCAGTGCTGCTGCAAAGCCGGCTCAACACTTTCAAGCGCGGCGTGCGTATGCTGCGCTGGGTGGTATCTGAGCCACCTGATACCAGTAAGAAGAATGTTGCTGATGCCTTGATCTGGAGTGTCGTTGCCCGACGTGAAGGATTTTTGAGCCTTGAGCGTTATATGAATGCCTCATCTGATCCTTTCATCAGCAAGGGATTACGCCTGGTGATCGATGGTATAGACCCGATACGCCTGAAAGACATCCTCGACGTTGATATTTCATTATATGAAATGGAACAGCGCCAGGCTGCCAAAATCTGGGATGCGGCGGGTGGTTATTCACCTACCATAGGCATTTTGGGTGCGGTGCTGGGACTGATTCATGTCATGGAAAATCTCAGCGACCCTTCCAAGCTCGGCGGCGGTATCGCAGTTGCCTTTGTTGCCACTATTTACGGTGTGGGCATGGCCAACTTGTTATTTTTGCCAATCAGCAATAAATTGAAAGAAATCATAGGCCGTGAAGTGACGCGCCGTGAAATGCTTTCTGACATTTTTTACAGTATTGCCCTTGGTGATAGCCCGCGCGTGGTGGAAGAACGGCTGACCCATCATCGGAACTGACGGTAAGACTGAAAGTTACGCTACATTGAGAAAAAGTACTTATGGCAAGGAAAAAATACCACGAAGAACCAGACAACCATGAGAGATGGCTGGTTTCTTATGCGGATTTTATTACCCTGCTGTTTGCTTTTTTTGTTGTCATGTATGCCATTTCCTCGCTGAACGAGGGCAAATACCGCGTCTTGTCAAATTCTCTGACCGGTGCATTTGGCAAAGTCATGACTGTTAATCCTAAGCCTGTTGATGCGCAGACTGAACAAAAGATCAAGCTTGATCCTCTGCCTCTGGTCAAAAACCGTATCAATGAAGGTTTGCGCAAAGAAAAAGCGCAAATGACCACCATGGCCAAAGATATCTTGACCGTGCTGGAACCCCTGGTGCGCGAAGGCAAGGTGAGGGTCACCCAGACCAGCCGGGGCATCACCATAGAAATTAATGCCAGCCTCTTGTTCGCTCCTGGTGATGCACGTCTGAATGTGGATTCCATACAGGCACTTAAAGCAATCGCTGGCGTCCTGAAGATTGATACCCATGCCATACAGGTAGAGGGGCATACCGATAATCTGCCGATCAAAAACTCCATTTTCCCATCCAATTGGGAGTTGTCTGCCGTGCGCGCCAGTACTGTTGCGCGTTTGCTTACAGAAAATGGGGTAGATGAAAACCGGGTGACCGCAGTGGGGCAGGGAGCGAAACTGCCTGTCAGTGAAAATGATACTCCGGAAGGACGCTCCAGGAACCGTCGTGTTTCTATCACCATTCTGGCGGTTTTGCCAGAACCGGTGGTGGAGGTGCCCATCACACCAGCAGCTCCAGCAACACCAGGCGCAACACCTCCGGCACCGCTGTTGCGTCCTACCGCCGCTTCTCTGGGGTTGTAAATTCCGAAGTTTGCTTGCCGGCTGAGTTAAGGGCAATAAGAGAAAGTCATCACGAAAACATCGCGATGAAATAGCTGTAACTGTAGTTTGTTGCGGATAGAAAGTTTTACAGCAAAACAGGGCAGCAAGTGACCTTGCTCAGGTGGCGATATAGCCCTTGCCTGGCGTGCTCTTGACCGTGGACTGACCATTTGGGCCATACATGGATCCAGCTTGGTTGGTATTTTGTTGCAGCAAGTTCAAGGTGGCTTGGTTCAGTGACAACCTGCGGTTAATCAGCGACCCATTCGTACGGTTGTCTTCTTTTGCCTGCACAGTCAGTTCCAGCAATGCGTCCCAATGCCTGGCACTATCTTGTGTATCGATCGCTGCATCGCCCACTTGTGCCGCTTGCGCCAGGTAAGCCTGCATACCTTCAAGGTCAGTATTAAAGCCAAGGTCGCTCAAGAAGCTGTTACGCTTTTTTTCAAGCTCCGTCATTTTGATCACAAGCTGTCCCTTGCTCTGGGTAAAGTCATTGAGCTGGACTACGTCGCTTTCTATCAATGCTGATTGCTCTTGCTTAAGCAAATCGGCGAGCGAAGTCATGATGCTCACTTCTTCCTGCAGGCATTGTTGAATGGCAGCGTGTCCGGAACTTCTTGCGTTCATTTTTAACGTTTTCTGGAATTGAGCAAATCTTTTACTGTTTCCAGCAAGCCATCAGCGACTTTTTCCGAGTTCACTTGAAAGCGTCCTTCAGAAATGGCCAACTTGATCGCTTCCACCTTCTTCGTCTCAAACACAGCACCGCTTGCCTGCGTACTTTGCAAGGCTTGCAACTGTGAGGACAGGGGCGAGATCTGTACTTTCGACGAATTCGCAACGGGAACCGCATTATCTGCTGGTTTTTCCGTGCGAGCCTGTTGCGGGCTTACTGGTAGCCCCGCGGTTTTATTTAGTGCGTCATCAATTTTCACAGCGATACCCTCAGTATGGGACTTACAAACATCTACATCCAGTTTATCGGCTGCTTAATTTTAAACTTTAACCTTACTGCAAAAAAATATTGCATGTATTTAATTCTGTCCGGGCAAACTCTTGCTATCAGTAAATTATTTCTATAATGCCACCATTTTTGGCAACGCCACTAACGGTTTGTCCGGAACTGGTTTTCGCTTTGGCAATTTGACCATTTGCTGCGTTATTGAGAGCAATAGCATCCGTTGCCACTTGGAAACCAGGTCCATTGCTGATTACCCGCACAGATTGCCCTTGTTGCACGACTGCGGGGCTTTTTAACGCATCCAGCCGCATGACACTGCCTGACGCCATGGAAACCTGCATGCTTTTGCCTATAGCCTGTTCAGGCGCCGTAATGACGCCAGCTGGTAATTTTGAAATGTCACCCCTTTGCTTGTTCAAATCGCTGAGAGAGATTACTTGCCCATGGGTAAGTGCATTGGCTGCGACATAATAATCTGCCGTGACTTGCACATTCGCCTGCAGATAGACCAGCCAGGGTGCAGGGGCCGTGCAACGTATCGCCAGCGTCACTTTCCCCCAAGGCTTGCTGCCAGGTAATAAATAGGGATTGGGATTGTCGCAAGCCTGCAAGTTGAGCCGTTTATCCACTTCGCCCACGGTCACCAGTATCTCGTTGCTCTGGCCCGACGCCTGCAATGTCAGAAAATCAAGTGCGATCTGGCGCAATTGTGCTGCGTCTTGCTGCTGGCTAACGGGAGCAGCCTCGCCCAGACATGGTAGCGCCAGCACTGCTGTCAACGCCAACACTTGCTTGTTATATAGCTTTCTGAATAACTTTGCGGCTTTCATGTTGCTTCCTGCCTGGATTGTTCTGAACTCTATTTTAGGATGACCAGTTTTTTTTGAAAGCACGAATAAACAGGTTTTTCCCATTCTACTTGCCTGATCAAACTTGTACTGTGGCGACTAAGATGCAAGGCATAGAAAACCCTTATGCGCCTCATGTACCTTGGGCGCTATGGTCAAGGAGATAAAGATGGTAAGCAAACTAGATGATTTTTTCAAGTTTCACGAGACTGCATTATCAGTCCGCGGGCAGCGCCAGCAATTGCTGGCATCAAATATTGCCAATGCGGATACTCCTAACTACAAGGCCAAGGACATTGATTTTTCAAGTGCCCTGAGCCGTGCACTGGGACAAAACCTGAACCAGTCACCGACCGTTTTGAATAAAACAGTGGAGCAGCATATTGATACGCCGGGTAGCGTGGCAGGTGGCGCACCACAGTTTCGGCCGACAGTGCAGGGTAGTGTCGATGGCAATACCGTGGATATGGATGTAGAACGCAATCAATTTACTGACAATGCCCTGCGTTATGAAGCCAGCCTGACCCTGATCAATATGCAGATCAAGGGTATGTTGGCAGCGATACAAGGATAACCATCATGTCACTCTTTAATGTCTTCAATGTTGCCGGATCAGCCATGAGCGCGCAGTCTCAGCGCCTGAATGTGGTGACCAGCAATCTTGCCAATGCCGACAGTGTCACCAGTTCAGACGGTACGCCATACAAAGCCAAGCAAGTAGTGTTCAGCGCGGTACCTGTTGCCGGCACTGCTTCTACGGCAGTCAAGGTAAATGAGGTTGTAGAAGATACTAATCCGCCTAAACTGATGTATGACCCAAAACACCCGATGGCAGATGAAAAAGGCTATGTCGCCATGCCGAACGTGAATGTAGTGGAAGAAATGGTGAATATGATTTCGGCATCACGTTCATATCAAAACAATGTAGAAGTCATGAATGCAGCAAAAACCATGCTGCTGAAAACCTTGACTTTAGGGCAATAAGATTTTCTGTAAGGAATAGATCATGGCTACCACTGGCGTACAAAGCAGCACCGTCGATCCAACATTGCTGGCGACGATGAACGGTGCAAAGGCATCAACCAATTCGACTGAAGATGCAAAAAACACTTTCATGACCTTATTGGTCACCCAACTCAAGAACCAGGATCCGCTGAACCCCATGGACAATGCCCAGGTAACCAGCCAGCTTGCCCAATTATCGACTGTCTCTGGCATCGATAAATTGAACGCCTCTGTGACGGCCCTGGGTGCCAGTTTCCAGAGCGGACAAAACTTGCAGGCTGCCAATATGATAGGCCATGGTGTGATAGCACCCGGCAATACCATGGTAGTCACTGATGGCAAAGGGATTTACGGTGTTGAGTTGCCTCAGGCGGCCAGCAATGTTGACGTGGTCATACGTGACAGTTCAGATGTAGTGGTCAGGAAGATGGCCCTGGGTGCCTTGCCACAAGGCGTGAATACTCTGACCTGGGATGGTAAAACCGATGCGGGAACGACCGCTGCCAACGGCGCCTACAAGTTTGAATTTGTCGCCAATGCGGCTGATAAAAAACTCGAGGCAACCAGCCTCGCATTTGGCGTGGTGTCGAGCATTACTTCTGGCTCTCAGGGATTGAAGCTCAGCCTGCCCAATATCGGTGATGTCAGCATGAGTGATGTAAGACAAATTTATTGATCCTTGGAGTAATCCTGTATCAAATCCTGCAGTAAAAAAGTGAACGAACTAGCCTAAGTAAGGGAGAAATATCATGGGTTTTCAACAAGGACTGAGTGGACTTAATGCCGCTTCCAAATCCCTGGATGTGATTGGTAATAATATTGCCAATGCCAGCACCGTGGGTTTCAAGCAGGGACAAACGCAATTTGCCGATGTCTATGCCAACTCACTCAATGGTTCTTCTGGCGGTACTGTAGGTATCGGTACTAAAGTATCTGGTGTCGTGCAGCAATTCACACAGGGTAATATCTCGACGACGAATAACCCGCTGGATATTGCAATCAATGGCGGCGGCTTCTTCCGCATGTCCACCAATGGTGCGATTACTTATACGCGTAACGGTCAGTTCCAGCTCGATAAGCTGGGTAATATCGTCAATGCGCAGGGTGCGCAATTGACAGGTTATGTGGCCAATGCCGCAGGTGTATTATCGACTGGCGCTGCTGCCCCCATCAATATCAACACTTCGGATATTCCACCGGCGCAGACAGCGATCATCAATGCAGTCATGAATCTCGACTCTCGCAAGCTGGTGCCTGGCACGCAATTGCCTGCCACTATTCCCCCCGTGATTACACCTGTCGCGTTTAGCCCAACAGATCCAACGACGTACAATAGCTCGACTTCAATCGCTGTGTTTGACAGCTTGGGTAACTCGCATGTTGTTCAGTCATTTTTTGTAAAGCGCGACAATATTTTAACCCCGCCAAGTTTGCCAGTTACGATAGAGTGGGATGTCTTTGCGACTGTCGATGGCGTCCTTATCAACGGCGCTGGTGCTACTACTAATTCCATTACCCGGCTTGGTTTTGATAACCTTGGTAGGTTAAGTTCGGTAACGCCACCTTTTTCTGCAACAGATCCGCGTGCGACTACACTGACGGTGCCTGTGAGTACTGGGGCGGTAACGCCGATTAATACGACCCTGGATATCAAATACGATTTCACTGGCACCACGCAATTCGGTTCGGATTTCAGCGTCAGTAAAAACACCCAGGATGGTTATGCTTCCGGCAAACTGGCCAAGTTCAATACCGCTAAAGATGGCACCATTGTCGGTAGCTATACCAATGGTAAAACTGCTGTATTGGCACAAGTAGTGCTGGCGAATTTCACCAATCCTAATGGTTTGCAATCGACTGGTGACAATCAGTGGATAGAAACGGCTGCATCCGGCAATGCGCTGGTCGGCCCGCCAAATTCGGGTGCTCTTGGTACCTTGACTTCATCAGCGACAGAAGATTCGAATACCGATCTGACGGGTGAGCTGGTGAACATGATTACTGCGCAGCGCGTGTATCAGGCAAATGCACAAACCATCAAGACGCAGGATCAGGTTTTGCAAACACTGGTCAACCTGCGTTAATGGTAAAGCTTTTTACATGAATTGACATGCGTGTTTTAAATCTCAGAAAAACAGGAGCGGCTCATGGATAGACTGGTATATACGGCGATGACCGGTGCCAAGCATATCCTTGAGCAGCAGGCTACCGTCTCACATAATCTGGCGAATGTCTCGACCACCGGCTTTCGGGCGCAGCTGGATTCATTCCGGGCTGTGCCGGTAAAAAGTGATGGTCTCGCCACCCGCGCTTTTGTGGTGGATGCCACGGTTGGTACTGATTTTTCTACAGGCGCCATGCAAAACACGGGGCGTGAACTGGATGTGGCAGTCGAAGGCAAGGGTTGGCTGGTGGTGGAAAAGGCAGATGGCTCTGAGGCGTTTACCAGGCATGGCAGTTTGAAAGTCAATGAAAACGGTATTTTGCAAACCCAGAGTGGTTTGAATGTTGTGGGTGATGGCGGGCCTATCACCATACCGCCAGAAGTATCGATTGCGATTGCCAAGGATGGTACGGTATCGACGATACCCACCGGCACCAAGCCAAATGCAGTGCAAGTCATAGGCCGCTTGAAGTTGGTTAACCCGCCGGAAGAAAACCTGGTTCGCGGCGATGATGGTTTGTTCAAAACCAAGGATGGTGTAGCCGTTGATGCTGATCCTCTGGTCGGTGTAGCTGGTGGCATGCTGGAAAACAGCAATGTGAATGTCGTCGAATCCATGGTCAACATGATTAATCTGGCGCGCAGCTTTGAAATGCAAATGAAGCTTTTGCAGAATGCCGAGAATAACGCCACTAAAGCCAGTCAGATCCTGACTTTGAGTTGAGTGCTGATGTAGCACAATAGCCTTGTAGAAGTCTTTGCCGCAAGAATAAAGCGACGCAAAGTAAATCAAGGCAAAAGGGGAAAGCAATGATACGTTCACTATGGATAGCCAAGACTGGCCTGGATGCGCAGCAAACGCAGATGGATGTCGTGTCCAATAATCTGGCCAACGTGAGCACCAATGGCTTTAAACGTTCACGCGCCGTGTTCGAGGATTTGCTGTACCAAAATATTCGCCAGCCTGGCGCGCAAAGTTCGCAGCAGACGCAATTGCCATCAGGCTTGCAACTCGGTACTGGTGTGCGCCCGGTTGCTACAGAAAAGATTTTCACGCAAGGCAATTTGCAACAGACAGGTAATAGCAAGGATGTGGCAATTCAGGGCCAGGGTTTCTTCCAGGTGTTGCTGCCTGATGGTTCTACTGCCTATACCCGCGACGGTTCCTTCCAGACTGATAACCAGGGGCAATTGGTCACATCCAGCGGTTTTGTGATTCAGCCCGCGATTACTATTCCTGCCAATGCACAATCAATTACGGTCGGGCGTGATGGTACAGTCTCGGTGACCCAGCCAGGTTCAATCGCGCCTGTGCAAGTCGGCTCACTGCAACTGGCTACTTTTATCAACCCCGCTGGTTTGATGGCAATGGGTGAAAACCTGTATGTAGAAACAGCCGCATCCGGAAACCCCGGTACAAATACACCTGGCACCAATGGTGCGGGTTTGTTGATGCAAAGCTTTGTTGAAACGTCCAACGTCAATGTGGCAGAAGAGCTGGTCAATATGATACAGACCCAGCGCGCTTATGAAATCAACAGCAAGGCGATCACTACATCTGATCAGATGTTGCAACGCTTATCTCAGCTTTAATTTCAGCTTTAATTTCTGCCCTAATCAAGTAATCAGCATCATATTGATGAATCCAGTTTGGTGAGCATTTCATGAAATATACAAAATTATCTCTATTGTTGCCGCTGCTGGCACTCGCATCATGTGCGATGACGCCGCCACCTATCGTACATCAGCCCACCTCCATTCCTGCGCAATCGGCCAGGCCGCAAAAGCAGGCGAATGGTGCAATTTTCCAGCAAGCCACTTATCGCCCTTTGTATGAAGATGCGCGGGCCCGTTTGATAGGCGATACCCTGACCATATCCATCGTCGAAAAAACTTCTGCAGGCAAGGCAGCTGCCGCATCCAATAGCAAGTCTGGCGCGGCATCTTTCGCTGCCCCTACGGTATTCGGTGTTCCGGCAACAACCACGGCGCAGGCCGGTCTGGCGACTTCTTCATCCACCAAATATGATGAGAAGGGCGCACAGACTGCCAGTAATAATTTTACCGGCACGATCGCTGTCACTGTCATTGATGTACTGCCGAACGGGAATTTGCTCGTCAGCGGTGAGAAACAGCTGGCGTTTGATAAAGGGGCAGAGTTCGTACGTTTTTCCGGTGTGATCAACCCCACCACGATAGCAGCAGGCAATGTTGTCGCTTCTACGCAGGTGGCAGATGCGCGATTTGAATACCGCTCTACATCGAAGGTTGATTTGACAGAAATGAGCTCCATGTTTTCACGATTTTTTCTCAGCTTCCTTCCTTTATAGCGAATTTTTTTGCAAACTCTCAGGGTAGTTTTATGAACGCACTTTCCACATCCAGAATGATCAAAGCCGCCATGTTTGCCATGGCTGTGATGGCTGCCATGATCACAACGGAAAGTCGTGCAGAACGCATCAAGGACCTGGCAGGCATACAGGGTGTGCGGCAAAATCAGTTGCTTGGTTATGGTCTGGTGGTTGGCCTGGACGGCAGTGGTGACCAGACCACGCAAACGCCGTTTACCGTACAAAGCATCATCAGCATGATGCAGCAACTTGGAGTCGCCATACCGGTGGGAACCAGCCTGCAATTAAAAAATGTGGCCGCAGTCATGGTGACTACCTCCTTGCCACCTTTTGCACAACCCGGGCAGACCCTGGACATCACGGTGTCGTCAATGGGAAATGCCAAGAGCCTGCGTGGCGGCACGCTACTGATGACACCTTTGAAAGGTGCAGATAACCAGATTTATGCCATGGCACAGGGTAACGTGCTGGTCGGTGGCGTGGGTGCTTCGGCAAATGGCAGCAAGGCGCAGGTTAATCATTTAAGCGTTGGTAAAATTTCTGCTGGTGCGACGGTCGAAAGGGCGGTACCCAATTCAGTTTCCCAGGGCACTACCGTACAGTTGGAACTTAACAGTTCTGATTTTTCTACCGCCAGCCGTGTGGTTGATGCGATCAACCGCCGCTTTGGTCCGGACACGGCAGCTGCCATGGATGGCCGTGTCATACAGGTGAAGGCACCAATTTCTGCCGATCAGCGCGTAAGCTTCCTCGGAAATCTGGAAAATATTGATGTCACGCCCGCGCAAATGGCGGCCAAGGTGATCTTGAATGCCAGGACGGGTTCCATCGTCATGAACCAGGCAGTGACGCTGGAAACCTGCGCGGTTGCTCATGGGAATCTGTCTGTCGTTATCAATACCGATAACACAGTAAGCCAGCCAAATGCACTGGCTGCCGGACAAACAGCGCCTACAGCCAATTCAACGGTCACGATTTCTAAAGATGCAGGGCAACTATTGATGCTCAAGGCCGGAGTTTCACTGGCTGATGTGGTCAAGGCCCTCAATGCCATAGGTGCGACACCGCAAGATCTGCTGGCCATATTACAGGCCATCAAGGCGTCCGGTGCCTTGCGTGCAGACCTGGAAATTATCTAAGGAAACGTGATGATAGGGCGCACCGATTTCTCAGATAAAACAGCCTTTGACACCAAAGGTCTGGATGAGCTCAAGCAATCGGCCAGGAATAATTCACCCGAAGCAATCAAGGGCGCAGCCCAGCAGTTTGAAGCGCTGTTCTTGAACGTGATGCTGAAGTCCATGCGCCAGGCAGGTGGTCAGGATGGCTTGTTTGACAGTGAGCAAAGTCGTATGTACACCTCCATGCTGGACCAGCAGTTGTCGCAGACCATGGCAAAAAAGGGAGTGGGCCTGGGAGATGTGCTGGTCAGGCAGTTATCCAATAATGCCATGGACCAGGCGCTGGAGGCAGACCCTGCCACCGGCTCGGGTAATCTGGGCTCAGGTAATCTGACCAGCCCTGCCAGTGCGCGCGGTATCAACACTTACCTGGACAACCTCAAGTTTGAGCAAATGCCTGCGAATGCACCAAAAACTGCTTTTACCGGGCCAAATCATGTGCGCGAGTTCCAGGAAAAACTATCTGCCCATGCTGAGCAGGCCAGTCAAGAAACTGGTATCCCTGCAAAATTCATGTTGGGCCAGGCTGCTTTGGAAAGTGGTTGGGGGCGCCGTGAAATCAAGACCGTGGATGGTTCTACCAGCCACAATATCTTTGGCATGAAGGCGACCAAGGGCTGGAAGGGCAAGACAGTTGATGCAGTTACAACAGAGTATGTGAATGGCGTGGCCCAGCGCAAGGTCGAAAAATTCAAGGCTTATGATACTTATGCCGATGCATTCAAAGACTATGCTAAATTGATTACCAAGAATCCACGTTATGAGAACGTGATGGCTAATGCCAAAGATGCAACAAGCTTTGCCCAGGGACTGCAAAAAGCTGGTTATGCGACTGATCCTGAGTATGCCAACAAGCTGACAAAGATTATCAAAAACTCTCTTTCAACGTAATTTCATCATAGGTTTCTCCAGTGAAAGTGCAATCAGATTAAAGTTTTACCGAAACGCACCGAAAACATGATTGAAAGCACTGGGTGTATAACTTAGCAAAAAAGCAGGTTCAATTATGGGTTCAAATATATTTGGCATTGGGCAATCTGCACTGAATGCGGCGCAGCTGGGTATCGCCACGACTGGCCACAATATTGCCAATGCATCAACTCCCGGCTATAATCGCCAAACTATACTGCAGGCTGCAAATGAGCCGCAAAATCTCGGTGGATCCTTTATCGGACAGGGCGTGTCGGTTACCCAAATTCAACGCCAATATAATTCTTTCCTGGCTGGCCAGGTCAATGCTTCCCAATCAACAAAAAACCAGGCTGACGTGTATTACAGCCAGATCAGCCAGATCAATAATCTGGTGGCAGACCCCACCGCAGGTGTGACACCTGCTTTGCAAGATTTTTTCAAGGCTTTCCAGAATCTGGCTGCAAGCCCTAACGGCACTGCCGGTGCCGCAGCGCGCCAGGCTGCATTATCGTCAGCACAATCGCTAGCTGGCCGTATCAATGGTTTGGAAACTCGTCTCGACCAGATCAATGATGATGTTAATGGACAAATTGGTACGACTGTAGGCGCCATTAATAGCTATGCTTCGCAAATAGCCAGTTTAAATGACACCATAGAAAGAGCCAAGGGTCTTTCAAGCAGTAATAGTGGCCCCAATGATTTGTTGGATCAAAGGGATCAACTGATCACCGAACTGAGCAAGCTGACCAAGGTCAGCGTAGTGCCACAAGGTGAAAAATATAATGTATTTATTGGCAATGGCCAGCCTCTGGTGCTTGGCAGCAATGTGACGCAGCTGCAAGTCGGTCAGTCACTGACTGATCCCACCCGTACTGAAGTTTCTTATCTCGTCAACGGTTCTTCAGTCTTGTTGCCTGAAAATAGTTTTGGTGGCGGTAAACTTGGTGGTTTGTTTGATTTCCGTTCCAGCACACTGGATGTCGCCAAAAACAGCATAGGCAGGATAGCGATAGGCTTGGCCACGCAATTCAATGACCAGCAAAAACTGGGGCTGGATTTGAACGGGCAGGTTGGGGGTGACTTCTTTACAGTTCCGACTCCTGTATCAACACCGAGTGCACTCAATACTTCTACGGCTGCGATCAATGCGTCTATCACTGATACAAATGCCCTAACGACCAGCGACTATCGCCTGCAATTTGTGGGTGGTAATTATAAAATTACCCGTCTGTCTGATGGTGCAACGCAGTCTTCTGCAACTTTGCCTTTGAAATTTGATGGTATTAATTTTCAACTGGCCCCACCACCGGCAGCGGCAGTTCCGGCGGCAGGCGATGAATTCCTGATCAGGCCGACAGCCGCAGGTGGTTCCAGTTTTGCAGTGGCGATTCAAGACCCTGCCAAACTGGCTGCAGCGGCACCTTTGACGACATCTTTTCCGACGACCAATACTGGCACGGGCAAGATCAGCGTTGGTGTTGCCGATTCGCAGGTTGCATCTGCCAGCAACTCTGCAACTGCGACGATTAGCCCGGCGACCACCGATGATTCTTATGTAGGTTCGACCCTGACTTCACCAGTCAACCTGACATTTGCTTCACCAGGGAATACTATTTCCGGCTTCCCTGCGGGCGCAACGGTATCAGTTAAAGTCGGTGCGGTCACGACAACTTATCCACCTCCAGCGACTGTACCTTATACCAGTGGTGCAACGATCAGTTTCAGTGGTATCAGTTTTTCTATCAAAGACGGTGCTTCACCACCTGCCAACGGCGATGTGTTTACTGTATCCAAGGCTTTGCCGATCGCACCAAGCACGCTGACATTTAATTCGGCTGGCAATACACTGACTGGCTTCCCGGCGACGGCCAATGTCACGGTCACGAATGCGGGTGTCTCGACAACTTACCCGGCTGGTACGGCTGTCCCGTATACATCTGGGTCCACGATCAGTTATAACGGCATCAGCTTCTCTGTGTCAGGTAATCCTGCCAATGGTGATGTGTTTAATATTGCCCCGAATACCAATGGCTCTGGCGATAACCGTAATGCGGTTTTATTAAGTAATCTGCAAACGAAAAATACCGTAGGTGGTGGTACTACCACCTTTCAGGGGGGCTATGCCCAATTCGTCAGCCTGGTGGGTAACAAGGCGCATGAATTGCAAATTACCAGTGCTTCAGAAACAAAATTGCTGGCGCAAAATGTCACTGCACAGCAGGCTGAATCAGGTGTGAACCTGGATGAAGAGGCTGCCAACTTATTGCGCTATCAACAGGCATATCAGGCAGCAGGCAAGTTGATGCAAATTGCAAGTACATTGTTTGACTCCTTATTGGCGTTGGGCAGATAGAGGTTATTATGCGTATCAGTACCAGTACTATTTATCAAACTGGCGGTTCCAATATTAGCGATCTTCAGTATGGTTTGAACAAGACCCAACAGCAAATCGCTGCTGGTCGTCGTGTATTGACACCGGAAGATGATCCTATTGCATCTGCGCGGGCACTGGTGATTTCCCAGTCAGATTCTCTGAATACCCAGTTTGCGACGAACAGGCAAGCTGCCAAGAATAATCTCAGTATTGCTGAAAGTACGCTGAGCAATGTTACCGATACGCTGCACAATATCAAGGCGTTGATTGTGCAGGCAGGCAATGGTTCTTACAACGATACCGATCGTGGATTTATTGCCCAGCAATTGCAAGGCAATCTTGATCAATTGTTTGGCCAGGCTAATGCGACTGATGGCACCGGCAATTACTTGTTTTCAGGTTTCAATACCACTACCGCACCTTATACCAAGACAGCGGGTAGCGCTGTTTATAACGGTGACCAGGGGCAGCGCTTTATCCAGGCAGATACGTCAAGACAAATACCTCTCAGTAGCCCGGGCATAGATATTTTCCAAAATATCCGCACCTCGGCTGGCCAGTTCAATGTGCAGCCAAATCCGTCGAATGTAGGCACCGCGGTCGCTGCAGCTACAATTAATACCGCTACCTCAGCGAATCTGACGGGTAATAATTACGAAGTGGCGTTTGATAATCTGGGTACTTCATTTACCGTTACCAATAAAACGACGGGTACGGTTGTTGTTCCTCTGACCCCTTATGTTAGTGGTGCGACGGTTACCTTTGATGGTATAGATTTGAATGTCACCAACGCGGGTGGCCCACCAGTTGCAGCGCCTGGCCCAAACGACAAGTTTTCAGTGCAGCCAGGTAATCAAAATATTTTTGAAACTGTCACCGATATCATCAATGCCTTGAATACGCCTGCAGGTACGGCGGCAGCAAAAAAAGATTTGACTGCAGCGCTGACACAAGGCAATAACAATATCGACAAGTCTTTGAATAACGTGCTGACCGTGCGTGCGCAGCTGGGCACTAGCTTGAAAGAGATTGATGACCTTGATAGTGAGGGTGATGCCAAAGGCGTCGCTTTCAAACAGGATTTGTCTTCTTTGCTGGACCTGGATTACGCCAAGGCAATTACTGAACTCAATCAGCAGCAAACTACTTTGCAGGCGGCGCAGCAGTCATTCGTCAAAACCTCCGGCTTGTCTCTGTTTGACTATATCCGCTGATGGTTTATTGGCATAGCCAGTGTAAAAAGCAAAAAGCAGCCTGGGCTGCTTTTTTGTTTATGGGCAGTCCTGATGTTAAATTTTTTCCATATCTTCTGCATCCAGCGCAATCACATGAGTTTGCATGATGCCATGCTCATCATGCCATTCGCGCACGACGCAGGGCGCACCTTCTTCATCCATGTCTATCACCTTGAAGAACTGGCCTATCATTGATTCTATGAGGATACGTTCATCTTCAGGGAAGCTCTTGATAAATCTTTTGTCGAGATTGACTACCCGGACAATATCGCCCACGACAACGGGTTGGTTCTTGCAATCGACAGCGGCTTGAGGTGCAGACATGGCTATTTCCAGTAAATTATTTCGGATATTGTACTTGGTCTCTGCCACTCTGCCGCAGGCAAAATAAAAAGGCTTGATTGTTTGGAGCGATCAAACCTTTTATCCCACACTTTTGGTTACAAGCTTGATATCCTGAATTTTACATTCAGGCAGTTTTCTTTTCCCGTGCTACCCAATACAGTGCAATGATGATCAACGCGTAGGGGATCATGGACAAGGCATTGGCATTGACACCTTCAAAGAAGGGATTGTTTGCGGTAGCCCAGTCACCGATTTTCTTGTCAAAATCGGTCAGGATACCTGCCGTGAATGCAATCACAATACCAGCCAGCGCGCCACCGGCAATATAGCCGGATGACAGCAAGACACCCGCACTGCGGTCGCCTGCTGCCTGTTTTTCTTCTTCACTGAGATGCTTGTTGTGTTCCAGCTTGTTGTTACGGCGATCTACCGCCCAACGTATCATGCCGCCGACAAACAGAGGGGCAGACGATGACAGCGGCAAATACACGCCGACCGCAAAGGCCAGTGATGGGATGCCTGCCATTTCCAGTACCAGCGCAATCATCACGCCAAACAACACCAGGGTCCAGGGCAGTTGCCGGTCCAGGATGCCCTTGATGATGTAAGACATCAGCACGGCTTTCGGTGCATCGTATTTCTTGACTTCAGTACCATCAGGTCGCTTGTTGTAAGCACCATTGATGCCTGGGTCAACCAGATAAACTGCCTTGCCTGCATTGTCAACAAAGTATTTGCCAGCAGGGCCGCCGACATTGTCATTCTTGTGCCAGACCTTGTACGTGCCTTTGTCTGTATCAGCTTGCGGGCCTTGCAGTTGTGCAGTGTCTGTCAGTTTCGATGCATCTGTTTGCAGAGCTGGGGCAACCTGCGCTGCTGGTACATACACAGTGCCGGAGTCATTCAACTTCAACAGGATAGGGCCAAGGATCAGAGCCGATGACAGGGCACCAGCCAGAATTGCATACTGTTGCAAGCGCGGTGTGGAACCGACAATGTAACCGGTTTTCAAATCCTGCGACGTGGTACCTGCATTGCTGGAAGCAATACAGACTATCGCACCAACAGACAGGGCAGTGACATAGTACTGGCCACCAGTCCAGCCCATAATCAGGAAGATCAGGCAAGTGAAGAGCAGGGTTGCTACCGTCATGCCAGAAATAGGATTGGAAGAAGATCCTATCTCACCCGTCAAGCGGGAAGAGACCGTCGCAAACAGGAAACCGAATACCAGGATCAACAAGGCGCCCAGGAAATTCATGTGCAATGGTGTCGCAAATGTAATGACTGCGATAATGGCCAGCGCACCAATGACGACCCATTTCATGGGGATGTCCTGGTCAGTGCGCAACGGCGCAGTAGCTGCCGCAGCGCCTTTGCCCAGGCCGGACAAACCAGCAGACAGGCTGCGCCAGATAGTGGGCATGGCACGCATCAGGCTGATCAGACCACCTGCAGCAACCGCGCCTGCGCCGATGTACAGGATGTAAGCGCCACGCACATCATGTGAACTCATTTCGCTGATGAGCTTGGTTCCTGGAGCTAGCGGCACACTCAATGCGTCACCAAAGAACTTGATCATCGGGATCAGCAAGAGGTAAGACATGACACCACCGGCTGCCATGACGGAGGCAATGCGAGGGCCGATGATATAGCCTACACCCAGCAACTCAGGTGATACTTCTGCACCCAGCGACCCACCTTTGAGTGGGGCACCAAATACGACTTCAGGTGTATCCTTCCAACCCTTCAAGGCGACGTTGGCGATCTTGTAAAGCAAGCCTATGCCAAAGCCGCCAAAGATAATCGCAGCGCGTTTGCTGGCATCATCTGCTGCATTGGGATTATTTGTTTCACCAGCTGCTTCGCGGGAAGAGTCCGTCGCTGCTGCTTTCAAGACCTCGGCACAGGCCGTGCCTTCTGGGTATTTCAGCTCATCATGCTTTTCCACGATCATCGTTCTGCGCATGGGGATCATGAGCAAAATACCCAGCAAGCCGCCCAGGCAGCCAACCAGCATGACGCGCGATATTTCCAGGTCAAAACCCAGGATCAGGATAGCGGGCATGGTCACACCTAGGCCAAAGGCCAGGGATTCGCCAGCGGAACCTGCGGTCTGGGTAATACTGTTTTCCAGGATGGTTGCATCTTTAGCGCCCAGCTTATTACCCAGGCGGAACAGGGTGATAGCGATGACGGCTACCGGTATCGAAGCACTGACGGTCAAACCGACCTTGAGTACCAGATACAATGAAGATGCACCGAAAACCATACCTAGCAAGACACCCATGATCAGGGCTCTTGCGGTCATTTCGGGGAGTTGGGCTGAGGCCGGGATGTAGGGCTTGAAGCCCGGCTTGGCATCAGGCGTTGACATTTCTGTTGGCATTGGTCTACCTATTGTTGTCAAAAAGGCTGAATAAGAGGGTGATCTGTTTCAGCGCGGCGAATAAATAATCCCCCTCTGGTCTCCTGAGGGGGATAGCTAAAAAACATAAATATCCGCGCATTATCACGCTTTTTTCAGCCTGTTTGCAATGCCATCCTTAAACTTGTTGCATCTCTTCCTGTTTGCTCAGGCGCGGCAAGACAGTTATGCCGCGAATAATAGGGTTTTTTGCAGCAAGTATTGCCAGCAACAGGGCTGCTACACCGGCAAAGCCCAAGGCATAGCGCAAACCCATGTGCTCTCCCAGCCAGCCTCCTATTAATGCCCCAGGCCCTGCTGGTATCAGTATCAGCCAGCGCATGGTACTGGTCATGCGACCCAGCATGGCCTCTGGCGTGACAGCCTGACGCAAAGCCAGGAAGTTAATGAAGATCAACACGCCACCGATGGAGAAGCACATCAACATGAAACCAAACGCAGCAATACCCCAGTTATTGGTCGGTGCCAAAGCCAGCAAACTCCAACCCAGACCGCAAACAGCCACGCCAAGCACCATGCAGGGGCCAGGTCCGATATGGCGACTTATGCGGCTGCCATATACGCTGGCGATAATCGTACCCACACCCATGCCCATATAGCTGAGACCAACAGCTTGCTCAGACAAACCCAGTTCGCGCGTAGCAAACAGGATTTGTACGACCAGTGCGGCGTTGTAACAAAGCTGCCAGCCGCCTACCGTCAATGCCAGCGCGATCAGTAAAGGTTTGTTGGCAACAAAGGACAGGCCGGCCTTCAAATCACGCCAAAAATGCGCATCTGCCCGCGGTTCACGGACTTCATTGACATGAATGCCGCGCAAGATCACGGCGGATGTCAGCAGCAGAACGGCATCAGCCAGCAAGGCGATTGGAGCTCCCAGCAGCTTGATCAACGCACCAGCAGTAGCCGGCCCTGCAACTTCAGCCCCTGACGTTGCCAGCGCATTTTTTGCGTGTGCTTCTACCAGGCGATCACGCGGCACGATTTGCGTCAAGACAATTTGCGAAGCAGTGCCTGCCGTGGTATTCACCACGCCTATCATGAAGCCGACGATATATAGCCAGCTCATGTTCAGATAACCCAGCCACCAGGCCATGGGCACGCTGGCAACCGAGATGGAAATCATGATTTCGCCGACGACATACACCGGCAACTTGCGTACCCGATCCAGCCATACACCAGAAGGCAGTGACAGCAAGACAAAGGGCAGAATTTCCATGAAGGTCAGCATGCCCATCTGGGTAGCGCTGGCGTGCAGCAACAGGGCGGCAGTCAGCGGCAGGGCCAGCATGGTGACCTGGGCACCAAACGAGCTGATCAGTATCGAAGTCCAGAGACGCCGATAGACAAGATCGCGTAATAAATCCCTTTCCGGGAGCGAAAACAGACCTAAAATTTTATTTTTCATAATGAGCAATACAATAATTTGCCCGTGTCTTTATTCTTGACGAGATGAATAGCAGTACACAGGTCTGGGCGTCTATGCGCAACCAGGATGTAGCAAAAAAAGCAAAGATGGATGATATGTAATGCCTGGTTTGGCCTGTATGGCTGAACAAACCGGGGCAGCGATTACTACCGTATCATCGGAGCATCTGGCGGCTAGCGCAGATTAGTCGAATTCGTAGAGCTATTCGAACTTAATGGGGCTTGGGGTATGCGCAAAGCTACGTCGCCAGTGCTGAAAAGCCTGGTTGCACCACAGTGTTGCTAGTGACGCTGTAGTTTGCAAGTGCATTTACCCGAGTCCTGAGGGTTGAAAGTGAATGAAAATTGAATCAGAAAATTATCAAACGTCACAGATTTTTATTGACGCGCAGTACAGATAGATTGTATTGCTCTTCATAAGTTCCCGCTAGTGAAAAAAATATGATGTTTGAAAAACCAGTAGTCATGATTGACTTTGAAACCTCCGGCATGTCACCAGACCAGGGAGGGCGTGTTACCGAAGTGGCAGCCTTGCGCATCGTCGGTGGTGAAATAGTTGACCGTTATGTCAGCCTCATCAACAGCAATGTGCGTATCCCTTATTTTATTACTGAATTGACAGGCATTACCCAGGCTATGGTGGATAAAGCGCCGCCAGTATCTGAAGTATTGCCTGAGCTTGTGGAGTTTATCGGTACTGATACATTGGCTGCCCACAACGCCAGTTTTGATGAAAAGTTCTTGTTTGCCGAGAGTGACAGGCTGGGCCTGTGGCCCGCCCATGATGGCGTGATTTGCTCTGTGAAGCTGGCGCGCAGGGTTTTCCCAGGCTTGAGTACCTATTCATTAGGGCCACTGGCGGCTTCCATGGGCATACGTTTCAAAGGTTCTGCTCACAGGGCAGAGGCAGATGCAGAAGTTGCCTCTGCGTTGATGCTGCGTATTGCCGGTGAATTGGGTCAACGCTATGGCTATGCTGCGATAGACCCGCGTTTGCTGCAGGACATTAACAAGCTGGCCGCAGTAAAGGTCCCAGCATTTTTAAAAAAACACAGAGCCGCTGAGATTGCGGCTGATACTACGCCGGTGCCCTTGATAAAGACCAAGGGTGTGCAACGCTTTCGCCATTACAAAGGCGGGATTTATGAACTGGTGTGTGAAGCGACACAAGAATCTGACCTAAGTCCAGTCATTGTCTATCGCTCGCATGATGGTTCCATCTGGACCAGACCCAGGTCGGTCTTTTTTGAAATACTGCAGATTAATGGCGCAGAAGTCATGCGTTTTACTCCCATCAAGGAATAAAAAGGCGGGCGCATTTCATTATGTCCGCCTTGTATGTTGCTTTTCTTGTTATGCCGGTTTAGTCTGCTCAGTCTGCGTCAACGGGTTTGCTGCTGCCGACGCTTCCTTGGCAGGCCCATCGGTAATCAGTTTGCGCAAGACAGGAATCAGGACAATGAGGACGATGCCCACGCCAACACTACTCCAGCCCAGCAATGAGAAAATGTAGTTATAGGTCGGATTGGTGGATGAGGCCAGACCTTCAGTCGCCTCAGGGATCAGGCCTGAGAATTTGCTGGCCAGGATAGATGCTGTGCCTGTTACCAGCATCCATGTGCCCATCATGACGCCCTGATATTGGCGTGGTGCCAGTTTGCCTATCATGGCGTAACCGATAGGTGAAATAAGCAGCTCAGCAATACTTTGCAGTATATAGCTGATGAATATCCATTTGAAAGCCACCAGGCCATTGCTGGCAGCAGTCGCTATACCTATGGGAAGAACCAGGAAACCCAGGCCGATGAGTATCAGTGCAGCGGAGAACTGGCGTGGTATATCAATATTCCAGCCCTTGGCACGCAGCTTGTCAAACAACATCGCCATCAGTGGGCCACCAAACATGATCACAAAGCTATTGATGTTTTGTATCCATTGTGGCGCAACTTCATAACCCCAGACCATGCGATCCACATTACTGACTGCGAACAGTTGCAAGCCCATCGGGGCCATTTGGTACAGTGTCCAGAACACCAGTGAACCTATCGTCAGTAATACATAGGCCGTCATATTATTGCGTTCACGGGCTTCTTTATGGATGGCAGTCAGGGCAATGAAAATGCCAGCGATCGCCACACTGATGATCATGACCAGGTTGCCAGTCATTTCAGCGCGGTGCAGCATGAATTCAACCAGTGGCACCAGGCCAGCCATGACAGCCAGGCCGACCAGAAAGCGCCAGCGAAACTGGGTTGCTGTGGCATCGAGCAGCGTTGTGTTCAAGTCACACAATCTGCGCCAGTTGACCGCTGCCAGTACGATCGCCATGAAGTTGCCTATGGTGGCGAAGATAAACAAACTGGCATAGTCTTCTTGCAACTGGTAATAACCGGCAGCAGTGAAGCCGATGAAAAAACCGAGATTCATACCCGCATAGTTCCACAAGAACGCGCTTTCACGACGATTGTCTTCAGGCTTGAAGCGTTGCGTCAGCATCAGGTTCAGGCAGGTGACATTCAAACCACTACCCGTCAGGAAAAATGCCAGGCCCCAGTACATAGTTGCTGAAGTGCCTACGGAAATAGTCGCACAACCTATGACTTGCAGGATCATGCCGCCAACAAACAAGTTGCGGTTGCTGATAAAACGACCAGCAAGATACCCACCAAACAAATGCAGGCCATAATTGAATGCACCGAACACACCCATGATGGCCGTGGCGTCCTTGGCAGTAAAGCCCAGTTTCTTGGTCGCATACAACACCAAAGTGGAATACAGTACGGCAAAGCCCAGGGTGGCAAAAATCTGTATGAAAAACAATGCGCCTGCGCCTTCAGGTACGGCAGCCAGTCTTTGTTTGATTGTGGACAAGGTGGTCTCCAGAGTGGTGGTCTGGCAGGCATTGTAAAGCAAAGAAATACGAGAAATAAGACAATTTGTATAGATAATTTCTATGGGAAAGGTCAAAGTCAAAAACATGCGAAAATGAATGATAGTCAAGTCAGCTCAAATCTGAATCAACAAGATCATAGGAAGCAATGGACAGCATAGATCTCGAAGTACTCAAAACCTGCGACGCCTGGATCAAGGCAGGGCAAGCCTGCGAACTGGTCACTGTCATCAAGACCTGGGGTTCCAGTCCAAGGCCTGAAGGTGCGACACTGGCTATTGCCGGCAATGGCCAGGTGGTAGGTTCTGTCTCTGGCGGTTGCATAGAAGACGACTTGATAGAAAGAGTGCAGCGCGAAGGCATGCAGCGTCATTTGCCAGAGATAGTCACTTACGGCATTACCGCCGATGAAGCACACCGTTTTGGCCTGCCCTGTGGCGGCACGATAGAACTGGCAATAGAACCGCTGTCAGCGCGCAGCCAGCTTGATGCCTTGCTCCAGGGTTTGCAAAGACATGAATTGCTGGCGCGACGTCTGGATTTGGGTACGGGTGAAGTAACTCTTGCCAGGGCTGACCCGGGCCAGCAATTGCAGATTACCGATGAAGCCTTGACGACTGTACACGGCCCGCGCTGGCGCTTGCTCATCATAGGAGCAGGCCAGTTGTCACGATTCCTGGCAAGTATCGCGGTCGGCATGGATTACCAGGTTACTGTCTGTGACCCGCGTGAAGAATACCGCAGTGGCTGGCAAGTCGAGGGCGTGCAACTGATTCATGCGATGCCCGACGACCTGGTGCTGGAAATGCGACTGGATAGCCGCAGTGCCGTGGTCGCCCTGACACATGATCCCAAGCTTGACGACCTGGCGTTGATGGAGGCCTTGAAGTCAGATGCCTTTTATGTCGGTGCCATAGGTTCCCGCATCAACAATGCCAAGCGCAGGGAAAGGCTGAAAGAATTTGACCTCAATGACGAGCAGTTAGCAAAACTCCATGGCCCCATAGGCTTGTATATAGGCAGCAAGACACCGGCCGAGATTGCTATTTCCATACTGGCTGAGTTGACGGCGGTAAAAAATCGCATCTTGCTGCCTGCCGAAGTCAATGTCGCCCATGCCAAATCCACGCTTGCCTGATTCTTCTGAAAAAAGAATAGTAAAAAAACGATGACTAACTATGCTTTTCGTCTCTTGAATGTGTTTGCCGAAGAAACTCTCGGTGGCAACCCGCTATGTGTGTTTGAAAATGCCACAGGCATGTCGGATGAGCAAATGCAGGCGCTGGCCCTGCAATTCAATTTATCTGAGACCGTGTTTGTATTGCCCTCAGATGTCGCTACCACCAGAATGCGTATTTTCACGCCAGATACGGAAATGCCTTTCGCGGGGCACCCCAGTCTCGGCACTGCACAGGTGGTGGGGAGTCTCAGCAATTCCAGCCAGATCACGCTCGAGTGCAAGGCAGGCTTGGTCGAAGTACAACTAGAAAACGGCATATGGACTCTGACCACGCCGCATAAGGGTGAGCCTGTGGTCAAAGCCAGTGGCTTGTCTGTCGCGCAAGCAGCTTCTTTGCTGGGGCTAGATGAAAGCGACATTCATTCTGTGCCTTTATGGATTAACACTGGTAGCGAACAAATGCTGCTACCGCTGAATTCGCGCGAAGCTGTCTTGCGTGCCACGCCAGATGTTAGCAAGTTGCCAGTCTGGCCCGCCAATAGTCTGGGGCGTAAATCTGTCTATGTATTTTCCTTTGATGGGCTTTCGTCAAGTGAAGATCGCCTGGGGGTGACAGCACGTTATTTCTTTGCCAAGCAGGGCGGTGGATTTGCAGAAGACCCAGGCACAGGTTCTGCCTGCGCCAACCTGGGTGGCTGGTGGCAGCATCAGAGGCGTGAATTACCCGCCAGCATGCGCATTGCCCAAGGCGCGCAAGTCAGGCGGCCATGCCAGCTTTATCTGGATGTGGCGGCAGACAAAAGCATACAAGTAGGTGGCAAGGTGATAGAAATTGCACAAGGCCAGCTGCAAATCTAGAAAAATCCTTCTGAATCAGTGCAAAATCGAGCCGGGGAACGCATAAATCCACACAAAGCACGGGAAGAGCGGGCGTAAATCCTTTAAAATAGCGACTTCATTCATTCGCACCCAAAAACCAGTGGCCGGACGATCTTGCGTCTGTGGCCCGGTTCAGGATATTCCCCTATGAGCATGTCTACTACCCAGGAAATCGTTGCCGAATTGCGCGCTGGCCGCATGGTGATACTGGTTGATGAAGAAGATAGAGAAAACGAAGGCGACCTGATCATGGCCGCCGAGTTCGTTACCCCGGAAGCCATCAATTTCATGGCCAAGTTTGGCCGTGGCCTGATTTGTCTGACGTTGACAGAAGAACGTTGTAATCAGTTGAACCTGGCCATGATGACCAGCCGCAACGGTACGTCGTTTGGTACCAACTTCACCGTATCGATAGAAGCGGCAGAGGGCGTAACCACTGGCATCTCAGCCGCTGACCGTGCCCGTACGGTACAGGTCGCGGTTGACAAGAAATCCACCGCTGCTGACATCGTCCAGCCTGGCCATATTTTCCCGCTGAAGGCGCAAAAAGGCGGCGTCCTCATGCGTGCTGGCCATACTGAAGCCGGTTGCGACCTGGCCGAGCTGGCTGGCCTAACACCCGCATCCGTGATTTGTGAAATCATGAAAGACGACGGCACAATGGCCCGCTTGCCTGATTTGTTCGAGTTCGCCAAAGAACACGATATGAAGATAGGCACGATTGCCGACCTGATTCATTACCGCAGCCAGACAGAGAGCATCGTTGACCGCGTGGCCGAACGTGAAATGCATACTGTGCATGGCAGTTTCAAGGCCCTGGTATATCGCGACAAACCCAGCGGTTCTGCCCACCTGGCGCTGGTACATGGCGATATCACCCGTGAAAAAGAAGCGCTGGTGCGTGTGCATCAGCCAGTATCCATCATCGATTTGCTGGAAAGCCAGGCTACCACGCATTCATGGAATGTCGCTGCGGCCATGGCCGCCATCAAGAAAGCAGATTCCGGCGTCATCGTCTTGCTCAATTGCGAAGAAACTGCCGAACAGATGTTTGACCAGTTCAAAGCACTCGATACGCCAGAAACCAAGCCAGCAGGCCGTGCCGCACGCATGGATTTGCGCAATTACGGCATAGGTGCACAGATTTTGAAGGATGTCGGCGTGGGCAAGATGAAATTGCTGGCCAATCCACGTAAGATGCCGTCCATGACAGGATTTAATCTCGAAGTTGTTGGGTATCTCGACAAGCCGTGCGCAGACAAATAAGGATGAGAGTGCCAGACCTGGGCAGTTGACAGCGGTCTTTTAGTGCACTTTCATGACTCAAATCACATCACGCGCGAAAAGCGCAAGAAAGAATATTATGACAGTTGGACATTACGAAGCAAATCTGGATGGCGCAGGCGTACGTGTCGGTATCGTACAGGCGCGTTTCAATGACAATATCGGTAAAGGCTTGCTGGATGCCTGTCTGGCTGAATTGTCACTGTTGGGCGTACTCAATGAAGACATCCTGCACGTCACAGTGCCGGGTGCACTGGAAGTGCCGCTGGCTTTGCAAAAGCTGGCAGAAACCAACCAATTCGATGCCATGATCGCCCTGGGTGCAGTCATCCGCGGTGAAACCTACCACTTTGAGCTGGTATCGAATGAATCCGGCGCAGGTATCACCCGCGTTGGCCTGGATGCCGGTATCCCTATCGCCAATGCCATCCTGACCACAGAAAATGATGAGCAAGCCGAAGTGCGCATGCAGGAAAAAGGCCGTGATGCCGCCCGCGTTGCGGTTGAAATGGCCAACCTCACCCTGGCCCTGGAAGAATTGGCAGAAGCCACAGAAGATGTGCACTATGATGCCTGATCATCTGACTCAGGCTTGAATTTACATTTAAATTCGAGCCATGAACCATGGTCACCCAGTGTTAGATTAAGTAAGATAAGTAAGATACGGTAAGAGAAAATATGAATAATAAAACACTACACGCCAATCCCAGCAAGAGCCGTTCGCCACGCCACCGTGCACGAGAATTTGCCTTGCAGGGTATGTACCAGTGGCTGCTGAATAATGAAGATTCTGGCGCAATTGAAGCCCATATCCGTGAAGCTCACGGTTTTGAGAAGGCCGACAGGGAGCACTTTGATTCCCTGCTACACGGTGCAATTAAGCAATCCATAGAATTGCGTGAACAAATTGCCCCCTTGATTGACCGTACCATTGCTGAATTGTCACCTATCGAGCACGCAGCCTTGCTGATTGGCGCCTATGAGTTGAAAAACCACATAGAAATCCCTTACCGCGTTGTCATCAACGAAGCGGTAGAGCTGACCAAGTCCTTTGGCGGTCTCGATGGTCATAAGTATGTTAATGGTGTACTCGACAAACTGGCGGCAAAATTACGCGCGACTGAGGTTGCAGCAGGTAAGTAATTTACTGACGATATTTATAAAAGTATCTACCGCCTTATTTTGAAAGATAAATAAGGCGGTTTTTTTCAGCCTGTGTTTTTAGGAAATGCCATGCATCAAAATCTCGCAGCAAGACTGGACAATATCGCCCCTTTCCATGTAATGGAACTCATGAAAATGGCGGCAGAACTGGAAAAACAGGGTCGCCATCTGATACATATGGGCATAGGCGAGCCAGACTTTACCGCACCGCAAGCAGTGATCGATGCCGCTGCCAAAGCCATGGCGGCCGGGCGTTTACAATATACCTCGGCGCTGGGTTTGCCAGCGTTGCGTGCAGCGATATCGCAGCATTACAGTGATGTGTTTGGCCTTGATGTGTCAGCTTCCCGCATTATCGTGACTGCTGGCGCTTCGGCTGCCTTGTTGCTGGCATGTGCGGCACTGGTTGAGCCGGGCAGGGAAGTGCTGATGCCTGATCCTTGTTATCCCTGCAACCGCCATTTCGTCGCTGCATTTGAAGGCAGGGCAAAACTCATCGCCAGTGGACCAGATCACCGCTTTCAACTGACTGAAAAAATCGTCAGGCAGCAATGGGATGAACGCAGTAGCGGCGTTTTGCTGGCCTCGCCATCGAACCCTACGGGTACTTCGATAGAGCATGAAGAACTGGGCAAGATCGTTGCTACAGTAAAAGAACTGGGTGGCTTTAGCATCGTTGATGAGATTTATCAGGGTCTGACCTATGATGGCGCACCATTTTCTGCCTTGTCGTTGGATGACGATGTGGTCGTCATCAATAGCTTCAGCAAATATTTCAATATGACAGGCTGGCGGCTTGGCTGGCTGGTGGTGCCAGAGCGCATAGTGCCTGCGCTGGAAAAGTTGGCGCAAAACCTGTTCATCTGCCCATCTTCAATTGCCCAGTATGCGGCCTTGGCTTGCTTTGAACCTGCGACTATCGCCATTTATGAAGAGCGCAAGGCAGAATTCAAGCGTCGCCGCGACTATATTGTGCCTGCATTGCGTGAACTGGGTTTTGGTATTCCGGTCATGCCAGATGGTGCGTTTTATGTGTATGCCGATTGTTCCAGATTTACTGACGATGCAGATGCCTTTGCCAAACAGGTATTGAATGAAGCTGGTGTAGTGATCGTGCCTGGCCTGGATTTTGGGCCGGCAACGGCAACATCGTACGTGCGTTTATCATATGCCAATTCAATAGAGAATTTGCAGGAAGCAGTCGCCAGGTTGAAAAAGTTTCTGGCCGAAAGATAATGAATGCTTGGAATTAAAAAGCCGCCTGATCATTGATCAGGCGGCTTTTTCAAAAGAGCAGGAGCGAGCAGTATTACAGCGCTGCGACCTGGTCTTTTTTCGTTTCTACCGTCAGCTTCGCTTCTGTAGCTTCAGGCTTGTGCGTTGGAGCTGCTTCAATAGGGCGGGCTTGCACGGGTGCTGGCGCAGGAGCACTAAAGAAGGTAGGTACATTTTTACCTGCCGAGACATCTTTCAGACGCTTGTATTCATTCAATACGCGTGCGCCATAACCAGAGTCATTGTCGGAATCGGCTGCCCCCACATACATCTTCAGGCCAGCTTCAACAGAACCACCACGGGTGACGTAGTCTTTCAGTATCAATGCGCCAACACGGATATTGGCAACCGGGTTAAGGGCAGCTTTAACGCCACCAAGGTCCTGGAATTTGTCGTGATGTACTTTCGACATGACTTGCATCAAGCCTTGCGCACCTACCGGGCTTTCAGCAAACGGATTCAAGCCGGATTCTATCGCCATGACAGACAGTATCAGCAGAGGATCGATCTTGATTTCTTTAGCGGTCAGGTAAGCGGCAGAGACCAGCATATTGGTCGCATCAGTTGCTACGCGGTAGCGTTTGGCCAGCCAGTTGGTTACCCATTGTTGCTGACGTGTGTTGCCCAGCATTTTCGCTTCTTCTTCAGCCATGCTTGCTTTTTGCAAATTGGTATCAGAATTAGCTTGACCTGGTGCTTGCATCAAATGAGCAAGATTAGGCGCCGGTACGGCTGCTACGGCTTCTGCGGGCTCTTCGCCAGCTTCAGCATAGGGGGACAAACCTTTAAATTTGTCGGTGAGTTCAGGTTTGACATACATCATGACCAGAAGGGTCATAGCGATGATGCCAGCGAGTGTCAGCAGGTTGCGCAGGGTGGTGAATAAACCACTGGTTGTATCACGCGCCACCATGGAGAGCGCTTTGCGCTTGTCCATTGAAGAAAAACTACTTTGTTGTACTGCTAAAATAAAACGTTGAAACATTCTTACCTCCTGAATCTTCGCGATGCGTCATTCAACTTACTTAAAAGCCAAACACAGTGCTTACTTCCGCGAATCAGAAACATCGTCCCCGTCACAAGTGTGATCGCGAGACGCCGGAGCCGTTTGTCAAATCAGGTCCGTCGAACCTGTTCATGGTGTGTCCAGTGACAAACAACTTTTTTCGGGATAAGGCAGACGCCTTTTGAAAACAATCCTTACAATGTTATGTTGGGGCCCGATCCCCGTGAATGATGTTACCGTGTGGCGAAACTCTCTTTGTGTCGAAAGTGGCGGAAGTCATTAACCTCTTCATCAAGTTGGGCGAATTGTAGGGGCGGTTTTATATCAAGTCAACACTATCAAATGAGAAGTTGATTACTTTTATGTCTAATGAATTGTGCTGCAATGCAGCAAAGTTCAATAAAATCAAGCACTTGGCAGAAGTTGCTAGTGCGACTAGTGCAGAGATACGAAAAAGCGAAAAATGATGAAATATTCTGATTTGAGAGACTTTATTTCCCAATTGCAAGAAAAAGGCGAACTTAAACAGGTGGACTTGCCCGTTTCACCACATTTGGAAATGACTGAGATTTGTGACCGCACTTTGCGTGCCGAAGGTCCGGCTCTTTTATTCACCAAACCTGTTGGTCATACCATACCAGTGCTGGGTAATTTATTTGGCACGACACGCCGCGTAGCACTCGGCATGGGGGCAGAAAACCTGAGCGAGCTACGCCAGATAGGCCATGTTTTATCGGCGTTAAAAGAGCCAGAACCACCCAAGGGTTTTAAAGAAATCATGGGCATGGGTTCTTTGATAAAAGCGGTCTGGGACATGTCGCCTAAAGAACTGCGTGGTGCCAAATGTCAGGAAATAGTCTGGGAAGGCAATGACGTTGATCTCGCCCGTCTGCCGATACAGCATTGCTGGCCTGGCGACGTTGCGCCATTGATCACCTGGGGTTTGGTGATTACCAAAGGCCCGAATAAAAAACGCCAGAATCTGGGTATATATAGGCAGCAGGTTTTGGGCCGCAATAAAGTCATCATGCGCTGGCTGGCCCATCGTGGCGGTGCGTTGGATTTTCGTGAACATGGCATCGTCAATAAAGGCAAACCTTATCCCATTGCCGTTGCCCTTGGTGCGGATCCGGCCACCATATTAGGTGCAGTAACACCTGTGCCAGACAGTTTGTCAGAATACCAGTTTGCCGGGCTTTTGCGTGGTAGCCGTACTGAACTTGTGAAGGCGATAGGCAGTGAGTTGCGCGTGCCTGCATCAGCAGAAATCGTTCTGGAAGGGCATATCTATCCTGATGAAAATCACCCTAGTGGCTATGAGCATGCGCTGGAAGGGCCGTATGGCGACCACACTGGTTATTACAATGAGAAAGACTGGTTCCCTGTCTTTACCATTGACCGCATCACCATGCGCCGTGATCCTATTTATCACTCTACATATACAGGTAAGCCGCCAGATGAGCCTGCGATACTGGGTGTGGCGTTAAATGAAGTCTTCATTCCATTACTGCAAAAGCAGTTCAGTGAAATCACAGACTTTTATCTGCCACCGGAAGGTTGTAGTTACCGCATGGCCGTAGTGCAAATGAAAAAAGCTTATGCCGGTCATGCCAAGCGCGTCATGTTCGGGGTCTGGAGCTTTTTGCGCCAGTTCATGTATACCAAGTTCATCATCGTGGTTGATGAAGATGTCAATATCCGCGACTGGAAAGAAGTCATCTGGGCGATCACTACCCGTGTTGATCCCCTACGTGATACCACCTTGGTAGATAACACACCGATTGATTACCTGGATTTTGCTTCACCCGTGAGTGGCCTGGGCAGCAAGATGGGCATAGATGCGACCAATAAATGGCCGGGTGAAACCAGCCGTGAGTGGGGCACTACCATAGAGATGACGCCGGAAGTAAAGGCAAAAGTGGACCAGATCTGGCAAGAGCTAGGCTTATAGTCTCGGTGTTTTTAGCGATTAAATTTTTGCGTGTATATATATGAGTGTATTGAGTGCGTCAGGGTCTTTAGGTGGTTCCACGGTTTGGGATTATCCGCAACCGTTCACGCGGGCAGTGAAGCCGCAAGAAAGTGATATCGATGGGTTGAACCACACCAACAATGCAGTCTATGTACGCTGGTGTGAAGAAGTCGCATGGGGGCATTCTGAAGCACTGGGCTTGAATCTGGCAGACTACCATCGCCTGGACCGCGCCATGGCGATCAGGCGGGGTGAATATGATTATGTCTTGTCAACCTGGCTCGGTGAATCGCTAACGCTGGCAACATGGCTGTTTGCCAGCGACGGCAAACTCACCATGGACAGGCGTTTTCAATTGATACGCGATAGCGATGGTGCCACCGTGCTCAGGGGGCGCTGGGATCTGGTCTGCATAGAGCTTAGTAGTGGTCGCGCACGCCGTATGCCGGCAGAGTTTTGCGATATCTATTTGCCAGCGGTGGTTCCATCCGTATCAGCCGCAAACTACTAGATGCGCAAGATATTGAGCAGGCATTTGTTGGACTCAGACTACGCTTTACGGGGCAGCATCTACATGCTGCCAAGTTAGCCGCATTATTCAAGTACAATCAATTACCTATATTTCTAGCTTTCCCCACATGAAACGCCCACGTTTTTTACCCGATAACATGACTTTGCTGCTATTAGGCGTGGTCACTCTGGCCAGTCTGTTTCCTGCACGCGGCGTGGTTGCATCAGGCTTTGATCATTTGTCTGTCGGCATGATTGCCTTGCTGTTTTTTATGCATGGGGCCAAATTGTCGCGCCAGGCTGTGCTCGCAGGTCTTACACATTGGCGTTTGCATTTGCTGGTCATGGCATTTACTTTTGCGATTTTTCCCCTGATGGGCGTGGTATTGAAGCCTTTACTGTTGTCGCTGATTACACCTGAGTTATATATAGGCATACTTTTCTTATGTGTATTGCCCTCGACAGTACAATCGTCGATTGCATTTACATCCGTTGCGCGTGGCAATGTGCCTGCGGCCATTTGTAGTGCGTCGTTGAGTAATATGCTGGGAATCTTTCTGACTCCTTTATTGGTTGGCCTGGTTGTGGTCGCACATGGTGAGAGTCATTCTTCAGTTGATGCGATGTTAAAGATCGTTTGCCAGCTATTACTGCCCTTTATCGCAGGGCAATTGACGCGGCCATGGTTGCAGGCCTGGATGGAAAAATATGCCAGCACGCTGACCATGGTGGATCAAAGCTCGATTTTGCTGGTTGTGTATGTGGCCTTCAGCGAAGCGGTTGTACAAGGATTGTGGCAGCAATTACCGCCCCTGATGTTGGCAAGTTTGCTGGGTATCAGCGCTCTGATGCTGGCGATCATCATGGGCCTGACAACCATCGTCAGCCGCCGCCTGGGGTTCAACAAAGAAGATGAAATCACTATTGTCTTTTGCGGCTCCAAGAAAAGTCTGGCCAGTGGCGTACCTATGGCCAAAGTTTTATTTGCCAGTCATGCCCTTGGTATGGTCTTATTGCCATTGATGCTGTTTCATCAGCTACAGTTGATGGTATGTGCCTTTATGGCGCAACATTACGCTAAAAGATAAGGAGTCAGACATGCCACGTTTTGCTGCCAACCTCAGCATGATGTATACAGAGTTACCTTTTACTGAACGCTTTGCCGCTGCTGCTAAAGATGGCTTCAAGGCAGTTGAGTATTTGTTTCCTTATGATTATGCTGCTACTGAACTCAAGGATCTGCTTGCTGCTAACGGGCTGGAGCAAGTCTTGTTCAATACGTCGCCAGGCAACTGGGCGCTGGGTGAGCGTGGTATGGCATCCCTGCCTGGCCGGGAAGAAGAGTTCAAGCAAGCCTTTGATACTGCACTTGATTATGCCCGCCTCCTGGGTAATCGTCATTTGCACGTCATGGCAGGGTTGATACAGCCTGAGCAAGACAGAGAAAGACATCGCGCCGTTTATTTGCGTAATCTTGCTTATGCCGCCTTGCTGGCCTCGCGGGAAGGTATCACTATCCTTATTGAGCCGATCAATACGCGCGACATACCCGGTTTTTTCCTGAACCGGCAAGATGAGGCACAAGAGATTTGCCAGGAGATAGGCGTAGAGAACATCCGTGTGCAATTTGACATCTACCATTGCCAGATCGTCGAAGGCGACGTCGCCGCCAAGCTGCGCCGCGATATGGCGCGCAAGCATGCGGGCATAGGTCATATACAGATAGCCGGGGTCCCAGACCGGCATGAACCGGATATTGGTGAAGTGAATTACCCTTATCTGTTTGATCTGATTGATGGACTGGGCTATCAAGGCTGGATAGGTTGTGAGTACCGGCCACGTACAGGGACTTCAGAAGGCTTATCCTGGGTCAGGCCCTGGTTGAAATAATCGATGGCACCATGTAAAAAAGCAGTCGCGATGACTGCTTTTTTTGTTTGCCGAACAAGAGGGATTTTTATTCTTCACCGACCTGCAAAATCAGTTTGCCAAAGTTTTTGCCTTCAAACAGCATCATCAGCGTATCAGGGAAAGTCTCCAGGCCTTTAACGATATCTTCGCGGGTCTGGAATTTGCCTTCCGCCATCCACTTGCTCATTTCAGCGACTGCCTCGCCATAGCGGGCTGCGTAATCAAATACGACTATACCTTCCATGCGGGCGCGGTTCACCAGCAGCGACAGGTAGTTAGCCGGGCCTTTGACGGGCGTAGTATTGTTGTACTGGGATATGGCGCCGCAGATGATGATACGTGCCTTCAGATTGATCCGTGTCAGAACAGCATCAAGAATATCGCCACCAACATTGTCAAAATAAATATCAACGCCATTCGGACAGTGTTCTTTCAAACCATCTTTGACTGAGCCGGACTTGTAATCGATGCAGGCGTCAAAGCCCAGTTCATTGACGACGAAATCACATTTGTCCTTGCCACCCGCAATACCAACAACGCGGCAACCTTTTTGTTTGGCGACCTGGCCGACAGTCTGACCAACTGCACCGGCAGCACCGGATACCACGACAGTTTCGCCTGCTTTTGGCTGGCCAACATCAAGCAAGCCAAAATAAGCTGTCATGCCAGGCATGCCCAGCGCATTCATGAATTTTGGCAGAGGGGCGAGTTTTGGGCTGACCTTGTAAAAGCCGGCCGTTTTATCATCAGCTGCACCTACCCAATATTGCTGCACGCCTGTGCCGCCAGAAACATAATCACCCACCGCAAATTTGGGGGACTTGGACGCAATCACCTTGCCGATACCGCCTGCACGCATGACTTCATTAATGGCAACCGGGCGGATGTAGGATTTACCTTCATTCATCCAGCCCCGCATGGCTGGGTCCAGCGAGATATAGATAGTTTGTACGACGATTTCACCGTCTGTGATATCGCGAACTTCTTCGGTCGTGAAGTTCCAGTCGCTATGCTTGGGGTTGCCGACAGGGCGGGCGGCGAGGCGGTATTGCTGATTGCTGAGTGTGCTCATGTTGTCTCCAGAATGTTGTGCTTTGGTGGATGCCTTAGTTGATACTTTGAATGGTGCTCTTAGTGTCTGAGAGTGGTGAATCAAAATGGGGATATCAGAAGAATGACTATACACTAATTAGAACGATCGTGCTTTTTGTTGTGATTATTTAATTGAAGCTGGATTCTATGAATTATGCGACTGATCATGCGACAATACGCGGCTTATTTTTAAGCTTTGCAATCAATTCAACAAATTTAATTTGTTTCTGGCCATGGAAAGCAGCAAATCCTGGCCTATACACCGACATCATGAGCATACGACCAGAATATATCCTGACTTTATCCTGTCCCGATCAGCGCGGCATTGTGCATAGCGTATCGGGCTTCCTGGCCAACCATGGCTGTAATATTATCGATTCTGCCCAGTTTGGCGATGCGCAGTCAGCGACTTTTTTCATGCGCGTGCATTTTGCAGTCGAAGATTCCAGCGTCAGCGACAGCGCCTTGCGCGAAGAATTTGCAGCCTTGGGGGCCAGCATGCAAATGAACTGGCAACTGCATGATGCCCATCATAAGCCACGCGTGATGCTGATGGTATCCAAGATAGGCCATTGCCTGAATGACTTGCTGTTCCGCTACAAGAGCGGTTTGCTGCCTGTAGAAATCAAGGCTATTGTCTCGAATCACACCGACTTCTATCAATTGGCAGCCAGCTACAATATTCCTTTTCATCACCTGCCACTGGCAGCTGGTGCGCCGACAGAAGCCAAGCAGGTGCAGGAACAAAAGGTACTTGATATCGTTGCCGGCAATGATATTGAACTGGTGGTACTGGCGCGCTACATGCAGATATTGTCGCCGCAGCTATGTGATGCCCTGAAAGGCAAGGCCATCAATATCCACCATTCTTTCCTGCCCAGCTTCAAGGGAGCAAAACCTTACTACCAGGCGCATGAGCGTGGCGTTAAACTGATAGGCGCTACCGCCCACTTTGTGACAGGTGACCTGGACGAAGGCCCGATTATTGAACAGGATGTGGAGCGCGTTGACCACTCCATGGAGCCAGAAACCCTGACGGCCATAGGCCGCGATGTGGAATGTGTGGTGCTGGCGCGTGCCGTCAAATGCTTTGTCGAACATCGCATTTTGTTGAATGGTCATAAAACAGTGGTGTTCAAATAATGGCACTCAAATCCATCATCTATAAAGCTGACCTGAATATCTCGGACATGGATCGCGGCTATTATGCCGACCATAGCCTGACGATCGCCCGTCACCCATCCGAAACCGATGAACGCATGATGATACGCGTGTTGGCTTTTGCCATCCATGCGGCTGAACGCCTGGAATTTGGCAAGGGCATCTCGGATACGGAAGAACCTGATATCTGGCTCAAGGATTACACCGACGCCATACAGTTATGGATAGAAGTAGGCCAGCCAGATGACCGACGTTTGTTAAAGGCTTGTGGTCGTTCTGAGCAAGTCATCGTCTATAGTTTTGCCAGCGCCAGTGATATCTGGTGGAAGGCAATGAATAGCCGGCTTGACCGCGCCAAGAATCTCCGCGTTATGAATGTGCCTTCAGCGCAAAGCCAGGCACTGGAAAAACTCGCGCAACGCAATATGCAATTGCAATGCACGATACAAGATGGACAAATCTGGATGTCAGCTGGAGATGCCTCCGTACAAATTGATCTGGAAGTTCTTAAAGAGTTTGCCTGAATGCGTTTGTCGGAATGCATAGTCAGCCGCGACAATAATCTGAACTTGTTGCGCATAGTCGCCGCACTGGCCGTGCTGGCAGGGCATAGCTTTGCCTTGCTGGCACAGCCTGAGCCTTGGGGCGCGCTGACGGGCATGACGCCAGGCTCTATCGCGGTGGATGTATTTTTCATCGTCAGTGGCATGCTGGTGACAGGCAGTCTGATGAATAAGCAAAGTGTGATTGACTATCTCTGCGCAAGGGTATTGCGCATCTTTCCAGCACTGATATGCATGTTGCTGTTAACTGTATTTGTATTAGGCCCATATTTCAGCAGCCTGCCGTTGACTGTGTATCTATCTGCTGCCGGGACATGGCAATACCTTCTCAAGTGCGCAAGCCTCTTGTCTGGTGTGAGCTATGTCTTGCCCGGTGTCTTTGCACAGAATCCCTATCCAAATGCAGTCAATGGTTCACTCTGGACCATGCCTTATGAAATCAAGATGTATCTGCTGTTGCTGGTCTTCTGGTGTGGGCTGGTGCTGCTGAAGAAAAAGCGCCTGCAGATATTGAAGTATCTGATCATTGCCATTACTTTACTGGCAGCCTTACTGGTTTTTACGCGTCATTTTTATTTGCAAGATGATAGCCAGTTCACCCGTTTGTTGTTCATGTTTTTCTCTGGTGCCAGCCTGTTCATGCTGAAGGAAAAACTACTGCTGAGCAGGCGCTTCTTTTATCCCTTGCTGTTACTGTTGCTGGCCGCAGCCTTCAACAGCAATCCGGTATTCTTTAGCTTGTATCATCTGTCCATTGCCTATCTGGTCGTCTGTATTGCTTACTTGCCTGCAGGATGGCTGCGACGTTATAACAGCGTGGGGGATTATTCATACGGCGTGTATATTTACGCCTTTCCCGTGCAGCAGGCAGTTGCCGCCTTGTTTCCCGGTATTGCGGTGTGGGGTATGGTGATGGCATCAGGTTTTGTGACTATCTTGCTGGCGGTATTTTCATGGCACAAGATAGAAAAACCAGCCATGGCCTTGAAGCCGCTAGTAATTTCAAGGCTGCGTAATTTTTTACCGTTTAAGACGGGAAAATCAGTATCGCTAATTCAATCAGTTGAATGAGATACATGTGCGGACTGAAAAGCGGCTTCTGCCCACTGTAGTGGTGGTGGAAGTTTGCTCGCACTGAACTCCAGATGCAATACCCGACGTTGAGTAGCGAATCTTGCCTTGTCGGATGCATGGAGTAACAAGGGCTTCATCAATAAGATATCACCCGCGCGCATAGCGCAGGTCTTGTGCATGGCAGTCTGGCTAATGTCCAGGATCTGGCTCTCACGGAGTTTGCCAGATTGATGGCTGCCAGCGATGACTTTCAGGGCAGCGTTCTTAGCGCTAACATCATCGAGGGCGATGCGGCATGTCAGCATTGCTTCCAGTACTGCCGCTGGTGGCTCTACATGATGCACGTCTTTCTTGTAAGTCCATTTGCTGTAACCGGCCAGCTCAGTTTTTTGGTTAACACAAATCGTCATATCCTGATGCCAGGATACCAGCCAATTATGATCAGCATTCTTATTGAAAAAAATGCTGCGCACTGCTTGGGCTTCTACCATATCAACGGCATGTAATAGTGCATGCAGTTTGTCCCAGTTTAATGCACGATATATGGACGGATAATTTTGTAATACCTGACGCACACCATATTGATCAGAAATGGGCTGGCAAGCTTGCCGCAATCGCTGTAATTCAGACGCATCCAGAAAGTCCGGCAAAATGACAAAACCCTGGCTCGCCAGGGTTTTTGCGATGCTTTGATCGATGTAACTCATTAAGCCTGCAAGACTTTTTTCAACCATAGGCTGATGTCATCTACTTCTTCGGGACAAACAGAATGCGGCATCATGTATTCATGCCATTCCACCTGATATCCCAGCTCTTTTAGCAGATCGCGTGATTGCTCGGCACGTTGTATCTGGATGACGTTATCGCTACGGCCATGCGCCTGGAAGATAGGGATATTTTGGTTTGCCGCGTGACGTTCTTCTGTAATCACATCACGCAAGGGTATATAGCCAGACAGACATAACAAGCCAGCCAGTTTTTCGTGATAGCGCAGGCCAGTTTGCAAAGTCATGGCGCAACCTTGTGAGAAGCCTGCCAGTATGATGCGCTCAGACGGTATGCCGCGCGCATTCTCGCGAGCGATCAATTGCTCTATGCGTTTTTGTGATAAACGCAAACCAGCCTCATCTTCACGTTTGGCGATGTCTGTGCCGAGGATATCGTACCAGGAACGCATGACATAGCCACCATTGATGGTTACTGGCATGGTTGGGGCATTCGGGAAAACGAAGCGTATGCCAGGGTTGCTGCGCAAATCCAGTTCTCTGACGATGGGGACAAAATCATTCGCATCTGCACCCAGGCCATGCATCCAGATGATGGCAACTGTGGGATTGGGTGCGCTTTCCAGTTCTACGGTTTCTAAAATATCTTGTGTCATGATGATTTTCGGGAAGATGAAAAATAAGCTGCCAGTTTGACCGACAGCAACAGCAGGCCACAGGGTAGCCAGACGGTCAGAAGTTCAGATTGTATTACACGCCAGCCACGCGCTGTCAGAAAGCGATTTACGCCGATTGGTGAGACCTGGATGAATTGAACGGGAAAGAAATAGCGCTTTTCTGTCAGCGGCCAGAAAAATTCCACGCCTTGTCCACCTGTAGTCAATGCATCTAGCAGGCCATGTGAGACGGTAGCGAAAGCAATGAACAGCCAGCAAACCAGTACAGAACTACGCAAGCGCGTATGAAAAATACTGGCCAGGCTTGCAATCAACATGGCAAACACGATGGAGTGGCTAAAGCCGCGGTGACCAAAGGCAGATTCGTAAGCAATGCCAAGTTTAAAGGCAATTACGTCCAGATCGGGCAAAATCGCCGCCAGCATGCCGGTGACGACGAGAGGCCAGGGAAGGCGTTTTTGCCCCAATATCAGACCCAAAGTCAGCGGCAGAACAGGATGCGTCAGTATGGTTGCCATCGTTGTCGATGTTTGCCGTTCAGGCAGATGGAGTCTTGGCGCGTATTGCGTTTTTAGGGCGGAAAGCCTTGCAGATGCTGTCATCCGTTTCTATGTACGGACCACCTATCAAGTCTATGCAATATGGCACGGCCGCAAAAATACCGGCAACAACTTGTTTACCTTCAGCATCCTTCAGACCTTCCAGGGTTTCCTTGATGGATTTGGGCTGGCCTGGCAGGTTCAGGATCAAGGCAGCATGCTCAGCTGTCTCCCGTATCACCGCCACCTGGCGTGACAGGATGGCTGTCGGTACAAATTGCAGGCTGATCTGGCGCATTTGTTCGCCAAAGCCTGGCATTTCCTTGCTTGAAACAGCCAGTGTGGCTTCTGGTGTAACATCGCGCCTGGATGGGCCTGTGCCGCCAGTGGTGATGACGAGGTGACATTGCTCTTCATCTACCAGGGCAATCAAGGCCTGTTCTATTGCTGCGCGTTCATCGGGGATCAGGCGTGTGACCATCTCCCATGGGCTGCTCAGTGCCTTGCCAAACCATTCTTGCAAGGCGGGCAAGCCCTGGTCCTGATAAATGCCAGCAGAGGCACGGTCCGAGATAGAAACCAGACCTATCTTGAGATTTTCACCATCGATGCTGGCCATTTGCCGAGACTCACTTGTCATCAAACTCATCGTCTTCTTCATCCAGATCTGCATCATCCGCTTCTTCGGCGCTGGCAGCAGCTTTGGATTTTTGCAAATCTTTCAAAATCTGGAAGATTTCACGATAAGCTTTAGGTGGCTTGTTTTCAGCCTGTTCTTTGCGGGCATTGCGTATCATGGTGCGCAATTGCTGTACATCCAAATGAGGGTGTTCTGCCATCAACTCTGTCAAGGCACCATCGTCTGCCAGCAATTTCTCGCGGCGGCGTTCCAGTGCATGCATTGCGGCAGTCTCAGACTTCGATGCGCCTTTCCAGCTATCAATGGTTTTCTGGATCAGGGCAATTTCTGCTTCATCCAGGGTGCGCATTTTCTTGCCTACATATTGCATCTGGCGACGGCGGCCTTCATGGTCCTTGATTTGCTGGCAAATCAAGATGGCTTCACGCACATCTTCTGGCATCGGTACACGTTTGACGCGTTCACGCGCCTGCTCGACCAATTCTTGCCCCATTTTTTGCAGGGCGGTCATTTCGCGCTTCAACTGGGATTTTGATGGACGGTCGTATTCTGGTTCGAACTCACTGGACTGATAGCCACATGAGCCGCGATTTGGATTTGGCATAATTCTGCGCCTTTACTATTAACTTAATGAAACGGCTGCTATGATACCCTTTTTAGCTTGGAATTACCTAAAATCAAGCTTGGATTGGCATCGTGCGGTGTCAATCAAGGTAAATAATTAGGATATTTCCCTTTGGCCATTTGGTCATTTAGCATTGACAAACATAGAATCCCATCCATGAGCAAACCAGTTTTTACCCATACCCAGGACCAGTTAAAGCAAATCGCGCAGGATATGTTGCGTTTCGCCCGTGAAAAAGGGGCATCGGATGCGGCAGTTGAGATCAGTGAAGGTGGCGGCTTGTCCATTAGCGTACGCAAGGGCAAAGTCGAGACCATAGAGCAAAACCGTGACAAGGGTATCGGTATTACGGTGTATATCGGTCAACGTCGTGGCAATGCCAGTACCTCGGATTTCTCGGAGCAAGCCCTGCGTGATTCAGTCGATGCGGCCTACAATATTGCCCGTTTTACAGCAGAAGATGACTGCGCTGGCTTGCCAGAGGCTGATTTGCTGGAAATGGCACCGCGTGACCTCAAATTGTGCTACCCATGGCTCGTCACTGCCGAAGAAGCCATCGAGCTGGCAAAACGCACTGAGGCGGCTGCTTTTGCAGTGGACAAGCGCATTACCAACAGCGAAGGTGCCAGTGTGCACGCCCAGCAATCCCATTTCGTGGCTGCCAATTCGCGTGGCTTCATGGGTGGCTATCCAATTTCCCGCCACACCATCTCCGTTGCACCGATTGCGGGCCGTGGATCGAGAATGCAAAGGGACGACTGGTATTCGTCACAGCGTAGTGCCAAAAAACTGGCTGAGCCAGAAGCGATAGGTCGTTATGCGGCCGAGCGTGCCTTGGCCAAATTGAATGCGCGCCAGCTTGATACCCGTAAATGCGCTGTCTTGTTTGAAGCGCCGCTGGCTGCCGGTTTACTGGGCGCGCTGGTACAAGCTACCTCTGGCGGTGCCTTGTACCGCAAATCGACTTTCCTGCTTGATTCGCTGGGCACGCAGATTTTCCCATCCCACATACAAGTGGTGGAAGATCCGCATGTTATCGGCGCCGTTGGTTCCTCACCATTCGATGACGAAGGTGTAAAAACCCAAAAGCGCAATGTCGTCACCGATGGTGTATTGCAAGGCTATTTCCTCTCCACTTATTCTGCCCGCAAACTGGGTATGCAAACTACCGGCAATGCAGGCGGTTCGCATAACCTGTCACTGACGTCAAGTTTGACCAAGCGAGCAGACAATTTTGTTGGCATGCTCAAAAAAATGGGCACTGGTTTGCTTGTGACTGAGTTGATGGGGCAGGGCGTCAATTATGTGACGGGTGATTACTCACGCGGTGCATCTGGCTACTGGGTAGAGAATGGCGTGATTCAATATGCTGTGGAAGAAATCACCATTGCTGGCAACATGCGTGAAATGTTCCAGCAAATTGTCGCTATCGGTAATGACATCCTGGTGCGTGGTACAAAAGAAACCGGTTCCATTCTGATAGAAAGTATGACGATTGCCGGTAGCTAGTCTTTACTGAGATTGTTGCATTAGCAATGAGTATTGCAAAAAAAGACCATCTATATGATGGTCTTTTTTTTATGCGCCCAGATAAGCTTCAATCACCTTGGGATTACTGAGCAGGTTGGCCCCCGTGTCGCTGAGAACGATATTGCCATTTTCCAGCACATAGCCATGTCTGGCAATTTTCAGCGCCTGCCTGACGTTTTGTTCAACCAGCAGGATGCTGAGACCAGTCTGGTTAATTTCTTTCAGGATGCGAAAAATCTCTTGTACTACCAGCGGAGCCAGTCCCATGGAAGGTTCGTCGAGTAAAAGCACTTTGGGTTTCGCCATCAAAGCACGGCCTATGGCCAACATTTGTTGCTCACCACCCGACAAATTGCCCGCCAGGCCAGTCGCACGGTTTTTCAACACAGGGAAGAGGGTATATACCCATTCCATGTCCTGACCTATCTGTGTCTTGTCCTTGCGGGTGTAGGCACCTAGCTCCAGATTTTCCTTGACGGTGAGCGTGGTCAGTATGGCGCGGCCCTCGGCGACCTGCACCACGCCTTTTTGCACGATATGGTGAGGTGATTTTTGGCTGATTTCTTCATCTTCCAGGAAAATTTTACCGGAAGCTGATTTCAGCAAGCCAGAAATCGCCAGCAGGGTTGTGCTTTTTCCGGCGCCATTGGCACCAACAAGAGCTGTGATTTCCCCAGTATTGATGGTCAGGCTGATGCCTTTGACGGCAGCGATATGGCCATACTTGACATGCAAGTCCTGGGCGCGCAAGATCTGGCTCATTCTGCATCCTCCTTGCCAAGGTAAGCTTCAATTACATCGGGGTTATTGCGTACTTCTTCGGGAGTGCCTTCCGCAATGATCTTGCCAAAATTAAGTACGGCTATGCGGTCGCATAATTCCATCACAAAGCGCATGTCGTGTTCTATCATGAAAATCGAAAAACCGCGGTTACGTATATTGACGATTTCTGCCATCAGTTCAGTTTTTTCTGTCGGGTTCATGCCTGCCACTGGTTCATCCAGCAACAGCAGTTTGGGCTGGGTGGCCAGGGCGCGGGCAAATTCCAGTTTGCGCTGTTCGCCGTACGACAGGTTGTCTGCCAGCATATGCGCTTTATGGTCCAGCCTGACCCATGACAGTAATTCATGCGCACGTTCCTTGGCTTTTCTTTCTGCATCTTTATAAGCACCCAGATTGAACAGCATGCTGGCTACGCTATAGTTCAGATGTTCATGCATGCCAACCACGACGTTTTCCAGCAGGCTCATTTCCTTGAAGATACGGATGTTCTGAAATGTGCGGGCCACACCCAGTTGGGTGATTTTGTGGCTGGCGACTGTGGTCAGATCATGTTCGTTGAAACGCAACTCTCCACTGCTGGGGCGCAACAGGCCGGTAATCAGGTTGACGATGGTGGTTTTGCCAGCGCCGTTGGGACCGATCAGGCCATAGATGCTGCCTTGCGGCATGGTGAAGCTGACGTCCTGCAATACCCGCAGGCCGCCAAAATTTTTACTGACAGAACGTAATTCCAGCATTTAGCTAACCTTTCCGGAACGTGACGATGTTAACTTTTTGCGAAAGTTCCTGATTCTTGCCGGGTCCCAGATACCTTTGGGTAAATACAGGATAACCAGTATCAATATCAGGCCGTTGGCTGCCAGGCGGAAATCCTTCAAAGAGTGCATGAATTCCGGTAAAAGGCTCAGGCTGCTACTGCCTATCAGTGGGCCTATCAGGTTACTGGTACCGCCAAACACGGCCATCGTCAATATATCCACTGCATTTTCAAATGCATAGTTACCTGGCCCTATCGTGAAGGTATAGTGCGCATTCAAGCCACCGGCAATGCCCGCGATGGATGCACCCATGACAAAGGCCAGCAATTTGTAGCCGCCAACATTGACACCCATGAGGCGGGCGGCAATCTCATCTTCCTTGATCGCTTCAAAAGCACGGCCTGTCTTGGAGCGTCGCATTCTGGCAAGGATGAACAAAATGGCAGCCAGCAAGAGCACGATGTGCCACCATTCGGTTTTTTGCGGGATGCCGTTCAGGCCCATGGGGCCACCAGTGATTTCCATATTCAAGACGATGACGCGCACTACCTCACCAAAGCCTAACGTCGCCATGGCCAGGTACACACCCGAAAGGCGCAGCGTTGGTATGCCTATGATCAGCGCGACAATTGCCGGCATGATGGCACCCGCCAGCAAGGCCAGCGGGAAGGGTAATGCCGTCTGCATACTGATCATGGAAGCGGTATAGGCACCGATGCCCATGAATGCCGCATTGGCCAGCGACAGCAAGCCGCAAGACAAGGTCAGGTAAATCGAAAGAGCCAGCATGGCATTGATGCCTATGCCAAAAATGACTGTGCTATAAATAGCCCAAAAACTATCCCACCATTCAAGCATATTCTTACGCCTTTCTTTCCAGTACTCTGCCGAACATGCCAGAAGGGCGTACCAGCAAGATGATAAACAACATGCCAAAAGCCACCGCATCGCGGAAGTCGCTCGATATATAAGCGACACTCATCACTTCAGCAAAACCCAGGAATAAGCCACCTATCATGGCACCGCGTATATCGCCCATGCCACCCAGGATAATCACGGCTATGCCTTTGTGCAGCATCGGTTGTCCCATGAAAGGGGAGATGGCGTTGAATGACAGGCCCACCAGCACACCGGCAGCACCACCCAGCGCGGCAGCGGCGAACGAGGTCAGGAAAAACAGGCCTTCAACATTGATACCCAGCAGGTAAGCAGCCTTGGGAGATTCTGCAATCGCCCGCAAGGCACGGCCAATTTGTGTGCGACGCATGACTTGCAGCAGCACCAGCATGAGGACAAAGGCAATCACGACAATCGCGAGTTGCACTGCCGTCAGGTGCAAGCTGCCAAGGCTAAAACTTTCTTCAGGGATGGTGCCAAACGGAAAGCGCTTGTTTTCTGCCCCAAAAATCCCCTGGGATATATTGGTGATCATAATGGCTACGCCAATGGTGGCTATCATCGGTGCCAGATGCGGGGCATTGCGCTTACGCAAAGGGCGCAAGACCAGGAAGTCAACGACGACACCCAACAGCCCACAGACCAGCATGGCCAGCAGCATGGCCATCCACAATGACATCTGGAAAGAACTGACCAGCAGCAGGGCAATATAGCTGCCCAGCATGAAAATGGCGCCGTGCGATAAATTGATAACGCCAAGGACGCCGAATACCAGCGTGAATCCTAAGGCAAAAAGCGCATACACGCTGCCCAGTGTCAGAGCGTTAATGAGTTGTTGTGCCAGCATGGGTATCCAGATGAAGGAGGATTGCTTCGTTTTCATGCGCAGATGCAGGCAGGCCATTCGCGCATGGCGCTGGGATGAACATCATTCCAGCAAGAGAAGTCGCAAAACGTCTACCCCCGGCCCAATAATGGCGCGGGGGCGAATATACATTTATTTCAACAATACAAATTTGCCACCTTTGGCAATATTGACGATAGCATCTTGCTGAGCGTCATAGCCAGCTTCCTTGCCATCTTTTGGGGTGGCGCGGCGGAACGCAAACTTGCCGGTTGCGCCTTCAATCTTCACGGCTGGCAAGGCATCGCGCAATGCCAGGCGGTCTTTTTCCAGGCTACCGCTCAAGCTGACTTTTTTCAAAGCTTCTGCAACAATGTGCATGGCATCAAATGCCTGTGCAGCAAACTGGTCAGGGTCGGAACCAAATTTTGCCTTGTAGTCAGCGATGAAGCTCTTATTGGCAGCGGATTGGTTTTCAGCAGACCATGGGCTGCCCATCAAGGTATTGTCGGCAGCGTCTTTGGCGATTTCAAACAATTTTGGTGAATTGAATCCGTTGCCACCGACAAATGGCTGTTTCATACCCAAGGAACGGGTTTGCAGGATGATATTGGCTGCTTCTTCTGCCAGGCAAGAACAGACGATGGCGTCCGGATTGGATGCCTTGATCTTGGTCAGCTGTGCCTTGAAATCCACATCGCCTTTAGCATAAGTTTCTGTATCGGTCACAGGAATTTTTTGTTCAGCCAGTGCACTTTTGAAGACGTCGTAACCACTCTTGGTAAATGCATCATCATTGCCGTACAGGATGGCGACTTTTTTGATATTGAATTGCTTGACCGCCGCGCGCGTGGTGACGGGCAATACGTCCGCTTCCATCACAGAGTTGCGGAAGGTGAATGGCCCCATATTGGTGATGCCATCAGCGGTATTGCTGGTACCAAATACGACAGTTTTGGTAGCATTGGCGATCGGATCCGCGGCAAAGGCTGAGTTCGACAGGGTAGGGCCAAAAATCATTAATACTTTTTCCTGGAACAACAATTTTTTGAAGACATTGATGGCTTCTTCTTTTTTGCCTTGTTCATCTTCAGCGACCAGCTGTATTTTGTTGCCGCTCACACCACCCTTGGCATTGATCTGGTCGGCAGCCAGTGTGAAGCCGTTTTTGATGGCTACGCCGTATTTGGCGGCAGGGCCGGTCAGTGCCCCGGCAACACCGATTTTAATATCGGCAGCCTGGTTCAGCGTGGAATAGGTCAAGAGGGTGGCAGCGGCTAACAATTTAAGGCGGTATGACATTGTGTTCTCCTGAAAAATACATGATGGCTTTTGTGGTCCGCAACATGAATCAGATATAGCTGTTTCATGTTCATTGCAGTAAAAATCGGCCTACAAAATTTATTAGATATTGATTGTCACGGAGGATTGTATGGGCTCACAACCGCAGCAGCAATAAAACGCCATGTTGCGATGCAATATTGATTACTTAAGTAGTACTACTGAAATCGATGATTTTCCAGGTCTGAGAAAGTCGGGATGACCAATGGAAAACTGCCAGGCCCTGCATTTGCAGATGACTGGCATGTTGTCGTGACTCAGGCGACGACTGTTGTTTGTCGCGCTTGCCACTGCTGCGGCAGGCTTATTGCAGTTGCTTGCGCAAACGGGCAATCGCCGCTTTGACCTGGTTTGGTGCTGTGCCGCCTATATGGTTGCGGGCGGCAACTGAGCCTTCCAGTGTCAGGACATGGAACACGTCTTCATTGATAAGGCCGGAAAAAGCACGCAATTCTTCCAGCGACATATCACTGAGGTCGCAAGCCTTGTCCACACAGGTGCGCACCGCCAGTGCCACGGCTTCGTGGGCATCGCGGAAAGGCAGACCTTTCTTGACCAGGTAATCAGCCAGATCGGTTGCTGTGGCATAGCCTTGCAAGGCGGCGGCGCGCATGGCCTCTGGCTTGACGGTGATGCCGCCTGCCATGTCGGCAAAAATACGCAGGGTGTCGATGACGGTATCTACCGTATCAAACAAGGGTTCTTTGTCTTCCTGATTGTCCTTGTTGTAGGCCAGTGGCTGGCCTTTCATCAATGTCAGCAGGGCAATCAGGTGACCATTGACGCGGCCAGTCTTGCCACGCGCCAGTTCTGGTACGTCAGGGTTTTTCTTTTGCGGCATGATGGAAGAGCCTGTGCAAAAGCGGTCAGCGATATCAATGAAGCCTATGCGCGGGCTCATCCAGATCACCAGTTCTTCTGACATGCGCGAGATATGCGTCATCACCAGTGCCGCAGCAGCGCAAAATTCGATGGCGAAATCGCGGTCAGAGACAGCATCCAGCGAGTTGTAGCAAACCTCGTCAAAACCCAGTGTCTTGGCAACGCGTTCACGGTCGATGGGAAATGTTGTACCAGCCAGGGCTGCTGCGCCCAGTGGCAAGCGGTTCACACGCTTTCTGCAATCAAGCATGCGTTCGCTGTCGCGGCCAAACATTTCTACATAGGCAAGAATGTGGTGGCCAAAAGTGATAGGCTGGGCCACTTGCATATGGGTAAAGCCGGGCAAGATGGTGCCAGCATTTTTTTCTGCCAGATCCAGCAGGGCCAGGCGGAAATCTTTCAGCAAATCGACGATATTGTCGATGGCACTGCGCATGTATAGACGGATATCGGTGGCAACCTGGTCATTACGTGAACGGCCAGTGTGCAGGCGTTTGCCGGCGTCACCGACCAATTCGGTCAAGCGTTTTTCTATGTTAAGGTGGACATCTTCCAGGTCCAGCAGCCATTCAAACTTGCCACTGTCGATTTCAGACTTGATCTGTGCCATACCGCGCTGGATATCCGCATAATCCTGGGCAGTGATAATGTTTTGAGCCTGCAGCATTTCGGCATGTGCCAAGGAGCCCTCAATATCAAAGGCAGCCATGCGGTTGTCAAAGAAGACCGAGGCAGTGTAGCGTTTGACCAGATCGGAAACAGGTTCAGAGAAACGGGCAGACCATGCCTCGCTTTTTTTATTGAATTGTGATGTCATAGTGAATTGTTGCCATATTGGCTGCATTTGCGAGAGAATTTCTCTTGATTATCCCAGATTTTTCGCTTGATTACCCTTGGAAATACCAAAGGACTAGCCGGACTGGGCTAATTAAGCACTTAATTTGCTGCCAGAAATGCCGATGACTGCATGTAAACCAGGAATGAAATTGCCCCTAAGAGTTTAAAGATAATTAAAAATGACCAATGATAAGAAAAGCAGCGCAAGTGAGCAGCTCATTCCGGATTGTTGTAATTTGGGTGTGTTTTCGCGCATCCTGATCAGCGTGAATCTAATAGCTTTATTGGCTTTATGGTCAAGGGGTGATGAGTGGCGTGTAGTCTTGCAAAATTTCCTGGAAAGCGCGGCATTGATTGAGACGATATGCCTGCTTTCCCTGCTGATCCTGTGTAATTTACGCAGATTTTCTGCGCGTTATTACATGTCTGGCTGGTTTCAGCGCTTATTGTGTTGCATGTTGCCAACGGCAATCGCTGCCTTGCTGATGATTTATTTGCGTATGCAAGACTGGATAATGGCCAGTTTTCCCAAGTTAAATCCCCTGTTTGTTGTGGCCGCAACTGGGTTGCTGGCACTGGCATATGAACAGTATTTTGAATTGCGTACCCGGGCTTTTTCACCTGCGCTGGGTGAGGCCAAACTGCAGGCCTTGCAAGCCAGGATACGTCCACATTTCTTGTTCAATAGCTTGAATACTGCCTTGTCGCTGATACGCACCGAGCCGCGTCGCGCAGAAATGGTGTTGGAAGATCTCTCAGATCTGTTCAGGGTATTGATGCGCGATACCCGCGATGTCACCAGTTTGCAGGATGAGATACGCTTGTGTGAGCAATATCTGGCGATAGAAAAAATACGCCTTGGTGAGCGTATGCAGGTGACATGGGATAAAGAAAAAATTTCACCCCTGGAGTTAGCCGAGATAGAAATTCCTTCATTGTTATTGCAGCCTCTGCTTGAAAATGCGGTTCATTACGGCATTGAACCATCCGTGCAGCAAGCAACTGTCACGGTAGAGATAAGACGTCTGCTGGACAAGGTGGAAATTCGCATCCGCAATCCCTATCACGCAGAGGCAAATATGGTTTCCGGTAATCAGATGGCGCTGGAAAACATACGGCAGCGACTAAGTTTGCTTTATGATATCGAGGCGCAAATTCAATACGGAGTAGTAGATGCGTACTTTGAAGTTAAGTTGCAATTCCCAGCCAAGAGATGATGACACCAAGAATACTGATTGTTGACGATGAAGCGCCCGCAAGACAAAGGCTGCTGACGCTATTGTCAGATATAGAAGCAGAATGCCCGGTGATGGTGGTCGGCGAGGCTGAAAATGCCATGCTGGCACTGGAAAAAATCAGCAATCTGCAGCCTGATATTGTGTTGCTGGATGTCCAGATGCCGGGCATGAATGGCATAGAACTGGCGCAGCATCTGGCTCAACATCAGGCCAATCTGCGATCGCCAGCGATTATTTTTGTCACTGCCTATGATGAGTTTGCCGTCAAGGCTTTTGAGGTACATGCACTTGATTATCTGATGAAGCCGGTGCGCGCCAGCCGCCTGGTGGATGCCCTGGTGCGTGCCGGTGAAAAAATGAAAGTGGCGCGCCGCCTGCCTGAAACCATGGCAACGGACACCAGCGGCCCCAGGCGCAAGCATTTTTCAGTACTGGAAAGAGGGCGGATATTATTGGTGCCGGTAGCCGAGGTGCTGTTCTTGAAGGCAGAACAAAAATACGTGACCCTGCATACAGCGCAACGTGAATATCTGCTGGAAGAGTCGCTGACTTCAATAGAGGTGGAGTTAGGGGATTTGCTGGTCAGGGTGCACAGGAATGCGCTGGTCGCACGTAGCGCCATTAATGGCGTAGAGCGGGCGGTGCAAATAGTCGATGCTGACAACAATCAGGAAAAAGTATCTGAATCCTGGCAAATCATTGTCAGTGGATGCCCTGAACGTTTGCCAATTTCACGCAGACAGTGGCCGGTTATTAAAGCCTTGGTGCGGGTTTGATTTGTTTTTGTGTGCTTGGTTGCGCTCAGCGCCAGACCGGCAGGCCAGTCAGATCAGTGTTGTCATCATGTACCCAGGCTGGCAGACCGGTGCGGTCAGTTGGGCCCAGCACTTCTAAAAGTTCAAGCTGTTCTTGTTTTTTGCCGCGTTGACGTGGAGCAGGTACTGGTTTTCTGGTTTCTGGCAATAAAAATGCTGGTTCGCCAAAGCCGGGTAATTCCAGGGTAGCGTGATCTTTATTGTCTTTCATCAGTTGAGCTTGATCAATGTTGATGTGAAGCGATGCCTGGTAGCACTTGAGAGAGAAAAAGCAAAATAAACCGACTCTGGCAATTGCCTGCCAGAAGAAACATAGCGCCCGGTAAATTTGTGCGAATGCACCAGAACAAAGAAACTTGGTTGCGGGGGCAGGATTTGAACCTACGACCTTCGGGTTATGAGCCCGACGAGCTGCCAGACTGCTCCACCCCGCGTCTGAAGGAGGCGAATTGTACATGGTGAAGGCGCTATATACAATCATTTATAGAAATATTTTTATATCGGTCTTAAATTGGCGCCCTGGTGATGGCGCAATTTGCCATTCTTCACAATGCAGATGTGGAAAATAATGCTGCTGATACAACCCGCAGAATAAATTGCATGCATAATGGATGTATAGAAAAGCGCGGTGATGGTGCAGTGCAGTCACTAAGCGAGAGATCATTTTCAGGAGTGAAAAAGCAGTTATGGAATTCGACGTTATCGACACGCAAATTTCGCCAGGCGGCCGTATGGAAGTTTTGTCCAAGGCCGAGGTTGTGCAATTACTCGACAATAGTCATGGAGGTTTGTACCAAGTGTTCCGCAGTTGCGCACTGGCGGTTTTGAATTGTGGCAGTGGCCTCGACGATGGCAAGGAATTGCTGGAGCGTTACAAGAGCTTTGACATCAGCATCATCCAGCGAGAACGCGGCATCAAGCTTGATGTCAAGGGCGCACCAGCCAGTGCTTTTGTGGATGGCGTGATGATCAAAGGCATACAGGAGCACTTGTTTGCCGTATTGCGCGACATCCTGTTCATCAAGGCCGCCATCGAAGATGACCGCAAGTTTGATTTGACGACCACGGAAGGTATCAGTGATGCGGTTTTCCATGTCATGCGCAATGCCAATTTGCTCAAGCCTCAGGTCAATCCCAATATGGTGGTGTGCTGGGGTGGACATTCGATTTCCAGCGAAGAATATGACTACACCAAGCATGTAGGGTATCAACTGGGTTTGCGTGGCATGGATATCTGCACGGGTTGTGGCCCGGGCGCCATGAAGGGCCCGATGAAGGGTGCCACCATCGGTCATGCCAAACAAAGGATTACCACAGGCCGCTACCTTGGGATCACTGAGCCCGGCATTATCGCTGCCGAAGCGCCGAATCCCATCGTCAACGACCTGGTGATTTTGCCGGATATAGAAAAACGCCTTGAGGCTTTTGTGCGCATGGGCCATGCGGTCATCGTGTTCCCTGGCGGGGCAGGCACTGCAGAAGAAATTTTGTACTTACTGGGTATTTTGCTGCATCCTGACAATGCTGAGCTGCCTTTCCCCTTGATTTTTACCGGGCCGGAAAGTGCGGCAGATTACTTCCGTCAGATAGATCAGTTCATTGCTGCAACGCTGGGTCCTGAGGCTCAGCAGAACTACAAGATCATCGTTAATGACCCTGTGCGCGTGGCGCAGGAAGTGCAGGCTGGTATCAAGGAAGTGCGTGAGTTCCGCAAGGCCAAGGGTGATGCGTATTATTTCAACTGGTTGCTGAAGATAGATGCAGAGTTCCAGAAGCCGTTTGAACCCACGCATGAAAACATGCGCAACCTGGCTTTGCACAAGAAGCAGGATACGCATCTGCTGGCGGCAAATTTGCGTCGCGCTTTTTCAGGTGTGGTCGCCGGCAATGTCAAAAATCAGGGAATACGTGCGATAGAAAAACATGGACATTTTGAAATTCGCGGCGATAGTGAAATAATGGCATCAATGGATACCTTGCTAGCATCTTTTGTTGCGCAAAGTCGCATGAAATTACCTGGTAAGGCTTATACCCCTTGCTACCGTGTTATAAAGTAATTGCGTTGCAGTAAAACCGTAGGATAATGGTGCAATCCTGTTCCATCACGATGAGGAAAACAGACATGAGTTCCGTACAGCAAGAAGTCGATGAACGTACCAACCTGACTGCGTCTAACAAGTTTGAGTTGTTGCTGTTCCGTCTTGGCACAGATGGCAACAGCGAAAGATCAGAATTGTTCGGCATTAATGTTTTCAAGGTGCGAGAGATAGTCGCCATGCCCACAATTACCGGTATGGCGGGCGCAATGCCCCATATGCTGGGCGTGGTCAATTTGCGTGGACAGATTATTCCTGTCATCGACTTGCCTTCAGTGGTCGGGCTCAAGCCTAAAACTGGCCTCAACATCATGCTGGTCACTGAATATGCGCGCACCACCCAGGGTTTTGCGGTTGAATCGGTGGAAGAGATCGTGCGCCTGGACTGGAACCAGGTCTTGTCGGCTGAAAGCAGTGCAGCGGGTGGCATGGTCACCAGTATCGCTCGTTTGGATGGTGATACTGAAGACACACGTTTGGCCCAGGTGCTGGACGTGGAGCAGATTTTGCGTCAGATCACACCGTCGGATACCAAGGATGTCGATCCAGACACTATCGGTGCCAAGCTGCAGATGATTCCTGGCTCCGCAATCCTGGCAGCAGATGATTCGGCAGTTGCCCGCGGTTTGATTGAGCAGGCGCTAACGGCCATGGGTGCACAGTTCATCATGACCAAGACTGGCAAGGAAGCCTGGGAGAAATTGCAATCCCTCGCAGCAGCAGCCCAGGCAGAAGGCAAGGGCGTGCGCGACAAGGTATCCATGGTGCTGACTGACCTGGAAATGCCGGAAATGGATGGCTTCACCCTGACACGTAAAATCAAGAACGATGACCGCTTCAAGTTCTTGCCGGTGGTGATCCATTCTTCATTGTCTGGAGCTACCAATGAGGACCATATCAAGACCGTAGGTGCCGACGCCTATGTTGCCAAATTTGTTGCTGAAGAACTAGCTGCAACAATACGCTCTGTATTGGCAAAATAAAAAAACACTGTAGAAACTGATAGTTGTAAAAAAGGGTGCAATTATTTCATTAATTGCACCCTTTTTGTATCTGGCCTGGCTAGGCTTATCTCGCTTGTGCCGGGACGCGCTCCCAACCACCAGGGCAAGACTTGATCGCCGGGTAGAAACCGTCTGGCTGATGGCAATACAGCCAATCCTTGCCTGCCATAGATTGAGGAACAAGATTGGGCTGGCTGATGATATTGCTGTCATCAACATAGCCTTGAGTATAGGTATGGTATGTAGGGTAATTGTCCGTATAAACCACATTGCCCGTGCTGACGACAGGTGTGACATAGGTAACAGCCGGGGCAACGACCACGCTGGAGTAATAAGGCCAGGAGTAATCGTAAGGATAATAGGCAGACACATAACTATGCCGGTTGCCATAATTGAAATACAGCGGTGGAATAGCTACGCCTATACTCACCCTTGGGTGGAAGTTGTGACCGCCAGGACGTGCCCATGCCGAGTCTGACAGTGCCAGTAAAGCCAGGGTGACAGCAAATATTCTGAGTGTTTTCATGGTATTTCCGCAATAAAATATTTGTTTGATGCCTATTTATCAGTTTAGGTCGAAATCTGGAAACTTATTGAGAAAAATTTACTCTTTATGATTCGCGGCGATTCATACGCCAGACCTGGTTTGCAAGTATGTTGATCAGAATAAATAAAACAATAGCGCGTTATCTTAAGGGGAATTATGAAATTCGTGATTAAAAAATGTGCAGCCTTGTGCGCTCTTGCCTTGGTGACCAATCTGCCAGTGTATGCTGCAGAAGCCGTCATGGCTGATGCTCCCGAAGCTGCCAAACCGGGCATACGCGAACAATATACCAAATATGAATACCAGATTTCCATGCGTGATGGTACACGTCTTTTTACTGTGGTGTATGTTCCCAAGGATGGCAGCAAGTCTTACCCCTTCCTGATGACACGTTCACCCTATGGCAGCGGTGTCTATGAAGGTGGGCAGTCGCATTATGGCGTGGACTTTTACCCGCAATCACTGGGGCCCTCCAAAGAATTTGATCAAAGTGGCTATATCTTCGTTAAACAAGACGTGCGTGGCCGTTATATGTCTGAAGGCGTCTGGCAAGAAATGACGCCGCACGTCAAGGCAAGCAGGCAGGCTGGCGAAGGTGTCGAGAGCCAGGACATGCATGACACCGTTGAATGGCTGTTGAAAAACGTCAAGGGCAATAACGGCAAGGTTGGTATCTGGGGTATTTCCTACCCTGGCTTTTATGCCTCTGCCAGTATCATAGACTCACATCCGGCGATCAAGGCCGCTTCACCACAGGCACCCGTTACGGATCTGTTCATGGGGGACGATTCCTATCATGGCGGTGCCTTCATGCTGGCGGCTAACTTTGGGTTCTTTTCCAATTTTACGGTAGAAAAAAATCCCACTACTTTGCCCAAACGCTGGGAGGAGTTTGATTTTGGTACCCCGGATGGCTATCAATATTTTCTCAAGTATAAAACCCTGAAAAACATTACTGCCCAACTGTCGGACAAGCAGCGTGAATTGCTGATGCCTACCATTGAGCATAGTACCTATGACGATTTCTGGAAGAGCCGCAATATCGCGGCTCATCTGAAAAACATCAAGGCAGCCGTATTGACTGTTGGTGGCTGGTACGACGCAGAAGACCCGCAAGGCCCCTTCACGACTTATCACAGTATCAAAAACAATAACAAGGGCTATTACAATGGTCTTGTCATGGGGCCATGGTCGCACGGTGGCTGGGCAGGTGCCGAGGGGAAGTCCTTGGGTAATGTGACTTTCGATGTCAAAACGGGCGATTATTACCGCAAGAATATCGTTTTCCCTTTCTTTGAACAGCATTTGAAAGGCGCTGCTGGCAAGGCTTTGCCGGAAGTGACTGTGTTTGAAACCGGCACCAATGTCTGGCGCGAATACCCGAGTTGGCCACCACAACAGGCGCAAAAACGTATCCTGTATTTTGGCCAGGATGGTAGCCTGAGCTGGAAAGAACCGCAGACAGAATTCAATACCTTTGACGAATACGTCAGCGACCCCAACAAGCCTGTGCCTTTCATCTCTTATGTCGCAACGGGTGCGCCGCGTGAGTATGTCGTCTCTGACCAGCGCTTTGCTTCCACACGGCCAGATGTGCTGGTATACCAGACTGAAGCTCTGGAAGAAGACGTGACCATCGTCGGACCAGTGAATCCAAAATTATTTGTCTCCACTTCTGGTACTGATGCTGACTGGGTAGTCAAACTCATTGATGTCTATCCATCGACTTATCCTGATAAACAGGTACTGCGCGAACGTGCCAATGATGTGCCACCACCGTCCATGGCCATGGCTGGCTATCAGCAACTGGTGAGGGGTGAACCGCTACGTGGCAAGTTCCGCAACAGCTTTGAAAAACCTGAGCCATTTGTGCCGGGCAAAGTGGCGGCCATCAGCTATAACATGCCGGATATCCAGCACACCTTCCGCCGTGGTCATCGCATCATGGTGCAGGTGCAAAGTAGCTGGTTCCCGCTGGTCGATTTGAATCCGCAAAAATTCATGGATATTCCCAAGGCCAATCCTGAAGATTTCCAGAAGGCCACGCAAAGAGTATATCGTTCACCAGGACAGTATTCAGGTATAGCCGTGCAAGTAATGCCGTAAAAATTAAGAGACAGGGACAAAAAAATGAAAACAAAAAATATCTTCAAACGCAGTGTGCTGGCCAGCCTGGTTGGCCTGGCATGCATGGGTAATGCAGTGTTGGCGCAAACAGCGACTTCAAACCAGCTTGTGCTGGAATCCATGACCATGGATAAAAAGGCTGATCCCTGCACAGATTTCTTCCAGTATTCAAATGGCGAATGGCTGAAGGCTAATCCCATTCCTTCCGACCGTGCGCGTTACAGCGCCTATGATGAAGTGACTGAACGAAATCTGGCAGCATTGAAACTGATCGCCGAGACAGCTGCAAAAGGTGATGGCAAGAGCAAGGCAGCACAACTGGTCGGCGCTTTTTATGCCAGTGGCATGAATGAGATACAGATAGAAAAAGAAGGCATCAAACCGCTGGAGCCACAGTTTGCACAAATTAATAACATCAAGGATAGCCAGCAATTATTGGCTGTGATTGCCGGATTGCATAAACAAGGTGTTTCTCCCTTGTTTGGTTTTGCAGTCGATCAGGACGCTAAAAATACTACGCGTTATATCCCGCAAATCATGCAGGGTGGCTTGGGCTTGCCTGACCGCGATTATTACCTGAAGACAGATGCCAAGACCAAAGATATCCGTGAAAAGTATGTCGCCTATGTCACCCAGATTTTTAGCTTGCTCGGTGATATTCCAGACCAGGCCAAGAAAAATGCTGCTGTTGTGATGACACTGGAAACCCGACTGGCCAAGGCATCCTTGACCAAGGTTGAATTACGTGACCCGCAAGCCAGTTACCATTTGTCTGACTTGAATGCCTTGCAAAAGACAGACAAGAAAACTGCCTGGTCCACCTATTTCAATGAACTGGGACTGGCGCAGCCAGGACAATTCAATCTTGCCCATCCCAAATTCATTGGAGAAGCAGGGCGCATGGTCAATACCGTCAGTCTTGATCAATGGAAAACTTATTTGCGCTGGCAATTGGCAAACGCGCGTGCGAAGGATTTGAGTTCAGCCTTTGTCAATGCCAGTTTTGACTTCTATGGCAAAACCCTGGCAGGCACCAAGGAATTGCAACCTCGCTGGAAGCGAGTGCTGGGCTCTATCGATAACATGGCAGGTGAAGCCATGGGGGAGCTGTATGTCGCTAAATTCTTTGGTCCTGAAGCCAAGGCGGGCGTACTGGAAATGGTCGATAACATCAAGGCGGCCATGCGTGAAAGTATAGGCGGGCTGGAATGGATGTCAGACACGACCAAACAGCAAGCCTATAAAAAGCTCGACACTATTCTCGTAAAAATAGGTTATCCCGATGTATGGCGTGATTACAGCAGTTTGCAAATCGATACTGGCCCCTATGCAGCGAACATGGCACGCGCCGCTGAATTTGAATTCAAACGCAATCTGGCCAAACTCGGCAAGCCCATAGACAGGAATGAATGGGGCATGACGCCACAAACCGTGAATGCCTATTACAACCCCACCATGAATGAAATGGTGTTCCCGGCGGGCATATTGCAACCACCGCTGTACCATGTGAATGCTGATCCTGCGGCTAATTATGGCAATACTGGCGCAACTATTGGTCATGAACTGACGCATGCCTTTGATGATGAAGGACGCCAATATGATGCGCAGGGTAACCTGAAAAGCTGGTGGACCAAGGACGATGAGAAAAAATTCCTGGTTCGTGTCAAAGCCATAGAAAAGCAGTTTGATGAGTTTAATCCCATCGAAAAATTGCACATCAATGGCAAGCTGACTGCGGGTGAAAATATTGCTGATCTTGGTGGTATGAAGATTGCCTTGCAGGCTTTGCACAAATCGCTGGAGCGCAAGCCTCAGGCCAAGGAAATTGATGGCTTGACGGTGGATCAGCGCTTCTTTGTCGCCAATGCGCAAAGCTTCCGCAGCCTTATCCGTGATGAAATGTTGCGTATGAAACTGGCAACCGATCCTCACTCACCAGACAAATATCGTGTCATTGCGCCATTGGCAAATATGTCGGAATTTTCTGATGCTTTCCAGTGCAAGGGAGATCGCTCACCCCTGCGCCCGACATCGACGCGGGTAAATATCTGGTAACAGCGTATACTATGGCTTGAAATGCAGTAGTGGATGCAGGCTAAAGGGGCGCCAGATGCAAATCTGGCAATCCCAAGCCTGCCAATATTTCTTGTCATCAGAGTGCATGCCAGCATGTACTCTGTGCACTCCAGATATGTAGGGCTATATGGAAACCAAAGTTGTCGAATTTGAACGTCCACAGATGGATGTGGGCAGTAGCTGTACCGCTAATGCCTGGGCGCGCATCCCTGATGCGCCTTCAGCGATAGAAAAACTGGAACTCAAAGCCAGAATACGCCAGCTCTTGAAAGAAAAGCAGGCTGTACTGGTCGCGCATTATTATGTCGATGCAGAACTGCAAGACCTGGCAGAAGAAACCGGTGGCTGCGTTTCTGACTCGCTGGAAATGGCAAGATTTGGCCGTGACCACCCCGCCAAAACCCTGGTTGTTGCAGGGGTCAAGTTCATGGGCGAAACCGCAAAAATACTCAGCCCCGAAAAAACTATTTTAATGCCCGACCTGGATGCGACTTGTTCGCTGGATTTGGGTTGCCCGGCAGACGAGTTTGCGGCATTTTGCGATGCCCATCCTGATCGCACCGTCGTCGTGTATGCCAATACCAGCGCAGCCGTCAAGGCACGCGCTGACTGGATGGTGACGTCCAGCATAGGCCTGGACATCGTTGCGCACTTGCATGCGCAAGGCAAAAAAATACTTTGGGCGCCAGATAAACATCTGGGTGGTTATATCCAGAAGCAGACAGGCGCAGACATGTTGCTGTGGCAGGGCTCTTGCCTGGTGCATGATGAGTTCAAGGGTATAGAGCTGGATGTACTCAAGGCTGAGCATCCCAATGCCAAAGTTCTGGTGCACCCTGAATCCCCGGCTGCCGTGGTTGCACTGGCTGACGTGGTTGGTTCGACTTCACAAATGATCCATGCTGCAAAGACCCTGGATGCAGATGAATTCATCGTCGCTACCGACAATGGCATACTGCACAAAATGCAAATGGCAGCGCCGACCAAACGCTTCATCGTTGCTCCAACTGCGGGTAATAGCGCAACTTGCAAGAGCTGCGCACACTGCCCATGGATGGCCATGAACGGTTTGCGCAATCTGGTACAGGTACTGGAAAACGGCAATAATGAAATCCAGGTCGATCCAGCCGTAGGGCAAAAAGCCAAGGTCTGCATAGACCGCATGCTGGATTTTGCTGCTGCCAAAAAAGCCAATGTGCGTCCATCCAGTGATCTGGCTAAAGAAGCCAAACTGTTCTCCGGCATAGGCCCGGCCTGAATGCTGTACAAGCCCCATCTAATTACACTGAGGTTATCTGGACATGTCTGGTAATTTAAAGAATACGCATTTCCCTTTTGATGCAGATTTACAAAAAGCATTTGAACGCAATATCAGCGATGCGCTGGCTGAAGATGTCGGCGCTGCCGACTTGACAGGCTTGCTGGTGCCTGCAGATGAAGTAGTGCAGGCACAAGTCATCGTGCGTGAAGATGCTGTTCTGTGTGGCGCGCCATGGTTCGATGCCGTCATGACTGCACTGGATGCAACTATAGACGTGGATTGGCAATACGCCGAAGGCGAGCAGATGAAGGCAAACACTGTCGTCTGTAAAATCAAGGCACCTGCCAGGGCCTTGCTGACAGCCGAACGTGCTGCGCTGAACTTCCTGCAATTGTTATCTGCTGTCGCAACCGCCACCAGCCAATATGTCGCCATCATCGCTGGCACAAAAGCCTCAATACTTGATACCCGCAAAACCTTGCCTGGCCTGCGTCTGGCGCAAAAATATGCAGTGCGTGTAGGCGGTGGCAAGAACCAGCGCCTGGCCCTGTATGACGGAATCCTTATCAAGGAAAATCATATCGCAGCCGCAGGCGGTGTGGCCCCCGCCATGCAGCAAGCCCTGAGCCTGAATGCCGGTGTCACCATACAGATAGAAGTGGAAACTCTGGAGCAATTGCAAACTTCATTGAATGCCGGTGCGACATCCATTCTGCTGGATAATTTCAACACCGGCATGATGCGTGAAGCAGTGGCCCTCACTGCTGGCCGTGCCTTGCTGGAAGCATCCGGCGGCATTGATCATGCAAGCGTGAGAGCGATAGCCGAGACAGGAGTAGACAGGATATCCATAGGCAGTCTGACCAAGGATATCAAGGCGACGGATTATTCTTTGCGGATAGTCTGATGAATTGATGAGCTCCTTTACTCCTTTAATCTCAACGTAGTTAGGAGCTCATTTATTTCGTCAGAAAAATCATACAATTTTGATCGAAACTATTTAAGCAGTATTGCACATCAAGATATAAACCTTGACCGGTTTGACTTAACTGAAATTACTCACTTGATTGAGGTCTATCGAAATAATTTTTAGATTTTTGAATCTCAAGAACTACTTTTTTAAGGTTTTGGGCTGTCATGCTTTGGTTCCAAATCAGCTTCTGTAATGCGTTTTGAAATTTTTCGAATTTGATCAAGCACCGCAGTTTTATCGATTTCATAAACAGCCCCAGACGCAGTTCGGACTTTTGCAACATAAATGATAGATACGTATGCTTCTGATGCTTCATTTTCTGACCATATTCTCCAAGTGCCATCAAATGATTTTTTTATGTCAAAATCCCTAAGCTTTGTCATCGACAATGTTTTTAGCAACTGACCAAATACATCCAATATGTGTATTCGCACTTCGACGGCTGTTACTGGTTCATTGGGGGTAAGGTCGAATGTTGCAAAATACTGATACTCATTTAAAGATGAGCGTTCGCCTCCTTTAAATATTACATTTATTCCAGCAGGCTCATTAATTGAAGCAGGCGACTTTGCATCTTTTAAAACAAACCATTCACGTTTTAGATTTGAATCTTTATTAAGAGTAATGTTGTAACCAAGATTGGTTTTAACGCTCCCACCTTCATATCTTTCCATTGAAAGTGAATTAATTTTGCTTTGCGGCTGTTGAGCTTGCTGCGGTTTTGGCTGTTGAGCTAATGCAAGGCTTGAGCTTAACAAAACCGATACTGCAAAAAAGTATTTACGCATAATGTGCTCCAATGTCATTAATAATCAATGTGTAGTAATTATGCTGTGCCTGATGGTTTCAACCATCCGCCCGCAAAGCCGCAATTGGGTCCAGTGCTGCTGCCTGGCGTGCAGGGAAGACATCAAAGCCCAGGCCAACTGCTATGCAAGAGCTTACCGCAATCAACAGGCTGACCGGTGACCAGGCAACAGACCAGCCCGCCAGTGCGGCAATACTGTACGCTGCTATCGCGCCCAGCAATACACCGAGTAGGGCACTGCTGAAGGCAATCACCAGGGCTTCTGCCAGGAATTGTTCTATGACGTCACGCCTGCGCGCACCTAGTGCGCGCTTCAGGCCAATTTCACGGCGGCGTTCCAGTACATTGGCCAGCATGATATTCATGATGCCTATTCCACCGACCAATAAGGAGATGGCAGCGATAGAGCTCATGACGATGGTGAAGATGCGCTGGGTTTGCTGGTTCTGGCGATACAGGCCCATGGGAACGATGAGGTTGGTGTCATCAGCACCGACATGCCTTTGCTCTATCAGGTTTTGCAGAACACGGGCCGCAATATCAGGTGCTGTCTGGCTGTCCAGGCGCAAACGCATACTATCGACTTCATTTTCCAGCGCAGTGAAACGGAAACGGTCGCGCCCGGTGAGCCAGGGGATGAACAGGCGTTCGTCATCCAGGCCCAGTTTGACGCCTTCGAATTCTGATTTGGAGAGCGCGCGGTCAGCCAGTACGCCTATGACTTCCAGCCAGGCGTGATTGACCTTGATGCGCTCGCCAACTGGATTTTTGTCACCAAAGAGTTGATGGGCAAGGCGCGGGCCTATCACGCAGACAGGGGCGAGGGTGGCATCATCCTGCTGGCTTAACCAGCGCCCCTGGCCGATTTGCAGGCCACCGAGTTCGGCATATGAATCAGATACGGCAAAGGCGCGGGCAGGGACGACATTGCTGCCGCTGACCAGTTGATCTACCTTGATCTCTTTTTTGAGTGCCACTGCCTTGGCGCCAAGTACAACGGACAATGCAGCATCTGCATCTGCAGCAGACAAGCCCAGCGAGCGTGTACGTATTTCCTTGAGCCGTTTGTCGTCAATATTCTTGCTTTCTATGATGACATTGTCCAGACCCAGTTCGGCGACCAAACGTAAGGCTTCACGGCGGCTGCCTTCGCCCACGGCCAGCATGGCTGCGATGGCGGCAACGCCAAAGATCATGCCCAATAGTGTCAGGCCAGTACGCAGCTTGCGCCTTTGCAGCTCATTGACCGCTTCCAGTATCAGGGCGCGGTTCATGAATGTGTATCCTTGCTTTTTTCTTTGTTTTTTACTTCCGGCAGCAGGACCACCTGATTGCCCTGGTTGATACCAGATTTGATTTCACTGCGTACCGGGCCACGCTGCCCTAGCACTACCGTCTGGCGCTTGAGCTGGTCGCCGTCCTTGATGTAGGTAGCAAAATTACTTCCATCTTGTATCAGGGCGATATTCGGTACCGTCATGGCTTTGGCCTGATTGATAAGGTTGACTGTGCCTATCAGTGCCTGGCCAGGTTTGAGCGCTAGGCTTTGTGCCTGTGCTTTATTGAAAGCTGCTTCGAATGTAATGAATTTGACTGGCGACTCCCGTGAAGTGACGCTGGCGCTGTTGCCGACCTTGGTAATACTCAATTCAATTTCCTGGCCGCTACCTGCCAGGCGTACCTTGATTGGCAGGCCCACTTTCAAACCAAAGGTGCGGCCTTCTTCTATATTGAAATTGGCGACCAGTTGATCAAGATCTGGTAGTGAACCAAATTCTTCCCTGGGCCGGAAGCTCGAACCAACCTGAGGTTTTGCACCGGCCCAGTTTGCCTGTAGCAAGAACACACCGTCATGTGGTGCCAGTAACTCCAATGCATCCAGATTTTTCTTGTGCTGGCTGGCATTCAGGCTGACACTTTCTTTCTGCGAACTTAATACCGCTTGTTCTGCAGCACTGCGTGCCTGTACCTGCCCGGTTTTCCAGCTCAGGTAGCCGCGTTTGTTTTTCAGGAATCCGCTGTCCTGCAATTCATCCAGTATTTTATTGCGTGAGAAAATAGCCAGATCGGCGTTGGCATAGCGTTCGCTGAATCGTAAATCTGTTTATACTTTGGCACTATCTGCAGGCAGGGTAGAGCGGCTGCTGGTGTCGCTGGCCTCTATGGTTTCTGCAGCCAGTTCCTTGCGCAATAATTCCAGCTCTGCCTGCGATAATTCCATGCGTGATTTTGGGGCGTCAAAAAGAGCGATGACCTGATCTTTCTTCACCAGGCTGCCTTCAGGTAGCGTCGTGATAAGGATGCGGGAATCCCAGCCCTGGCCCGGCACAGTCAGCGGAGTTTTATTGGCTGCGATGATTTCGCCATCGACGACAATATTTTCTTGCCAGTTTCTGGGTAAGAAGGTTTCAGTTGCATGCTGGGTTTGTTCAGTCTTGTTGCTGCAAGCGATGCTACTGAGCGCCAGTGCCACGCAGATAGTGATGAGTGCTGGTTTCATTTTTTTACTGCCCTTGTCGCCAGCGTTTCTGCTCCTGATGTTCCCAAAACGGCCTGTACAGCCGCGCTTGGTTTGAGCCCTTCGGGCATCTGCTCAAATTCCAGCTCTATATCGCGCACGATGATGGGTTGTGAGCTTGATTTACTATGGAATACATTGCCCAGGCCGGTAACACGGGCAGGTACCGTCACATTTGCGCCTGGTATGGTGATACGGGCACTTTGGCCAACTTTGATCGTGGTCGATTGAGCTTCGGGCACCTTGGCAGTGACAAATAATTTGTCTGGGTCAGCCACGCTGGCAATGGGTAAACCCATCCAGACCTGGCTGCCAGCGGCAAATTTTTCACCTTCAAAATTGCTTTTGTAGATCATCATACCTGGCTTGCTTGCTTGCTGTCACTGTCAGTGCTTTTTGCCCTTTCATCAGGACGTCAATTTTCCCTTGCAGCATGGCTATCTCTGTTTCCAATCCCGTTTTTTCTGCCTTGCGGGCGCGAGCCTGAGTGGTGCAAAAGCGCAAGGACATCGCAGCCAGATCGCTATTCAGTGATTTTTCTATAACCAGTTTGTCATAATCTACACGCCGGATTAATTCTTTAGGCATGGTGGCTTTACGTGCAGCTTTCTCTGCATTGCTGTGCGCTTCTGCAACAGCCAGATCCGCAGCTTTTTCTGCTTCTGTCTGTTCCAGCTTCAGTTTTTCCAGTGCCCTCAGCTTCTCATTAAGCTGGCTTTTTTGGCTGGCGAGCTGGTTGGGTACTTCAGCCGCCTGAAACATGGCTAGCATGTCGCTCGCTTTGACGGCGCTGCCTTCAGGTGCAATCTGCGCTAGCGTGTATTGCCAGATGTAGGGGATGGATGGCGGCCCTATTGGCGTGATATTACGTGATTGTATTTCACCCTCTATAGTCAGTTCTTTACTCTGCGCAGGGATATTGGTGCTGTTTTTTTTGAACGATTGAGCAGGCTCTATCATGACACTCATGCTCACGCTGTTATCTCCGCGACCTTGCCGTCGGCCAGGTGTATGGTTCGTTGCGCCCTGGCTGCCACTGCGGGGTCATGCGTGACCAGCACGAGGGTTTGTCCACCTGCGTGCAACTCACCTAGCAAGCCGAGGACATCGGCAGCACTTTTGGAATCGAGGTTGCCGGTAGGTTCATCGGCGAGCAACAAGGCGGGCTGATTCAACAGGGCGCGGGCGATGGCAGCGCGTTGCAGCTGGCCGCCAGATAATTCACCTGGCTTGTGATCGATGCGCTGTGCCAGGCCTATGCGTTCGAGCAACTGGCGGGCGCGTGTTTCGGCCTGCGCATCAGGCGAATTGCTATAGCGCTGAGGGAGCAGCACATTTTCCAACACGCTAAGGCGAGGTAACAAATGAAAAGACTGAAAAACAAAGCTTATGCTGCGATTGCGTATATCTGAGGCAGAATCGTCATTCATGGCGCTGATTTCTTCTTGGTTCAGGAGATAGCGGCCATGGTCGGGGCGGTCAAGCGCACCGAGTACATTCAATAGTGTGGATTTGCCAGAACCTGGGGGCCCATGATGGCGACGAACTCACCGCTGGCAATGTGCAAATCGATGCCATCCAGTGCACGGATTTCATTGCCGCCTTGCTTGTAGGTTTTGCGTATCTGACTGAGTTTTATCATGCCAATTTTTCTGGTTTTAGTGAGGCTGCGATGGAAAGAATTGGTAGTGATATTGCCCGGCAAGCAAGTTGGGCAGTATCACTGTGATAATTTAATTTGGCAAATGACTACGCAATAAATAGATGGAAAATTCGATTGTCTTCGTTGATGATGGTGCTGTTTATTTTCCTGATTAATTTGCATAAACTAATCAAGACGCCAGCATCGTGAACGATGCTGGCAGCGGTGTTTATTTTTTGCGTTTGGGTGACAAGACCGTAGGCAAGGCTTTTGGCAAAGTGTCTGGATAATCGCGGCTGAAGTGCAGGCCCCGGCTTTCGCGGCGCGACAATGCGCTGTTGACGATCAGTGAGGCGACTTCCACCAGATTGCGCAATTCCAGCAAATTGTTCGAAATGCGGAAGTTGGCATAGTATTCGTCTATCTCTTCCTTCAGCAGGCGTATGCGATGTTTGGCGCGCTCCAGGCGTTTGGTCGTGCGGACTATGCCAACATAATTCCACATGAAGCGACGCAGCTCATCCCAGTTATTGGCGATGACGACTTCTTCATCTGCATCTGAAACACGGCTTTCATCCCAGTCTGGCAAGGCAATGACGCTGACACGTTCCTGGGCTTCTATATGTTTGGCTGTGGCGCGGCCTACGACCAGACATTCCAGCAGCGAATTACTGGCGAGACGATTGGCACCATGCAAGCCGGTGTAGGCGGTTTCGCCAACGGCATACAGGCCAGGCAAATCAGTGCGACCATCCGTATCTGTGACGATGCCGCCACAAGTGAAATGTACGGCGGGCACGACTGGTATGGCTTGCTTGGTGATGTCTATGCCGAGCTCAAGGCAGCGCGCATAAATAGTAGGGAAATGTTCTTTCAAGAATTCCGGCGGTTGATGGCTGATATCAAGCTCAACAAAATCCAGGCCACGTTTTTTCATTTCAAAGTCAATCGCACGAGCGACTACATCGCGTGGTGCTAGTTCCATGCGTTCATCATGGCTAGTCATGAAGCGTTTGCCGGCAGATGCGCCGGCCTCGGCTGGTAACTTCAGGATGCCGCCTTCGCCACGTACTGCTTCAGTGATCAAAAATGATTTGGCAAATGGGTGGTATAGACAAGTAGGGTGGAACTGTATGAATTCCATATTGCCGATGCGGCAGCCAGCACGCCAGGCCATGGCGATACCGTCACCAGTAGCAGTGTCGGGATTGGTGGTATACAGGTAGACTTTACCAGCACCGCCAGTTGCCATCACCGTGTGTTGCGCGGCAAAGGTATCTACTTTGCCAGTTTTTACGTCCTGTACATACAGACCCAGGCAACGTGGAGTCGGTGATGTATCACCGATCTTGGCCGAGGTAATGACATCGATTGCATAGTGATGCTCAAACAGCGTGATGTTGGGATGATTGCGTACTTTCTGTTCCAGCGTCACCTGCACTGCATGGCCGGTGGCATCTGCCGCATGGATAATGCGGCGCTGGCTGTGGCCACCTTCGCGCGTCAGGTGAAAGCCCAGTTCTGCATCTTCATCGCGGGTGAAGGGAACGCCTTGTTCTATCAGCCAGTCTATGGCTTCGCGGCCATGTTCTATGATATAGCGGGTGGCACCTTCATCACACAGACCACCACCAGCAATCAAGGTATCTGAAATATGTTGTTCATGACTGTCATGGGAATCCAGTACGGCAGCTATGCCGCCTTGCGCCCAATTGCTGGCACCGTCAAGTAATTCACGCTTGGAAATGATGGCGACTTTGCGTGTTTGCGCCAGATGCAGGGCGACAGATAAGCCAGCCAGTCCACTACCTACGATTGCTACGTCAAAATTCTTCATTGTCTTCCGTGTGTGTCTTTATTTGTTTTCGGTTGATCCCGCTTACAGTAGCCCGTCATCTTTTTGCTTGATCCCGTACGGCTTCCTATAACTTAAAGCCATACCAAATGGTGAATCAGGAATGGTCTTGCCGTATGCGTCGGGCTGTCGCAGGCATGTCGTGATGCCTTGCTTTTTGATGTGGGCTTGTCACATTCTAATTCAGGATGCAAAAGAGGGTGGCTTTTCCACATAGCGAAAATGTGCAACTACCTGATTTTTTGCACAGTAGCTGCCAGCCGGACATGTGGAAAAAACGAATAAGCAAATCACAAATCAGCAAACTTGGCCCTAAAGCTTGCAAACCGCTTGACATAAGGCTTTGCGGCTTGCTCTAATACCGGATGCAGATTTCCTGCTTGCCGTGATAGATGCGCGACCAATAAAATAATCGAATACATCATCGCGAAATTCAAATTTTTGTGAGGGGGCTATAAGTGAATAAGACTGAGTTGATCGATCATATTGCGAAAACAGCGGATATTTCCAAAGCGGCTTCGTCGCGTGCGCTGGACGCTGTGATCGGTGCCGTAAAAACCACATTGAAGAAAAATGGCACGGTAACACTGGTTGGTTTTGGTACCTTCTCTGTTGCCAAACGTGCTGCCAGGGCAGGTCGTAATCCTAAGACTGGTGAGCCAATCAAGATCAAATCTGCCAAGGTCCCTAAATTTAAACCTGGCAAAGCGTTGAAAGATGCGGTAAACTAATGCACTTTCGTGGCTCGTGACTTGGGTCGCGATGTTTGTTTGTATGCGTGGGGCGCTTAGCTCAGTTGGTAGAGCGGAGCCCTTACAAGGCTTAGGTCGGGAGTTCGAGCCTCTCAGCGCCCACCAGTAGCAGGCAAACTGTAGTGCAAGGAAGTACAAAAGAAACAAAAGGAGTGGTAGTTCAGTTGGTTAGAATACCGGCCTGTCACGCCGGGGGTCGCGGGTTCGAGCCCCGTCCGCTCCGCCAGAAAATCGAGAAGGCGAACGAAAGTTCGCCTTTTTTTGTATTCGTCAAATTGTTATTGTGATACTTAGCCACGTGATTGGTTGAACATGTTTGAATTTATTCGTACCCATCAGCGCTTAATGCAAATTTTGCTAGCTGTTCTTATCTTGCCGTCATTTGTTCTGTTCGGTAATACTGATGCTTTGCGTTCCATAGGCAAAGAGGCAGGTATCGCAACTGTTGCGGGAGCATCGATTACCCAGGGCGAGTTTGATCAGGCCCTGCGTGAGCAGTTGGATCGTATGCGCCAAATGTATGGCCCGCAATTTGATGCAAAAATGCTTAATACTCCTGAAGCCAGGCAAAGTATTCTGGATGAGTTGATAGCGCGCAAGGCCATGGCTGGCGAGATTGCCGTAAAAAAATTGACTATCTCAGATGCGACATTGCAAGACAATATTGCCAAGATGCCAGGCCTCGTGAAAGATGGCCGTTTTGATTATGATGAGTACACTCGTCTGTTGGCACAGCAAGGCATGACACCAGCCATGTTTGACCAGCGCTTGCGGCAGGATATGGTATTGCAACAATTGCTCAGTCCGGTACAGGCAAGTGCATTTGTTCCTAAAACTGTAGCAGAGCGTCTTTCAGCCATCAATGAGCAAGAGCGTGAAGTACAGATGCTGATGCTCAAGCCAGAAGAGTTCGCAACACGCGTCAAAGTGACGGATGAGATGCTTAAGGCCTATTATGAAAAAAATGCGGCCCAGTTTGAAATTCCTGAGCAAATCAGTGCTGAGTATGTTGTCTTGAGCAATGATGTACTGGCAGAGCAAATTACCGTGTCAGACGCTGAAGTTCAGGCCTACTATGAAAGCAATAAGAAGTCCTATACGACGGAAGAACAACGTCGTGTAAGCCATATCTTGATTGGGGTGGGCAAAGAGGCAAGTGCCGCAGATAAAGCCAAGGCAAAAGCCAAGGCTGCTGATATTCTGGCGCAAGTAAAGAAAAAACCGGATGATCTGGCGAAACTGGCAAAAGAGTATTCTGATGATCCTGGCTCCAAGGAGCAAGGTGGGGATTTGGAATTTCTCTCTCGTGGTAATGGCCTGGCTCCTCAGTTTGAAGAAGCTGCTTTCAAACTCAAGAAAGATGAGATCAGTGAATTGGTAGAGACTGAGTTTGGTTTTCATATTATTAAAGTCACAGCGATCACACCTGCCGGAGCAAAATCTCTGGATGATGTCAAACCTCAGATAATGGCAGAGATCAAAAAGCAAAAAGCTGCCAAGGCTTATGCTGAAGCATCTGATACCTTTGGCAATATGCTGTACGAACAGGCCGACAGCCTGAAACCTGTTGCTGAAAAGCTCAAGCTGAAAATTCAAACAGTAACTGGTTTGACACGTAACAGCAAAGCTGGTGTACCTGCAACTGTTGAGACCAACAATTCTAAATTTCTGAAAGCCATCTTCTCTGACGATGTCGTGAAGAAAAAGCACAATACAGAAGCTGTTGAGATTGCACCGAACACGCGTATTGCCGGTCGTATCATTGAATACAAGGCTGCATCCAAGCGCCCATTTGAAGAAGTGAAGGCAGCGATCCAGGCGCAGGTCACTGCTACGGAAGCAGCAGCTCTGGCAGAAAAAGAAGGTATCGCCAAATTGGCAGCGTTGAAAACAGCTGATTCCACAGCCGGATTTACAGAAGCAAAAGTGGTATCGCGTTTGAAAAATCAGGATATTCCTAGTTTGGCCCTGGTTGACCTGATGCGTGCGGATACACAGAAATTGCCTGCCTTCGTTGGTACACATCTGGGTAATGCAGGCTATGTTATTTTCCGCATAGGCAAGGTAACTGCTGGTACGCCGGATGCAGCGCGTCGTGCTTCAGAGGCGCAGCAACTGACAAGCATGCAGTCTGCTCAAAATCTGTATTCCTATATAGAATTATTGAAGCAAAAAGCCAAAGTGACTGTGAATAAAGCAGCGGTGACAGCACCGGTAACAGCAGCACCATAATCCAGCTGATTGCGTAGTAAGTTGCGTGACTAAGTTGTGAAGTTAGCCGCTTAGTTAAAAAAGACATCCTCAGGGATGTCTTTTTTTTTGTGTTTTTGAAAAATTAGTTTTGCTGATTCCTGGCTATGTTTTCTTTCTCCGGCAATTGAATTTGAAACTGGCTGCATTTGATGTGCATCAATGTAGCTGGGCAAGCTGATTGTTATTCTGGCGGTGTATTTTTATAACAGAGTGAGATCATGACAATAACTAAAGAAAACACATACAACTACCGGGTTGTACGGCAATTTTCTGTCATGGCAGTGGTGTGGGGTATCGTCGGCATGCTCGTGGGCGTGGTGATTGCATCTCAGCTTGCCTGGCCAGAATTTCTCGGGGGGATACCGTGGCTGAGCTATGGCCGCTTGCGCCCCTTGCATACCAATGCCGTGATCTTTGCCTTTGGTGGTTGCGCCTTGTTTGCGACTTCCTACTATGTCGTCCAGCGCACATCGAATGTGAGACTATTTGCTGAAGGTCTTGCTGAATTTACTTTCTGGGGCTGGCAACTGGTCATCGTAGCTGCAGCGATCAGCCTGCCTTTGGGTTATACACAAGGCAAGGAATATGCAGAACTAGAATGGCCTATCGACCTGTTGATCGCAGTGGTTTGGGTATCCTATGCCATCGTGTTTTTTGGTACGCTGATGAAGCGCAAGGTGGAGCACATTTATGTTGCCAACTGGTTTTATGGTGCCTTCATCATCGCAGTAGCAGTTTTGCATATCGTGAATAGTGCGGCTATTCCCGTGTCTTTCACGAAGTCTTATTCTGCGTATGCTGGTGTGCAGGATGCGATGGTGCAATGGTGGTATGGGCATAATGCCGTAGGCTTCTTTTTGACGGCGGGCTTCCTGGGCATGATGTATTACTTCATTCCAAAACAAATCGAGCGCCCAGTTTATTCTTATCGTCTGTCCATCGTCCACTTCTGGGCATTGATCTTCACCTACATGTGGGCAGGTCCGCATCATTTGCATTACACCGCCTTGCCTGACTGGGCACAATCCATAGGCATGGTGTTCTCGCTGATTTTGCTGGCTCCTTCCTGGGGTGGTATGGTCAACGGCATCATGACCTTGTCCGGTGCATGGAGCAAGCTGCGTTCTGATCCTATCCTGCGTTTCCTCATTGTCTCGCTCTCTTTCTATGGCATGTCGACCTTTGAAGGTCCGATGATGGCGATCAAGACCGTGAATGCCTTGTCGCACTACACAGACTGGACTGTCGGTCATGTTCACTCCGGTGCCCTTGGATGGGTTGGGTTCATCACTATCGGCAGTTTGTATTACCTGATCCCGCGCCTGTTTGGCCAGACACAAATGCATAGCAAGAGCCTCATCGAAGTGCATTTCTGGGTAGCGACAATTGGCGTCGTGTTGTACATCGCTTCGATGTGGGTAGCCGGTGTCATGCAAGGTCTGATGTGGCGTGCAGTGAATGAGGATGGCACGCTGACTTACTCATTTGTCGAGAGCGTCAAGGCGACCTATCCCTACTACGTGATACGCATGGTGGGTGGCCTTCTGTATCTCAGTGGCATGCTGGTTATGGCCTACAACGTCACAAAAACCATCATGGCTGCCAAACCCGTGAATAACACAATCCCGGCTTTGCCTGCTGCTGCAGCACATGCTTGAATCATAGGAGAAATTTGATGCGTAATTTTACTCATGATCTGATTGAACGCAATGTCGGCCTGTTGCTAGTGCTAGTGATCCTGACCATTAGCGTCGGTGGTTTGGTTGAGATTGTTCCTCTGTTCTTTCAAAAATCGACCACGCAACCAGTGCAAGGCATGCTGCCGTATTCGGCGCTGCAACTGGCTGGCCGTGATATTTATCTGAGAGAGGGGTGCTACGGCTGCCACTCGCAAATGATACGCCCCTTCCGAGCCGAGACTGAACGTTATGGCCATTATTCTGTTGCGGGTGAGTCTGTGTATGACCACCCCTTCCAATGGGGTAGCAAACGTACCGGGCCTGATCTGGCGCGTGTAGGTGGACGTTACAGCGATAGCTGGCATAAAGACCACTTGAATGATCCACGTTCGGTTGTTGTCGAATCGAATATGCCTGCCTATCCATGGCTGGCCAAGACCCAGCTCGTTCCCGATGAAATCACGCCCAAACTCAAGGCCATGAAAACCCTGGGTGTGCCTTATAGCGATGAGCAAATCAAGACAGGTCCTGCTGAGTTGGCTAATAAGACTGAACTCGATGCGGTAATCGCCTACTTGCAAGTCTTGGGTACTGCGATCAAGAACAAGAATTAATAGAGGAAAAGCCGGGTCTTGCATGACCAAGTCTTTCGGGGAGAAAAAAATGAATTTCACAATAATCAGCAGCGTAGTGACTGTCATCAGCCTCATCGTATTTCTTGGCATTATTTACTGGGCATTCAGTGCCGGTAATAAAGAGAAGTTCGAAAAAATGGCGCGCCTGCCAATTGATAATGAGAATGGAAAATAACCATGGCAGATTTTTTTAATGAATGGTGGAGTATCGGCATCGCCATCGCCACGGCCTTGTCCATGCTGGCTTGCGTTTTACTGTTGTGGTCCCAATCCAAGGTCAAGGTCAAAGTCGGGGGTGACGGTAAGCCTTTGCCCGCAGAAACCACCGGCCATGTCTGGGATGGCGATTTGATGGAGCAAAACAATCCGTTGCCAAAATGGTGGATTTGGCTGTTTTACTTGACAGTGATATATAGCGCCGGTTATCTGGTGGTATACCCTGGCTTTGGTAAATGGCAAGGTACATTTGGCTGGAGTCAAAAGGGTGCGTATGAAAAAGAAATGAGAGATGGTGAAGCGCAGTATGGCCCCATCTTCAATAGGTACCTGGCCATGGACATCAAGGCGGTTGCCAAAGATGCGCAGGCACATGAAATTGGTCAGCGCCTGTTCCTCAACACTTGCGCGCAATGCCATGGTTCGGACGCGCAGGGTGGCAAGGGCTATCCCAACCTGACTGATACTGACTGGCTGTATGGTGGTGATCCACAAACCATCCTCACCACCATACGCGAAGGCCGTCATGGTCAGATGCCTCCAATGGGCGCGGCACTTGGCACCGATGACGATGTCAGGAATGTGGCCAACTATGTGTTGAGCCTGTCGAATTCAGCGCACGATCCTATCAAGGCCGCATTGGGTAAACCTAAATTTGCTGCATGCGCTGCCTGTCATGGTGGTGACGGCAAGGGCAATCAGGCACTAGGTGCACCAAATCTGACAGACAAGGTCTGGCTGTATGGTGGCGGTATTGAGAACGTTATGGAAACCATCAACAAGGGGCGCAATAACCAGATGCCAGCCCACAAGGCTATTTTGACTGAGGGCAAGATACATTTGCTGGCAGCCTACGTCTGGAGCTTGTCCAATAATCCTGCTGCTGCCCAGATCAGTGATACGGATGTCAAAGCGGTTGGGCAGATTGTTGGTCGTACGAGCGAAGCAGCATCAGATAAATAAGCAACACATAAGTCAACTTATTAACCTTTGAAAACCATGCATGCGCCAATCACAGACAGGGAGGAGAAATGATCACGCAACACGCTCCGCCTGTACGGGTTGGCACTGTCATTTTGTCTTACTAAGAAAAACAGAATCAAGATGAAGCACATACCCATAATCCCAGTGCCTATAGTAGAAGCTGAGTTGGCGCTTTTTGAAGAACGCAGGAAAATTTATCCGCGTTCACAAACTGGCTGGTTCTCTTCATGGCGCTGGGTGCTGGTGTTTTTTACCCAGGCTTTGTTTTATGGTACAGCCTGGCTGAACTGGAATGACAGGCAAGCAGTTTTATTTGATCTGGTTGCCCGTAAATTTTATATTTTTGGCTTGGTTTTATGGCCCCAGGATTTTATTTACCTGGCAGTCTTGCTGGTCATTTCAGCCTTGAGCCTGTTCTTGTTTACTGCCATTGCTGGCAGGGTGTTTTGCGGTTATGCCTGCCCGCAAACCGTGTATACCGAAATTTTCCTATGGATAGAACACAAGATAGAAGGCGAGCGGAATGCAAGAATGAAGCTCGACGCTTCATCTATGTCGGCGCGCAAATTCTTGCTCAAATGCATCAAGCATTTTATCTGGATAGCGTTGGCATTGTGGACCGGTTTTACCTTTGTCGGTTATTTCACGCCTATACATGAGCTGGCGATAGGCGTGGGTAGCTTTACGCTGGGTCCTTGGGAGACTTTCTGGTTTCTGTTCTACGGTTTTGCCACTTATGGCAATGCAGGCTGGATGCGTGAGCAAGTCTGTAAATACATGTGTCCTTATGCTCGCTTCCAGAGTGCCATGTTTGATAAGGACACGCTGATCGTTACTTATGATGCAGCGCGTGGTGACCCGCGTGGTTCAAGAAACAAGAAGGTCGATTATAAATCACAGGGTTTGGGCGATTGCGTTGATTGTGGTATCTGCGTACAGGTTTGCCCAACCGGCATTGATATCCGCCAAGGCCTGCAATATGAGTGCATTGCCTGCGGTGCCTGTATTGATGGTTGTGATCAGGTGATGGACAAGATGGGCTATGAGCGGGGCTTGATACGCTATACCACTGAGCATGCGCTGACCAGAAAGCTGGATGACAAAGCCATGTGGAAGCGTGTATTCCGCATACGTACGCTGATTTATGGTGGCCTGCTGGGCTGTATCATTTTAGTGGCTGCCGTTTCTCTGGCATTGCATACGCCGTTAAAGGTTGATGTCATCAAAGACCGCAGCATGCCCAAAGTGACTGAGGCAGGTGCAATAGAAAATGTCTATCGTCTGCAAGTCATGAACACCCAGGAGTCGGCGCGGCGTTACAGTGTGGCAGTAGAAGGCGCCGCAGGCGCGGTTATTGTCAATCCTGCGAATCTGGAAGTCGGCTCTGCGAGCACAAAAGCTTTTCCTGTCAGGGTCAGGGTGCCAGCCGACGCATTGGCAAGCGGGTCTAATCGCATACGTTTTGTCGTCAAGGATATTGATACTCCAGAAGTAACGGTGACTGAAAAAGCCGTGTTTACTATTCCACGTTAGGAGAAGAAAATGGAAGCCAGTCTGATGCCCCCAAAATCCAGACGCGATATCTGGTACAAAGAACCCTGGCTATTGCTGGTAGCTGGCGGCCCGGCCTTTGTGGTTTGTGCCAGTCTATATACAGGCTACATCGCCTTGCACGGTGCTGACAAGGTCGTGGCCGAAGACTATTACAAGCAGGGCTTGATGATCAACAAGGATATACAGCGCGATGCCAGGGCCAGGGAATTGCAACTGAATGCCTATATCAATGCCGACTTTGCCAAAGGCAAGATCGTATTGCAAATCAATGGCAAGGGCAATTTGCCCGAAACCATACAACTGAGCCTGGCAAATGCAGCAGTTGGTGGTAATTCAGTCAGTGAGGTGATTCGTCGCTTGCCGATGAAGCGTACGGCAACCGGACAATACGAAGCTGAGCTCAAGCTGATGCCAAATGCCGGAGAACAAGCAGTAAAACTGTTTCATATCAAACTGGAGACTACAGACTGGCGCCTGACTGGTGACTGGTTTGATCCAGGACAAAAACCAGTGCAACTGAATGCGGCAAAATGAATTCACTTCCCTGAAATTTGCTGACCTAAGGCTGGACTATCACTAGAAGGGGACAGGATTTGGAAAATAGCACTATCACATCACGTAAACCACAATTGCGTTCTATGTTGATGATCGTTTTGTGGCCAGCTTTTTTGATGGCCTGTGCGGCAACCGGTTTGTTTTTTAGCCTGGTTGATCCCATGGAATTGATTGTGCTGGACAGGCGCCTGCAGATGCATGAAACAGGTGTTTATACCATAGGTTTTTTTGCCTTTTGGTTGCTCGGGATTCTGTCTAGTGGTCTGACGGCCTTGCTTGTGCAAAAAGCACATTGAGACCTATCATGAAAATGAACGAAGCGGCTGCATTTCCAGCAATAGAAATTCCAGAAGCACTAATACGCCGTTTCGATAGCCTGGGGCCCCGTTACACGTCATACCCCACGGCGGACAAGTTTGCAGAAACTTTCACGGTGGGGTCGTACATACTCTATCTGGAAGAACGCAGCCGTTTGCTGAACAAGCCACCATTATCGCTATACATACACATTCCGTTTTGTGCATCGCTGTGTTATTACTGTGCCTGCAATAAAGTTATCACCAAAGACCGCGGACGTTCAGCCAAGTATCTGGAATACCTGGCCAAGGAATTGAAGCTGGTGACAGCGCATTTGCATGCGCGTGAAACCCTGAGCCAGTTGCATCTTGGTGGCGGTACGCCGACCTTTCTTAGTCATGCGGAGTTGCGTCAGCTGATGCAGATGCTGCGTGAACATTTTGACTTTACCGACGATGCCGAAATCTCCATAGAGATAGATCCACGTACTGTCACTACCGAAACCTTGCAATTACTGGCAGAACTGGGTTTCAACCGCACCAGTCTCGGTGTGCAGGATTTCAATGAAGATGTGCAAAAAGCAGTGCACCGCGTACAGCCTTATGAAATGGTGGCCGCTACGATGGCCGATAGCCGGGCCTGTGGTTTCGAGTCTATCAATTTTGATTTGATCTATGGCTTGCCGAAACAGGATCTGGAGAGTTTTTCACAGACACTGGATCAGGTTATTGCACTGTCTCCCGCTCGCATTGCGCTCTACAACTATGCGCACCTGCCCACACGTTTCAAACCTCAGCGCCGAATTGCTGACGCAGATTTACCTTCCGCTGAACAGCGACTGCAGATTTTCCTGATGTCGATACGACGTTTGCTGGCAGAAGGCTATGTGTATATAGGTCTGGACCATTTTGCCAAACCGGACGACAGCCTCGCAATGGCAACGCTGGATGGCAGTTTGCACCGGAATTTCCAGGGATATACCACGCGGTCAGACTGCGATCTCATCGCTCTGGGTTTGTCGGCCATAGGCAAAGTGGGAGCATCTTATGGCCAGAATCTGCGCACCCTGGATGAATACTATGCCAGCCTGGACCAGAGCATATTACCTGTAGAAAAAGGTTATCATCTGAATGTGGATGATATCTTGCGTCGCCAGGTCATCATGAGTCTGATGTGTAGCAATACTCTGATTTTCAACTGCCTTGAAATACAATATGGAATTTCTTTCCCCGACTATTTTTCTGATGAGCTACAGAGGCTGCAAGGCTATGCAAAAGAAGGCATAGTTTTGGTGGATGACAGCAGCATCAGTATCCCGCCCAAAGGCCGTTTGTTTGTACGCGCGCTGGCGATGGTTTTTGACCGCTATCTGTCGCAGCAATCAGGTGCCAGATATTCAAAACTGATCTGACATGCTTACCCTTCCTTTGGTCTTTGCCGCAATGACAGCCGGTGCCATAGGCGGGGTGCACTGCGCTGGCATGTGTGGTGGTATTTCCGCGTTGCTGACGCGGTCCGGGCAGGGGGCTTACGGAACTGCGGGCAAAATCATTCCCATTGCCCTGGCAGAGCGGGGAGCGCTCAGGCAGGCTTCATTTGGTTTGTCTGCCAGCCTGCAGCATCAGATCATGCTGCAGGGCGGGCGCATTTTTACTTACATGATTGCCGGTACTGTACTCGGCGGCTTGGGCGCAGCAGGTTTGTTGTTCAAGCCTTACCTGCCCGTGCAGCAAATCATGTTTGTCATTGGCAATCTGATGTTGATACTGTTAGGTTTACGTGTGCTCGGATTGCTGCCCCGCCTTGCTATTTTGCAAAACCTGCTGGCGGAGTTGCATGCAAGATTGACTGGCAGACTGCCTTCGTTGCGCCAGATCGCGCGGCATCCATTTTTGTTGGGCATGGGCTGGGGTTGTTTGCCTTGCGGACTTTTGTACGGTGTTGCACCATTCGCCTTATTGTCTGGCGATGCCTGGTCTGGTGCTGTGCTGATGCTGGTGTTTGGGCTGTTTGCATTACCACATTTATTGCTGACCCAGGCAGTCATGCAACAGGCGCAAAATAAAATCATCATGCGTGGCTTGCGCTATCTGGGGGCGGCAGTCATGCTGGGAATAGGTGGATTTGGGCTTTGGTATTTTGATATGAAGGATATGCCATCCTTCCTGTGTCTAGTGCCAGCGGCTTAGCAGGAAGGTGCTCTTCAGGCCTTGATGTTGATCAGCGTGCCGAGTAACTCATCTTGCGTTTTGATAATTTTGGCAGACAGGTCAAAACCTGCTTTGAATTGTATCGATTGCACAATTTCACTGTTCAAGTCAGTGCCGCTCTGTTCTTGCGAGGCCAGGCTACTGCCTTCTTTACTGATATTGGCAATCACACCACCAGCAGGCTGTTCTTGAAAACTGACCTGCTGTGGAATAAAGCCTCCCGTACTGGCATTTGCCACATTATGCCCGGAGCTGTCGAGCGCACGAGCGTAAGCCTGGAGTCCTGAAAGGCCGCTATTGAGTGCTGAAACTGACATATGGGTGCTCCTGCTAGGCTACGATTTTATGTAAGCTTATACCGGATTCACCAAGTCTGCACGCTTCTTCAGTTTGCTTGATTTATTTGCATAACTTTTTTGCTTGGTTATTTGCATAGTTTATTGTATTAGCTTAGTGGTAAATTAATCTTCAGTTGGGTTCCTTCTCCCGGCTGGCTATCGACCAGGAATTCGCCGTGCATGGCCTTGACACGCTCACGCATGCCGACCAGGCCAAAAGAACGTGATTTGCGCATCTCATCTGCGTCTATACCTTTGCCATTGTCGGTAATGCTAAAGCTTAGCTTGTCAGGGGTGCGCCCGAAAGTAATTTGCACTTCTGTCGCATCTGCATGCCTGACTACATTGGTCAATGATTCCTGGACGATACGGAAAATCGCTGTACTGCGTACATCATCAAGTGCCAGTTGTTCTTCGTTTGCCTGCAAGTCACAAGCTATGCCATGACGCTGGGAAAAATCTTTTTGTAAGGTTTGCAGGGCGAAATAAAGCCCACCTTCATCCAGCGCGCGCGGTCTGAGATCGGTGGCGATGCGTCTTAATGTGGTAATTGAAGTCAGTAATAACTGATCCATGCTATTGATGGTTTGCTGGGTCTTGCCTGTCAAGACGCTGTCTCTTTGCAGGAGTGATAAATCCATGCGCAGCGCAGCCAGTAACTGACCGAGATCATCATGCAGCTCACGGGCAATGTGCTTGCGTTCTTCTTCGCGTATGCTTTGCAGGGCTGCTGATAATTGTGTCAATTCATCGTGATAAAGCGCCATTTTTTCTTTGGCTACTTTACGCTCAGTGATGTCGCGGAAGATGACGGTATAAAAACGTTTACCGTTTTCTATCTGGCTTGAAATTGAAGCTTCTATCGGAAACTCATCACCATTGGCTTTCACGCCGGTGACATAAAAATCTTCAAAATTACCACCCATCTTCCTGCGGGTTTCGCCAGTTTCGCCGAATTGCTGCACATGTTTGCCGTGCACTTTGCGATGACGCTCTGGTAATACAAGATCAAGTGAAGCCCCCATCAGATCACCGACTTCATAACCGAAAGTGGCAGCAGCAGCGGGATTGACGAGGATGATGGATTGCGACTCGTTGATGGTGATGATGCCGTCTATGGCAGTATCTATCATGCGGCTCAGGCGTTCACGCTCCGTGCTGAGCTCGGCTGCAGAGTGCGCCAGGTTCTGGCTGGTTTCTGCCAGGCTGGCGTACGGGGTGTGGATATTTACCGCGACCATGCCGCGGTAAATGGCGATGGCTGCCATTAACTGGAACACATGGCCGATGGCGACGAAGACATCATTGCCATCGGCATAAATGGCAAAATACACTTCCGAGATGGCCAGCAGGGTGGCAGCAAGAAACAGCGGAGCGCGTTCTATCTGCAGGCGTTCACCTTGCTTGTTAGGCCCCGCAGACCCAGAAATGGCCTTGCCCCGTTTGTCCAATTGATAGGCCGTGAAGAGATTGGTGGCAATCAGACCTGCTTCACACGCTATTTTGAAAGAGGTTTGCCCTTCACCGTCGACATAGGTCAGCGGCAGCAGATGCGGAAGTGCGAACACCGTCATCATCCATCCGGCTGTGGCGATCAATCCTGCAATCAAGACGAAATAAGCTTGGGCCGGGCTGATGTCTGAATCATCAGGTGCCAATGCCAGCCCCAGCAAGGTAGTGGCAATGAATGAACGCGACAGCAGCCAGAACAACAGAGATTTATGCATGTCTGCAGCATCAGGAAAGCCGGGCATGCCCTGAAAGCTTATGGCATGCATCAGGCCCAGGATGGCAGTACACAAAAATGCCACCGCGAGGATGACGCTGCTTTTTTTCCTCGCGCCGCCAAAGGCATTCCAGCAAACAATGAATACCGATGTGAAAATCACGATGGTAATGGTTTCGAGCACGGTATGTACCGGCAGAGGTGCTGGCATCTGTATGGCAGACAAGGATGTGTGGTTCAACCATAAAACAGTCGATAGCAAGGCGAGCACGCCTGCTACCCATCGTGCTTTGACCATACCGGGATAATCATGTGCCATGTGGTTTTGTTTTATTCAAATGAGACCAGTATTCTAATTCGTAAACGTCTGCATGAAAGTCTTCATAAAAGTTTGCATGGAACTAAAGCAGGTGCTGATTAAAATGAAAATGACACTCCTTTTGCGAGGAGTGCCATTTGTCATGCCTGAAATCGTGACGTGCAGCCTAATGCGACATCAATACTGGCAGCGTCATGCTTTGCAAGATGGTTCTGGTGACACCACCCATGATCATTTCGCGGAAGCGTGAATGACCATAAGCGCCCATGACCAGCAAATCATTGTCCTGATCATGTGACAGCGACAGTAGTGCATTGCCTATGTCAGTCGAAGTTTTATGCACGCCAACTTCTACCTTGATGCCATGTCTTGCCAGGTACAGGGCGATATCGGCACCTGGCTGTTCACCATGGCTGTCAGGTACGGCTTTGGGATTGAAAATCGCCACATGCACAAGCTCTGCACGGCGTAGCAAGGGAATTGCATCGGTGATGGCACGGGTGGATTCACGGCTGGCATCCCAGGCAATCAAAGGGCGTCTTGCAACTGAGGTGATGTCGCCAACATAAGGAACGATCAGGACAGGGCGGCCTGAATTCATGATCAGGTATTCAGGAAAGTCGGGCAATACCGAAGGCGAGGGTTCATCACGGTTGGTCTGGCCGATGACCACCAGGTCGCTATACCTGGCTTGCAGGCCAACGCCACCACCGGCTTCATCATTGGCGATTACGCTTTCATACGAATTCACGCCTAAAGCCTGGGCCTGCTGATTGAAACTGGCAACAGCTTTTTCTGCGCGTTCGCGCAAATAGCTGAGGTGTATGCTCAGATTGGGATCGTTGGCACTGATATTGCCATCCTGATAGATAAAGCGGGAGACGCCGGTGACGGCGGTTCCTGTCAGATGGGCTTCGTCAGCCTTGGCAATTTCTGCTGCAACACGGACACGGAAGTTGGAGCGTTCAGATTCATCGACATGAACCAAGATGGTTTTGTATGGCATGTTTTACTCCTTTGATGTGAAATCTGGGAAAGAAAACAAATACAAGTTCAGCCATCTTTTTACCATGGTAAACATGGCAAAAAGAGCTTGCTACTTGTTAAAGCTTACACTAGTTTAAGGCAACGGCAATTTCTTTGCCCCATTGCGGCAATAAATTCTTGCCAACTAAAGCCGAGACTTTCTCGCTGACCTTGATGCGCGCCTTGGCAGGTGGCAGGCGGCGCAGAGTTTTCAGCGCAGTTACATCATTCAGGGCGATCTGGCGCTGATCGACGCTGATCAGGCCCATTTCATTGAAGGCCGACAGGGTGCGGCTGACGGTTTCCAGTGTCAGGCCCAGATAACTGCCTATTTCATGACGGGTCATGCGCAAATTGAAGGTCTTGCCAGAATAACCAAGCTGGCTGAAACGTTCACCCAGGGTCGTCAGGAAGCGGGCAACCTTGGCTTCTGCACTCAGGGCGCTGAGCATGCCTATCATGATCTGTTCTCGTACCAGTTCGCGGCTCATGACGCTAAACATGGCTTGCTCGAGTTCTGCATAAATGCGACCCAATGCAGAGAAGGTTTTATAAGGCAGCAGGATGATGTCGCAATCCGAGAGTGCAACAGCTTCAGACGCATGATGCTGGTTATGTATGCCATCTATGCCCAGCAAATCGCCTTTCATGGGGAAGCTCAGGACTTGTTCATTGCCGTATTCATCAAGCAGTACGGTTTTCAGAAACCCTGAATTGACGATGTACAAGGTGTCAAAATCCTGGCCTATGGTATGAATTCTCTGACCAGCTTTGAAGCGTACGTGCTGAAACAGTACTTCTTCATCTGCTGACGCGGCTGGGGTAGGGATGCGCAAGAGTTCACAGACTTCGCGCAGATTCGACCAGAGATTGCCATGACAGCGCCAGCCAGCCTCGTTGGAGATGGCTGGAAAGGCAGTTTTGCTGGCAGCGGAAGGCAGGCTGTTTGCGCTTGTGTTGAAGGCTGCTGTGGTCATGATATTTCCCTTGTAAGGTAAGGACACTGATTAATTGATTTGATGATTTGAATCCGGTTGCTGCCAGCGCAGCAGATAATCTTGTAGCAGGCCAAAGTCAGTCGATTTATCGAGGAAACCATCTGCACCAGCCTGCAGGGCATGCTGGCGGTTGTTTTCGGTTGCGTGATTTGTCAGTACTACCACTTTGATCCCTGGCTTGCTTTGTTTGATGTTCTTTAAAAACTGCAAACCATTACCATCAGCGAGTTGTATATCGAGTATCAAGGCGTGGGCATCATTGCCCAGCAGGGCCTGATAGGCGCTGCTCATATCGCTTGCTACGCCGAGTACATGCATGCCGGGCACTTCTTCCACGAACCGTATCAAACGGTTCTGGATCAGGACTGAATCTTCGAGGATGTACAGGTTCATGTTTTTGGCTTGCTGTGTGCGTTTGCTCAGACTCTATTATCGTGAGCATGGACTTTGATTTAAATCAGGAGATGCTGATTTGAACTGTCAGATTTGGCGCTGCCGGGGTAGGAATATTCCTAGAAAGCAATTTGCATGACGTGATACAGCGCAGCCATTCCGCTTGGGGTAGCTGCGCTGTATCAGAGCTAGTTCAGATGTATTGTGGGAGAGTGCGGAAGTAGAAGGGGCTGCTTACGCCTGTGGCTGCAAGAGATGGTGGGCAACGGCGTACTGCACCAGGTCAGACAAATTACTCATATTCATCTTTTGCATGATACGGGTCTTGTGCGTGCTGACAGTCTTCACGCTCAGATGCAGGAGTTCACCAATTTCAGTGATGGACTTGCCTTTGACCAGGTGGGTGAACACTTCAAATTCACGGTCAGACAGGCTGGTGTGCGGCTGGCTGTCGTCCGCAGGCATGGCGCTCATGGCCAGTTGCTCTGCCACTTCTATGCTGATATACGGGCGGCCAGAAGCAACTTTGCGCAAGGCAGTGACCAGTTGTGTACCTGCACTTTCCTTGGTCAGATAGCCGCGTGCGCCAGCGCGTATGGCGCGCACGGCATACTGTTCTTCTTCATGCATGGTCAGTATCAGGATAGGTAGTTTGGGGAATTCATCCTTGATCTGCCGTATCAGATCAACGCCGCTACGGCCAGGCATGGACAAGTCCATCAGCAAGACATCAAATTCGATAGTGCGTACTTTTTCCAGGGTATCGAAACCATCTACTGCCTCGGCAACTACCTGTATGTCTTCTATGCCATCAAGTATGCGTTTCAGTCCTTCACGCATGATGGTGTGGTCGTCAGCAATCAGGATACGGGTCATAGGGACAATAGCAACAGTACATGTTCGGTGGTGCAGCCGGCACTTTCTTGTACCAGTGCAAAGATAGCCACTATTGTACTGTACGCTGACGCCGTATGTGTTGCGGTACTGGCTTATTGACGATTTAGTGATGCTTGATCCTGTGTACCAATACAGGGATCTGGCACAATGACAAGACTTTGGTGGTGACACTGCCGAGTATGAATTGGCCCAGGCCGCTACGGCCATGTGAGCCCATGAAGATGAGGTCGCAGGCATATTCTTGCGCAGTGTGGACGATTTCCTTGGCGGTGGAATCGTTGAATTGTATGGCCTCCTGATATGCCAGTCCAGCGGTAGCAGCGGCTTCTCGGATGGGGCGCAAATAATTTTCTGCCATGGTCTGCATTGCTGCCTGGTATTCTCCTTCAGTCGGCCCATTAGGCGGGACTATATCTACATAAAGCGGATATTGATAATTACCCGCAACAAAAACAGCAACCACTTCTGCCTGTAATTGTTGGGCAAATTCCAGTCCTGCTGCAACACAGGCATGCGACAGTTCAGAGCCGTCAGTGGGTAACAAGATTCTGGAATACATATTCTGTGCCTTTCATCGTTGAGCTTGCAATCAGTATGCTCAACGATTGTTGCACCAGCTTTGATTCCAAACAAGCTATTTGATGAATTATTCAGCAATCATGGGGCGCTTATCCTGCATTTATTGCACACTCATTGCGCGCTCAAATGCTGTTTGAGAAACAGTAGCATTTCTTTGTAGGCAAGTTCTTTGGCTGCCGGGTTGCTGCCTGTCGTCACACCTTGACCGGGATGTACGCCATTCGGCACATCCATGCGTTTGCGCACTGGAAGGTCTGGGGCATCAAAATCATGATAACTATCAGCAAAGACGCTGACCTTAACAGGTGATGGTGCGAGCATTTTTTCAAAGCTCACGCAAGGAGCCGCAGGTGTCCAGTCATCTTCTGCGCCTATCAGTATCAACAGGGGGGAGGCCAGGCGATAAGCGGGGTGTGCTTTCAAGTAGCCCTGGCAACCAGGATAAAAGGCCACTGCTGCTTTGGGGTAAAGATCATCCTTGCCAGCCGCTTTATGGGCAGTATTCAAGGCATTCAGCGTAGTAGAGCCACCATTCGACCAGCCGAGAAGGGCTATGTTTTTTACATCAACAGTAGCTTGCTTGCCCAGCCACTGCAAGGCTGCCTGCACATCCAGGCGCCGGTTGTTGGTGCTGATATCGCGGTTTTTGTAGGCGCTGCTGCAGATGCTATTTGTGCCGCGCGGGCGAAAACTGTCAGGCATCAGCACGTTGTAACCATTTTCCTGCAACAGCCTGGCCATATTATGATGCCTGGCATTCAGTTCCTGTTCATGTCCCTTGCGGGTGCTGTACAAGCCACCACAACCATGCAGGGCGATGACGGTAGGTGCGTTATCGGCATTACCACTGGCATGGAGCCAGAAGGCTTCGAGCTGGACCTGCTGGCCATTTTGCAGGTCCAGACTGGGGAAGCTGACTTTCTCAGGGGCGTCCGAAGCCATTGCTATTGGGCAGGCCAGCAGCAGGCTGATTAATAATGCGTATCTTGGAGACATTAAATCAGTGCCTTTAATAAAGGTGCCAGCTCTGCTGAACTACACCACGTCAATTGCAGATCATAGCATTCGTGCCATGCGGCGAATTCGCGCAAGGTTTTTGCCAGGTCAGTCGCAAAGGCTTGAGAAACACGTACACCTGATTCCAGATGCAGGGCTTTGATTTCCAGTATGCCATCCTTGCGATGGGCCTTGGCATCCATGCGCCCAATCAGTGCACCCTTGCGTAAGATCGGCAGGGTGAAATAGCCGTAACGCCGTTTTGGTGCTGGCGTATAGCATTCAAGTTTATAGTCGAAATCAAACAGGTCTATCGCGCGTTTCCTGTCCCACACCACCGGGTCAAAAGGTGAAAGGATACGGGTTGCGGTAGCTTTCAGCTTGTTCTGGCCGGCCTGTTCCAGCAAGTCCTGGCGATCGGGATGCACATAAAACAGGGCATCGTGTTGATCAACCGTGACCGGTATCAATAAACCTTCTTTGACCAGTTGTGCCGTCTGGTTACTGGCATCTGGTTTGCCCATGCGAAAATAATCACTGATCCAGTTTGCCTTGCAAATGCCAAGCGCACGGACGGATTGCAATATCTGTGTGCGCTCGCAATGCAGCACGGGTTTCAAATGTTTTCTGTCATTCCACTTGGGATGCACACGTTCACGCAAATCATAAATGCGCTGAAAATTATGGCGTTTGGCAACCATCACTTCACCGGTCGTGAACAAGACTTCCAGTGATCGTTTTTCCGGCTTCCATTCCCACCAGCCACCGCTTTTGCCATCTGTGCGTTCAAAGTCTGCCGAGCGGCTGGCACCATTTGCGTGGATATGCTGGCGCACGGTTTCTACCTGCGCAGCGTTTTCTTTGAGCCACTTGTGATTGTATTTCCAGCCCAGCCCCTGTGGCGACACCATCTGATGCCGGTACAGGCCGTAGTCTTCTATTGGCAAGAAGCAGGCTTCATGCGACCAGTATTCAAACAGATGGCCTTCTTCCAGCAATTCATGCAGCCATGCATGCGGATAATTGCCAAGGCGACTCCATAGCACCAGATAAGGGCTGCGCGCAACCACGCTGATGGTGTCAATCTGCAGTGCAGACATATTGCGTATGCAGGCCAGCACATCCTGTTTGCCCGCTTTGCGTGGCGAAGGATTTAACAAACCCTGCGCTGCCAGATGCAGGGCGCGAGCGGAACTGAGTGTCAGGTGGAAATCAGTTGCGCTCATAAAAATTTTTGCCCAGGATAACAGAGAGATCCAAGAGTTCGAATCTCCCGCAAATCAGAAGTGTTTCAAGCCAATTGCTGCCCTGACTTCATCGGTAGTTTGTGCAGCAATCTCACGCGCCTTACGTGTACCTTCCTTGAGTATTTGCAAGACCTGAGCACGGTCTTTGGCAAATTCTTCGCGGCGCTCACGAATCGGTTTTAGCATATCCTGCAAGATACCTTCCAGACGGGCTTTGACGATACTGTCACCCAGGCCACCACGGACATAATGGTCTTTCATTTCTTGCAGGCCTGCTTTATCTTCATCAAAGGCATCGAGGTAAATAAAGGCGACATTGCCTTCCAGATGGCCAGGGTCAGCCACGCGCAGATGCAGTGGGTCAGTGTAGACATTACGCACCGCTGCCTTGATTTCGGCAGGTGTGAAACCAAGATTGATGACGTTGCCGAGTGATTTGCTCATCTTGGCCTTGCCATCGACACCAGGCAGGCGGCCAATTTCAGGGACCAGCGCCTGACATTCCACCAAAATCTCTTTATTTGCCAGGCGGTTGAAGCGACGGACTATTTCATTGGTCTGTTCTATCATCGGTATCTGGTCTTCACCGACCGGTACCAGACTGGCCTTGAAGGCGCTGATATCTGCTGCCTGGCTGACCGGGTAAGTCAGGAAGCCGGCGGGGATGTCACGTTCAAAATTGCGCAGGGTGATTTCTTGTTTGATTGTCGGGTTGCGTTCCAAGCGCGCTACCGTGACCAGATTGAGGTAATAGAAAGTTAATTCTGTCAGCTCAGGGATTTGTGACTGGATCAGGATAGTTGATTTGGACGGATCGATACCAACAGCCAGGTAGTCAAGCGCCACTTCCATGACATTGTCATGGACCTTGGCTGGGTTTTCCATATTGTCAGTCAAAGCCTGGGCATCTGCCAGCATGATGTATTGCTCATATTGATTCTGGAATTTGACGCGGTTGCGCAGGCTGCCTACAAAGTGGCCAAGGTGCAGGGGGCCGGTAGGGCGGTCGCCCGTCAATATCAGGTGTTTTTTATCTTCGGTACCAGGGAGCATGCTAAATCCAGTTGGGTGATGCGATGAAATTGCTAATAGCGTAGAGTATGCGTAAAAAAGCCGCTTGTTCATGAGCGGCCTGACATATATCAAAGCGTGTTCTATGGCTATGATGCCGTTTTCAGGCTGACTATGTCAAGTTTGACCAGATTTGATGTGCTTCTATCCCCATTCTGCCGCTGCATTTAATTTAATTCACGCAAAACTATCATCTTGCCATGTGAATTACTTATAAAGTCATTTCCTGCAATGATAAAATCGTGCCTGGTTTTTGTATCCAGCTATTAAAGTTGAAAGTAGCCTTATTTTGACATCTTCAAGTTCTAAAAAATTGATTATTGCCTCACGCGAAAGCCGTTTGGCGATGTGGCAGGCCGAACATGTGCGCGACCGCCTGGCTGCACTTTACCCTGATTGGCAGATAGAAATTTTGGGCATGACGACCCGAGGTGACCAGATACTGGACCGTGCGCTGTCCAAAGTGGGCGGCAAAGGCCTGTTCGTCAAAGAGCTGGAAGTCGCTATGGCAGAAGGCCGCGCTGACCTGGCCGTGCATTCTCTCAAGGACGTACCCATGGATTTGCCCGAGGGCTTTACCTTGGCGGCAATTCTGGAACGTGAAGATCCGCGAGATGCCTTTGTTTCCAACGATTATGCCAGCCTGGATAGTTTGCCTGCTGGTGCCATCGTCGGCACCAGCAGCTTGCGCCGCCAGGCCCTCATTTCCGCCCGTTACCCGCATCTGGTGATACGCCCATTGCGCGGTAATCTGGATACCCGTTTGCGCAAGCTTGATAATGGCGAATATGCAGCCATCATCCTGGCCGCTGCTGGCCTCAAACGCCTGGGGGTGCCTGAACGCATACGCGCCTGTCTGGACCCCGAAGAAAGTTTGCCAGCAGCAGGGCAGGGCGCGATGGCAATAGAAATACCGGATAACAGGCCAGAGCTGCAAGCCATGTTGGTTGCTTTGAATCATACCGAGACTGCGCAGGCAGTGACGGCTGAGCGTACAGTATCCAAAGCCTTTGGCGGTAGTTGCCAAATCCCGCTGGCGGCTTTTGCGACAGTCAGCCAGGGGCAGATGCAGATTCGGGCCATGGTGGCCACGCCGGATGGCACCCGCATCGCCAGGGCAGAAGCTGCTGGTGCGGCTGATCAGCCGCATGCACTGGGCCTGAAGCTGGCACAAGCGCTATCTGCGCAAGATGCAGAGGCCATACTGGCGGTGTGCAAAGCCGAGATTACTGAGTGATATAGGCAAGGCATGCAGAATCACAAGGTCATACTGACGCGCCCGATTGCACAGGCTCAGGATTTTGCCCGGCAGGTAAAGGCCATGGGGCGTGAGGTAGCGCATTTCCCCTTGCTGGAGATAGCAGCGTTGGAAGACAATACTGCTCTGGTCACGCAATTAGGGCAGTTACAAGATTATGCCCTGATAGCCTTTGTCAGCCCGAATGCGATAGAGGCTTTTTTCCGGCATCTGACTAGCTTGCCAGCAAATCTGATTTTTGCGGTCATGGGAGAGGGCAGTCGGGCAAAACTTGCTGAATATGGCGTCAATGACCAGACTGCGACCATTTTACGTCCGCGCAATGTGCTGAAGACGGATTCTGAAACCCTGCTTGCCGAACTGGATCTGGATGTCTTGCGTGGTCAGAAAGTATTGATCATTCGCGGCGAATCTGGCAGGGAATTATTGGCCGAAGCCTTGCGTGCGCATGACGTAGAAGTGATGCAGGTCGCTGCTTATCGCAGGGTCAAACCAATACTGAATGATGGAAATAAAAAGCATTTAACACAATTGCTTGAAGCCGAGAATGACTGGGTCATCACCAGTTCGGAGGCTTTGCGCAATTTGTGTGACTATGTAGAGGCGCTGAATTTAAATAGTGGCGTGGCAAAAATGCAACGACAACATTTGCTGGTGCCACACAGCCGTATCGAGGAAACCGCACAATCTCTGGGGTTTCTGCACATAACCTTAACAGCTTCTGGCGACGAACAACTGCTTGTCGCGTTACAATCTCGTCTATGAGTGAACAGCAATCAAATCCCGATGCCGTCGTGACGGCAAATCCTGTCGATGCCCCGGCACGACAGCCAGCCCCAACTTTACCTGCAGAATCTGCAAAGGAGCCAGGCTGGGCGAATCCGGCCTATCTGGTTTCCGGTGTACTGGCGGTTTTACTTGCAGCTAACTGGTGGTCTTCACAAAACCAGATCAGTGGTTTGCGTGAAGAGGTCGCCAAGAGGCTGCAGACTGCGGATACCAATAGCAGCGAAACCAAGGTGTTGGCGCGCAATGTGCAAGAGACTGCCAAGGAAATCCAATCCAAGGTCATTCTGCTGGAAGGCAAACAGTCTGAAGCACAAAGCCAGCAACTGGCTCTGGAACAGTTGTATCAGGACTTGTCCAAGAATCGTGATGACTGGGCACTGGCCGAGATTGAACAGGTGCTGGCAACCGCCAGTCAGCAATTGCAACTGGCTGGTAACGTGCAAGGTGCTCTGATTGCCCTGCAAAATGCTGATGGACGCCTGGCAAAATCAGACAAGCCGCAATTTATTTCCATACGCCGGGCCATTGCCAAGGACATCGAGCGCTTGAAGTCTCTGCCAGCTCTGGATTTGCCAGGTGTAGCACTGCGTCTGGATAGCGTGATTGCCCAGATTGACCATATCCCATTATGGTCCGATGAAAAATCTGTGGTATCCGCCACGCCACCAAAGGCACCGTTGCGTGTCTTGCCAAAATCTTCAGTCACTGTAAAAACAGAAAAGAAGACTGTAGACGATGTCGAAGAGATTACCTGGAGCATGCGCCTGCAAGACGGCTGGCAGAGTTTTTCCAGTGAAATGTGGAATGAGGTTAAACAGTTGATACGCGTGCGAAATGTAGAAACGCCGGATGTGCTGTTGTTGACACCTTCGCAATCCTATTTCGCCCGCGAAAACTTGAAGCTGCGCTTATTGAATGCGAGGCTGGCGTTGTTGTCCAGGAATGAAAGTATTTTCAGAAGCGATATGATTGCTGCGCAAGATGCGATTGGCAAATATTTTGATACCCGCGCCAAGCAGACGCAGACTGTGCAAGCCTTGTTGCGTCAGGTGCAGGGTAGCAATTTGTCGATAGAAATGCCGACGCTGGGTGAGAGCCTGAATGCGGTACGTAACTATAAAGTGAAGCCATAAGAGTATGCGTATCTTTATCCGGCTTCTGATTCTTTTTGCGCTCGCTGTTGGCTTGGCCGTGGGCGCACGTTATAACCCTGGGAACGTGGTCTTGTTCTTTCCACCTTACCGGATAGATTTGTCGCTGAACTTCTTCCTGTTCCTGTTGTTACTTGCTTTTGTCGTTATTTATCTGGTCTTGCGTGCCATTGTCACCACCAGGAAAATGCCACGCAAAGTTGCTCTGTACCGCCAGAACAAGCGCGAAAAAGATAGTAACAAGGCACTACGTGAGGCCTTGAAAGCCTTGTTTGAAGGGCGCTTCGGTCATGCTGAAAAAGCCGCCATGCGTGCCACTGACTTACCGGACAATGCTGGTGTTGCTTCACTCATCGGCGCGCGTGCGGCTCATCACATGAGTCAGTATGAGCGGCGCGATTCATGGTTTGCCGGTCTTGAGCAGGATGGCGCTTATAAGGTCGCGCGACTGGTGAGCATGACCGAGTTGCTGGTCGATCAGCATCAGGCTGGCAAGGCACTGGAAGCAGTGCGTGAACTGAATGCCAATGGCACGCGCCACATTCAGGTCTTGCGGTGGGCCTTGAAAGCCAATCAGCAGGCACAAAAGTGGCAGGAAGTATTGAAACTGGTACGCACACTGGACAAACACCGTGCACTGCATCCTGCACTGTCGCAACGTTTGCGTGAACTGGCGTATGAAGATTTGCTGACCAATCAGGGACATGATGCTGAATCCATACGCCGGGTCTGGTATGAAATCCCCCAGGCTGAACGCAAATCTGCCTTTATCGCCTTTACTGCGGCAACGGCTTTCAATTCGCACGGCTTATTTGATGACGCCCGTGGCATAGTCGAAAAAGCGCTCTCTGAAGAGTGGGATGAGCGGCTTATGCGTGCATATCGCGACGCGGCTGCTTCAGAAGGCTCGGCTGCCTTGTTGTCACAAATTGAACATTGTGAAAGATGGTCAGAGCAGCACCCGACTGACCCAGAACTGGCACTGACGCTTGGTACACTATGTCTGCGCCAGAAATTGTGGGGCAAGGCACAAAGGCATATGGAGCAGGCCCTGTCCGATGCAGTTGACCCGCGCACTGTGCGTGAAGGCAACCTGAAACTGGCGCAGTTGCATGAGGCCTTGGGTCAGGCAGAAGAAGCTGCCAGCCATTATCGCCAATGTGCGATGGCTACCATGTTGTGAGATGTGGGCTGTATAAACTGGCTGAAAGTTAAATTGTCATGCCGCCCTGTTGCGGCGCACAATTTTGGCTTGAAAAACTATATAATCCCGTTCAAACCATTTCTTCTATTGATACTTATACAGAAAGTGCAAGATGAGCTTGAATAAAGTACCAGCAGGTCGTGATCTGCCAAATGACTTCAACGTTATTATCGAAATCCCTATGAATGGTGATCCGATCAAGTATGAAGTCGATAAGGACACTGGCGCCCTTTTTGTTGACCGTTTCATGGGTACTGCCATGCATTATCCTTGCAACTATGGCTATGTGCCACAAACTCTGGCTGGTGATGGTGACCCAGTTGACGTTTTGGTTATCACGCCTTTCCCGCTGATCCCTGGCGTGGTAGTACGCTGCCGTCCTATTGGCATCCTTAAGATGACAGATGAAGCAGGTAACGATGCCAAAGTATTGGCTGTACCAGTAGACAAGATTTTGCCTATCTACACTCACTGGCAAAAACCTGAAGATTTAAATGAATTGCGCCTGCGCCAGATTCAGCATTTCTTTGAACACTACAAAGATCTGGAAAAAGGCAAATGGGTTAAGGTTGAAGGTTGGGGCGGCCCAGAAGATGCCAAAGCAGAAATTTTGGCTGGCGTGGAAAGCTTCAATAAACTGGAAGCTTAATTTGTCCGGTAAGAGTTAATTGCTGGTAATAATTAGGAATAAGCGAAACAAATAGGCCAACCGGTTTAAAACAAAAAGGTGCGATATTGAATCGCACCTTTTTTGTTTTTAAAGGCCGCATTGCGACCTTATAATTATTTATATTCTGTGCATCAGATAGGCTGCCACTCCGGCAAAAGCAGCAATCAGCGCTGCCCAGCTCAGCCATGATACTTTGTGTGTATCTTCTTCTGCATAGTCACTTGTATCATTGCCTTGCTTTCGGCGCTTGCGTTTGAGTTTCCTATCACGTTCCAAGAATTTTTCCAGTGCAAGCGACATTTCTGCGGCGCTTTCATATCTCGCTGCAGGGTCTTTCTGCATCGCCTTCATGACAATTTTGGATAGCGAATCTGGTATGCCCGGACGAATTTCTGAAGGATATTTTGCTACTTTATTTACAATCTGTTGCAATAATTTGTCAACATCTTGCGACTGAAATGGCTTTTGGCCAGTCAGCATTTCATACATGACCGTGCCTAACGAATACACATCCGTCAAGGCATTGACAGGTTTGCCATTGGCTTGCTCTGGTGACATGTAGTTTGGGGTGCCCAAAATATTATTGTTGAACAGGGTGTGGGCCTGTTCCCTGGTTTCATCCAGCACACGATTTGGTGCGCGGGCGATACCAAAATCAACCACCTTGGGTTGCTGGCTAGGTAAAACAAAAATATTGGCAGGCTTGATGTCACGATGTATTACGCCATTGGTATGAGCATACGCGAGGGCATCGGCAATCTTTTGTATGATGTTCGCTGTCTCTATGATGTCGAATTGCTTGCCATCTGCCAATATATGTCGCAAATCCTTGCCCTGCAGAAATTCCATCGCGATAAATGTCGTACCACCCTCACTGGAAGCATCAAATATGGTCACAATATTCGGATGGGATAACCTGCCAGCGGCCCGTGCTTCATTGATAAATTGCTGCTCACGTTGTTTCTTGTCGGCAGCATTGCTGCCTGCACTAAATATTTTGATGGCGACGTCACGGTCTATGACAGGGTCATGACCCAGATACACGGCACCATTTGATCCCATGCCCAGACGCTCGCTCAGATAAAAGCGACCTACGCGTTTGCTTGGCAATGCAGCAGGTGGTGCATTCGGTGTCGAGAGAAAGTTATTTTGCATGGCGACAGGATGCCTTGAACGAAGCAAAATTTCAAGTAGCGCTTACTCCATTGTGTTTCAGCGCTTTGTATGGTGTGTGTTGGTGTAGCTCATTTAAATATAGTTCAATATCTTGTGTTTCACGCACAAGGAAATTTGATACTGCGTCAAAAAATTCCGGATGACTCAAGTAATGTGCCGACCAGGTCGTGGTTGGCAGAAAACCACGCGCCATTTTGTGCTCGCCTTGTGCTCCACCTTCGAAAATCGCAATTTTTTCCTGTATGCAGAAATCGATGGATTGATAATAAGCTGTTTCAAAATGCAGGCAGGGATGCGTTTCCAGGCAACCCCAGTAGCGGCCATACACGCGCTGCTCATCATGAATGAGCAAGGATGCAGCGATCTTTTTCCCATCTCGCAATGCGATAATAAGATGGATGTTTTCTGGCATGGCGTGACCTATGCGCAAGAAAAAATCCAGATTCAAGTATGGCGTTGAATGATGTTCTTCATAAGTCTGGTCGTAGCAGCTTTTAAAAAAACGCCAATCGTCTTCTTGTATGCTTTTGCCACGCACATGCTGGAACTGTATGCCAGCATCCTGCACTTTCCTGCGCTCGGCACGAATATTTTTGCGTTTTTTCTTGTCCAGGGTGTCCAGGAAATCATCAAAACATTGGTAATCCTGGTTTACCCAGTGAAACTGCACACCTTTGCGTAAAAGGTAGCCTTCTTCACTCAACAGCTGCGCCTGATCCTCTGGCAAGAACAGTAAATGACTGGAAGAATACTCACCCACTTTCTGAAGTTCTTGCAAGGCAGCGATCAATGCGCGTTGTGCCGATATATTGCGTGCCAGAAGGCGGCTGCCTGTAATGGGAGTAAAAGGGACGGCGGACAATAGCTTGGGATAATAATCATGACCATGGCGCTCAAACGCCCTGGCCCATGCCCAGTCAAACACATATTCACCGTAAGAATGTGTTTTCTCATACAGTGGCATGGCAGCTTCAAGCTGCTCCCCATCCCAGATGCTAATAAAACAGCTTTGCCAGCCAGTTTTTTCAATGGCAGAACCTGACTCTTCCATGGCGCTCAAAAATGCATAAGACAAAAATGGATTTGCAAGTGCCTGGTCTGCAATCAGGCTATCCCATGATGATTGCGCTATCTCACTCAGTGAAGTGACGATGCGCATGCGATAATGTGGGGTTGGAGATTCAGATTTCATTTTTCGATTTAATACAGATTTGCAAATATGACCGTAAAAGTTGCCATTGCCCAGATGAATAGTGTTGTCGGTGATCTTGCCGGGAATGCTGCACAGATCACAGAATATGCCCGTCGCGCCGCAGAGCAGGGCGCAGACATACTCGTCACGCCGGAATTATCCCTGGTGGGTTACCCACCAGAAGATTTATTGCTGCGCCAGGCGTTTTATCACGACACCGCTACTGCACTCGATACCTTAAAGAAACAGCTTACGCTATTTCCTGGCCTTGCGGTTTTGGTTGGTCATCCCAGTGAAGTGGAAGGTAAACGGTATAATGCTGTTTCTGTGCTGCAAGATGGTGACATATTAGTCAGTTATTTTAAGCGTGATTTGCCAAATGATATGGTGTTTGATGAAAAACGCTATTTTTCATCGGGTAATCAGGCTTGTGTATTTACTATTAAGGGCGTGAATTTCGGCATCAATATTTGTGAAGATACCTGGCTGCCAGATGCGCCCGCACAAGCCATGCAGGCAGGCGCAGAAGTGCTGCTGGTGCCAAATGGTTCACCCTATCACATGGGCAAGCAGCATCAGCGCTATGACGTCATGCGCGCCAATGTCATCTCTCAGGGTTTGTCCTTGGTATATGCCAATCTGGTGGGTGGCCAGGACGAATTGATTTTTGATGGCAATTCCTTCGTCATGGATGCCCAAGGTCAGATATGTGCACAGTTAAAGCATTGCGAGGCTGACTTGCAACTGGTGGAGTTTGACGACGCGCAGCCTTTGAATGGTCGCGTAGAAGCGGCATTGTCCCTGGAAGCAGAGGTTTATCAAGCGCTGGTGATGGGCGTGCGTGATTATGTAGGCAAGAACGGCTTTCCCAGTGTCTTGCTGGGCTTGTCTGGTGGTGTTGATTCTGCCCTCGTGCTGGCAATTGCAGTCGATGCCCTGGGCGCTGACAAGGTCAGGGCGATCATGATGCCGTCGCCTTATACTGCCGATATTTCATGGCTGGATTCGCGTGATATGGTGGCACGCATAGGCGTGCGCTACGATGAAATTGCCATCAGCGATTGCTTCAGCGCATTCCGTTCTACCCTGAGCCAGGAATTTGCTGGCTTGAAGGAAGATACCACCGAAGAAAATATACAGGCCAGGATACGTGGCACACTGTTGATGGCCTTGTCGAACAAATATGGTTCCATCGTTTTGACGACGGGTAACAAGAGTGAAATGGCAGTTGGTTACTGTACTTTGTATGGTGACATGGCAGGTGGCTTTGCCGTCATCAAGGATATTGCCAAAACCCTGGTGTACCGCCTGTGTGCCTATCGCAATACCCAGTCAGCCGTCATACCTGAGCGGATACTGACGAGGGCGCCATCAGCTGAATTGCGACCTGATCAAAAAGACCAGGATTCTTTGCCGCCCTATGACATTCTGGACGGCATCATGGCCATGTATATGGAAGAAAACAAGGCGCGTGCCGAGATAGTTGCGGCAGGCTATGCGACTGAGGATGTGGAGCGCATCACGCGCCTGATCAAAATTAATGAGTACAAGCGGCGTCAAGCGCCCATAGGTATCAGGATTACCCATCGCGCTTTTGGGCGTGACTGGCGTTATCCTATTACTTCGAAGTTCAGAGACTAGTTTGATCCGTATTAATTATATTAATCGTATTAACCGTAACAATTTAAGGAGAGGGAAATGAAACAGATTACCGCTATCATCAAACCATTCAAACTCGACGAAGTGCGTGAGGCACTGGCTGACGTTGGTGTGACAGGATTGACTGTGGTCGAGGTAAAAGGTTTTGGCCGTCAAAAGGGTCACACGGAACTGTATCGTGGCGCCGAGTACGTGGTCGATTTCTTGCCCAAGATTAAGGTGGAAGTCGTAGTAGATGACAAGATTGCCGACAATGTAGTCGATGCAATTATTAAGGCAGCTCATACCGGCAAGATTGGTGATGGGAAGATTTTTGTACAAAATGTGGAGCAGGTAATACGTATTCGCACTGGCGAGACGGGTCCTGATGCGGTTTAAATATGACGATGTTTAAGAAGTTTGCAGTAAATGAATTTGTTGGTGTTTCAAAAGCAAGAGCAAAAACAAAAATAGGGGTGGCACTGGTGTTGATGGCGATGGCAAATGCCCAAGCCGAAACCGGTGTCACAGATAGAAAAATTTTATTAGGCCAGTCAGCTGCATTTTCCGGCCCGGCAGCACAACTTGGCTTGCAGCTGAATTCAGGTGCCAAGACTTATTTTGATCAGGTCAATGCTGCTGGTGGTGTCTATGGCCGCAAAATTGAAATCATACAAAAAGATGATAAGTATGAGGCAGATCTGGCAGCTGCCAATACCAAGACCCTGATTGAAAATGATGGTGTGTTTGCTTTATTTGGCTATGTAGGTACAGCCACCAGTAATGCAGCCTTACCCATTTTCACGCAAGCAAAAGTCCCTTTCTTCGCACCTTATACCGGTGCGCAATCCCTGAGAGAGCCTCTCAACCGTCAGATTTTCAATATCCGGGCAAGTTATAACGACGAGACTGAATATCTGGTCGATCGTCTGGCCAATCTGGGGACAAAAAATATTGCCATTTTTTACCAGAACGATGCCTATGGCAAGGCGGGTCTGGCGGGTGTGGAACTGGCGATGAAGAAAAGGAATTTGCGTATAGCCGAGATGGCGACCGTAGAAAGGAATAGCACTGATGTCTCAGCTGCTGTTGCCAAGCTCTTGCCAAAACGGCCTGATGCCATCATACAGATCAGCACGTATGCGGCGAGTAGTGCGCTGGTCAAAGAAATGCACAAGGCTGCCTATACTGGCATGTTCTACAATGTTTCTTTTGTCGGTAGTCAGGCTTTGGCAGATACGCTGGATAAAGATGGCGTCGGTGTCGTGATTTCACAGGTAGTTCCATTTCCATGGTCACCGTCAATACCTGTGGTTGCCGAATACACGAAAAGTATGGAGAAAGCCGGAAATAAAAATCTGAACTTTTCCAGCTTCGAAGGTTATCTGGCTGCCAAAGTATTTGTGGAAGGCTTGAAGCGCGCCGGCTCAGGTCTCACCAGAGAAAAGCTGGTATCTGCCCTGGAAAGTATCAACCGCAGCAGTTATGACGCTGGTGGTTTTGATGTGAGTTTTTCTCCCTCGAATCATAACGGTTCAAAATATGTTGATATGACCGTAATTTCGAAGGACAAGAAATTCCGCAATTAAGTTTGCTATGCCTGAGCCTCGGTTCATTGGGGGCTCAGGCTGCATAGCCATCGTCAAGATTTCAATAGCACGATCAAGGCACCAGAGCCACCATCAGCCGCAGTCGCCTGGCTGAATGCCAATACTTCATCTTTCTGTATCAGCCAGTTCCTGACTTTTTGCTTCAGTACAGGTTCCTTGTTGACAGAGCCCAGGCCTTTGCCATGGATGATGCGCACGCAGCGCGTGCCATTGCGCATGCATTTGCGCAGAAATTCTCCCAGGCTGTCCCTTGCTTCGTCGCGGCGCAGGCCATGCAGGTCAAGTTGTGCCTGTATCACCCAGTGGCCTTTACGCAGCTTCCTGACCACATCCTGACCTACACCTGATCTGGTATAGCTCAGGTTTTCATCGGTTTCCAGCAGTGAATCAGCATCAAACTCATCTGATAAAGACTCCTCTAACGCCGCCTGTTCATCTGCAATGTGCTGAAATGGCAGGGGTTCAAGCCGCGCTGGGGCAGGGTGATGTTTCACCGCGGTTTTTAAAACCTCTACCTTGCCTACGCTGGAACGAAAAATATTCGCTTCTTCCCTGGCGTTCTTTTCCCGTTCCAGACGTTCGGTTTCAGCGCGTTGCCGGCTTTCTTCTTGCTGCTTTAATTGCTGACTAAGTGACTTCAGGTCAGCAAGGTTTTTAAAAGACGACATGCTTACTTCCTTGACGTAACTTATTCTTCGAGGAAGCGCTGTGCATCCAAAGCTGCCATACAACCTGTGCCAGCACTGGTAATGGCCTGACGATAAATATGATCCTGCACGTCACCAGCAGCAAACACACCAGGTACATTGGTAGCTGTTGCCATACCTTCAGTACCGGTGCGGGTCTTGATGTAGCCATTCTTCATGTCGAGCTGGCCATCAAAAATACTGGTATTTGGTTTATGGCCAATTGCAATAAAGACGCCGTGTACAGTGATAGGGGTAACTGTGCCATCCGCATCTTTGACATTGATGCCGGTCACACCGGATTCGTCCCCAATGACTTCATCGAGCGTATGATTCCATTTGACTTCGATCTTGCCTTCAGCCACCTTGGCCATCAGGCGGTCAATCAAAATCGCCTCTGCACGGAATTTGTCACGACGGTGAATAACCGTGACCTTGCTGGCGATATTCGACAGATACAGTGCTTCTTCCACTGCCGTATTGCCACCACCAACGACGGCCACTTCCCTGCCGCGATAAAAGAAACCATCGCAAGTCGCACATGCAGACACGCCTTTGCCCATAAAGGCCTGTTCAGATGGTAGCCCCAGGTATTGGGCAGATGCGCCGGTGGCAATGATCAATGAATCACAGGTATATTGCGCCTGGTCGCCGATCAGGCGTATCGGTTTTTCATCAAGCTTGGCGGTGTGGATGTAATCAAAAATGATTTCAGTATTAAAGCGTTCTGCATGCTGCAAAAAGCGCTGCATCAGTTCCGGGCCTTGTACCCCCATAGGGTCGGCAGGCCAGTTCTCTACATCGGTGGTGGTCATCAACTGGCCGCCTTGTTCTACACCAGTGATCAATACAGGGTTCAGATTGGCGCGGGCAGCGTACACCGCTGCAGAATAACCTGCGGGGCCAGAGCCAAGAATTAATACGCGGGCATGTTTGGGTGTGGACATAGCAGACCTGATAAAAAGTGGATGATTAGCTGAGTTGCGGGCAATAGATGGCGTTTTTCATGCAAATTTCAAGTTTTTTGCAGATTTTGCATCGCTATCCTGAGATAAGGCTAAATTATAGACTATCCTCCTAATGGTCGTCTTCTTGCCGTGGATGCCAGGTGGGCATATCTGTTTCAACTGTTACAGTGCACATGTTTGGCGCATACACGGCTTCATGCTATCTTGTCAGCTTTTGAAAGCTGTCCGAATGAGGTTGCTCTCTGTTTTATGACTACTGGTAACGAAGCTTATACTCGAAGCAAGAAAACTGCTGCACCTGCAGCGCCACCAAACCGTTTTCTGGTTCTGTTGATGGAAGCGAAATGGATAGCCCTGGCGGCATTTTGCATTTGCCTGATACTGATCATGGCAAGCTACTCTACGCAAGACCCGGGTTGGTCAAGGTCCGTGGATATCCCTCGCATACATAATATTGCTGGCAAATTCGGTGCCTGGCTGTCTGACGTGCTGTTTTATGTATTTGGTCTTTCGGCATGGTGGTGGTGTGTATTTGCCTGCCGTCAGGTGTGGATCTCGTACAGTAATTTATCGCAAAGGGTGAAACTCAACCCCGATCCGGAGCCTGATGTCGGTTTCTCTGAAATCCTGGTGCGCAATATTGGCTTTGGCCTGTTGTTGGCTGGCAGTATGGGCCTGGAATACTTGCGCATGCACAGCCTCAAAGTGGCTTTGCCGCTGGGGCCGGGCGGCGTGTTGGGTGAATTGATAGGTAAGGCCGGTTTCGCGGCGCTGGGTTTCACTGGTGCGACCCTTGCATTATTGCTGATGATTGCTTTAGGTATCAGCCTCTACTTCCACGTATCCTGGCTGACTATCGCAGAACGCATAGGTGCAGGCGTAGAATGGGTGTTCGTGTTCGTACAAAACAAACATGCAGACGCAGAAGACCGGCGCGTTGGTCAGACAGCGGCCGTCAAGCGTGAAGAAGTCGTGGTGCAGGAAAGGGCCAAGATCGTCGAGGCCACACCAATACGCATAGAACCGCAGGTAGTTGCCGTGCAGCGCTCAGAGCGCGTAGAAAAAGAAAAGCAGGTTTCCCTGTTCAATGAATTGCCAGACACGAATCTGCCTCCCTTGTCTTTACTGGACGAAGCCCCGGTGGTGCAAGAGACTGTCAGCGTACAAACCCTGGAATTCACCAGCCGCTTGATAGAGAAAAAACTCTCAGACTTTGGTGTTGATGCCAAGGTAGTGGCGGCTTATCCTGGTCCGGTAGTTACCCGTTATGAAATCGAACCGGCAACAGGTGTCAAAGGTAGCCAGATCGTTAATCTGGCGCGTGACCTGGCCCGCTCTTTGTCGCTGACATCCATACGAGTGGTCGAGACCATACCCGGCAAGAATTTTATGGGCCTGGAATTACCTAACCCTAAACGCCAGATCGTGCGCCTGACCGAGATTTTGGGTTCCAAGGTCTATAACGACAGTTCATCGAGCCTGACGGTAGCATTGGGCAAGGATATCGGGGGCCTTCCTATTTGTGCTGACTTGGCCAAGATGCCGCATTTGCTGGTGGCAGGTACTACGGGTTCCGGTAAGTCTGTGGGTATCAATGCTACCATCCTGTCGCTGCTGTACAAGTCAGACCCGAATGATGTGCGCATGATACTCATCGATCCAAAAATGCTGGAGATGTCAGTCTATGAAGGCATACCGCATTTGTTGGCACCAGTGGTCACCGATATGCGCCAGGCAGGCCATGCCCTGAACTGGGCTGTGGCAGAAATGGAGCGCCGTTACAAGCTCATGTCCAAACTCGGTGTGCGTAATCTGGCTGGCTATAACGCCAAGATTGCCGAGGCAACCCGCAAGGAAGTACATATCCCTAATCCTTTCAGCTTGACGCCAGATGCACCAGAGCCCCTTGAAAAACTGCCAACCATCGTCATTATTATTGATGAGCTGGCTGATTTGATGATGGTAGTCGGCAAAAAGGTTGAGGAGTTGATTGCCCGTATCGCACAAAAAGCCCGCGCTGCAGGATTGCATCTGATACTGGCGACGCAACGACCATCGGTGGATGTGATCACTGGCCTGATCAAAGCGAATATTCCTACCCGTATCGCCTTCCAGGTCAGCAGCAAGATAGACTCGCGCACTATTCTTGACCAGATGGGCGCAGAGGCTCTGCTAGGTATGGGTGACATGCTTTATATGCCACCGGGCACAGGCTTGCCTGTCCGTGTGCATGGTGCTTTTGTCTCGGATGAAGAGGTGCATCGCGTGGTTGAATATTTAAAATCGCAGGGCGAGCCAAATTACATAGAAGGCATACTCGAAGGCGGCACGCTGGAAGAGGGCGGTGAAGCTGGTGGTGAAACTGCCGGAGCAGGTGGTGGTGAGGCCGATGCTTTGTATGACCAGGCAGTTGCCATCGTACTCAAGAATCGCCGCGCTTCTATCTCTCTGGTGCAAAGGCATTTACGCATAGGCTATAACCGTGCAGCCCGTTTGCTGGAACAAATGGAGCAAAGTGGTGTCGTATCTACCATGCAGTCTAACGGTAACCGCGAAATTCTGGTGCCCGCCGGGAATACTGAATAAAGCAACAGAACAGGATAAATCAGTGAAGAAACAATCTAAGATGATGACAAAACTGGTGGCGGGTGCATTTACACTTGCCATGGTACCTGCATGGGCATCCGCTACTGCGGTCGAACAGTTCAAATCCTTCGTCACCAACAATAAAAGTGCCAAGGGTGAATTTACCCAGCAGCAAGTCAAAATGGTCGACGGCAATCCCAAGATCAGCAAGACAGCAACAGGCAACTTCGTGTTCGCCCGTCCGGGCAAGTTCATCTGGTCTTATATGAAGCCGTATGAGCAACTTTTGCAGGCAGATGGCGACAAGCTCTACATCTACGATAAAGACTTGAATCAGGTCACGATACGTCCTCTGGGTAACTCCCTGGGCTCCAGCCCCGCTGCCATTTTGTTTGGCAGCGCTGGCGCGGCTGATCTGGACAAGAATTTCAATTTCAAAGAGGTCGGTGCCAAGCAGGGGCTGGAATGGCTGGAAGCCACGCCCAAAGCCAAAGATTCACAGTTTGAGACCATAGGCATAGGCATGAAAGATGGCGTGCCTGTTGCTTTGGAGTTGCACGATAATTTTGGTCAGTTTTCTACCCTGACATTGAAGAACCTGGAAAAAAATCCTGTCTTGAAGCCTGAACAATTCAAGTTCGTTGTGCCTACTGGTGCAGATGTATTTCGCCAGTAGTAGCGTTTGAATGAATATGTTGCACACTAATCCGCGCAAAAAGCCTGCACCTCTGGCAGAGCGCATGCGTCCAGCTACGCTGGACGACGTCATCGGTCAGCAGCACATCCTGGGCGAGGGCAAGCCTTTGCGCGTGGCTTTTCAATCTGGTGAGCCACATTCCATGATCTTGTGGGGGCCGCCAGGCGTAGGCAAGACTACGCTGGCGCGCCTCATGGCAGACGCTTTCCTTTGTGAATTCATCGCCTTGTCGGCAGTCCTCTCAGGTATCAAGGATATACGTGAAGCGGTAGAGCGTGCCCAGATACTGCAGGCAACTTCACATCGCCGGACTCTCTTGTTCGTCGATGAAGTCCATCGCTTCAACAAAAGTCAGCAAGATGCTTTTTTGCCGCATGTAGAGAGTGGATTATTTACTTTCATCGGTGCGACGACAGAAAATCCTTCGTTTGAAGTCAATAGCGCCTTGTTGTCACGCGCCTCCGTGTATGTACTCAAGTCACTGACGGATGAAGATCTGCAAGCGATGGTATTACGTGCCTGCGAACGTGAGCTGGATGGCTTGACACTCACGTCAGAGGCCATGGCCAGCCTGGTCTCCAGTGCTGACGGCGATGGCCGCAAATTGCTGAATAATCTCGATATTGTTGCCCATGCGGCAGTCGCCAAACATCTCGATACAGTAGACCAGGGTCTGTTGGGTGAATGCCTGGGTGATGCCTTGCGCCGCTTTGATAAAGGCGGCGATGCCTTTTATGACCAGATTTCTGCGCTGCATAAATCGGTACGCGGTTCCAATCCTGATGCAGCCTTGTACTGGCTGGTGCGCATGCTTGATGGCGGTGCCGACCCACGTTACATGGCAAGACGCATAGTACGCATGGCGTCAGAAGATATAGGCCTGGCAGATCCGCGCGCCTTGCGTATTTGCCTTGATGCGGCAGAAACCTATGAAAGATTGGGTTCACCTGAAGGTGAGCTGGCACTGGCAGAAGCGGTGATTTATCTTGCCTGCGCTGCCAAATCAAACGCAGTATATAAGGCTTATAACGCTGTCAGGGCCATGATCGCCAAAGACAAGTCGCGCGTCGTACCCGAGCATTTGCGCAATGCGCCGACCAAACTCATGAAAGAACTGGGCTATGGCAAATTGTATCGCTATGCCCATGATGAGCCAGATGCCTATGCCGCAGGGGAAACCTATTTGCCAGAAGGCTTGGAAAATGAATCCTGGTACCACCCCGTACCGCGTGGGCTGGAAATCAAGATAGCAGAGAAGCTCGCGTATTTGCGCAGCCTGGATGATCAGGCCAAGTAATTTCAGTTTCGTTTGCATTTCAATTGTTTAAGCTTCGTTCGTTTAAATTTCATTCGTCTCAGTTTCATTCTTTTATATCTCATTGCAAATCAATAATCATAATAAGGACTTTCATGAATAAAACATTTACCGCAAGCGCAAGCCTATTGTTATTGTCACTGGCAGGCTCAGCCTATGCGCAGACAGAAGAGCAGCGCAGTACTTTGGCTGACCAGAAAGAAGTTGCCGTCACGATCTACAATGAAAACCTGGCCCTGATTAAAGATCAGCGTAAGCTGCCTTTGAAACGCGGCGCAAGCGCACTGGCTTTCCGCGACGTTAGTGCCAAGATGCGCGCTGAAACCGCCTTGCTGCGCAGCCTGTCATCTCCAGGCAGCTTGTCTGTCGTTGAGCAAAACTTTAATTTTGATTTGCTGACACCGCAAAAACTGCTGGAAAAATATGTGGGCCGTGATGTCAGCATCATTCGTACCAACCCTGCGACAGGTGCAGAGACGACAGAGTCTGCGCAAGTCTTGTCTGCCAACAATGGTGTAGTATTGAAGATAGGTGACCGTATAGAAACTGGTCTGCCAGGCCGTATCATTTATCCCGATGTGCCGGCAAATTTGCGAGACCGTCCTACCCTGGTCATGGCACTTGATAACAACGGTGCGCAACAACAGGATGTAGAACTCAGCTACCTGACTGGCGGATTGTCCTGGAAGGCAGATTATGTCGTCGAACTGAATGCTGCTGATGACAAACTTGATATTTCAGGCTGGGTCACGCTGGGCAATACCAGTGGTACGACTTACCGCAATGCCAAGCTGCAACTGGTGGCGGGTGATGTGCATCAGGTATTGCAAAGGATAGAGATTACCGGTAGTTCAATAAAGAGACTGGATGCCCCACAACCCATGATGGCCAAAAAAGCAATGGCGGAAGAATCTTTGTTTGAGTATCACCTCTACACGCTGGACAGGCCAACTATCATTGCAGAAAACCAGACCAAGCAAGTGGCTTTGTTGTCTGCATCTGGTGTACCTGCGCGTAAGGAGTTGTTATTGGCGGGTAGTGATTATTACTACCAAAGCAGTTATGGTGACCTTGGCCAAAAAATGAAAATAGGCGTCTTTGTTGAATTCGAGAATAAAGAAGCGTCGCAATTGGGTATGCCTTTACCCAAAGGTGTTGTGCGCGTTTACAAAAAAGATGGCGCTGGCAATGCCCAGTTCATTGGTGAAGACAGTGTTGATCACACGCCAAAGAATGAAAAAGTCCGCCTGAAACTGGGTGAAGCATTTGATGTAACCGCAGACAAGAAGCAGACTGACTTCAAAAAACTCGCAGCGAGCGGTAAATACAATTATGTTTCTGAAAGCGCTTACGAGCTGGTATTGAAAAATGCTAAAAAAGAAGCCGTCATCGTTACAGTACAAGAGCCCATGCCTGGTGACTGGCAAGTCTTGAGCAGCAGTCATCCTTATACCAAGAGTGCCAGCAACACGGCGGTATGGAAAATCAATGTGCCTGCAGAAGGTAATACCAAGCTGGTTTATCGTAGCCTTGTGAAATATTGATTACGTAGATTTTGATGTAAAAACGGCATTTCCCTTTTTTGAAAATAGGGGAAATGCCTATCCCTTGATACAATAGTCGATTAGCTTAGTTTACCGCACTGAAAATTATGATAGATATTCAACTTTTGCGCAAAGATATTGCCAATGTGGCAGCGCGTCTGGCGACCCGCAAGTTCCAGCTGGATGTAGAAACTTTTAATGCCCTCGAAGCCGAACGCAAGCAAATCCAGTCCCGTACTGAAGAGTTGCAAGGCAAGCGCAATACCTTGTCCAAACAGATTGGTAATCTGAAAAGCAAAGGTGAAGATGCATCAGCCTTGATGGCAGAGGTTGCCAGCATCCCAGAAGAGTTGAAAGCATCAGAAACGCATTTGAGCGATGTGCAAGTGCGCATGAGTGCATTCCTGCAAACCATTCCCAACCTGCCGCATGAATCCGTTGCCGTCGGCGAGGATGAAACGGGTAATGTGGAAGTGCGCAAGGTCGGTACGCCACGTACATTTGATTTTGAAGTCAAGGATCATGTGGATATCGGTTCTGCCCTGGGTCTGGATTTTGAAACGGCAGTCAAACTGACCGGTTCCCGTTTTTCTGTCATGAAAGGCGGCATGGCGCGCCTGCATCGCGCGCTCGCCCAGTTCATGCTCGACATGCAAACACTGGAACATGGCTATACTGAAATGTATACGCCTTATATGGTGAATGCTGATTCCATGCGCGGCACTGGCCAGTTGCCCAAATTTGAAGAAGACTTGTTCGCAGTAAAAAAAGGTGGACAAGAAGGCGCGGGCGAGACGTTTTACCTGATTCCGACTTCAGAAGTCACATTGACGAATACTGTGCGTGACGAGATTCTGGCTGCTGATGCATTGCCAATCAAAATGACGGCGCACACACCATGCTTCCGTTCTGAAGCGGGTAGTGCAGGTCGTGATACCCGGGGCATGATACGTCAGCATCAATTCGACAAAGTTGAAATGGTACAAATCGTTCACCCAGAAAAATCCATGGAAGCCCTGGGCGACATGGTGGGCCATGCAGAGGCTGTTTTGGCCAAGCTGGAGTTGCCTTACCGCGTCATGAGTCTTTGCACTGGCGATATGGGTTTTGGTGCATGTAAGACTTTCGATCTGGAAGTATGGTTGCCAGCACAAAACACTTACCGTGAGATTTCTTCCATATCGAATATGTTCGACTTCCAGGCGCGACGCATGCAGGCTCGCTTCCGCAATGCCCAGGGTAAACCAGAACTGGTACACACCCTTAACGGCTCGGCACTGGCAGTTGGTCGTACTCTGGTCGCCGTGCTGGAAAATTATCAGCAGGTGGATGGGTCTGTCATCATCCCTACGGCTTTGCGTCCATACATGGGTGGCCTGGAAAAACTGGTACCTGCAGCGTAAGTCATCTGTGTATCAACAAAAACGCGCTTCACTTTATGTAGTGAAGCGCGTTTTTATTTGCAGATTGTATTTAGCCTACCAGCAAATCCATTTCAGAGCGGCGATCTACAAACAGGCTATTTCCATGTATCTTCTTCGCCTGCTTTTTGGCATCTGATGCTGCGATGGAAATCTGGTGATGTGAGTAATAGCGATTCGCTCTTGACTTTACTACGCCAAGAGACAGACTGACCAGTGGGTAAAACACTTTCTTGCCCTGTCTGTCTTCACTGAGGTAACCACCTTTTTCCCGGTCTTCATTACTGTAAAAGTCATGGATGGCCTCGGAAAAACTCGCCAGTATTGCCTGACAACGTACTTCCCAATCTTCGCTGCGAAACAGGATAATGAAATCATCGCCACCGATGTGGCCGATAAAATCCAGTTGCGGATCGCAGTGCTGTTTTAATACATCGCTGGTCATTTGTATGATGTCGTCACCACGGCGATAGCCATAAACATCATTAAACGGCTTGAAATGATCCAGGTCACAATAGCAGGCGCAGAAAGACTGTTCTTTCTGTAGCAATACATCAATATGTTCATTTATAGGTACATTGCCCGGTAGTTGCGTCAAGGGGTTGGCATAACGCGCGGCATTGATTTGCATTTGAGTGATCTCACGCATCAAGTCTGGTCCGCTACCCAGGCCTATGTAACGGCCTTGATCCGTGATGATGATGCCATTGATCAATTGCTCGGAATTGGCTTCGACAATAATGTGGCTGACATCTTGCATGCTAGTATTTTTATCGACAATAACAGGATGCGCCTCCATAAATATCGCACAAGGCTTCTTGCCGTATAGTTCTCGCTGATAGGGGCGGGCAAAACGGTCTATCATGTGATAGCGGTTGATCAGGCCGACAGGAATGCCATCATCAACCACGGGAATGATCTGCAATTTTGGGTTTTGCAAGAAGATGTCATCGACCTGGTTGTTCAGCATGCGTGAAGAAATGGTAGGCGGTGTCTTTAAAATCTTTTCCACCGTAGCCGCTTGCTCAAAACTGCCAGCGGTACGTCGCGCTGCCTGATACTGATTGGGCGTAAGAATCCGCGCCACTTCAGCTGATACTGCGCGCGCAGGGGTAGGGTGAGGGCGGGCAATATGATAACCCTGGCCACATGCCACCCCCAGATCACGCACAGCCAATAACTCAGCCTGGGTTTCTATGCCTTCGGCAACGACGCGTGTACCAGATTTTTCAGCGATGCTTTGTATCGAGCGTACAAACTGCGCCTTGACCGGATCATGATCGATGCCCTGGATAAAATGCATGTCGATTTTGACATAGTCAGGCTTTAATTCTGACCACAAACGCAGGCTAGAAAAACCTTCACCCAAATCATCAATCGCAATTTCAAAACCCATCTCACGATAATGGATGACAGCCTCACACAGCAAAGCATAGTCATGCGTGGGCTGGTATTCCGTCAGTTCTATAATGACGCGTTCAGGGTTGATGCCAAGTTCATGAATGTAATCCAGCGTTTCGCCATAGCGCACGTCTCTTTGCAACAGGCATTCAGGGCTGACATTTAAAAAGAGCTTGCCAGGCAATTTCTGCGCAGCGAATTGTTCCAGCACGATACGGCGGCACAGGTGCTCTACCGTCACTGTCAGATTATTGTCCCACGCCGCCTTGAATAAATTGACAGGGGAGTGCAGCGGGCTGTCCGATGGGCCGCGTATCAGACCCTCATAGCCAAGTATGCCACCATTTTGCATCTGGACGATGGGCTGGAAGCGTGCAGTAAGCTGGCGCTGCTCAATAATACGCTGCAGATGCGCTAGCATCAGCGCCGCAGACTTCGCACCAAACTGGCTGATGTCTTGCTCTGATACCAGGTTTTGCTGAGACAGATAATCCACAGTATCCCTCGCTAAACTACTTTCCATTAAAGCTAATCCCACTATTGAAATGCGAGGTGCTTTACAATTGCATCCATAAGTGCGAACGATATCTTGCCGCATTGCATCAGAATATAGTCTTGCTTTGTGACATCTTGATGTCATGACCGCAGCGATGCTGGCCCATATCTTATGGGCTTGTTAATCGTGTAATTTTGAATTGAGCAAGTTCTTTGCTATAATCATAGGCTTCGTTTATAACGAACAACCAAGCCGGAGAAGTGGCAGAGTGGTTGAATGTACCTGACTCGAAATCAGGCGTAGTAGCAATACTATCGGGGGTTCGAATCCCTCCTTCTCCGCCAGAACATGAAAAGCCCTTGATAAATTATCAAGGGCTTTTTCAGTTGTGATGGAATTCTGAGGTGTATTAATACACAACTTTTCAACCTTCCATTTTGATTGAATTTATGCTAAGCTCCGCGACTGTCTAAAATTTAGGCACATTCTTTTACATTCCCGAATTATTGCTCTGATGCTGATCGCTATGTGAGTTCAGTGGAAGTTTTTGCAGAAGCACATCTTTCAGGTTAGACGATCAGGTATCAGGTGAACGTAATATATCGAGCAAAAACGCGAGCAAAGACGCGATCAAAAACGCAAGCAAAAACGCGAGCAAAAACGCAAGCAAAAACGCAAGCAAAAGCCCAAGTAAAAGCCCAAGTAAAAGCCCAAGTAAAAGCAAAAGCAGGCATGAATGCTCTGCAAAGAAACGCCGGGTTCACCCTGCTGGAATTGCTGGTTGTGGTGGTCATCATAGGCTTGCTGGCTTCGTATGTGGGGCCAAAGTATTTTGCACAAATTGGCAAGTCTGAGGCGGCGGTTGCGAAGGCGCAAATTACTGCGTTTGAAAAAGCACTGGATACCTACCGTATTGATGTAGGGCGGTTTCCAACGACAGAAGAGGGCTTGACCGGTTTGCTGGAAAATCCATCGGCAAATACAAAATGGAATGGACCTTATTTGAAGAAATCCATTCCACTTGACCCCTGGGGGCGTCCTTATCGTTACCTGTCTCCGGCCAAGGACAAGGATTTTGAGATCATTTCTTACGGCAAAGATGGGCTGGCGGGCGGCACGGGCGATGATGCCGATATTAGTAACTAGGTGCTTTTGGCGCAAACTTTTTAAATCAAACTATGCGCTTCAAAATAAGGGCACTGACACCTGATCAGCAAATCGTTGAAGAAATCATCGAGGCACGCACTGAAGCCGAAGTGCGCCTGGTGATAAAGAGCCGCGGCTGGGTGATATCTTCACTGCAGCAGATTGGTGCGCTGTCACTATTGAAGACCGGTCGCTCCGGGCTAAGGCCTGCAAAATTTTCATTGTTACTGTTCAGCCAGGAGTTACTGGCTTTGCTTAATGCTGGCCTGACTATTGTAGAAGCACTGGAAGCTTTACTGGAAAAAGAGCAAAACCAGGAAATTCGTACTGTATTGTCTGGCATTCTGACTGGTTTGCAGGAAGGTAAGCGCTTTTCACAAGTGCTGGCTGAGCAAGAGGAATACTTTCCGAATTTATTTGTCGGCATTGTCCAGGCATCAGAAAGCGCTAGTACTTTACCGCCATCATTGGCGCGGTTTATTGAATACCAACAGCGTATTGATGTCGTCCGGAATAAAATTATCAGCTCCCTTATTTACCCTGCCATTCTGTTTTTGGTTGGTGGCGCAGTTACATTCTTTTTGCTGGTGTATGTTGTGCCCCGTTTTGCTGAAGTTTATCGTGGTACCGGGCGTGCTTTGCCGTGGTCCTCTCAGCTACTGTTGAATTGGGGGACATTCGTGACAGAGCATGCCTCAGTATTTACTCTGGTTTGTCTGGCTGGTATTTTGTTTTCAGGCATCTTCATCAAAGGTATCTGGCAACGAAACGGTGCCTTGGGCCTGGTTGCCAAATTTCCAGGGTTTAGCGAGTCTATCCGTATTTATTCTTTATCCAGGCTGTATATGACCTTGGGCATGTTGCTGGATGGCGGCATTCCCATCGTTGCCGCCTTGAACACCGCTGCCAGCATGGCAGGGGGCAATATGCAAGCAGCCTTGCTTCAGGCAACGGCTTCGATTGAATCTGGTGTCATGCTGTCTGAGGCTTTTGAACGATATGAATTGACGACACCGATTTCCCAGCGGTTGTTAAGAGTGGGTGAGCGCACAGGCGAATTAGGAAAGATGCTGACGCAATCAGCCAATTTTTATGAAGGCGAAATCACGCGCTGGATAGACCGTTTCATCCGTAGTTTTGAGCCAATTTTGATGGCTGTCATTGGCCTGATTGTTGGCACTATCGTGGTGCTTTTGTATATGCCTATATTTGATCTGGCGGATGGGCTTTCATGAATACAACTTCCGATAATATGACCAGCGTCTTGGTTACGCCCGAGTTGCTGCAGCAGGCCAGGGACTACGCCAATCAACATCGCGTCAGTATCTGGCTTGCCCTGCAGAACCTGACTCAGGTTGAGCCCAGGAAGTTGCTGCAAATGCTGGGCCACTATTGCGACATGCCTGTGATGGAGACGATGGAATTGCTGGCGCATGTGCCCGCTTTTGATTTGCTGCCACTGAACCGGGCCATGCAAAAACAAAGCCTGATACTGCGTGATACGAAAAGTTGCTTATTTGCTGTTATCTCTGATCCTTTTGATCCTGATGCCCAGATATGGCTTGGTTCCATCGCCAAATCGCCTATACAGTTCCGGCTGGCATTAAATACCGACATACAGGCATACCTGTCGCGTCATGAGGATACTACCCGCACTACAGATACGCTGGCCAATACTGCATCACTTGATACTGCTGCCAAGCGTGAAAGCAAAGCCGCCACCAGGCTGTCATTTGAATCTGTTTCCGAAGCAGCCAGCCCAGCGGTCAAGTTGGTCAATACCACCTTGTACGATGCTTTAAAAGTTGGCGCTTCAGACATTCATCTGGAGAGCACGGCACATGGTTTGAGCGTCAAGTACCGGATTGATGGTGTGCTGGATCACATCACTTCTACAACCGGTATCGCCGATGCGGAACAGGTGATTTCCCGTCTTAAAGTGTTGGCTGAGCTCGACATTTCAGAGCGCCGGGTGCCGCAAGACGGTAGTTTTTGCATTGAGGTCAATGACAGGGAAATCGATTTGCGGCTTTCCATCATGCCCAGTATACATGGCGAGGATGCGGTCATCCGTATCCTTGACAAGCGTGCAATGGTAGAAGCCTATGGTGCCCTTAGTCTGGAAGCATTGGGCTTTGATGAAGCCTCACTGGTTACTTTGCGCATGTTGACAGAAGAGCCGTATGGCATGTTGCTGGTGACCGGACCTACCGGCTCGGGTAAAACCACGACGCTCTATGCCGCACTGTCTGAAATCAATAGCGGGCGCGAAAAGATCATTACCATTGAAGATCCGGTTGAATATCAATTGCCCGGCATTCTGCAAATTCCCGTGAATGAGAAAAAAGGGCTTACCTTTGCCAAGGGTCTGCGTTCCATCTTGCGTCATGACCCCGACAAGATTATGGTGGGTGAGATCCGTGATCAGGAGACTGCAGAAATAGCCGTGCAGTCTGCACTGACGGGCCATCTGGTGCTCACTACAGTGCACGCCAATAATGTATTCGATGTTTTTGGGCGCTTTGCTCATATGGGTATTGATCCTTACGCCTTTGTGTCTGCGTTGAATGGCATTTGGGCACAGCGTTTGGTACGTATCAATTGCCCGCATTGTTCGACAGAAATCACTGTTGATGAACATATGTTGAAGCGGGTCAATCTGAACGTGGAAGACGTTCACGATTACCATTTCAGGCAAGGACAAGGTTGTGGTGATTGTCGTGGAACCGGTTACAAAGGCAGGCGCGCCATCGCAGAGATACTGACTTTGACTGATGAAATCCGTGAAATGATTATTGAAAAACGTCCTATCAGGCAGATCAAGGACGCTGCAAGACGAAATGGTACAACGACCTTGCGCGAAGCTGCGCTGGCAATGGTCAGGCGCGGTGACACGACGCTGGAAGAAATAAAAAGGATTACGCTACATGCTTAAATTCTTTTGTTCGTCCTTATTGGTTGAGATCAACGCCAGCCAGTTTCGTATCAGCCGGCAAGCATCAAAACTCCGCCGCTCGAGAGCACTTGAGGCTATAGCGCCAGTTCCTTTCGACATAGAGCAGGATGCCAATCATTTTTGCGCGCATTGGCAGTCGGTCTTTGCCAGCTATCCAGATAGAAAATTGTTGCTCGAATTGATAGTGGATGATGTTTTGGTCAAGTGTTTTGTGCTGGCACCACCTGCGCAGGCACGGTCTTTAAAAGATCTTCATGCGGCAGCGCAGATGCGTCTGGAAACTTTGTTTGGCGTGCCTGGGGATGATTGGCACATTAGCGCTGACTGGCAAGGTAATGACCCTTCTTTAGTTTGCGCCATTCCCAAGGTGCTTCTGGAAAAAATAGGCATTGCAAGTAAGCAATCAGGTCAAAAAATATTGAGTTTGCAGCCCCGCTTTGTGTGGTTATGGAATCAATGCAAGCAAAGACTTGCAACAGATGGCTGGTTTGCGTCTATTGACGAGCAAGCCATGACATTGGCTGCATTCCAAGACGGAAGTGTAAATATGGTTACCAGCATACTCTTGCCCAAGGATAGCGATAACCTGTGGCTGCAGACCCAATTACAAAGACAAGCAATGCTGCATCATTTGACGCCACCTGAGCAATTGTGGCTTGCTGGTCGAATCCCGGTGGCATGGCAAATCAGCCTGTTGCACCGTACTGATCAGTATCAACTCGCAAAAATAGACCTCGCAAATAAAAGAGCGATTGCCAATGCTTCGTCGGGAAACATGGCGGAGGTCGCCTCATGAGATCAATACAAATAGAATTTGCCCCGGATTCCGTGACAAAGCGTTTGCATTACGCCTCATTGCCAGTGCTGCTGCTGGCGGCCTTCACCTTGATCCTGCTTTGTGGCCTGGCGTTGCGTGGTAAACAATTGATGCAAGCCAGCATGCATGCTACTGAAAAAGTACAGGCCTTAACGGCCGATATCGAGAAGGTAGAGAAAAGGCAAATCAGGGTGCCAACTGCCAAGCTACCTCAGGAGCAAGTGATTGCGATCAATCAGGCAGTTGCCAAACTCAATCTGCCCTGGACGGATGTGTTTGACGCGCTGGAAAAAGCCAGTTCCGACAGGGTCGCCTTGTTGCAAGTGACACCGAATAGTCAAAAAGCCAGTTTGAAAGCAATTGCAGAGACAAAAAATGGCGACGATATGATTGCGTATATCGAAGTCTTGAAACAGCAAAAGCTGTTTACCGCTGTGGTTCTTGAAAAGCACGAGATCAACGAACGAGACCAGAACAAACCATACAGGTTTCAATTTGAAGTGCAGTGGCGTGACGGAGTCAGGCAATGACGACATCTCTAAAACATACCCCCGGCTTACCAAGACAAATTCGACTCGCCATTGCGCTTTCAGTATATAGATTGGGCTGGTCTACATTGCTGTTGTTCAGTCTGTTGCTTGTTGCTGGTGCCGCCTGGTGGCAAGGCGTACCTTATGTACAAAAGCAAATTTATAGGATGGAAGAGCAGCAAGCTGATTTGCAGGCCAGGCGCCTGCAATTGAATGTCGCAAAGCAAACACCAGCACCGGATGATAATTTACAACGCCTGAACGCGTTTTATGAATTGCTGGGAGAAAAGAAGCATGTAGAGCAGCAAGTTAAAACCATACTTTATCTGGCCAATGAGGCAGGTGTCAGCCTGAAAGCTGGCGAGTATCAACTGGCAGAAAATAGTGCGGGTAAATTTTATGCCTATAAGGTGCAATTGCCTGTGAAGGGAAGTTATCTGCAAATCCGGAAATTTGCAGAGCAAGTATTGTTGACTATCCCATTTGCATCGCTGGATGAAATTTCATTCAAACGTGAAGTCATCAACGGTACTACGATAGAATCGAAAATGATATTCACCATCTATGTGAGTGCAACTACCACAGCGCCCGACAGAGGTTTTGAATGAGCCCGCGCAAGATATTGCTGAGCGTCTGTTTGGCTGTTGCTGCATGGCTGGCCATGTTTGCCGATAAGACTCCCGATGCAGATGTTGTTGAGGCCGTGACACCAGTCAAGAAAACACAGGTACCGCAGACAAATCTTGCTGGCACCAGGGCAGTGAACGCCAACGCAAAACTACCCGTTGCAAGTCAGGTGCCGACGATTGCTGCTGTCATCGACAGGAAACAATTAATTGCTGCTGGTTACAAAGTGAATGGAAATTTCTTTGATGCGCAAAGCTGGACGCCTCCACCCCCACCAGCAGCCAAACCGCCACCACCACCGCCACCAACTGCGCCACCGCTACCATTTCGTTATCTTGGTAAAAAGACAGATGATGGTCATATAGAAGTTTACCTCTCCAGCGGAGACAGGACTTTTATCGTCCAGGAAAAAACTATTATTGAAAATATCTACCGCGTCGATGCCATCAAGCCGACCATGATGAGCATCACTTACCTGCCTCTGAATCAGGTACAGACGTTGCAAATCGGTAGCACGGATTAAAAAAGAGCATTCATGAATTCAATTCCACATTTATCCCGCCGCAGGTTACTAACCCTGATGATCATTTGCATGTCGCTGTTTGGTTGTGCAGCACAGATGGCCTATCGTGATGGCAAAGATTTGATTGCACAAGATAAACTCGAAGACGGGCTTGAGAAATTCAAACTGGCCATGAACGAGGCACCTGGCCAGCTTGAATATCGCAAAGCCTATCTGAAAACGCGTGAGCAGATCATCTATAAGCTGCAAGAGCAGGCAGATTTGTCCATAAAATTGGAAAAACTTGCTGCTGCCAAAGAAAATTTTCAAAGAATCTTGAATATCGATCCGGCAAATGAGCAGGCAAGGGCGGGCTTGTCCAGACTCGAACAACTTGAGCAGCACGCCGCTTTGATGATTGAAGCACAGGCCTCATTTGATAAAAAAGATTACAGCCGCACTCAGGCGCTGACTAAAAAAGTACTGGCAGAAAACCCCGGTAATGTCGCCGCCAACAAGCTCGCCAGAATGGTCGCGGAGTCTGTCGCGCAGGCACCACAGGAAACCAGGTTGAATGCTGCCTACCGGAAAACCATTAATATTGAATTCCGTGATGCACCAGTCAAGCAGGTCTTTGAAGTGATTTCCCGTACATCCGGTATCAATTTCTTATTTGACCGCGACGTAAAAACTGATCAGCGCACATCCTTGTTCCTGAAAAACAGCAGCATAGAATCGGCGATTCATTTTACTTTGCTGACCAATCAGCTGGAAAAACAGGTTCTGGATGGGAACACGATACTCATTTATCCCAATACTGCAGCCAAACAAAAAGAGTATCAGGAGATGGTCGTCAAGAGTTTTTACCTGACCAATGCCGAAGCAAAAACCGTATCGAATTCGCTCAAGACTCTGGTCAAGACGCGTGACATCGTTGTCGATGAAAAGCTCAATATGCTTATCCTCAGAGACAGCCCGGACGCCATCAAGCTGGCAGAAAAAATCATCGCTCTGCAAGACCTGCCAGAACCAGAGGTCATGCTTGAAGTAGAGATACTGGAAATCAAACGCACCCGTTTGCTGGACCTGGGCATACAATGGCCAAACAGCCTGAGCCTAGCGCCCTTGCCATCCGCTTCTGGCGGTGCCCTGACTTTGCGTGACCTCAAAAATAACCTCAACCCTTCCACTATAGGGGCGACCATTGGGCCGGTTTCGGTCAAGGCCAGACGTGAGACGGGTGACGCCAATCTTTTGGCCAACCCGCGCATACGTGCGAAAAACCATGAAAAAGCCAAGATATTAATAGGTGAGCGCGTGCCCAATATCACGACCACCGCCACCTCCACTGGTTTTGTTTCAGAAAACATCAACTATATAGAAGTGGGCTTGAAGCTGGAGGTTGAACCCACTATCTATCTGGATAACGACGTGGGTATCAAGATTGCTCTTGAAGTCAGCAGCCTGACCAATCAATTGAAAACGCAGTCTGGCTCGGTTGCTTACCAGATCGGCACCCGAACAGCCAGCACCGTCCTGCGCCTGAAAAATGGCGAGACGCAAATACTGGCAGGCCTGATCAATGATGAGGAGCGCAATTCTGGCAACAAGGTACCTGGCCTCGGTGAAATGCCTATTGTTGGCCGCCTGTTTGGCAGCCAGCTTGACGATAGCCAGAAGACAGAAATCGTCCTGTCGATAACGCCGCACCTCATACGCAATATCCAGCAGCCAGAAATACGTAATGCCGAATTTCAGTCTGGCACCGATACCAGCTTCAGGGTAAGGCCTGACATGTCTGATACTGCACCGGCATCAAATACAAGCAGCGGCGCAGTATCAAATGATGCAGCCAGGAACTCAGTCAAAACGGACAACAATCCGGCGAATAATCCAGCCAACGGCCTCGGCAACAACAATGCCAATAATGCTGGCGGCATTAATGGCGGTATAGGTGGTATTGCAGGAACGGGCGGCATCACCAATGTCGGTATGCCACAAATGGAATGGCAAGGCCCGCGCAGTGTAAAAATTGGCGACGTATTTTCCTTGCAGTTGATCATGCAATCTGATCAACCCGTAACCAGTGTGCCGCTCATATTAGGTTTTGATCCGGCAGTTCTGCAAGTAGTGAATGTCAATGAAGGCATATTCCTCAAACAGGGCGGGGCACCTACCAACTTTAATGCTTCGATTGATCCCAAGGGGCAGGTGACTATCAGTAACACTCGTAGCTCTGGCGGTGCCAGCAGCCCTGGCAGCTTGATGACCATTAACTTCCGGGCCATGGCTGCGGCAGAATCTACTCCGCTTAAAGTATTGTCAGTTGCGCCGGTAGGCGCAGCGGGGCGCAATCTGCCCGCTCAAGCCCTGCTACCTTTTAATGTTGAAGTTCAACCCTGATCATTACGTTGATAGATATATACAAGGTAACTATAGAGCGACATGAAACGCACACCGGAAAATGGCTTCACCCTGATAGAATTGCTGATTACCCTGGCAATTCTAGGCGTGCTTGCAAGCATTGCCATGCCCGTTGCGCAGATCGCCGTGCAGCGTAGTAAAGAGAGGGAGCTAAAACTCGCACTACGCGAAATACGCACTGCTATTGATCAGTACAAGCGTCTCAGTGATGAAGGGCGCATCCCCAAGAATTTTAATTCAACCGGTTACCCCGCTACGCTGGATATATTGGTCGAAGGCGTCGTTGACCAGCGCGACCCTGGCCACAGAAAAATATATTTCCTGCGTCGCTTGCCGCGTGACCCCATGCAAGCAAATGTCAATCTGGAGCCTGCTGCCAGTTGGGGCAAACGCAGTTATGCAAGCGAAGCAAATGACCCGCAAGAAGGTGACGATGTATATGACGTTTACTCGACTAATTCCCGCCAAGGCTTAAATGGCATCGCTTATACGCAATGGTGAAAATATGCGACAGGCAATAAATCAATACTCCTTGTGTACGCGAAACAATGGTTTTACTCTGATAGAGCTACTGGTGGTGCTCGCCATCGTTGCCTTGCTCAGTACCCTGGCTCTGCCCCGTTATTATCAAAGCCTGGATAAAGGTAAAGAAGCTGTGCTGGTCGAAAACCTGCGCACCACCAGAGAAAGCATAGACAAATTCTATGCTGATACGGGCCGTTATCCAGAAAATCTTGAAGAACTCGTAGAGCGCAAGTATTTAAAGAGCATGCCAATAGACCCCATCACCGAAAGTACAACAAGCTGGCAAATCATTGCGCCCATAGATGGCGCACAAGGGCAAGTCTATAATATACAAAGCGGTGCGCAAGGCCAGCGTGCAGATGGCACGGCTTATCAAGCTCTTTAAGTACATGCGCGTGCAAAAGTATATCAACATCAGTATCAACACACACGACACGCCGTGCCATCAAAATGGCATGGCTTATCTTGGTTTGCTATTGAGTGTGGCCTTGTTGTCGATCGCTGCGCTCGCCACCATGCAAGCACACAGTCTTATGCAAAGACGTGCTGCAGAAGATGACTTGCTTTTCATCGGGCAACAATACCAGCAAGCCTTGTTAAGCTATGCCAGTGCATCACCACCCGGCGCGCTGCGCGCTCCGGCCACACTCAATGACCTGTTGCGCGACCCGCGTTACCCCATGCCTCGCCGCCACATACGCCAACTTTATCTGGACCCCATCACCTTGCAGGCAGACTGGAGTTTGATATTATCGCCAGATGGAAAAGGCATCATCGGTATGTATAGCAAGTCTGAGCGTGCACCGATAAAACTTGCCCAGTTTCCTGTCACCTTGAAGG
>NZ_JBMPOV010000012.1:0-187444 GCF_049340405.1 Undibacterium sp. Ji42W
AAAGGCGACGGCGCACCTGGCCCTCAAGTTTTATGGCGCGGATTCCAACACCTGCCACATATCACCGACATGTTTCTAATCATGCGGAGCAATAAGTAATATGTGGGTAATGATCAGCCCTAAAGGGAGTTCCCGTTTGTGCAGTTCAAAAAATGGGAAGGCCCGAAACTCGCCTTTGGCTCAAACAGCGGTCCTTCTTAATTCATTTTCTGTACAGCACAAACGGCGTCTACACATGGGAACTGCGGAAAATCAAAAACAACGTCATCGCGACCTTCGTGCAAATTTCGTGAGCTACGATTGATCAAAGCTTTGATCGGTCATTCTTGCAATCACCCTTCCAAATACCGCAAAGGATGCGCATGAGCAGGCCAGGCTTCGGCAAAGAATCCTGTCAATTGTTCCGTCGTTACTTCAGCCAATGTCGCAGGTGACCAGCGTGGCGTATTGTCTTTATCCACCACCAATGCACGCACGCCTTCCAGCACTTCGCCATGTTTGAAGCAATGGCGTACCATGTTTCTTTCCATGCGCAGGCAGGCCGATACTGTCATGTCTTTGCTGCGGCGCAGTTGTTCCAGTGTGACTGACATCAGCAATGGCGAACGCTTTTGCATGGTGGTCAGGGTTTGCTGGGCGAATTCGCTGTTGTGCTGCTCCAGTTTTTCACAAATGGTAGTAACACTATTGCCTTGGAAGATGTCATTAATGGCCGCATGTTGCGTTGCCAGTTTGCTGATATCCGGTTTCGCCTGGTCTGCAAAAGTTGCTGCGAAATCGCGTATCGCCAGGCGCAGGTCCGTGGCGGTGCTTTCACTGAGCAAATTCATCAGTGCCGGTATTTCTGCAGTAGGTATATAGACATCCGCCAGACCGGCATAGATGGCATCAGCGGCAGTGATGATATCGCCAGTCAATCCAAGGTAAGTACCAATTTCCCCCTCAGTGCGCGACAGGAAATAGCCGCCCCCTACGTCAGGGAAAAGACCGATATTCACTTCCGGCATGGCCATCTTGGTACGCTCAGTGACGATACGCAAACGGCAATCTGGCCCTGCCTGTGCGATACCCATGCCGCCCCCCATGACCACGCCATTCATCAGCGCGATATAGGGTTTTGGGTAGAAATGGATTAAATGATTTAAGGCATACTCTTCCGTGAAAAAATCTTCCAGCAGGGCGGAGTCACCTTTGGGTGTGGCCGTGCCGACATCATAGAAAAAACGGATATCACCACCAGCACAAAATGCTTTCTCGCTGCTGCTGTGGATAAACACGGCACGCACGCTCTGATCATCCTGCCAGGCCAGCAAGGTCGTCGTCAGCGCTCTTACCATATCGAGTGACAGCGAGTTCAAAGCTTTGGGTCTGTCTAGGGTGATGTAGCCTATATTGTTCTTGACGGTGGTAAGTACAAATTCGCTCATGGTGGTTGACTATGCAGGGTAGGGGATGAAGCTGCTATTTTAACTTTGTCGGGCCTGGGCGTCACGGGGTGTATATGTTTATGAGGAAATAGCGTAAGGACTGGTTGTGGTTGCCGTTGGGTTTGACTTTGGGGTTTATGTTGTTTTTGATTTTCCGCAGTTCCCATGTGTAGCCGCCATTTGTGCAGTACAGAAAATGGAAAAAGAAGAGCCGCTGTTTGAGGTGTAGCAGGGGTTTCGTGCAGCATGCTGCACGCCTGCGTAACGGCATGCGCTTGCAAGCGCATGTTCCTAAGGGCAAGGCCGCAGGCGAGTTTCGGATCTTCCCATTTTTTGTACTGCACAAATGGGCACCCCGTAGGGGCGGCTACGCCTGGGTCGCCTTTCTTTGAATACTTACTTTGGCGACGCAAAGAAAGTATTTCGGCTGCCGGGCCGAGACCCGGCTTGTATCCACGGAGAGCAAACGTTTTAGTCAAAGTGCCACATGTAAAAAAACGCCACGGCATACGACGAACGCCGCTGGATTCCAGCCAAAAGCATGCTGGAATGACGTTAATACGCGTACAGGATTGTTGCAAGGCATTCACGCTACGAACGCACTAGCCAGGCGGATTTCAGCTAAATCTATGCTGGAGAGCTAGCCAGGTAGAATGACGGTTAATAAGTATGCGGATTTTCTCAGGGTAATTCAGTTACTGATTGATGTAAATTGTTAACCTCAAAACCATGCACCCAACAAAAAGGACGCCTTTAGCGTCCTTGTTTTGGATGTCCACAACCCTGTCAGGGTAAGGACTGGGGTCTTATGAAGCCGATGCCGGATCAGGTATGTGCTTGATGGCGTCGTGCTGATGGTCTTGCATTTTATCTTTGTGCTTGATGACCTGGCGATCAAGTTTATCTACCAGTGCATCGATTGCCGCATACAGATCATGCGCCAGACTTTCAACGTGGATATCTTTACCGCTGATATGCAGATTAATGTCGGCTTTGTGTCGTTTATCCTTTTCCCGGAGCTTGTCCACCGTCAGGATGACGGCGATATCAATGACCTGGTCGAAATGCCGCCTGATACGTTCTAGTTTGGTATGTACATATTCACGAATTGCAGGAGTTACTTCGACGTGATGTCCACTGATGGTGAGATTCATACTGTGCTCCTATAGTGATGTTGCTTGCTGTAATGATACGCTCTCAGCATTTATTTGCCTTGAGCTAAATCATATATAGCAATTCAAACCGTGATTACAAGGACTGCTTACAAAGATTTACGCAAACTGACTGGGGGGATTTTGAGGGCTTCACGGTATTTGGCAACTGTCCGTCGGGCAATTACCATGCCCTGTTCACCCAGCATGTCTGCAATTTTGCTATCAGAGAGTGGGCTTTTCTGGTCTTCTGCTCCTATCAACTGCTTGATGAGTGCACGTATCGCGGTGGAAGATGCTTCACCCCCTGTTTCCGTCGCGACATGGCTGCCGAAAAAGTACTTCAACTCAAACATGCCATGTGGGGTCAACATGTATTTTTGAGTTGTAACACGGGAGATAGTGCTCTCGTGTAATCCTAGTGTATCAGCAATTTCGCGCAAAACAAGGGGTCGCATAGCAACAGCACCGTGCGTGAAAAAATTGCGTTGCCTTTCGACTATGGCTTGTGCAACGCGCAATATAGTCTCAAAACGCTGGCGCATATTCTTGATCAGCCAACGGGCTTCTTGCAATTGTGCGCCCATGCCAGCTTCGCCACGGTTTTGCTTCATGATGTTGGCATACATGCTGCTTACCCGCAGCCTGGGCATGACATCCTGATTCAACATGACTTGCCAGCCGTTAGTAGATTTTCTGACGATCACGTCTGGCACGACATAATCAGATTCATCGGCAGCAAAAGCAATGCCAGGTCTGGGTTTGCACATCCTGATCACAGTTTGTGCATCGCGCAAATCTTCGTCATCACAGTCGAGGATTTTCTTGAGTTTGGTGAAATCTCTTTGTGCAAATAAAGTCAGTTGTGTTTCAACAATTTGCAATGCCAGCCTGCGTGTGACGAAAGCAACTTTTGGTAAGCGCTTGATTTGCAGGGCCAGGCATTCTGACGGGCTGCGCGCACCGACACCTGCCGGGTCAAAGCTTTGCAGCATGTTCAGGGCAAAAGCCAGTTCTTCTGGTTCTACAAACAACTCCAGTGGCAAACTGGCATGTATTTCATCTAATGTTTCGGTCAGGTAACCATTATTGTCGAGCGCATCGATCATCAACTCGACCAGGGCGCGGTCACGCGGTTCACGCAGGTTCAGGCGCATCTGTTCCAGCAAGTGCTCACGCAGGGTGACATGGGCTGCACCCAGCTGCGGGCGGCCATCTTCATCATCGCCAGATTTGCTGCCATGCTGCACATCATCAAAGCCCCAGTCTTCTTCGCTGGAGGTGGTGCTGTCGTTACTGACGACGGTTTCTGCATCAGCCGGGGCTGGGTCGGCAGACCTGTCGCTGTCGTCTCTTGGCACTGGTGCTTCCATGCCCGCATCGGCAGAAGTGCTGCTGGTATTAATGGCACCATCGGCCAGCAGGCGCACGGCGTGATCGAGGGGATCATCGACGCGTTCCAGCATGGGATTATCGGTCAGCAGCGTCTCCAGCTCCTGATGCAATTCCAAAGTGGATAACTGCAATAATCGTATTGATTGCTGCAATTGCGGCGTTAAGGCCAGATGTTGTGAGGTACGTAGTTGCAGGCTTTGTTTCATGATGATTCCCGTCACATCCGGAAGTGTTCTCCGAGATAAACGCGACGTACAGATTCATTTTGTATGATGTCGTCAGGCTTGCCGCTGGCAAGTACCGCTCCTTGATTGATGATGTAGGCATGATCGCAGATGCCCAGGGTTTCGCGCACATTATGATCGGTGATCAGCACACCTATGCCGCGTTCCTTGAGGAAGCGCACGATGCGCTGGATTTCGATGACGGCGATAGGATCAACACCGGCAAAGGGTTCATCCAGCAAGACAAAGCGTGGGTTGGTCGCCAGTGCACGGGCAATTTCGACGCGGCGACGCTCACCACCTGACAGTGACAGCGCCTGGCTTTCGCGTATTTTTTCTATCTGTAAATCTGCCAGCAGGGCATTGAGCCTTTGCTCAATTTTCTTGGCACCGAGATACTTGCCTTCGCTGTCTTTTTGCAATTCGAGTACAGCGCGGATATTGTCTTCTACCGTCAGCTTGCGGAACACTGATGCCTCTTGCGGCAGGTAAGACAGACCCAGTACGGCACGTTCATGGATAGGCAGTTGCGAGATATTCACATCATCAATCGTGATGTCTCCTGCGTCTGAGGGCACCAGGCCAACGATCATGTAAAACGAAGTAGTCTTGCCTGCGCCATTCGGGCCTAGCAAACCGACTACCTCACCGCTTTTCAATAGCAGTGATACATCGCGCACCACCTGGCGCGCACCGTAACGCTTTTGCAAGCCCTTGACAAGCAAGGTGCTGCTTGACTGTGCTGTCATCTTATTTAGCCTGTTTTTCTGGTTTTGGTTGCAAGGTAATGGTGATATTGCCTGAGCCATCCACATGCTGGCCGCTCGTTGAATTCGTGCCAACAAAAACATCATTCTTGCTGTCATAAGACAAGTATTCACCTTCTTGTTCCTGGGTGACGCGCTTGCCTTCGAGATAGCGTACCTTGGCCTTGGAAATGAATTTGACGATTTCTGTACTCTGGTTATATTCAGCGCGGTCTGCTTCGCCATCAACCCACAAGTCAGGGCCACCATCGCGTTTCTGGCGGAAGGTGACTTTGCGGCCACTGCCACCTGTCAGAACAACAAACTGATCGCCATTCGGGGCTTCGGTCACGACAGCACTCTCAGAAGTGACGGTCAGGGTGCCGCGCACCAGGGACACGCCCTTGGATAATCTGCTGACGCTGGCTTTGCCATCACTGATGCCATACCCTGCTTTGATGATGGTTTCCTTGTTGCTGTCGGCTTTTTCTGCATTGGCAGAAACACAGGCTAGCCCCAGGCAGGCCAGGCTGATCAAGCGTGTGACGCTAAATGATGTTTTGATCATGTGCATAGTCGCTTTCTTGCTTATTTATTCCCGGTTTTGGGAGCTGGTTCACGTTTCTTGAGTTGAATGTAAACCTTGCTCAGCAATTCCAGGCCTTGGGTTGAATTATTGGCAATCATGCCAGTTGCAGTTGAATGCAGTTTGCCGGTCGTGATTGAAACCGGTTTGTCGGTTTTAACGATATCGTCATCCGGCAAGAGCAAAAGATAATCAGACTCCACACGCACGAATTGTGAACTCAGACCCTCGGGTCTTTCCATGCTGACATTGTCATACAGATGAACCATGTCATGCTCACGCTTGGGCGTGGTCAGCGATGATTTTTGCGATACAACGGCGAGTTCAGCACGCAGGTGCAGCGGTGGCCTGTCCTGGTCAAAGCTGTTGATCTGCGGGTGCTTGATTTCTATATTGTCAGTCCGCGGCAAATGCACCAGGCTGTCACCGGTGATGTGGTAATTGGCCTTGCCATTGTTCGACAGCCGGATGAAATTGAATTTCTCCACATAGTAATCCGGCGCTGACCTCGCAGAAGTGCGGTTTTGCTCATCATCTGCATGACGGCGTATGACTTCCATGACCCAGATAGTGCCCATGGTGATTACGCCCAGCAATATCACGGCCAGCCAGATGCGGAAGCGGTCTATGGTCATTTGGGGTTTCATGTCAGATATGCTTGTAAAGCCTGTTCATATTTGCCCTGGGCGCGCAGGATAAAGTCGCAGACTTCGCGCGCAGCCCCCTGGCCGCCACTGGCCTTGGTAATATATTGAACGCGCTGTTGTACTTCGGCATGGGCATTCGGTACGCTCGCTGCAAAACCGACCCGTGTCAGTATTGGCAAATCAATGACATCGTCACCAATAAAGCCGCATTCTTGCGCAGGTATGTCCAGCTTCGCCAGCAGTTCAAGAAATGCACTCTTCTTGTCATGGATGCCCTGGCTGACGTGGCTGATGCCAAGATCAGCAGCACGCTTGCTGACGATGGCCGATTGCCTTGCGCTGATGATAGCCGTGATGATGCCTGCCTGTTGCAAGAGCTTGATGCCTTGCCCGTCGAGCACATTAAAACACTTCATCATTTCGCCTTCTGGTCCGAAATACAAGCTGCCGTCGGTCAGAATGCCGTCCACATCAAAAATCATGAGCCGGACTTTACTGGCTCTCTCTACAGAACCTACAGGATTATTCATCAGATCACCTTGGCTCTGGTCAGGTCATGGATATGCAAGGCACCCACCAGTTTGCCGCTGTCGTCAGCGACCAGCAACTGGTTGATGCGGTAAGTTTCCATGACTTCGACGGCTTCAACAGCCAATTGTTCCGGGCGTATGCGGCGTGGGCTGTGGTTCATGACATCCGCAATGCGCAACTGGGTAAAGTCGCGAGTGCCATCCATCAGGCGGCGCAAGTCACCATCGGTGAAAATGCCCAGTACCGTTTGATGTTCATCCACTACGGCAGTCATCGCCATGCCTTTTTTGGTGATTTCCAGCAGCGCAGTTTTCAGGCTGGTTTCTGGCCCAACCTGCGGGATGTCTTCGTTGGTGCGCATGACGTCTCTGACGTGTGTCAGCAGACGGCGACCAAGCGAGCCACCGGGGTGCGAGCGGGCAAAGTCTTCTTCTCTAAAGCCACGCGCATCCAGCACCGCCACCGCCAGGGCATCGCCCAGCGCCAACGTCACTGTGGTGCTGGCAGTCGGTGCCAAATTCAGCGGGCAGGCTTCTTTGTCTACATGCAAGTTCAGATGGATATCAGCCAGCTTGCCCAAGCTGGATTCCGGGTTGCCCGTCATGGCAATCAGTTTCACACCCAGCCGCTTGATGATGGGCAGGATGGACATCAACTCAGACGCTTCACCAGAATAGGAGATGGCAATAAACACATCCTGCGAAGTGACCATGCCAAGGTCGCCATGCGCAGCTTCAGCCGGATGGACAAAAAACGATGGTGTGCCCGTCGAGGCAAAGGTGGCCGATATTTTTCGGGCAATATGGCCAGACTTGCCTATGCCAGACACCACGACCCTACCGTGGCATGCCAACAACATACTGACTGCCTGCGCAAATCCTGCGGCATCGCCATTACCCAGGCGTTTTTGCAGGGCAAGCAGGGCGTCAGACTCGATTTGCAGGGTTTCACAAGCCAGTTTCAGGGCGCGCTGTGCTGCGACAGCCGCGTCTGTCGCGGGGTGTTGTATAAAAGATAAATGTGTATTCAGTTCATTCATGCCAGAAGTATAAACGAAATCCTCTAAGCAAAAACTTTGCCAGTTGTAACGTAATGAATTATGTTTGCCCAAAAGCAGGATAGCAAGCCGATAAATCGGCAATAATAGGCGACATGACAGGACTGGACACCACACTTTTATTGCTGGCTGCTGCCGTATTGGGCGTGGTCGCATTCCGTATGCTGCAACTGCCGCCCATGCTGGGTTATCTGGTGGTTGGCATCTTCATCGGCCCACACGGTTTTGGTATGGCCGAAGACGGTGCAGTAACCCATGAACTGGCCGAATTTGGCGTGGTCTTCCTGATGTTCTCCATAGGGCTGGAATTTTCCCTTGCCAAACTCATGGCCATGCGTAAGGCCGTATTTGGCCTGGGGATGGCACAGGTGCTGGTCACGATACTGACCAGCATGGTATTTGGCTGGGTAGCCAGCCGCTTTTTGCCAGGCATGTTTCAGATCAGTTGGGAAGCTTCATTCGCACTTGGTGGCGCATTGGCGATGTCCTCAACTGCCATCGTCTCCAAAATGCTGACAGAAAGACTGGAACTGGAAAGCCTGCATGGCAGGCAAATCATTAGCGTGCTGCTGTTTCAGGATCTGGCTGTGGTGCCTTTGCTGATCCTGGTTCCAGCATTGGCGTCAAAATCACCGGACCTTGGCAAAACTCTGGCGCTGGCGAGTGGCAAGGCGGCGGTGGTGCTGGTCTTGCTGCTGGTGGTCGGGCAAAAACTCATGCGCGCCTGGTTCCACATCGTGGTCAAGCGGCGCTCACAAGAGCTGTTCATGCTCAACCTCTTGTTCATTACTCTTGGCGCGGCCTGGCTGACCGAGAAAGCCGGTTTATCGATGGCGCTGGGTGCGTTCGTTGCTGGCATGCTGATCTCAGAAACCGAATACCGCCATCAGGTGGAAGAAGACATCAAACCCTTCCGCGATGTCTTGCTGGGGCTGTTCTTTATTACTGTCGGCATGTTGCTCAATGTGCGTCTGGTGTATGAGCAATTCTGGCTGGTGCTGCTGCTGCTGACAGGGCCAGTCTTGCTGAAGTTTGTACTGATCGCGGCGCTGGCAAGAGCATTTGGCAATTCCACCAGCGTTGCCTTGCGTACCGGTCTGGGGCTGGCACAGGCTGGTGAATTTGGTTTCGTTTTGCTAAACCAGGCAGGTGGCTTGCAACTGGTTGATCCCATGCTGGTGCAATTGATATTGGCGTCCATGGTGATTTCCATGCTGATTTCACCCTTCATCCTGTCCAAGTCCGATGCCATCGTCATGAAATTCTCTGCCAATGAATGGATGATGCAATCGCTGGCACTGACCCAGATCGCTGCCCGCACCATGACCACCAAGAAGCATGTGATCATTGCCGGTTTTGGTCGCAGCGGGCAGAGCCTGGCGCGTATCCTGTCTGAAGAAAATATTGATTACCATGCCCTCGATCTTGACCCCGACCGTGTGCGGGAAGCGCAGACTGCCGGTGCGAATGTCTCGTATGGCGATGCGGCACGGCGTGAAAGCCTGCTGGCTGCGGGCGTCAACCGCGCCTCGGCACTGGTGGTGACCTATACCAGCACCGCATCCGCGCTCAAGGTTTTGCATTTCGTCAATGAGATGAACCCCAGCCTGCCTGTCATCGTGCGCAGTCATGATGATGTTGATCTCGATAAGCTCAGGGCTGCCGGTGCCACTGAGGTAGTGCCAGAACTCATGGAGGGCAGCCTGATGCTGGCTTCGCATGCGCTGGTGATGCTTGGTGTGCCTTTGCGGCGCGTGGTACACAGGGTGCAGGTCGCGCGTGAGGCGCGCTATGAATCGCTGCGTGGCTTCTTCCACGGTGCCAGTGACGCCGCTGACAGCCCTGAGAGCATGCAGATACGCCTGCATACCGTTGTCTTGACCGACAATGCCAAAGCGCTAGGTCAGAAACTGGCAGAGATCAACCTGGCTGAGCTGGAAGTCGATATCCACACTGTCCGCCGTGGCAAGACCAGGCTGGAACAGCGCGATGACATCGTTTTACAGAATGGCGACGTGGTCGTTGTCAGAGGAACTTCCGAAGCAGTCGCTAGAGCAGAGCAGCGGCTGTTAAAATAGCGGGTTATTTTTAAATTTGAAGGACATGCTCGATGTTGAATCCGGCTGAATACATTAAACAACATATACGCACGGTGGAAAACTGGCCACAAGCAGGCGTGATGTTCCGCGACATTACCCCCTTGTTGCAAAATCCTAAAGTATTCCGTGTGCTGATTGATATGTTTGTGCATCGCTACATGGATGAAAAGCTTGACGTTGTAGCTGGCCTGGATGCACGCGGCTTCATCATCGGCTCTGTGGTGGCGTATGAGCTGAACCTGGGATTTGTGCCTATCCGCAAGAAAGGCAAGTTGCCTTTCCATACCGTATCTGAACAATACGAGCTTGAATATGGCAGCGCAACGGTAGAACTGCATTCTGATGCCTGTAAACAAGGTGACCGCGTAGTGTTGATCGATGATCTGATCGCTACTGGTGGCACCATGATGGCAGGCAAGAAATTGCTGGAACGCCTGGGCGCAACAGTAGTGGAAGGTGCTGTCATTGTTGACTTGCCTGAGCTTGGTGGCTCAAAGATCATCCAGGAGAGCGGCCTGCCGCTGTTCACTGTCTGTAATTTTGATGGTCATTAACATATGAGTTAAAAACATATAAGTTAAAAACATATAAGTTAAAAACATATAAGTTAAAAACATATAAGTGACAAGCCTTGACCTACATGAGTTCGTTTTATATAGCCACCGTTGACCCAGCCTTGCCCGAGGCCGCTGTTTTGCTGGATGAATTGTCTGCCAGCCTGGCAGCCATCACAGGTGACAGTGGCCGTTCTTCATTTGACATGCAGGATGTGCGCGTGCCCGGTGCCTTGTTTGTGCTGGCACGCAATGAAGATGGCAAGGCCGTGGGTTGCGGCGCTTTTCGTCCGATAAGCGAGGGTGTGGCTGAAGTCAAGCGTATGTATGCACAGGCAGCGGGTGTGGGTCTTGCCGTATTGTCACATCTTGAAGCTGCCGCCAAAGAATTTGGTTACCTGAGTCTACGTCTGGAAACCCGCCTCATCAACCAGCGTGCGGTCACTTTCTATGAGAAACATGGCTACGTACGGATTCCAAATTTTGGTAAATATGCGGGACGGACAGAGGCTGTTTGCTTTGAGAAAATACTCAAGTAATCAAATAAAAGACTCACGATTGCTTAAATGCCAAATCCCTGCAAAGGGTGGCCAGTTTCTTTGTAAGACTTATTCGTTACAAATAGCAAGAAATCTGCACAAAGCCCAGAGCTGCGCTATACTTCAAATCTTCCAAGGAGCGTTGCGACGAAAACTACGAGTTTTTGCCAGGCTTGGGATATCCATAACCGCGCTCACGTTACTTTTTTCATTAGAAAGGAGGGCGTGATGAACGCCGTCGTAGCAAACACATCCACTACTAATACTTCTCAAGATTTTTTCGTTGCTGACCTGAGTCTCGCTGATTGGGGCCGCAAGGAAATCCGCATTGCTGAAACAGAAATGCCGGGCCTGATGGCTATTCGTGAAGAGTTCGCAGCTAGCCAGCCTTTGAAGGGTGCCCGTATCACCGGTTCCCTGCACATGACTATCCAGACTGCCGTGTTGATTGAAACACTGCTGGCCCTGGGTGCAGAAGTGCGCTGGGCATCTTGCAATATTTATTCCACACAAGACCATGCTGCTGCAGCGATTGCTGCTGGCGGCACACCAGTGTTCGCTTTCAAAGGCGAAAACCTGGATGAGTACTGGGATTTCACTCACCGTATTTTCGAATGGAAAGACGGCGGCTATTCCAACATGATTCTTGATGATGGCGGCGACGCGACATTGTTGCTGCATCTGGGTACTCGTGCTGAAACAGATATTTCTGTCTTGGCCAACCCAGGTTCAGAAGAAGAAATCTGCCTGTTCAATGCGATCAAAAAACACCTGGCGATTGATGGTACCTGGTACTCCAAACGCCTGGCAGAAATCAAGGGCGTGACAGAAGAAACAACGACAGGCGTACATCGCCTGTACCAGATGCATAAAGATGGCAAGCTGGCTTTCCCTGCCATCAACGTCAATGATTCCGTCACCAAGTCCAAGTTCGACAACCTGTATGGTTGCCGTGAATCCCTGGTCGATGGCATCAAACGAGCAACTGACGTCATGATCGCTGGCAAGGTCGCCGTTATCGCTGGTTACGGTGATGTAGGCAAGGGCTCTGCGCAAGCCATGCGTGCCTTGTCTGCCCAGGTATGGGTAACTGAAATCGATCCTATCTGCGCATTGCAGGCAGCGATGGAAGGCTACCGCGTTGTGACCATGGAATATGCTGCTGAACATGGCGACATTTTCGTGACAACGACAGGTAACTACCACGTCATCAGCCATGCGCACATGCTGAAGATGAAAGACCAGGCCATCGTTTGCAACATCGGTCACTTCGATAATGAAATCGACGTCGCCGCATTGAAGCAATACACTTGGGAAAACATCAAGCCGCAAGTTGACCATGTGATTTTCCCTGACGGCAAGCGTATCATCCTGCTGGCAGAAGGTCGTCTGGTGAACCTGGGTTGCGGTACTGGCCATCCATCGTATGTCATGAGTTCTTCTTTCGCCAACCAGACCATCGCGCAAATCGAATTGTTTGCCAATACAGCGAAATATCCAGTCGGCGTCTACACTTTGCCTAAGCACCTGGATGAAAAAGTCGCCCGTCTGCAATTGAAAAAACTCAATGCGCAACTGAGCGTGCTGACAGAAGAGCAGGCTGCCTATATCGGCGTGAGCCAAAACGGCCCTTACAAGCCAGATCACTACCGTTATTAATCACCCGGCACCTATCCGTGTTTGCCATATGTCATGGCAGGCACGGACAGGTGTAATGAAGCTGTATCTTGTGGCTACAGCTTCATCCCTCTACGACAGGAGCATGTATGCGTTTACTGGCAACCTGGTTGGTCAATGCGCTGGCTTTGCTGGCGATCCCTTATTTGATTTCTTCAGTACAAATCGACAGCTTTGGTACGGCGCTGGTCGTGGCTGTAGTACTCGGCCTGGTGAATACCATCATCCGCCCCATCGTATTGATACTGACTCTGCCAGCAACGGTCTTGAGCCTGGGCTTGTTCATCTTTATCATTAACGGCCTGATGTTCTGGGGTGTGGCAAATATGGTGGATGGCTTTCACGTTACCGGCTTCTGGGCTGCAGTGGGTGGAGCGTTGTTATACAGCGTGATCTCCTGGGCACTCTCGACCTTATTGTTGCAAAATAAAAAAGATGAAGACGCCTAATTTCAGCATAGAATTTTTTCCGCCCAAGACGGCGGAAGGCACGGAAAAGCTGCGTGTCACTAGGGCCAAACTGGCTGAACTTAATCCTAAATATTTCTCTGTCACTTTTGGCGCTGGTGGCACGACTCAGCAGGGTACGCTCGATACCGTGACCGAGATACGCCGTGAAGGCCATGACGCGGCACCACATCTGTCCTGCGTTGGCGGTACCCATGAATCCATCCGTACTATCCTCAATGAATTCAAGGCCAATGATATTCGCCGGCTGGTGGCACTGCGTGGTGACTTGCCCAGTGGTTATGGCATGGGTGGTGAATTCCGTTATGCCAATGAGCTGGTGGAATTTATCCGTGCCGAGACTGGTGACTGGTTCCATATCGAAGTCGCGGCCTACCCGGAAATGCACCCACAGGCGCGTTCGCCACAAGATGATCTGAACAGTTTCGTGCGCAAGATGAATGCTGGTGCCAATGCTGCGATTACCCAGTATTTTTATAATGCTGATGCCTACTTCCGTTTTGTTGAAGAAGCACGCAAGGCGGGTGTCACAGCACCTATCGTGGCAGGCATCATGCCTATCACTAACAGCACACAGTTACAGCGTTTCTCTGAAATGTGCGGTGCCGAGATACCGCGCTGGATACGCCTTAAACTCGCCAGCTATGGTGACGATACGGCTTCCATCAAAGCCTTTGGCCTGGATGTAGTGACCTCCATGTGTGAACGACTGTTGGCAGGTGGTGCGCCGGGTTTGCATTTCTATTCTTTGAACCAGGCAGCAGCCACGACAGCTATCTGGCAAAGACTGGTTTAATATAACTTGCTCATCGCAACACTATCCTCGCCAGAGATGATCTGCCGGGGATTTTTTATGTCAGGTTTTTTGCAGCCATGGGAATCTACTTCGCTATTCTGTTCATCTTCATTGCCGTTGCCTGGATGTTCTGGTCTGTACTGGACCTTTTCAGGGCCAGTCAAAGCCTGCACTGGCCTACAGTGCAGGCAAAAGTCAGAGTATGCAAAGTACGAAGATACTTCCATCGCACGACGGGATATAAAGACAGTGCCATACAAGAATGGAGTTTCCAGTTACTGTATGACTACAGTGTCAATGGTCAGGTTTATCAGGGAGACAAAGCATTTTTTTGTGGCTGGCCGAGCAAGCGGGTCGCAAGGAATATTGTCGCCAAATATCCCGAGGGTAGCACCGTCAGCATTACTTACCATCCCGATAAGCCGAGTGTGAGTGCGCTGATCCCTGGGGTGAACCGCTTTGCCTGGCTTGTCTTGCTGGCTGGCCCCATGGCGCTGGTGCCGGCTTATATTGCCTGGCGGCTTTTCTAAGAACCTGCTTACGATCTTACTGCGCGAGCGCAATGGGAGTCCACGCGGGACTCATGTGCTGCTCAACATGCTCAGGTACTTAAGTACATTCCGCTTTTTGCGCTGCGTTTTTTTACCCTGATCGCGCTGACGCTCGCTACAGATCGTAAACAGACGCTAACGCAAACCCAGCCACAAACCCAAAGGTACAAACAGTAGAGCGGCGGCATTGCCAAGCAAAACTATCGACGCGACTTTGTCCGGTTCCTGTTTGTATTGCTCCGCTACCATGAAGCAAAATACAGCGGGTGGCAGCGCCGCAAACAGATACATCTGGCCGCGCTGAGTTGTTGTCAGCGGCAAGATCAATTCCAGTATTCCGGCCACCAGCAAACCCGCCAGCGGGCAGACGATGGCACCCGCCACGCCTATGCGCCAACTGGCAAAATTGATATCCAGCATGCGCACACCGAGTGCAAACAGCATGATGGGGATGCAGGCATCACCTGTCATTTTCAAAGCCAGCAATAGCGTGGGCTGCAAGGGAATTTGCAAGACCGCGAACAGCATGCCTGCTGCCATCGCCAGCATCATCGGGCTTAACAGAAAGCGCCAGGGGTTATCCTGATGATCAGGATGCCCATGCTGGATGATGCGTATGCCCACTGTGAAGTACACCAGGTTGCAAGCCATGAACAGCGCCACAGCAGCCGACAGGCCGCTGGTACCAAAGGCCAGCGCCGCCAGCGGCAAACCCATATTGCCGCAATTGTTATACATCATCGGTGGCACGAAGCTGCGCACGTCGTAACCCAGCAATCGCGCGACGGGCCAGGCCAATAAACCTGAACCCAGCGCGATCAACACACCCGCCAGTATCAGCCACAGGTTGCGCGCCACATCAAAGTCTTTGCCCGCCAGCGCAGTAAAAATCAGCAAGGGACACAGCACGTCCATGCTGATGCGGTTGACTGAGACCATGTCCGCTGCAGCAGCCGGGCCCTTGCGCCGTGCGTAGGCATAGCCCAGACCGATGATGATGAACACAGGAAGGATGATGGATAGTATGCGTTCTATCATGCGTGCGCTTGTCATGAAAACTGGGGGGAGTCTTATTGCCAGAGTGTAGCTGCTTTGCTGGTTTAGCGCTGTGGCAGAAATACAGATGACAAGATTTCATGTGAACAGAATTAGCCAGGAGCTTTATCTATCCTTGATCCACGTCAAGGGCAAGCCTGCCAGTTTTTCTACAATAGCCGTTCACACCTATGGTATGCGGGGATCAATTGGCGATAGAACTTTTTAATGATGGCAAACACATCTGCGTGATGTTTAATGATCTGCTGGATGACACTGCTGATCATGCCGTCCAGGCCAATCAATTCCTTGTTGTATCGGAAGGTGAGGGCGCGTTGATTGATCCTTCCGGCAACCTGACCTATAACGCATTGCTGGTCAGCCTGCACAAGTATCTGCCCAAGAAAGACCTCAAGTATTTGTTCGCTTCGCATCAGGACCCAGATATTATCGGCGCACTCGACAAATGGCTCATGGGCACGAATTGTGATTTGTATGTCTCCAAATTATGGTCACGTTTTGTGCCGCATTTTTGCAACTTGAACCGTGCAGAAGGCCGCATCGTTGGCATCCCCGATGAAGGCATGCCAGTGCGTTTGCGCGACACCATCATCCATGCCGTGCCTGCACATTTCCTGCATGCTGAAGGTAACTTCCAGTTCTACGACAGCAAATCGAAAATCCTGTTTTCTGGTGACGTTGGTGCATCCATGGTCGAGGCGCATGACATAGAAACGCCAATCACCACCAAGGCGCAGTTTTTAGATCATGTGCATACCATGAGTGGTTTTCATCAACGCTATATGGTGTCCAACAAGGTGTGCCGCCTGTGGGCGAATATGGTCAGGCAGATGGATGTCAGCATGCTGGTGCCCCAGCATGGCCGCTACTTCGTGGGGCGTGAAGCGATCACTGCTTTCCTGGACTGGATAGAAAACCTGCAATGCGGCATAGATTTGTTCACGCAAGAACATTATCGCTTCAGAGGCTGAACAAACTCAGTTTTTGCCACTCTTCAGCACCGCGTAATTCAACGGCAAGGCAGTAGTGTTCTTGATGACTTCCATCACAAAGCTGGAGCTGACATCTTGCAAGTCCGCCACTTTCACCAGCTTTTTATAGACCTGGTCAAAGCCTGCCATGTCTGGCACATAGACTTTCAACAGGTAGTCGATCTCGCCACTCATACGCAAGATTTCGACAATTTCTGGTATCGCCCCCACGCCGGCAATAAAACGCTGCATCCACTTCTCATTATGCTGGGCCGCCTTCAGTGCCACCATCACCGTCAAACCCAGGTTCAGCTTGACCGGGTCACAGAGTGTGACTTGCTGCCTGATCACGCCATCTTCCTGCAGCTTTTGCACACGGCGCCAGCAGGGGGTGACCGACAGATGCACGGCCTGGGCCAGGTCGGCCAGTGCAATGGAGGCGTCTTTCTGCAAGATATTCAGTATTTCTAGATCAATTTTGTCCATATATTCTAATTTTTAGGAAATTTTTCTAAAAATAGCATAAATCCTTGAATAATTTGGTAAAAAATTCTTATGCGCTGTTGCTAGGATGTAGCTGGTATCACCTGACGCGATCTTGGTTATTACGGATAGGCATCAGGTAGCAATCAGCTAATGCACAGAATTAACAAAGGAATCACCATGATTATCGTCGAGCCAGTGTTACAAACTTCCACCCGCCTGACACATGCAGGTCGCAAGGGCAAGGATCATGCGGCTTTTGTGAACCCGTCCGTGGTACGGGCTTCGACCATGCTGTTTCCTGATGTCGCCTCCCTCAAGAGTGCCTGTGGCACACGCCGTGCCTATGGCCGTCATGGCAATGAAACCACACAGGCGCTGGAACAGGCCCTGTGCGCGGCTGAAGGCGCTGCTGCCTGCATGCTGACACCGTCAGGCTTGTCAGCCATCACCACCACCTTGCTGGCCCTGCTACAGTCTGGTGACCATTTGCTGATGGTCGATACCGTATACGACCCAACCCGCTTGTTCTGCGATGGCATGTTGAAACAGATGGGCGTCACCACGACTTATTATGACCCGCTGGTGGGCCGTGGCATTGCTGATCTCATGCAATGCAATACCAAGGTGATCTTTGTTGAGTCGCCAGGCTCCCTGACGTTTGAAATACAAGACATTCCCGGCATTGCCGCCGCCGCCCATGCGCGAGGTGCTGTCGTCGTGTCTGACACTACCTGGGCCACGCCGATAGGCTGGGATTCGTTTGAGCTGGGTATCGATGTCTCCATCCATGCTGCCACCAAATACATCGTCGGTCATTCGGATGCCCTGATGGGTGCGATTTTGACGACGGCAGCGCTGGAAGAGCGTATCCGCAATACCTACCGCCAACTGGGCATGACCATAGGCGCAGATGATGCAGCACTGGCCTTGCGTGGCCTGCGCACCCTGGCAGCACGCCTGGCAGCGCACAGGGAAAGTGCCCATGTCGTGGCACGCTGGTTGAAAGAACAGCCAGAAGTGGCCGAGGTCTTGTATCCGCCCATGCCAGGCAGCCCTGGCCATGAATTGTGGAAGCGTGATTTCAAAGCGGAATATGCCTGCGGTTTGATGGGCGCAGTATTCCGTGCCGACATCACTGAGCAGCAGGTCGCTGCATTGATAGACCGCACCCGCCTGTTTGGCATCGGTTTTAGCTGGGGTGGTTTTGAGAGCCTGATCTTGCCGACCAACCCGGCCTCTTACCGCAGTGTCAATGCCGCTAAATGGCAGGCACCGATGTTGCGCCTACATGTGGGGTTGGAAGCAGTACAGGATTTACTGGCTGATCTCGATCAAGGCTTTACCGCCTTGCGCAAGGGCCAGGAGGCTGGACGTGAGCGCAATTATCTGAAGGCTGTTGTGTAGCTGAAATACAGAGTTGAAAACAGCCCGCCAGTTCAGCTATTCACCCAGGCTATCGCCTTCTTGAATATGCCGGAAGGCGGTGGGGTAAAGGCTTCGGCATTGCTGGTGCTGGGTTCGTCTGGTTCGAGGTGGCGCATCATCGATAGCGTGTGTTGCTGGCGTACCAGGCCCTGGCGGTTGATGGTGGCAATGATGTTGGCGATTTTACCGGCAGCAACGTCGAGATCGAATTCATAGAATTCATCCCCGCGTTTGCCACGGCGCTCTTGCTGGAACAGTTTCAGGATTTCATCAAGCGCCTGGCCACAATCCTTGGTATGCAGTTCAAATGCGCATTCATACTGGCCGGGGATCAGTTGTTGCTGGTCACGGTTGAGTTCCATGGCCTTGGAGACGCCAGAGCGGCGGGTAGCACCGATCTTGTACAGACCCTGGCGCAGGCCATCGTTTTGCAGAATGTAGATGGTACCTGGCGTGCCATGCATGAATTGTGGCTCGCGCGGCAAAGACCTTTGTGGGCGGTAGGTAGTAGTCATCTCTTAACCTGACATTGTGTAAAGCGATGCAGAAGAGTCTACAAAATCTGCAAGGTGTTTCAGGCGCGGAATAAGAGGGTGCTTTGTGCTCTATTCGCTCAATAGAAGTTTGATGAGCAAGAGTTTGTGAGATTTACCACCATCCTGTTTGCTTCCCGCACAGGATTTTAGCCCGTTGGCCTCTGCCAGCGGGCTTTTTTTATGGCGGCCATGATTTGTCATGCGCTTGTCATGTCCAGCCACTACCATGCGCCCATCCTGAAAAGTTTTACCTCCAAAGGTCGGGATACTTACCCGCAGAGCAATCTGCGGGTTTTTTCTTTGTGGGCGATGGTACAGGTGAGCTATTTGTCAGCTATTGCGTGGCTGAACTTGCTGCCGGGTCTGCCACCGGTGCATCACCCATGTCCAGCGTGCGCACGCCGGCACCGTTGAGGAATTCATTAAACATCCAGTCACCCTCGGCATTGCTGATGCCTTCAGGCACGGCACGCACTACTTCAGGCTTGCCAGCCAGTGCCACGCGCATGGTGTCTATCCAGATAGGCAGGGCCAGGGTAGATCCAAATTCACGGCCACCCAGGGTCTTGGGATCGTCATAACCCATCCAGGCCACTGCCACGACATTGGCGGCATAACCGGCAAACCAGCCGTCGACAGCGTCGCTGGTCGTACCTGTCTTGCCTGCCAGGTCGCGGCGTCCCAGTTTTGCAGTGGCACTCGCACCAGTGCCGCTGCGCACTACTTCGCGCAACATCTGGTCGGTGATGTAGGCATTGCGGGCATCAATGACGCGGGAATCTTCCTGCGCCTTGGCAGGTGGCTTGTTTTCAAACAGCACGACGCCCTTGCCATCCACCACCTTGCTGATCACCCAGGGGTTGACCGCGTAACCACCATTGGCAAATACCGCATAGGCCGACGCCAGTTGCAGCGGTGTCACGGAACCAGTACCCAGCGCCATGGTCAGGTTGGCAGGGTGCTTGTCCTTGTCAAAGCCAAAGCGTGGCAACCATGTCTTGGCATGATCGACGCCGATGGCTTTCAAGATACGCACCGACACCACGTTCTTGGATTGCGCCAGCGCTGTGCGCATGGTGATGGGGCCATCATATTTGCCATCATCATTACGCGGGTCCCAGCGTAAGTTGCTGTCCGATGTTTCCGAGAGTTGCACGTCATTGATCAGGGTGCCGGGGTAAAAACCTTTTTCCAGCGCGGCAGAATAAATGAAGGGCTTGATGCTGGAACCAGGCTGACGCCAGGCGCTGGTCACATGGTTGAATTTCTTGCGGTTGTAATCAAAACCACCCACCATAGCGCGGAAAGAACCATCGTCTGCATTCAGCGCCACGAATGAACCTTCCACTTCAGGAATTTGGGTGATTGCCCAGCGTTTTTTTGCATCCTGCATCACCCTTATCACAGAACCAGGGCGTATCTTGATGCCCGCTTTGGCTTTTTCGGTCAGCGCTGCGGCGGCAAAACGCAAGCCATCGCCAGTGATTTCTATGCTGTCACCGGATTGCAGTTCAGCCTTGACGATCTTGCTGGACACCTGGGTCACCACGGCTGCCAATAGCTTGTCATTGTCAGGATGCTTGCGCAAGATCTGGTCTATGGCGTCATCGCGCTCATCTTCGTCGGCAGGCAAGTCTATATGCGCTTCCGGGCCGTCATAACCATGACGCTGGTCATAGGCCATGATATTGCGGCGCACGGCTTCATAAGCGGCATCCTGCTCAGCCTTGTTGATGGTGGTATAGACCTTGATCCCCTTGGTATAAGTGTCTTCCTTGTATTGCGCATAAATACTCTGGCGTACCATCTCGGCAACGTAGTCAGCATGGGCATCGAATTGCTGGCCCTTGACGACCTTGATGTCTTCCTTGGCGGCAGCTTCCATCTGTACTTCGGTAATGAAGCCATTCCTGACCATGCTCTTCAAGACCAGCAACTGTCTTTGCTTGGTCTTTTCAAAATTCACAGCGGGATTATGTCGCACCGGGTTTTGCGGTACACCCGCCAGCATGGCGGCTTCTGCCAAGGTCAATTGATCGAGTGATTTGCCAAAGTAAGTTTTGGCGGCACTGGAAAAACCATGGCTGCGTTTGCCCAGGAAAATCTGGTTCATGTACAGTTCCAGGATCTGGTCTTTAGTCAGTGCGTCTTCGATACGGTAAGTCAGCAAAATTTCTTTCATCTTGCGTTCTACCGACTTTTCATTGGTCAGGAAAAAATTACGTGCCACCTGCATGGTGATGGTCGATGCACCCTGATGAAAACCACCGCGCAGGTCTGCCAGAATGGCGCGCCCGGCACCGATGAAGGAGATACCACCATGCTCATAAAAGCGCGCATCTTCTATCGAGAGCAGCGCATTTTTCATGACAGCCGGGATTTGCTTGATCGGTACAAAATCACGGTGCTCTTCACCAAATTCACCGATCAAGGCATTGTCGGAGGTGTAAATGCGCAGCGGTATTTTGGGGCGGTAATCAGTCACCGCTTCCAGTGTGGGCAAACCGGGCGCTACAACAAAAAAAACAAATGCCAGGGCTGCCAAAAACAAGGTGGTACAGAGACTGAGGCCAAATATTATCCACTTCTTCATGCTATTCCTTACTCTTCCAGGGTTTGCAGCAAATACAGGCGCTGATAAATGCCCTGATCGATTTGCATTAATTCTTGATGATTGCCTTGCTCCGCCAGCTTGCCGTGATTCAGCACGATGATGCTGTCAGCATCGCGTATGGTGGATAGCCTGTGCGCAATCGCGATGATACTGACCTTGCCGCGCAATTCCGTCAGCGCGGTTTGTACTACCTGTTCGGTTTCGCTGTCGATATGGGAAGTCGCCTCATCCAGGAACAGGATGCGCGGCTTGCCAGCCAGCGCCCGGGCAATTGCCAGCAATTGTTTTTGCCCCGTAGAGAGCCGCGCACCACCTTCGCCCAGCGGTGTATCGTAGCCATTTTCCAGTTGTAAAATAAAATCATGGACATGCGCAGCCTTGGCAGCAGCGATGATATCTGCCTCGCTGATGTCACGCCCCATGGCGATATTCTCGCGGGCATTCGCTGCCAGCAAAAAGGGTTCTTGCGGCACCAGCCCGACCTTTTCGCGAAAGTGCGCATCCGTGATGCTGGCCAGCGGCTGAGCATCGACTTCCATGCGGCCAGACTGCGGCGTATAAAAACGCAGCAAGAGGCTGAGCAGGGTGGATTTGCCACTGCCAGTATGACCGACGATGCCATAAAAACTGCCCGCCGGAATATTCAGGCTAAAGTCATGCAAGACTGGCCGTGCAGGGTCATAACCAAAGTTCACTTTGTCCAGCATCAGGTGACCATTGGTAATACGCGCATCGCTAGTGGCCTGTACATGCTGGTGTTCGTTCAGCAGCTTGTTGACGCGGGCAGCAGATACCACCGCTTGCTGTATCTGGCCGAATTGCAGGGTGATCTGTATCAAAGGCTCCACCACGCGGGCGATGTAGCTGACAAAGGCATATAGCACACCTATCTCCACACCAGAAAAACTGCGCTGGCTGAAAGTGAAAATCACTACCACCAGCAAGATCGAATTCATCAGATCCAGCGCTGGGCGCAACAACCAGGCATTGGCACGCAATTCATCCAGCCTTGCTGCGTAATGCAACTGGTTGGTCTTGGCAAAGCGCTCACCAAAACGGCGCTCGGCATTGCTGGCTTGCAGCGTGCTCATGCCATTGATGCTCTCTGCCACCTGGGCATTGATTTCACTGCGCAGCTGGCGCGCCTTGCTGACGGCAGGCGCACTCCAGCGCTGGTAAAACCAGACGATGATGATGACTGCCGGTATCAGCATGATGACGATGAGCATCAAACGCCATTCCAGCCAGGCCATGGCAGTCAAAGCACCGATGACGACGATGGTGCTGTCGAGCATAACGAACAATACTTGCACATACAGGCTCTTGACCGATTCCGTGTCATTCGTGACGCGGCTGACCAGTTGACCGGTAATCGCCTTGTCAAAGAAAGCCATGGGCAGGCGCAAGACATGTTCATACACTTGTTCACGCAAGCGCCTCACTGACCGCATGGCGACACCTGCCAGCCGCGTCAGTTGCAGATAGCGTAACCAGGTCGCAGCCCAGCCTGATAATACATAGGCAGCCAGCAAGCCTGTGACCATGCCCATATTCATTTGATGCGGCAACAGGTACCTGTCTATGAAGGCTTTGCCCAGCAAGGGGCCAATTGCTTCCAGACCAGCCGCGATAAATAAAAAGAAAATGCCCAGCCAGACATGGCGTTTTTCACTGCGGGCTGCATGCAGCAGCAAATGCACTGCCTGTTTTTTTTCTGACATGGCAGCGGGTAGTTTTTTCGTATCAGGCTGCATCCAGGCTTGCTTCCAATTGTTGATAACGCCATTGCGTTGCATACCAGCCATTCAAATCCAGCAAGGTCTGGTGATTGCCTTGTTCTATGATTTTGCCTTCACGCAAAACCAGGATGTGATTGGCTTCCAGTACCGCACTCAGGCGGTGACTGACGATGACAGCACTGCGTTCAGGATGTTCTTGTCGCAACTCTGCCAGATGTTGCAGGATATGCGTTTCGGTTTGTGTATCGACTGCCGACAAGGCGTCGTCCAGCAGCAATAAGGGGCTGGCCGTCAGCAAGGCGCGGGCGATGGCCACACGCTGTTTCTGGCCGCCCGACAAAGTGACACCACGTTCTCCCACCAGCGTGTCATAGCCATGCGGGAAGCGTTGTATATCATCATCGACTGATGCCAGCTGTGCTGCTTTCATCACGTCGGCGCGGCTGGCATCTGGATTGCTGAGGGATATATTGTCAGCAATCGAAGCCGAGAATAAAAATGGTTCCTGCGCCACCCAGTTGATAGCCAGGCGCAAGGCTTGCAATTTGTAGTCTGCCAGCGCATGTCCGCCCCATACCACATGGCCTTGCTCAGCCTCGATCTGGCGCAGCAACAGGCGCACGACGCTGGATTTACCTGAGCCGGTGGGGCCAACTATACCTATGGTTTGTCCCGGTGCAATACGCAGGCTGATGTCTTGCAAGGCTGGCCTGTTCTGCCCAGGATAGGCAAAGCTGACATTGTCCACGATCAAATCACCGGCGGGTGGTGTCTCCAGCTTGCCTTCGTCGTTGACACTCAGTTCCTGCGTCAAGACCGGTTCCAGCCGCGCCCAGGCTGCCTTGCCGCGTTCCAGCAGCGACAAGACCCAGCCGGCGGCAAACATCGGCCAGATCAGCTGACCTAAATACATAGAGAAACTGGTCAGCGCACCGATACTCATTTCACCATGCCAGACCAGGTAACCACCGACACCCAGCGTCAATGCACCCGCTGCGGTCAGGCTCAGGCCAACGGCAGGTTCATAGGCAGCTTCCCAGCGTTGGGCATTCAGGCTGGCAGCGGCGGCGTTTTCTGCCAGTTCGGCAAACTGTGCCGCGCTGCGTTGTTCCAGGCCCAGGGCGCGCAGGGTGCGCACGCCGGACAAGGTTTCTTGCACCTGGTCATTGAGTTTGCTGAAACGGTCGAGAGAATCGCGTGAGGCATCCTGTATATGATGGGTAATATGCTTGAACGCCCATGCCATGAAAGGAAAGGGTAGCAAGGCCGCCAGCGCCAGCCGCCAGTCCACGCCCAGCAACATCATGCCTATCACCAGGGCAAATGTCAGGCTGCCATCAAAACCGGCCAGGGCTGCTTCGCCCGCTGCCAGTTCTATGGCATCGGCATCATTGGTGCCTAGTGCCATCAGGTCGCCGGTTCTTTGCTGCTGGAAAAAACGCGAACCCTGCACGCTCAGCCTTTGATACAACTGGGTACGCAGTTGCATGCCCAGTTGATATGACGCGGTAAACAATTGCGTGCGCCAACCCACCCGCAGGAAATAGATCGCCAGGCCCATGCCCAGCAGCCACGACAGTTCCCACATCAGACCTAGATTGTCAAAACGCCTTGCCACCATGCCATCGATAATCATGCCGACACGGCGTGGTATCAAGACCGTCATGACAGCAACGGCAAACAGCATCAGACCAGCACTGATGTACTGACGCCAGTGCTGGCGGATAAATTGCGCTAAAAGCTGGTACAGACTCATAGATGGTTCAGACCAGAAAGGCAGAAAATGGTTGCATGCCTCTGGGCGTATGAATGGCAAAGCAGGAAATGATACAGTATCCTCAAATTCTGATTTCATTCTCTGCGATTTAGCTTGCTGCAGTATTCATTTTCCATTTGGTTTTGAATGGCTTTGCATTGTTGTTTGCCACACGTTGTTTTGTTTATATGGAAAGCAAAAACATAAAGTTTTGTCATTCCATGAATACACGTTTCTTGTCTATATTTCTATCTGATTTTTTATCTCCTTTTATTCTCCTTTTTTCTCTCCCTTTTTCTCCTATCACGCACTAGAGGTTTACTTCTCCCTCAAGGCACTCAGTCCGCTATATAATCCGCACCCATACTGTTGAAACCCCCACGCTTGTTGCAAAATATCCCGGGCTTATTTGCGTAGCCCCGCTGTATTACCTATACTCAGGCAATAGCTGCTCATGGTAGTTATGCGCTGCCTGAACATCTTTGCAACAGCTTCCACATAAATGCCTCGATAAATGTTGTCTTTTTTAAGAGCATAAGGAAACCATATGAAATTGCGCTGTATTCTTCAGGCTGGCGTATTTGTGTCTGCCGCCATTCTTTCCCAGATGTCTTCTGCTGACACGCTGGACCGTATCAAAAAAAGCCAGACCGTCAATATCGCGTATCGCGAGTCAGCCCTGCCTTTCTCTTATTTGTCAGACAGCAAAGCCCCTGTCGGCTACACCATCGACATCTGCAAAAAAATGGTCGATGCGCTTAAAAAAGAATTGAAATTGCCACAACTCAAAATCAATTTCGTACCCGTCACGGCAGATAACCGCATAGAGGCCATGACATCCGGCAAGGCAGATATGGAATGTGGTTCAACCAGCAATACAGCAGACCGCAGGAAAGTGGTTGATTTTACGATACCTCATTTCTTTTCTACCCTGCGCATGATGGTCAATACCAGTTCAGGCATCAAGAACTGGACAGATTTGAAGGGCAAGAAGGTCGTCTTCACCAAAGGTACTTCTACTGACAAATTCATCCTTGAGCGTGATAAAGTACGCGCCCTGAACATGAAGCTGGTAGAGGGCAAAGACCACAGCGATTCTTTCAATATGCTGGAAACAAACCAGGTCGATGCCTTTGCCCAGGATGAAGCTCTCTTGTTCGGCTTGAAAGCCAAGGCCAAAGACCCTTCCAAGCTGGCCATCGTTGGTGACCCACTGGCTTCTGAAGCCTATGCCATCATGCTGCCCAAAGGCGACGCCGCATTTAAAAAAGTCATCGACACTGAAATGGCACGCCAGATGACTGACGGTGAAATCACCAAGCTGCACGAAAAATGGTTCACCAAACCGATACAGCCAAACAATATGAACCTGGCATGGCCCATGGGTTCACTGCTGAAGGAAACAATACGCTTTCCTTCTGATAAAGTGAATTAAGCTGCTCACGGCTGATCTCGCAGCTTATCCATGTATGTTCACCAACCCGGGATATTTGCCCGGGTTTTTTATTGATATTGCTCAACTGCGTGAGCGTCATCAGGTGTTGAATCATGACATTAAGCAAAATGCATGAATTTTTGATTGTTGTCGCGTAGAAATATTCCTATAATCCCGGCCTGCGGTGTTTTTGTCGCAACTGATATGGGTTCACTTTGGTCTGGCAAGTATCGCGCAGTATTTTTCCTTCAGCGCGACAGCATATGACAATGCTATTGAAGTAGCATCTTTCCTCATTTCCTTGCCCTGATTTCTCTCTCCACATCAGTTCTTTATCATCCTCATTACTCCAACCGGGTCAAGGAAGTCGCATGAAATTTCGTCGCTTTATCAAAGCAAGTTTAATTCTTTCAAGTTGTATGCTGGCGCAGTTATCCTCTGCAGCCGATACACTTGAGCGTATCAAAAAAACCAATACGATCAACATCGCATTCAGGGAAACCTCACTCCCATTCTCTTATCTGTCAGAGAATAAAACACCTATCGGTTACTCGATTGATATCTGCGCCAAATTTGTGGATGCCATCAAAAAAGAATTAAAACTGCCGCAGTTGAAGCTCAACTACGTCCCCGTCACTTCAGATACACGCATGGATGCGATGACTTCAGGCAAGGCAGATATTGAGTGTGGTTCGACCAGTAATAATGCAGAACGACGTACTAAAGTAAATTACACACTTCCTCATTTTTTTGCCACGATACGCATGATGGTCTTTGCTGATTCTGGCATCAAGAACTGGCAGGATCTGAAAGATAAAAAAGTGGTGGTGACCAAAGGTACTTCCACAGACAAATTTTTACTGGAAAGGGATAAAGTGCGCTCCCTGAATATGAAAATGGTGGAGAGCAAAGATCATATCGAATCTGTCAGCATGCTGGAAAACAAGCAGGTCGATGCATTTGCACAGCATGATGCAATCCTGGCTGGTTTCAAGGCCAGGTCCAAGCTTCGCGATAAACTCGTCATCGTCGGTGACCCATTGTCTTCAGAAGCTTATGCGATGATGCTGCCCAAGGGCGATGCCGCTTTCAAGAAGCTGGTCGATATGGAAATGGTGCGCATGATGACAGATGGCGAGCTGACCAGACTCTATGAGAAATGGTTTACAAAACCGGTGCAACCGAATGGCGTGAACATGGCCTTGCCCATGAGCGTGTTGTTACGTGAAACCATACGGTTCCCGTCGGATAAAGTCGATTGAGCAAAAAAAAGCAGCCACACCGGCTGCTTTTTTCATCGTACCTGACTTGATTAATGCACTTGCACCGCATCATTGTCGCGCTTGAGCATATTCCACAAGAAGGTATATGTGATTGCACTCATGTCTGCACGTTGGGCATTGTTGGCCGCACCACCGTGGCCACCTTCCGTATTTTCGTAATACCAGACATTCTTGTGACCCTGCTCCATCATTTTGGCAGCCATCTTGCGTGCATGGCCAGGATGGACGCGGTCATCACGGGTAGAAGTAATGAACAGCACATTAGGATAAGTCACACCTGCCTTGACGTTCTGGTAAGGTGAATATTTGGAGATGTAATCCCATTCTGCTGGCACATCAGGATTGCCATATTCACCCATCCATGAGGCACCGGCCAGCAACTGGTTGAAGCGGCGCATGTCCAGCAAAGGTACCTGGCTGACCACGGCATTGAACAAGTCGGGGCGCTGGGTCAAAGCGACACCAGCCAGCAGGCCACCGTTACTGCCACCCATGGCACCCAGATGCTTAGGACTGGTGATCTTGTTCTTGATGAGGTCTTCTGCCACAGCAGCAAAGTCATCATAGGCGCGTTGACGGTTTTCTTTCAGCGCCAGTTGATGCCAGCGCGGGCCAAACTCGCCGCCGCCACGGATATTGGCAACCACGTACACGCCGCCTTTATCCAGCCAGCTCTTGCCCAGGCCACCGGAATATGAAGGTGTCATGGAAATCTGGAAACCACCATAGCCATATAGCAGGGTAGGGTTATTGCTATCGTACTTCATGTCCTTGCGGCGCACCACAAAATAAGGGACTTTGGTACCGTCTTTGGATGTCGTGAATTTTTGCTCTGTTTCATAGGCGCTGGCATCAAAGAAGCTTGGTGCCGACTTCAGCAGTTCACGTTTGTCATTGCCCGCATGGGCCATCATGTAGACGCTGGGTGTCAGGTAATCAGAATAACTGAGCAGGTAATCATCAGAATTTTCTGCGTCCATGCCACTGACGCCAACAGCACCCAGGGTAGGCAGGCTGACCTGACGCGCAGACCATTTGCCGCCACTGAATTTCCATTCTTTCAGATTGCTCTTGACGTTGTCCAGTGTTTGCAACAACAGGTAATTTTTCGTGATGGTGGCACCGGTGTACGATGTGGTGTCACTTGGTTCAAACAACACTGTGAACTCACGATTGCCTTTCATGAAGGCATCAAAATCGATCGCCAGTACACTGCCTGACGCATAAGTCTTGCCGCCAACTGTCCATGCTTCACGCGGGGTGATCACTGCCTGTTTGTCGAAGAAATACAGATTGCTCTTGGCCGGAATATCCAGCTTGGTCAGCTTGTCGCCTTCTTTCAGATATTGTTCTGACGTGTAGAAAGTGATCTGGCGGCTGACGAGTTCCCTGTGTATACCTTTGTGGTCACTGGAATTGGCACCTACAGCCATATCGGTTTTCTGGCCTTCAAACAGGGTCTTGGCAGTAGATAATTCCGTGCCGCGTTTCCATTCCTTGACAACGCGTGCATAGCCAGAATCAGTCAGCGTGCCGGCACCAAAGTCGGTGGCGACAAACAGGGTGTCTTTATTGACCCAGTCCAGGTTCATTTTTGCTTCTGGCAGACTGAAACCATCTTTGACGAAGGACTTGCTGGCCAGGTCAAATTCACGGGTAACAATCGCATCGGCACCACCGCGTGACAACTCGATCAGGCACCGGTCATACACGGGCTCGCGGCATACGCTGCCTTTGTATACCCAGTTTTCATTTTCTGCCTTTGCCAGTGCATCAACGTCGAGCACCACTTCCCATTTAGGTTGGGCTTTCTTGTATTCTTCCAGGCTGGTTTTACGCCAGACACCACGCTGGTGTTCTGCATCCATCCAGTAGTTGTAGACAGCATCGCCCATTTTGCGTATGCCGGGGATACGGTCTTTGGAATCGAGCACGACTTGCAAATCCGCTTTCAGTTTGTTGAAACCTGCATCGTTGTCCAGCTTGCTGCGGGTGACCTTGTTCTGGTCCTTGACCCAGCTCAATGCCTTGTCACCGGTGACGTCTTCCAGCCACTGGTGTTTGTCTTCTGCCTGGGCCAGCGCCAGGCTGGCGGCGCCTGCCATGCACAGCGCGGCGATCAATTTTAATTGTGGTTTCATTGCTTTCCTTATTGTTGGACAGGCCGTCTCAGCCTGGTATTTTTCTCACAGACGGCTATTGGCTATAGACATAGCCAGTCATTGACCCCGTGAGCAGGCGTTTGGTTCAGCACACCCGTCAGGGATTCTAAAGCCATGCTTTCCGATAGTGCGACGTGATTTATATGATGATACAAAACTAAGTTTTGCTTTTTGGATAAAAACTGTCGATGTCGTCAGGTTAATATGTTTTTGATAATTTTTCGGTATGTATGTCGAGATTTTATTCAGCAGATATCTTGATCTGATTCGCAAATTGCGCCAGCTCTTCGGCATTCATGTCGGAGACGGCGACATAGTGCATGCCAGCCGCGTTCCATTGCATCAACTGGTAACCCCGGCTTGATACGGCTGATGCTGACGCAGCCGGAGATTTGCCATTTTCAGGATAGACATACAGACTCACAATATGTTTGCGGCGCTGGTACACCAGTGCCGCCACTTGTCGGCCAGCCAGGTAATCAAGCCTGCCACCCAGCAAGGGGTAACCCTGCGCCGCCAGATCACGTACAGGCGGTGAAAAATCCAGCTTGCCCGCATACCAGGGCTTGACCGTATGCTGGTCTGAAGAGACAACGTCAACCAGATGCCCCGGTGCCAGCGAGCGGAAATGGCTGGACAGCACGTCCTCATTAACAATGTCATTGGCAGAAGGCTGGTTCAGATAGAGTATCAGCATGCCCGCAAAGGCAGCGCTGCTCATGCCCGCTAAACCCAGGTTGATCCAGGCCCAAGGCCAGCTACGGAAGCGGGACGGGCGTTGCTGCGACAGGTCTGCCATGATTTTTGTGCGCAATCCCGCAGGCGCGGTATGGTAATGCGCATGTTGTTTCACGCCTGCCTTCACTGCCTGCATTTGTGATAAAGCATCGCTACAATCATGGCAGCCTGTGATATGCATCTCCACCTGCGATGCCTGCCTGGCATCAAGCTCCTGATCGAGGTAGGCAGACATCAATGGCCTGATCTGCTTACATTCCATGTTCATCTCCTGATGGTCCTGCTTGCAGAAATGCCAGCAATAATTTTCTGGCCCTTGCCAGTCGTGACATCACCGTGCCGATAGGGATACCTGAGACTTCTGCGATTTCCTTATAGGAAAAATCATCCATTTCTTTCAATACCAGCACCTCCCTGAAAACCTGCGGCAGTTTTTCCAGTGCGAGATTGACGGTTTTGCCCACATCACGCATTTCCCATACATGGGCAGGGTCTTTGTCAAAGGCGTAGCTGGAATCTTCATTGCTGCCTGCGGCATCACCATGCATGGCTTCATCAAAAGCAATATCTGCGGCCATGCTCTTGTTGTCACGCAAAGTCGTGTAGTAGGTATTGCGCACTATCGTCATCAGCCAGACGCGGATATCTCCGCCGTGATAACTGTCACGGAAACGGAAAGCGCGCAGGTAGGCATTCTGCACCAGGTCTTCTGCATCATGGTCATTGCGCGTCAGCCAGCGTGCAAGGTTGTAGGCGGCATCCAGATGCGCAAGGGTGAGAGTTTCAAATTCTTTGGCAGCACGGTCATCTTTCAAAAACACACCCATTTTATTGATCCTTGCCATGAAGACTCAATATCGCACAGATTTATTCCCGACCTGGGCAAAAAAATAAAACAACATTTTTTGAGTCTGACGGGAATAAATTCCTGCCATTCCGGGTATTTGCCTCCATCAGTTTCATATCAAGGATAAGGCTAATCAGATGAATAGTCGACCATATTTGCTGGCAACACTGACCATACTGGCCGGCCTGGCCAACCTCGTAATGGCGGCAGAAGCACATGCAGCAGGCGATGCCGGTGCAGGGCAGGTGCTTTACCAGGCCAGGTGTGCAGCCTGCCACTCGGTTCAGTATAACGGTGTCGGCCCGGCGCATCTTGGCGTGTTTGGCCGCAAGGCGGGCAGCGTGGACGCTTATGTCTATTCTGCCGCCCTGAGCAAGGCCAATCTCGTCTGGAATGAAAAGCTGCTGGATGCCTGGCTGCGCGATCCTGAGAAATTATTACCCGGTCAAAAAATGGGTGTCTCTGTCGCTTCGGCACGCGAGCGTGCAGACCTGATTGCCTATCTGAAGACCCTGAAAGCACCGCCGACGCGGTAGCCGTGAATCAGCTGCCTTTAATTATCTGTCTTTTTATCCGTCTTTTTATCCGTCTTTTACCTGTATTTTTTTGAACAAGACCCTCTTCTATAAAGGAAACACCATGATAGACCGCAGAAATTTCCTGAAACTTGGTGCCGTAGGCGGTGGTGCCGTGTTCATGTCCGGCCTGTACCGCTCGGTACTGGCAAATACGGAATCTGATTTTTATTTCGTCCAGCTGTCGGATACGCACTGGGGTTACAGCGGGGACGCCAACCCCGAGGCCAAGAATACGTTGAGGAAGGCGATAGAAAGTGTCAATGCCTTGCTGCATCAACCTGATTTCATCATCTTCACGGGCGATCTGACCCATACCACTGATGACCCGGTTGAACGCCGTAGGCGCATGGCAGAATTCAAGGACATCACTGGTGACCTGAAGGTCAGGAATATTCGTTTCATCCCAGGTGAACATGATGCTTCACTTGATGCCGGTGCCGCCTATAAAGAGCATTTCGGTGCGACCAACTATAGTTTCGATCATAAAGGCGTACATTTCATTGCGCTGGACAATGTGTCCGACTCAGGCGCACGCATAGGCGAAAAACAGCTGGCCTGGCTGGAGGCTGATCTGAGCAAGCAGGCGAAGGATGCGCCTATCGTCCTGTTCACGCACAGGCCGCTATTTGACCTGGTGCCCCAATGGGACTGGGCCACACGCGATGGCGCGCAGGCGATTGCCTTGCTGACGCCATATACCAATATCAGCGTGTTCTACGGCCACATCCATCAGGAACATCATCACATGACGGGGCATATCCCGCATCATGCTGCCAAATCCCTGATTTTCCCGCTACCCGCCCCAGGTTCTCAGGACAAGCGCACCCCCTTGCCATGGAAGCCTGATGCACCATTCTCAGGTCTTGGTTTCCGCGAAATTGATGTGGACGGCAAAGTAAGCAGCGTCAGCGAATTCCCCGTGGTAAAGGCATGAACATGAAAGCATCCAGACGCCTGTTTTGTACGAGTGCGGCCGTGACACTGCTGGGCGCGGCATCCGTCATGACTGACAGCCAGCTTGCCCATGCGCAGGGACAATCCAGAAAGCGTGTTATCCCGGTCAAGGCGCAAAAATTTTTATTCCTGCCAAATCGCATAGAAGCAAAAGTAGGCGAAACCATCGTACTGGCTCTCACCGCATTGGATTTCACCCACGGTTTTAACCTGCCTGATTTTAATCTGCGCATGGATCTGGTGCCAGGCAAAGTCATCAACGTAGAACTGAAACCGGACAAGCCTGGCACCTATGAATTTTTATGCGATAACTTTTGTGGTGATGGGCATGAGGGTATGAGTGGCAAACTTGTTGTTATCGCCTGAATTTCAAGGCTTGAAAATCAGCATTTGAAACCAGCTTAGCAATTCCCTCTTTGCAGGCTGAGCGTAAAACTGACCCCATCGGCGACATTCTGTGCGCTGATGGTGCCCCCCATTTTTGCCATATAGGTTTTGGCGACAAACAAGCCCTGGCCACGGTTGCCATTTGCCCCTGAATCCAATTGGTCAGAAACACCATATTCAAAAATCTTGTCGATCAGGTCTTCCGCAATATGCGGGCCGGTATTGTGGATGCTGATCGTCACTGCCGTTTCCGTGCTTTGCAACCTGATGCTGATAGGCGTATCACCCTGGCGATAGCGCTGGGCATTGCGCAAGACATGGGTGACGACATCTTCGAGGGAATATTCGTCTGCCTTGACCATGATGACTTCATCCGGCCCCTGGTAAACCACATCCGGTATATCCACCATGGGGGCATTGTCAGCGACGTTTTTGAGGAACAGGGTGATATCAATTTCACTGACTTGCAAGACAGTAGATTGAAATGCCTCGCTCGGCGAAGCGCTGCCATACAGCACACGTATGGCCTGCTGCATGCGGCTGATGTAGCGGTTGCTCTGGTCATCTGCCGTGCCATGCAGGGCCATCAAAGACTGTAGCGGAGACATGATTTCATGGCCCACTGCATGCCACATTTCTTTTTCCTGCTCCGTGCGTATGGTTTCACGCTCCACATCTTCTTTTACCCGTCGCAATAAATCATGCAGGCAACTGGCCAACACGCCGAGTTCGTCCGGGCTGCGCAAATCGCTGACATCGAATTGTTCAAGCTCACCCGCACCTTTCATGGTCCTGGAAAGCGACACCGCGCGTCTGGTCAGCAGAGTGATGCGCCTGATGATGCTGACTTCGATCAACAGCCAGGCAAGGGTTAATGCAAGCAGCATCGCACCGACAAACCAGGACACGCGGCTGGCGACCACGCTCAGGCTCTTGCTAACACTGCGTACATCGCCCTTGAGCAAGACCTCATAATTCGCCAACGGTGTACTGATGATTTCTTTGCTTTCAAGTGGCACATCGTATTCATCCACAGGCAGCCTGCGTATCAGGCGCGTGATGATATTCCATGATTCATCGCTTTGTTCAAAGGCACCGGTCAGGTTGATCAAATCCTCCTTGTTGCCTTTACTGTCTTGATTGTCAGGCTTGCGAATGCGCAGGGTTTCGCCAGGCAAGAGGTTGCCTTGCAAATCCTTGAGGGAGAATGGTGTTGCAGTCGGCGTATTCTTGCTGTCGAGCAGGGCGGTGTCTGAATCTGGTGGCAGCACAGACAGGCTGACTTCCATCTGATCCAGGTCTTGTGGCGGCCAGACCGGGCGTTTTTTTTCAAATAAGGCTTCCTGCAAGACTGGTATCGGCAGGCGCAGTGAGAAGAAGGTATTCTTTTGGCAGTCAGCATCCTTGTCGTCCAGGTCAGCCTGGTTGCAAACTGCCTGTTGCCAGGCCCAGCCACGGAAGTCTTTGACTGGACGTGCATTCGGTTTGTTGGCTTCGCTTTCATTGAAACCTGTCCAGCGCCCGCGCACGCCCTGGTTTTGCCTGGCGGGTGCAATCTCTTCTTCAAACGGCGCTATCCAGCGATATGTCTGGCCGCGCAGGCTGACACTAACTTTCAGCCTGTGTGCCTGTGTCAGGCTTTCATTGCCACGCTTGTGAGATACCAACTGGCTACTGTTGAAGTTGCCCGCGATATAGATAAAGCCGCCCGCCCATGGGTTATTGCCTATGCCGCTACAGAGTGCACCTTCATTACCATACTGGACGAGGCAACCTGACATGGCGATCGCTTGCTGCACCTTGTTCTGGTCGTCAAAATCAATTGCAGAATACGGTAACAACAGCGGACGCAAGGAAGCGCGTTTGTTGTCCGCAGGGGGATTCAGCAGCGCCAGCTGCCCGGCAGGGTGGCGTAGCGTGGCTGATATTTGCAAACGGGTTTTATTGAAATTGCTTTGGTAATTATTATAGCTGAGCTGCTTTTCCTGCTGCAAGACAGACAGCGCCAGCCCCACGGTTGCCAGTGCCAGCAAGAGAAAAACGCCGCGAAATAAAATTCGCAGCCGGTAAGTCGCTAGCAAAAACTTGCCCATGTCAGCTTCTGCCCGCGTCGTCATCCACCCATCTGAAACCGCGCATGGGGACGTTTTCTATGCATTCAAAATCCGCATCAATCTCACGGAAGGCATCACGTATCGTCGAGACATGCTTGCGTATATTGTCGCGGTTGCGCCCGCTCTTGACGACTTCATACAAGTCTTCATACGACACCACCTGGCCACGGCGGGCAAACAGGGCCGCCAGTATGCGTTGCGCAGTCAGCGGCAGGTTGATGCGCTGGCCGCGCCAGATAGGGGTGCGCTGGCGCAAGGGGTCCATACTGAGCTGGTCGGCCGCCGGGCTTTTTGCGGCTTCTTTATAGGCTGCACTCTGGCTCTCTTTGTGCTGCTTGCGTTCCTTGACCGAGCGCAGCATTTCCAGAAAGGTTTCGATGAAATCAGCTTCTTCAAAGGTCGCCTTTTGCAGATAATCCCAGGCATCCAGTGCTTTCATGATGCTGCGGTAGATAGTGGCTGGCATGGCAGACACCACCAGTACTGGTGTTGCATGCTGCTTGTTGATGGCGTTGATGATGGCAACGCCGGCATGGCGCTCGCGCCCCAGTTCAATATCGAGCACCACCAGGTCATAGTTTTCGCGTGCGATAGCGGCTTCGGCATCGTCACGGCTGAACCACTGGTCTATCTGTATGCCCGGCTTTGCTGCTTCTATCCAGGTTTTTAACTGATTGCTGGTGGGCAGATCGTCTTCGATGACAGCTACTTTGACCACGGTTTTCTCCTGCGATGTATTCAATAACCGCAGTATCCACGCTTTCGCCGTAAATGTCATAAAGCCGCTGTGAGTTTTTCTTCACACGCGGCAAGGCTTACTCCAGGCGCGGAATAAATAGCTTGCCACAGTGATATTTCTGCCCCCACCGCAGCATTGTATGCTCCGTGGCTTGCGGAGCATGATGTGTCTCAGAACCTGCCGACGATCTTACTGCGCGAGCGTGATCGGGGCTCATGCGCTGCTCAAAATGCTCATGTACTCAAGTACATTCCGCTTTTTGCGCTGCGCTTCACTCCCGCTGACGCACGCTCGCTACAGATCGTCGGCAGGTTCTAAGGAAAGCAGGGCAAACGCCACTGCAAGAAACCCTAAGAACCTGTTACTACCTTATTGGAGAGCCATCATGTCTGACCGTATCAAATCCCTGGTACAAGCCGTAAGATCTACGCTGTCTTCCGTTTTCAGCAAAAGCGCATCGGGAATCAAAGCCGGGGCCAGGGTCACGACAGAATCAGGCATGTTCAGTAAAGTCACTTTCAAGCGCCTGGTAGTGCTCAGCCTGGTAGGTGGTGCCGTGTATGCGATCAGCACGCATCCACCGGTCAAACATATCCCGCGTGGTGACGTGGGTGTGCGTATCAACCAGTTGACCGGTCATGCTGACCAGGTGCGTGACGGTGCCCTGATTGTCGTACCCGGCCTGCATGAGTTGCGCCTGTTCAGCCTGCAAGACCAGTTATACAAACCCACACGCAGCAGCCGTGCCGATGGCGAGGCACCGTTCCAGTCGGTAGAAGGCTTGTCACTGGGGGTAGACCTGAGCATACGTTATGCGGTTGATCCGACCAAGCTGACCAATATGTCCACCAGCCTGCCAGAGAACATCAATACCGACATCGTTGAACCGGCAGTGCAGGGTGTGATCTACAAGGCATTCACCCTGTATACAGTACGCGAGATATTTTCCAGCAAGCGCGCAGAAATCCAGAAACAGATAGAAGCTGAGTTAAAACCCAGGCTGGCCGCTGACGGCATCATCCTGCGCAGCGTCATGATGGGCAAGGTGGACCTGCCTGCTGACTATAAACGCGGCATGGAAAAACTGCTGGCCGAAGAACTGGAAAGTGAAAAAATGCGCTATACGTTGGAGCTCAAAGACAAACAGGTAAAACAAACCGCGCTGGAAGCGGATGCCGACAAGATCAAACGCGAAAAAGCAGCCGAAGCTGCGGGCAATGAACAAATCATCGCTGCCAAAGCACAAGAAGAAGCCATGAAGCATGTATTACCGTTCAAGCAAAAGCAGATAGAACAACGGCAGTTTGAAGCCGAAGCAGAAAAGGTATCCCGCATCAAAACCTCGGAAGGCACGGCCCAGGCGCGCGTCATCGAAGCCCAGGGTGAAGCCGATTCGCGCCGCAAACTGGCCGATGCAGAAGCCTACAGACAAGACCTGGTCGGGAAGGTCGCCAGCGTGCAGATGGAGAGAGAAGGTGCACTGCTGACCAAGCACCCCTTGTTGATACAGAAAACCATGGCTGACAAATTGTCAGACAAGATATCCGTCATCATCGCACCACCACCAACAGATGGCAGCTTCATTGGTGCTGCATTGCTGGGTAGCGGCAGGAATAACAAGCAAGGCATGCAAAAAGTCTCGACAGAAGCTGAAACCGAAACCACCAACGAAAACAAAGAGAGCCAATAATCATGTTTGCTACCTTAGCTGCTGTCGCCGTGCTCGCTGTTGTCACACAAGACCAGGCACAATTGCGCGCCGCCCCCAAGGACGGTGCGCAACAACAAGCCATACTCTGGCAAGGTGACAGCCTGGAAATCCGTGGAGAAAAACTCGACTATCTGCAAGTGTATGACCACAGGCGCGAGCGTGCAGGCTATATCAAGGCATCGCAAGTACGCCTGGTGTCCATGCAGCCTGATGATGCGCCGGATGCCTTCGCCGTCATCCGCTTCCTGCGCGATACACCGGGTGCAGAATCCCTGGGCATCAGTTATACCGCGGCTTATTTGAAAGCCGCACCAGCCAGTGCTATCGGTGCAGAAGCCTTTGACGCACTCGGCAGCATGGCAGAACGCCTGGCAAAGCGTGCATCGAGCAAACAGCCCAAGCAAAATGAAGCCACCATCGCCGCCCACCTGGAAGTGGTTGCCAATTACGGTATCAACATCAAAGGCTATGAACGTGAAGGCCGCATGCAACTCTGCTACGACGGTGAAGCCTTCCGCCGCGTGCTGGCCATGAATGCCACACCCGACCAAAAAGCCCGTGCTGCATTGGCAGTAATCAGACAGGATTGCATAGACCCCACCATGCGCCCCACCGAGCGCTATGCCCTCGACCAGTGGCGTGCCGATGTACTCGACAAGGTCAACACCACCAGCCTGCCCGAGTATCTGAAAAACCGCATGCGCATGCGCAAGGCCAGCGTCTGGTCCAGCATCGCCTTCCAGCGCGCCCGCAAAGGCGATAAAGTAGATGACGCCGCCAATCGCGCATTGACAGAACTGGCCGCCGTCAATAAAGAAGAATTCGCCGATGAAGATGTCTATGCCTATGCCGACGCCGGTGTGCGGGTAGGCACGACGCGTTGGGCCGTAGAACCCGCCATCGTCCCCAAACCTGGCCTGAATGTCATCACTGCCCCAGGCCAGCCAGGCGAAACCTGCGTGATGCTGACTGATGCCAAACATGACGTAAAAACCCCGCTGGCAAAGCGCTGCACCTATAGCGTGGTCTGGGCCGCATCTGCCCGCGCCAATGCACAAAGCACTGCGCTGACACTGGCTGTACAACCCATGGAGAACTGGCGTGAACTCTGGCTGTTCCATCAGACCAGCCAGGGCTGGATCATCGACATCCTGCCACCAGCGAATAGTGACCCCGATCTTGGCTATGCAGAATTCGCAGGCTGGGTGCCCGGCACCAATAAAATGCTGGTAGCACGCGAAGCCAAAGTCGAAGGCCGTTTCAAAAAGAGTTTTGAAGTCGTCAGCATGGACAGCCTGCAAGTTGAAAATGGTGCCGATAAGCCGGGTTCTTTGAGCGTGTTCTACAAGTGGCAAGACCCGGCATGGAAGAGGCAGACCATCAGTTTGAGGTGAGGTATTTGCAGTGAGCGCAGTGGTAGTAATCAGTAGAAATAATCAGTTGAGGCAAAGTAGGTTGTATTCAAACAATACTTAAACATTTACATCACTATCAGGAGTTTTGCCATGAATTTCAAATTAGCGTCCGTCGTGCTGTTGTTCGCCAACAGCATCGCTTTTGCACAGGATGTGTCTCCCAAGATGCAATTGCCGGACTGGGCAAACAAGCAGCTTGATGGCTTGTCCAAACAAGAATCCATCGAGGTCAACAGCCGCATCAATCCCTTTGTCTGGCGCGGTAATTTTCTGGGTGCTGGCAAGGGTGACCTGGCGGTCCTGGTCAAAGATAGCAACAGTAATAAAGAGGGCATCGTCTTTTTGTCGCATGGCAAAGCCAAGCCTGTCATCGTTGGTGCCGGACATGCGACAGGCAATGGTGGTGATGACTTTTCGTGGCTGGAACTTTGGTATGTCGAAGACAAAGGCTCGCAGCCGCACAGCTATCATGCCAAGTCTGTCAAATTGCAACACGATGGCCTCGTGGTAGCGAAAGAAGGCTCCGCCAGCGGCTTGATTTATTTGAGGTCGGGTAAAGCAGTCTGGCAGCAGCAAGGCGACTGATTTTTGCACATGCGCGTGAATGGGTCGGGATTTAAAAACAGATGTCTGGACATTAGAACGATGTCCAGACGCTGAATGACAGCTCTTTGATGACCTGGTCGCTTTACATGGAAAAGGAGCGATCAGGACAAGCGGTTTTCAAGCGCCCGAGCACGCGGCGCGATCCTAGCAGAAAAATATTAAATAGTCTTTAAGCATGCTTAAAATATATTTTTTAACTTTCTTTGACATTTCCCGAGTGTTTTCATTTATGCTGTTAATCAGTGCACGGGAATTAAGTGCCTTTTTTGAAATATTGCTGTAGATAAACGAAGATGCCATTGAAATCGCAACAAATTGCAGTGAATAAGGCGGGTGATGAGTAAGTCCAGCCCCCTGTTTCGCCCTGAAGTGACAGCAGCATTAGGTAGTCAATGGATGGGATCCATCCGCCTGGCACAACCGCTCTCCGCTTCTTTGATTGCGATTGTTGCCCTGATCATTGCCGCGGTGTTGATTGCCTACATCACTTTCGGCAGCATCACTAAAAAAGCCCGCGTCACTGGTATCACAGTGCCTATAGGCGGCCAGCTCAGCGTGGCTGCCCCCAACGCCGGTATCTTGCTGACTACCCACGTCAAGGAAGGCGAGCAAGTCAAAGCCGGGCAAATCCTGTTCACGCTGAGTACAGAGCGCCAGAACAGCCAGGGCGAAATCACAGCCCTTGTTGCCCAGCAACTCGCCAGCCGTGCTGACAGCATGGCCGCAGAACAAAGATTGCGCCAAAGTCAGTACCAGGAAAAAAAGCAGGCCCTGCAACAAAGGCTGGCGAACCTGGCTCAGGAACAGTCACAGCTTGAGCAAGAACTCCTGCTTGCCCAGCGCCGCCAGCAACTGGCACAGCAAAGCGTCGCCAAGTATGAAACCCTGCAAGGCAATGGCTATGTCTCTGCCGCCCAGACCCAGCAAAAGCAGGAAGACCTGCTCGACATCAGCACCCGCTTAAGTACGCTGCAGCGTAGCAAAACCCAGTTGCAGGCCAACCAGATTGCACTGCAATCAGAACTTGATACTTTATCGAATAGCCTGGCAACAGACCTGACACAAATAGAAAGAGCCAAAGCCAGCCTCAAGCAAGAAGCAGCAGAAAATGCCAATCGTCAGGCTGTGCAAATCGTAGCCATGCAAGCCGGGACGGTGACAGCGTTAACGAACCAGGCGGGACAGGCCATCAATGCAGGACAAGTGCTGGCCAGCCTGATTCCTGTTGATGCCAACGGAGCTAATGCTGAAACAAATTCACTGGAGGCACATCTGTATGTACCCAGCCGCACAGCAGGTTTTATCCAGCCAGGGCAAGAGGTGCTGATACGCTATGCAGCCTTCCCTTACCAAAAATTTGGCTTGCACACAGCCACCGTCGTTGATGTCAGCCGGACGCCTTTTGCCCCGGCAGAGCTGCCAGCGCATCTGGCCAGTACGATCCTGAGCAATGCCCAGCAAGCCATCAATGGCTTCAACGCGAACGAAGCGCTGTACCGCATCAAGGTCAGGCTACATGAGCAAAGCATTAATGCCTATGGGCAAGCGCAAATGCTCAAGCCTGGTATGACGCTGGAGGCGGATGTGATACAGGACAAGCGCAGGATTTGGGAGTGGGTGCTGGAGCCAGTGCTAGCCATGAAACAGCGTGCCTAGAAACAGAAACAAAGAATTTCAGAATTCGATGCTGAGTCTGTCAGGAAAAACCAACAGACCCAGCCCGAAAAAACCGTTCAAGGTAGTCAAGACCTTGGACGGAGCAGTAAAGCCATGCCATGAGGTATGGTTCACTTAACCATGTACAGGAGTAACACAAAATGCGTATGATTACAAATGAAGAATTGATGGCCGTTGCTGGCGGTGATGATCCTGATCCAGTTATAGGAGTGGGTGCTGTTCGGTTTGACGCTGCCGCGACTCGTGAACCTGGTCAAAACTCTTGGGGAGAATCTACTTCAGGGGGGGCTACATTTTATGCGATTGCTATGGCAAGTGCTGCCTCAGATGCTGCTGCGTACAACAGGTGCATGGCGGAAAATTCAAAGCCAACGACGAGTAATCAAGTTGCATCTGGTATTACAGCGACTGGTGCCGGATTAGCGGCTCTTCCGTTTGGTGGACCAGTTGGTGCGGGTTTGGCAATAACAACTGTATACACCGGAATGAATGCTGCTGCTGTACAAAGTAACCAAGCAGGCTGTGATAGTGCCGACTACCGTCCCTGATTTTTTGAAATAAAGAAAGTGGACGTGACACAAAATCACGTCCAAGAAATATCATCAACCACTCAATGAGCCTGGAATGAAACGCATAAATTTTGACTTGAAGATACTTTTTTTCTTTTTTCTTCAACTGCTTTTCGTAACGTTGCCGATATATGCTTCAGGAGAAGAAAAACCTACTCAAGTACAAACGTTTTATATCAAGGTCTCAGGTCACGGAAACAGTTTTAGTGTCGCGCCGTCAATGCACAGTTCATTACACATTCTTTTCCCACACTATTATGCGTTCGCTATCAAGGAGCAGATAAGCAAGGCAAAAGGATTGTGCCTTGAAGTCGATGCTGTTGCTGGAAAAGAAGATATGTTATCCGGTAAATATGCACAGAAAATGCTTGTTAATGATGACTATAACATCCAACGTTATCTCGATAATGGGGAAAAGTTGCAGATATTAGCCAGTAATGCAAAGATTCCACCGCAATTACTCTCTCAATATATTGCACATGCGACCCCATTTAACTTGCAACAAGCAGCATTGATAGGTGCCTTAACGGATTCGAGTAACGAAAAGAATAAATCTCCTTCATTGGATATTCAATTTGAAGAATTTGCAAAAGTAGTCAAAGTTCCAATTCACTACTTGGAAAGTTCAAGCGAGGGGGCAGAACAAATTATCAGTACATTCTCGGACATAAAAGGATGGCAAACTTCATTACTAAGGCTGGCAGATTTTCTTGAATGTGAAGAGTGCAAGAAGAAACACATTCAACGTGGCTTAAGTATGGAGGAAGCAATTTTTCTTCGTGGAGATTTCAAACAGGCAAAAAGTGATTATGACGAACTCGGAAAACTTACTGGAGCTGATAAGCCTGCGGGTGTGGCGATTGGTGATAAAAGAACTGTGTATTTATTAGAAAAAATAGTGAAGCGTGCGAATGCAAATGAGTGCAGTGTCTTTGCGATAGGTGCAGCCCATTTTTTTGGGGCACATTCTTTGCAAGAAGAATTTAAAAAGCGCGGCTACAATGTCGAAATGGTTAATGTTGTGCGCGAATAGTACTGTATAAAATAAATGAAACCAGCACACATACACAATCCTGATCTCAGCAAGGCAGCACTCTGTGCACTCGTTGCCTGCCATATTTCAGTCGTCCTGTTTTTTGTAACCAATGCAGTCCTCAATCAAGCGCGATTTCTGAATTTCTGGCTGCCAGCCGTTGCCTTCTTTTGCTTGTATGGCTATATCAGTACTGACGATGAAAAAAAACTGGATATCAGAGCAGTAACGAAAGAGAAAATGTCATTGAAAAAAGGAGTAATCGTTCTTTTTTTCTTGATATTTCTACTCGCGACCAAGAAGCAGCCACTGGACTTTTCAGATGCTTTTTTATTGACCATTCTGTTAGCTATTATAAAAGATTATCTGGTAGATATGCTGGCGATGCATCAATTGGCTGGTAAGCCTGACCAGCAATAATCATGTCTATCCCTACCTTTATTGCGCTCCGTCGCAGTCAATGTTTTTCGTCCTCGTTGCCCCCATCCCAAGCACCAATTTATTTCGGGTCATAAATGAAGCCCATCCTCCAAACCGAATCCAGCGAATGCGGTCTCGCCTGCCTCGCCATGGTCGCCAGCCATTTTGGCTATCACTCTGACCTCGCGGATCTGCGCCGTCAATTCTCGATCAGCCTCAAAGGTGCCACACTAGCGCAACTGATGCGTCATGCATCAGCAATGCAATTGAACAGCCGCCCTTTGCGCCTGGAACTGGATGAACTCGATCAACTTGCCTTGCCTTGTATCTTGCACTGGAATCTGAACCACTTTGTGGTACTGAAAACTGTGAGCAAGGATTGGCGTGGCAAAGTCACTCTGGTCTTGCTGGACCCGGCTGTCGGCGAACGTCGTGTCGGGCTGGAAGAAGCCTCCAAACATTTCACGGGTGTCGCCCTTGAGCTAGCACCCAGCCCAGCCTTTAAACCGAAGGATGAAAAAAAGCAAGTCGCCCTGCGTGATCTGACAGGCCATATCGTCGGCCTGCGTCCTGCCATTGTCAAAGTGATTGCCTTGGCCCTGGCCCTGGAAATTTTTGCTATATGCTCACCTCTGTTCAACCAGTTCGTCATTGACGAAGTCATCGTCAGTGGTGACAAAGAATTACTCGTCGTGCTGGTGTTTGGTTTTGCACTGTTGATGATTACCCAGACTGCAATCGGTCTCGCCCGTAGCTGGTTTTTGATGCGCTGGAGCATGGATATCGGCCTGCAATGGTCGGCGCGTGTATTTGCCCATCTGGTGCGTTTGCCGGTTTCTTATTTTGAAAAGCGGCACCTCGGTGATGTGGTGTCGCGCTTTGGTTCCATCGGTGCCATACAAAGTACCCTGACCAGCATGTTTGTCGAGAGTGCGCTGGATGGCCTGATGGCCGTACTGGCGCTGGTCATGATGATGGTGTATAGCGTCAAGCTCAGTATGCTGGTATTGGGTGCTGTGGCCTTGTACGCGGGTTTGCGCTGGGCCTTCTATCAACCTTTTCGTGAAGCATCACAAGAGCGGCTGATCCTGTCGTCCAAAGAAAGTAGTCACTTCCTGGAAACCATGCGTGCCGTCACGCCCCTGAAACTGTTTGGTCGTGAGACTGAAAGACTGTCGCGCTGGCAAAACCTGAAGATCGATGTACAAAACCGTGATATCAAGACGCAAAAGCTGTCCATTATCTTCAAGGTCAGCAATACCCTGATCTTTGGCATACAAGGCCTGGCGCTGTTTTATATTGGTGCTGGCCAGGTCATGCAAAATACCCTGACGGCGGGCATGCTGATGGCTTTCTCCAGCTATGCCGGTACGTTTACTGGCCGCATTTCCAGCCTCATTGATGTCTTCATCAGTTACCGCATGCTGAGCCTGCATAGTGAAAGGCTGGCCGACATCGTGCTGGAAGAGGCCGAGGCAGAAACTGCGATCGAAACTGATCTCTCGCGCATCAAGGCGGTGATCACGCTGAAGAATATCAAGTTCCGTTATGCCGAGGGTGAACCCTGGGTACTCAAGGACATTAATCTGACCATACCTGCTGGGCAAAGCATCGCCCTGGTTGGCCCCAGTGGTTGTGGTAAAACTACCTTGTGCAAGATCATTCTGGGTTTGTTGAAACCAACAGAAGGTGAAGTGCTGATAGACGATATCCCTATCACTCAACTGGGTATCAAGACTTATCGTCAACTGGTGGGCACGGTCATGCAGGAGGATGTCTTGCTGGCGGGGTCCATCATGGACAATATCGCTTTCTTCGACAGCCATTGTGATCAGCAGAGAGTAGAAGAATGTGCGAAGCTGGCAGCCATTCATGAAGAAATCAGCAAGATGCCCATGGGTTATCAAACCCTGGTAGGTGATATGGGCAGCAGCCTGTCTGGCGGCCAAAAGCAGCGCGTACTACTGGCCAGGGCCTTGTACAAGCAGCCTAAGGTATTGGCACTCGATGAAGCGACCAGTCATCTGGATGTGAACAATGAACATAAGGTCAATCAGGCGCTAGGCAATTTGCAGCTGACGCGCATCATGGTGGCGCACCGGCCTGAGACCATCAATGCGGCTGAGCGGGTGGTGTCTATTCAGGACGGGGCTGTGGTGGAGGTGCGGGCGGCTGTTGTGAAAGAAGATGGGGCGGGTTTGAAGCTGGCCTGATCAGTCAATTTATAGACATCTGGCGGACACAATTGGTGTTCCAGATATGCTTGTTGTCTGTGATAACAAATTTGGCTGATTGAATACTGTAAGGAACAAGCAAATGACGACAGAAAAGAAGAGCATTTTTGAAACCAGCAAAATGGCTGTGTATGTTGCGCTATTGGCCAACGTCTCAGTGTTTTTATTTTTTATGATCCATGCTATCCGCGATGGTGCACCAATGTGGAGTTTCTGGGTGCCGCTCGCGGCCTTTATCATGCTCGAAGCGTATGTCGTTTTTGAAGCATACAAAAAAACAAATGCAATGACGATGAGGATTAATCTCAGGGCACAGTGGACTGGCATCGTATTCTTTTTCCTGGCGCTGTTCTTGATCATGACCAGGAACTGGGCTGAATATAAATTGACTATGGTAGATGCATTTATCTTGTGTGCCTTGGCTGGTTGCATCAAGGATAGTATTTTGCAGGCCATGGCAATGCATAGATTTTCCGGCTTTTCTGGCATATGATGGCTTGGCTGACTGCCGTACTCTAAGGTATTGGTGAGTAGAAAAATACAGTGATGTTGAACTCTGCCTAATACAAAATGGCAAGGCTTTTATCGGTCTCTGCCACGCCGGTTTAGCTCGTAAGCAGGCTCACGCTCGTGTAATATATGTCTCTGTATTGATGCGGGAATGAGCGTGATGAACCTGATGGAAACCCTGGGTGCAGTGATTTTTGGCCTGGCTCTGTTGCATACTTTCAGCGCCAAGTTTTTTGAAGTGCTGGCGCACCGGCATGCCAGGCATGCGGGCCTGTTTCACTTGTTGGGTGAAGTTGAAGTCGTGTTTGGCTTCTGGGCTTTTGTGCTCATCGTGGTGATGGCGCTGGTGTCTGGTGGAGATGTAGCCGTAGCCTATGCCGAGTCGCGTCAATATACCGAACCCCTGTTTGTCTTTGTCGTCATGGTGGTCGCTGCGTCGCGCCCCGTGCTGGAGATCGTTGGCCGTGTGCTCAAGGTGCTGGCGCGTTTCACGCCTGTGCCTGATGCTCTCGCGATGGTGTGGTTTGGCCTGGCAGTCGTGCCTTTGCTGGGTTCATTGATTACCGAGCCGGCGGCGATGACTCTGGCTGCCCTGATGCTGGCATCAAGAATTTTTAGACAGGGCATGCCTGAGTGGCTCAAGTATGCTGCGCTGGGTGTGCTGTTCGTCAATGTCTCCGTAGGCGGTACGTTGACTTCTTATGCCGCGCCGCCGGTGCTGATGGTGGCATCAGTGTGGCAATGGGATAGCGCTTTCATGCTGGCCACTTTTGGCTGGAAGGCGGCTGTGGCAGTGCTGTTCAATGCCAGCGTGATTACACTGCTTTTGCGCAAGCACATACCGGCGCAGAGTGCAGCAGACAGCACGCAAGTGCAGACAGTGCCGCTGATCGTCAGCCTGATACATCTGGCTTTTTTGGCGGGCGTTGTCCTGTTTGCCCATCACCCGGTATTCTTCCTCGGCCTGTTCCTGTTCTTCATGGGCTATACCCAGGCGTATGAACGCCATCAAAGCCCCTTGATTTTGAAAGAGGGTTTGCTGGTCGGTTTCTTTCTCGCTGGTCTGGTGGTGCTGGGCGGTATGCAGCAATGGTGGTTGCAACCCATCGTCTCCAGCCTGCAGCCGCATACCCTGTTTTTTGCGGCGCTCGGCCTGACGGCGATTACGGATAATGCGGCACTGACTTATCTGGGTTCCTTGATTGCTGGCCTCAGTGAGCAGGCAAAATACCTGCTGGTTGCCGGTGCGGTCGCTGGTGGCGGGCTCACCGTCATCGCCAATGCCCCCAATCCTGCAGGCGTGGCTTTATTGAAGCGTGGCTTCAATGATGAATCGATAGGCGCAGTTGGTTTACTGCTCGGTGCCTTGCCGCCAACGCTGGTAGCGGCATTGATGTTTTTGTTGTGATGTAAGATGTGAAGATCGCTTGAATCCGCTGCTGTAGTCATATTTTAAAAAAACAGAGTTGAACTATACTGAATAAACCGCTACTGCATGAACTGGCTTGCCTGACTCAGACGATGGAATCAAGCCGCTCTAGCGTGTAGTATCTTCACTGTCACAGCATGACGATGTTTCTTCATGAGTATGCAGACAGGTATGCCTTGGCTTTCACCTTTATCAGCGATGGATATATGCCATGCCGGATGAGAAAAATGATCAAGCACAACAAAATACCCCGCACTCTGGAATAGTGGCGTCTGTTGTTGCAACTGACCCACCCGTAAATCTGCCCGTACATACGGTATCAGGCAATCTGGCAGAGCAGGCCAATCTATCCCCATCTGCCATCCCAGTGACACAGACTGCAACTGCGACCAAAGAAACAGTTGAAGGGCAAGCCTCTTACCTCGCTGATGAATCTCCGTGGCGCACGATGATACGTGTTATTACTGCGCGCCTGCGGGCTACCTCCATGCGTACAGCCAAGGGCATTACCCAGCGTACCCTGAAGATTAGGGGTATCTGCCCGCATCTTCCATCCGCAGGCGGGTGCAAAGGGCTTGTCGAGCAAGACCTTGCAGTATCTGGAAGAATCCATCGCCCAATGGGTCATGGCGCGTGATGTGATGGTGTTCATGATCCCCTCAGTCAACACTAATGGCTTGATACGGCCCAGCAATATACGCCTGCGTGACTATGCCAGGCATCTTGATGGCCTGGTCTTGCAAGGTGGTGCCGACGTTGCACCTGAAAGCTACTCACAACAATCGACCCGCCCTGAGTGGAATGGCGACCGCACGCGCGACATGTATGAACTCGAGTTGTTGCATGAATTTATCGAAGCCGACAAACCGCTGCTCGGTATCTGCCGTGGCTGCCAGTTATTGAATGTGGCTTTTGGTGGCAGCCTGTATCAGGACATCGTCACTGAAGTGCCTGGTGCTATCGCCCACGTCAATGACCTGTACGACCAGCATGGCCATGAATTGCAATTTACGCCGCACTCCTCACTGGCACAGTTGTTCCCTCCTGGCATTGTTGCCAAAGTTAATTCCATCCACCATCAATCGATCAGGAATCTGGGCAGGGATATCAAGGTAGAGGCCATTTCACCTGCAGACAACATCGTTGAAGCAATACGCTATCAAAAAGCAAAATTTGTCGTGGGGCTGCAATGGCCTTGTGCTGCTCGCCAATATCGCCTTTGGCTTGATGCTGTTCGAGTTTGTCTACCGCATCAACCTGCGCTGGCTTCGCCTTAATCCCTGGGTAGCCGTGACAGGTTTGTTGGAAGCAGCAGCCAGCTTTGCTACCGTGTATTGTGTCGCCCTTTGGTATGGCAGCACGCAACTGATGTCGCTGTTAATGGCGGCACTGGCGATGTCATCTTCACCCACTGCCGTATTACGCGTGACTAACGAGCAACGCAGTTCTGGCCAGGTCAGTGAACGCATCCTGCACCTGACTGCGATCAATTCTGTGCTGGCAGTTTTTGCCTTCAAACTCATCCTTGTTTATAGGGTCATGCAGGCACCAGGCGATATTCTGAAAGCTTCGGCCCAGAGTTTGCAAGTGATGCTGGTGGCTTGTGCCTTGTGCCTCCGTGCTGGCGGGGACAGTATTGTGGAAAGAGCTGCTGCCCTGGCCGCCTGCCTACAAGTCCTGTGTTCTTACTTGGTGAAAAGACGCGTAGCAGCGCCAGAAGAAGACGACTATCTCGTCTATAACTACAACCGATTCCAGGCCTGCCGTTTTGGCTTTGAGGGTGTCACCGTGCATCCCAAGACCTGTCAAAACAGCATCTTGCGCGAAGACATACTCGCTACCCTGAACAAACTCAAACACAGCAATTGCGCGCAAAAGACATACAGGAACTGATCATTTGCGGGCTTAAAACCCAGTACTGCATAGACAGCAATTGCCGCGCTGCCAGTGAACTGGGTTTCAAGGTGATTCTCGTAGAAGATGCGCATAGCTGCAATGACACCGAGTTGCTGCCTGCCAGCACCATCATCGCCCACCATAATTCGACCCTGAATGGCCTGTTTGCCAGCCTGGTCACGACCGAAGATCTGCGTTTTTAATTCTGCCAGGCAAGAAAGCCGCCAGCCAGTGCGGATTGAAATTGCAAAAATTTCAATCCGGACTAGAATGCTATGGTCTGGCTGATCGTAACCAGCCTGGTGAATACGGTTGAACTGCATTTCAAATCCTGAACACGGAGGCAAGAATGAAATTACTGCGCTTTTATGTTGAAGTAGGAGGAGAAGAATTTGATGCCGACCGCTTTGCCCTGGCGGCGGATAGCAAGGGGCTTGATGGTGCAGTCTCGCGCATCAGTAACAATAGCAAGACACTCAAGCGCTGGGGTGAAGATGCGCAGGTGACGATTCATCTGGCAGGGCCAGCGCAGCCAGACAGCAATGGCGGGGCCAGGCAATGGTGTACCGGCCTGCTGGAATGTGCCGGCGAATCAGAAACAAACATGCCTGCATGGCTGGCAGAAGAAGCGCAACTGCTGGATTTTTTGGAGCAGGTCAACTACAAATTACCTGCTGTTGCAGACTATTGCGATGGCGAGTACTTTATCTTGCTCAGGCTTGTTTATGCCACCTCAGGCGCAGGCCTGCATTATTCAGAAACCCTGGTGCGCACTCTGACCGAGATCAATGCGGGGTTGACGATAGACCACGCATAAAAAAAACAGAACCTTGCCTGCAAATTTGCAACTGACAAGGTTCTGCTTATTTCTGCTTATTTCGAGCTATTTCTGATTATTTCTGATTATTTCTGGATAGTATACTTACCCAGTTGATTTACTGATCAGGCATGATCAACCACGCTGTCTGTGGCTGGCTTGCCGAGATGGTACCAATCGACCTTGCGGGTCGCCAGCATGATGCCGGACAGGACAGCAAACAGCAGCAGGCTACCCATCATCATGGCATTGTTTTCTGAACTCAGCAGACCAAACAAGATGCCGTACAAGACCGTCAATGCTGCGCCAAATCCCAGGCCGCGCTTCCAGTTATGCAGTACATTGGCCAGGTAAATACCAATAAGCAAAATACAGGCGGCACTGGCTGTCAGGTAGGCCAGCACGAAGCTGATCTTCTCTGACAGGCTGACCAGCAGCAAGAAGAAAATCACCAGCGCCAGGCCCACCAGGGTGTATTGGACAGGGTGGATAGGCAGTTGCTTCAAGACCTCGAACAAAAAGAAGGCGGCAAAGGTCAGGGCGACGAACATCAGGCCATATTTGACGGCGCGGTCAGCTTGCGTATAGATGTTGACAGGTTCGATGTAAGAGACACTGAAGATATCGATAGGCGATGCCGATGAAGTGGGGCTGCCATCTTCATTCAGGTTTGTACCACTCGCTACTTTGACTGCATTCCCGGCATTTTCGAGTCGCGTCATTTGTTGCTGGGCATTGCTGGACAGGGAAGAAATAGTCCAGTTTGCACTGGTACTCTTGTCTGTATTCACCCTGCCTTTTGTTGATGGCAGGAAGCGGCCACCGTATTGCATATGCGGCCAGTTGGATGCCAGCGTCACCTGGTTATTTTTTGCCAGTGGAGTAAAGCTCAGTTTTTCTATGCCATCAAGATCCAGGTCTATCTTGAATTTGACTTGCCTTGCACTGGCGAGATTAACGCTATCGAGCCCTGCATGGATACCGCGCTGGAAAGAACTGAGTTTGCTGCCTTGCTTGAATTCTACGGTTTGTTCATTCCATGTGAGTTTAGGGAAATTTTGCAGGCCACGGGTATCACTTAATCCCATGGCAATATAAGGCGTTTCCGCCAGGGTGATGACGGCCTTGGGATTGTCCTTCTGCACCATGTTCGACAGCTCAGGCAGCAGGAAGTCCCCCGTTATTTTATGGTGCCCGGTATACACCAGCACTTTGTGGATGCCGCGATAACGCTGGTCAGTATCGATATTGCCCATGATCTGCATCTCATTAGGGTAGATGTAATGCTTTTTATTGACAGACATCTGGCGGCGCGTGGTTTTATTCAACGTGGCATCAAAGCTCTCATCTTCCCAGGTCTCAGTATAGGGAACAACGAGCACCGGCCCGACGATGACTTGCTCACTGACAGAATCCGCCGTGATACTGCGCACCGCTTCATCGCGGTAACGCATGCGTTCCCAGATGGTGGCTTGTATCATCGTCAGCGGCACATACAGCAGGATAGCCAGCAGGCCAACGATAACGATTTTAAATAGCAGACTTCTTTGCATGACAGGCTCCGGTAATGGCGAAGCTTGTAATGTAAAAAAGGAATGTGCGGGGATGATGTGGTTTGTGTGAAGTGGGGTGTTTCTTTGTTGTTGGAAACGTTAGCCAGTTCAAGAGGTTGATGTTGATTGGCGAATGCCACTAGTATCGTAGGTTGGGCTACGGGGTATCAGCCCAGCACTCGGTGTTTACATAACGTATACGTTTGTCGAGGTCCAGCGTTGGGCTGATGAAGCGTAGCCTAGCGAGGCCCGGCCTAACCTATGACATTCATACGTCCAAACACAACATAGCCCGCACGCCACCATCAGCCTGATTGCTCACGCTGATACTCCCGCCATGCAACAGTGCCACTTCGCGCACAAACGGCAAACCCAGTCCCGTGCTTTTTGCAGCATGCGGGCGGGGCAGGGAGTAGAAGCGGTCAAAGATTTTATCGAGGGCGTAATCTGGTATGCCTGGTCCCTGGTCGCTGATACTGATTTGCAGGGATGGCGAACCATCGGCGCTATTGATGAGATGGGTTTGCAGGCTGATACCGCTGCCTGCAGGGGCAAAGGCAATGGCGTTGTCGAGCAGGTTACCCAGTGCCTGGCGCAACAGTAATTCATCACCATTGATGCTGGTGATGGCGATGTCTATATCCTGTTGCAAGTGCAGGGACTTGGCTAATAATCTGGGTTGCGCATCTTCAGTCACCAGTGCCAGCAGGCGCGGGATGTTGATGGCTTGTACGTGCTCCAGGCTTTGCTGTTTTTCCAGCTTGACCAGGGCCAGCAATTTATCGATAAGTTGACGCTGGCGAGAATTTTGTTCCAGGATGTTGTTCAAAAAATGCTGCCTGTCAGCGGCGGGCATGTCTTCGCGCATGAGTTCGGCAGAGCCTTGTATCGAAGCGATGGGACTCTTCAACTCATGCGCCATGGTGTGCATGAGTTGTTCTACATATTGCTTGCCTTCGAGCTTGTCACGCATGGCTTCAAGCGCACGGCCCAGGCTGCCGATTTCATTATTGCCCAGTGCCGGTAGGCTAGTTTTTTCGCCGTTTTCTACGCTGGCAGCATAGGTTTGCAGCTTGCGCAAAGTGCGGTTCAGCCACCATGAAAAACCTAACCCTATTAACAGAGACCCCAGCCACAACCAGGCACTGCGTTGCAATATCTTGCGCTGGCTGCGCCAGATAAACGGGTTGATGGTGGAGATGGGTTTGGCGACCGTCAGTGAACCTATGATGCGGCCATGGTCAAGGATGGGGGCTGCCACATGCATGACACTGCTGCCTTCATCTTCCGATTTGCTACGGGTGCTGCGGGCACCGTATTTGCCTTGCAGGGTGCGGTTGACATCATTCCAGCGTGAGTAGTCCTGCCCCACGTCCTTGCCATCGCTGTCAAAGATGACGATGCCTTTGATGTCGGTGATATAGATGCGGTAATCAAGGCTGGTCTTGCGTATACCGCTGATGTTGGCATCGATGCTGCGTTGCGCATAGTTTTGCAGACGCTTCATCAAATCACTGTCGGCGACTTTGCCTGCTGCCACGTCTTCTGCCACCAGGGTGGCCAGCATGTGGGCAGTGTCGATGAGGGTGTCTTCCAGCGTGGCGCGCACACCGGGTTTGATTTCTTCGACGACCACATTCAGGATCAGCCAGGCGCTTAAACCCAGTATTAAAAAATAACCCAGCAGTATGCGCAGGCCTATCTTCATGCAGGTGACCAGCTATAGCCCATGCCGCGGTGGGTGATGATGCCTTCATCATTTGCTTCAGCATCATCTGTCACGGCTGTATTGTTGAGCCTCGCCTGCCGCAGTTTGGCGCGCAGGCATTTGACGTGGGCATCGACGGTACGGTCCAGCGTATCAGGCGCGTTGGTCCAGACGATGTCCATGAGTTGGGCGCGTGAAAATAAATGGCCGGGGCTTTCCATGAGCGTCTTGAGCAGCAGGTATTCATAACGCGTCAGGTTCAGTGTCTGACCATAGGCAAGTATGCGCGCTTCTTGCGGTTTCAATTCAAAACGGGATACTGCAGTTTCTGCCGCAGTTTGCACCTTGCCTTGCTGGCGCCGCAAAATCGCGCGTATGCGGGCCACCACTTCGCGTGGTGAAAAGGGTTTGCTGACATAGTCATCCGCACCGATTTCCAGCCCGACGATGCGGTCTATTTCATCGTTGCGTGCAGTTAAAAACAGCACGGGCGTATCTGAAAACTGGCGTAACTGGCGGCAAACATCAAAGCCGCTGATATCTGGCAAACCGATGTCGAGCACGATCAGGGCAGGTGGCGTATCCGTGGTACGCAAGAGCTCAATTGCTTGCTGGCCCAGGCTCAGGTGTTGCGGGATAAAACCGTCAGTCTTCAGGGCATAGGCCAGGGTATCGGCGATGCTGACTTCATCTTCGATGATCAGTATGGATTTGCTCATGCAGGAGATGATAGGTATTGAAGATAGCGATGTTGAACATCCCGCACAGGGATGTTGAAATGCTGTGCGGGATGCTGGAAATTTATTCCGGCTTCAGGTAAAACGCATCTGGCAACTGGTCGCCTGCCGTGGTGGTCTTGAGATCACCTTTGAGATTCGTCAGCAGCACGGGCAATTCTGGCCCACCCAGCTCAATGATGACCTGGCGGCAGGCGCCGCATGGGGCGATCGGGCCTTCGGTATCGCCCGTCACTGCGATGGCAGCAAAATCGCCAGGACGGTAGCCGGCAGCAATGGCAGAAAATAGTGCTGTGCGTTCTGCACAATTGCACAAACCATAAGAGGCATTTTCTACATTACAGCCATGAAAAGTCTTGCCATCCTTGGTCAATACGGCAGCGCCGACCTTGAATGTGGAGTAGGGCGCATAAGCGGATTCACGGGCTGTATTGGCAGCTTGCAATAGTTCACTTTTGTTAAACATGTTCGTCTTTCGTTGGTATAGGCGACATTGTATTATCAAACCATGTCAAATATGGTGAATCAGCTTAAATCCTCCGCTCCCGGCCAGGTCGGGCAGGATGGACAAGCGCATTCTCCCTTAAGAAAAAAACTGCAGGAAATCGTCTTCCTCATCTGTGCAGCTGGCCTCTACTACCTTGCTGCACGCACGGGCATGCAATTGTTTGCCCTCAAACCCAGCAATATCACCTTGCTGTGGCTGGCGTCTGGTATAGGCATGGTAATGGGCATGCGCCATGGCTTGCTGGCTTTCCCTTTCATTTTGATTGCCAGCTTCTGTGCAAATTATCCCGGCATGGTCGAGGTGCACAAGAATTCCCCTGCGCTTTACACGCTGATCTCTGCTATGGCTGACGGTCTGGCCGGCATCGTTGCCATGCTCATGATGCGTTTGTCCTTGCCGCAAGGTTTGCGTCAATCCACTGATTTGTTGCATTTCGGCATTAAAATCTGTTTAATACCGACCATGCTCAGCAGTCTCATCCTGAGCCTGAATTTGTCTGTCGGCGGCTACATCCATTGGGACGAGGCGGGTAATTTCTTCCGCATGCTGGTGCTGGCCGATAGCCTGGGTATCTTGCTGATTTATCCCCTCTACCAGGCCTGGCGTGATGACCATCAATTGCACAGTAATGAAGTGCAGCGGCTGGTATTGACCGGCCTGGGCATAGGGGTGCTGTTATACCTGGCGTTTCGCGGGCACCCCGGATTTATCTATTTCGTTTTGCCCGTGCTTTTGCTGCTGGCTTTTTATGTCAGCCTCAAGCTCATGACGCTGGCGCTGACTGCCAGCATGGTGGCCATTATCGCTATTACCGGGCAACAGTTAGGCCCTTTCCAAAGCAGCAATCTGGTCGAGGCGAATTTCATGCTGGTGTGCTTTGTGTGCACGACCACCTTTACGATATTGGCGGTCGCCTTGCATAACCGTCAATTGCTGACAATAGAGGCGGCCAGGCAGGAATGGCAAAAAGCCGCGGAAGTGGATGAACTGACCACGCTGATTAATCGCGCCACCTTTTTACCCATGCTGGCAGAAGAACATCAACGCGCCAAGCGCATACAACGACCTTATGCCCTGGCCTTGCTGGATATTGATCACTTTAAAAAGGTCAACGATGTATACGGGCACCAGACCGGCGATGAAGTAATCGCTCACTTTGCCAGTCTGATGCAAGCCAATACCCGTGGCATAGACAAGGCTGCCCGCCTTGGTGGAGATGAGTTTGCCGTGCTTTTTCCTGAGTCTGCTGCCATGGATGCCGCTGCCGCCATGGAAAGATTGCGTCTGCGCCTGGAAAAAAGTCCTGTCACCGTGGCCGGTATTGATATTTATGTCACCGCCAGCATAGGCATTACAGAATACCAGGGGGGAGATGTGACCCCGGGCATGGTGCGCACCCGTGCTGATCAGCTACTTTATGCAGCAAAACATGCAGGCAGAAACCGCATCATGTTTGATGCCGTGACCGACGAGGCGGCATGATATTTCAATGCATAATTATTATGAAAAATAGTTAATGGCGGTAATAATCATCTGATTTTGCCATTGCATTTTTGCCTTCCATGCTCCATAACGATAGTACAGGACTAAACATCCACCACTATTATCAGGGAGCAATACGATGAGTATAGGCATATCCAGACAAGATCTTTACGTGCGCACTTACCAGACTGCGCAAACCAAAGCGCCCAAGACGGACGAGCAAACGGCAGACACGAATGCCACTGCCACATCTGACAGCACCAGCGTTAATCTGGATGCCAGCAAGAATGATACGGTGGTGTATTCCGACCCGCGCCTGAATAAAACGGCCGCGCCTGACCTGCAAGCCCTGCTGGAAGAATCGAACCGCAAGGCGCAGGACATCGTCAACCTGATCAAACCTCTGGTAGAGCAACAGGGGCTGGAATTGTCCAAGGTGGTCAGTGGCCAGCAAAAAATCTCGGCCAGTCCGGAAGCCATCAAGGCAGCGCAGGCAGCCGTGGCTGATGGTGGTGAGTTCAGCGTACAAAAAACTGCTGAGCGCATACTTAGCTTTGCCAAGGCAGCTATTGGCGATGACCCGGCCAAGCTGGACAAGATCACTGCCGCGGTGGAGCAGGGTTTTAAAGAAGCATCAGATATACTTGGTGGAAGTTTGCCTGATATAAGCAAGCAAACTCTGGAAACCATAAAGACAGAATTTGCACGCTGGAAATCGGATGGCATACCCTCTGGCGATACCGTGACGCTGGCAAAACCAGCGACAGCGAAAGCAGCCTGAGATGAATCGTGGTATTGCTGGTGGGGTGCGCCTTTCGCAACATCGCCTTTACGCCATATGTTTGCTTAGCCAGGGAGCGTTGCCGGGGATACCCTACAAAACTCCGTTGAACTGATGACATTAAATCCTTGTTGGTCTGCGAGCACGTATACCGCATTAAAACCCGCAGCCCCAACCCTTCATGCCGGACTCGATCCGCCATGAAGGCTACGGTCTACTTGCAGGCGATGTTTATTGCCCTGCATAATGCCGACCCTGTATCCTTTCCCCTCCCTGCCACAACAATCATTGCGCGCAAGATTTCAGCCTGTGTAAGCGTATAATTTGTTAAAATCCCCCGTTCAAAATTCGCGTGCCATGAATCTGCTGTCTTAGTGGATTTGGTCTGGCATTTGCAAGACACCACATCAGTGCTCCAGTTTTTATATCACTGATGAATACTGTTCCGTGGTCTTCGCTCCGTTCGCACGCAATCCGCACTTATTCGTTATCAGGAGTTATTTTTTGCAAAAATTATGTTTTCTTTTGGCGTCCAGCATTTTGCTGAGTGCTTGCGCCACCAGCTACCAGAGCTCGGGCATTACTGGTGGATACTATCAAATACCCGGACCAGGCAAACTGGATAAAGTGATTTTCTCCGGAAATGGATTTATCAAGCCAGATAGTGTGCAGGACTATGCGCTGTATCGTGCAGCAGAAATCGCCAAGTCAAAGAACAAGCCTTACTTCATTCTTTATCGTACCCTGGTTCATGCGGCAAAGGATGTTCCTGCCTACTCTCCTTTGGTGGGCTGGATGGATGGCAAGCCAGTTGCCTATTCCTTTGTGCTGTATCTCGACGAATTCCAAACAGGTGCATTTACAACGGCAACAGTGTTGACTGATCTCGCCAAGGTGGTACGGCCCGCACCAGTTGTAGCAGGCAGGGAGCAATGACATGAGATTATTTAATTATGCGACCATCACCTTAGCCGCCCTGGTGTTGTGTGCCTGCAATACTTTACCTACTTATACACCGGGCGCAGATACCAAGATGGTACCGATCCGTGTCATGTCTGGCGGTACCTATTCATTATGTCAAAAAGGGAAACGCTTTAGCCTGCCTTTGAAAATGGAAGCGAACGATGTGGGCCATATCTATGTGCCAGCCGGCGATGTGATCGGCTTATCAGTGTACTCATCGCAACCAGGCTATAACAAAATTACCTATTGCACGGTAGGCCTTAACTTCAAGCCGATGGAAAACCATGCTTATGTGATGAACAGCGGTCTTTATGAAAGCAAATGCTTCACTGAACTGGTCAGGCAGGATTCAAGCAAAGATACTGGCGTCAGCGTTGATTCTAGCGTTACCTACTATAGCTGCACACCCTGATATGCGGTTGGTTCCACGGTTTTAAAAGTGCTTGGTGGTGCGTGTCGTGCGTACCATTGTATGGATACCATGCATTTACTCAGGTGGGAAGCGGTGTGCGTGGCGTAACATACAAAAAAGCCCGCAACAGGTGTCTGTTACGGGCTTTTCACTTGCAGATGGCCTTGCAAAACCAAACTGCAAAAAGCTTACTTCTTCACACCCAGCTCGCGCAAACGCTCTTGCAGATAACTGCCAGAAGTATGACGCTCGGACAGCACCACATCTGCACGCGGATGTAAGAACAGTGGCAGTGAGATGCGTGATTTTTTCGCTTCTTCACCGGTAGGGTTCAGCACGCGATGGATAGTCGATGGATAGTAACCTGCCGAGGCTTCATCAAGCATGTCGCCGATATTCACGATCAGCATGCCAAAGTCGCAGGGCACGTCATGCCATGCATCGTCCTTGCCTTGTACCTGCAAACCGGCTTGAGTCGCAGCAGGCAGCAGGGTCAGCAGGTTGATGTCGCCATGGGCAGCGGCGCGTACTGCATCTGGTTCTTCATCGCCACGCAGAGGGGGGTAATGCAGAACGCGCAGCAGGGTCAGGTCACTGTCGGTGATCATGTCTGACAGAGGCATGGAATACCTGGCCTTGACATCAGCAGGTGAGTGATCTTCTACCCATTGCAACAACTCTGCTGCCAGCTTGGCACCATCGTCATAATACTTGCGTGCCGCATCCGACACTTCAGTCGGATAACGGCCTGTCGGGTAGATATGATAAAACTCTTTCAGGTCACGCTTGGTCTGGCCCTTGGCTGTTTCGGAAATTTTTGGCGAAAAATAGCCATCCATTTTCTCAGCATCAAAGTCATACTTGTTCTTCGCATCGGTCTGGAAAAACTCATACCATTCCTTGTAGATGGTTTCCAGTGTGCTTTGCGACAAGGGGTGATTGGTCAATACACCAAAGCCGGTGCGGTGCAGGCTTTCAGTGAATTTTTTCGCAGCATCGGGTGCGCGATAATCAACTGGTTCTATGAACATGATGGTCTCCCCTTATTGCGCCAGCGGTGCCTGCAACCAGTTTGACGCCAGGGTTGCATCGATCAATTGTTTACATGCCTCTGCATCGACCTTCATGCAAACGCGGGTTTCTGGTTTGCTGGCTTCCCAACCTGCCTGCGGATAAGGAATAGGCAGTTTTGCCATCATGGTCTGGCCATTGCCTATACCTTCTTTGGCAACACGTACGCGGCCAGAGTTGGTTTCGAAAATCTGCGGTGCCACCAGCCAGACAAATGCCAGCACATCGTGACCATAGCAGGCATGACCCAGGTCCGGGCGTATGCTTTGGTAGAAGTTGGCGTAGAAGTTGACCGCGTGTGACAGGGTATCCATCGCCACATGCTTGTGTTTTTCTGCCAGGGCAGCAAAGAAGGTCGAAGGCAAGACCACGCGGTGAGTCACGTCCAGACCCACCATGGTCAAATCCCAGCCTGCTGTGAAGACCAGATCAGCCGCGTCCGGGTCATTCCAGACATTGGCTTCTGCCACTGGCGAGACATTGCCTGGTTCATCAACGGTACCTGCCATCAGCACGACTTGCTTCAGCAGTTTTGGCAGTTGTGGTTCCATCTTCAGGGCCAGGCCCAGGTTACCCAGCGGGCCAACCGCGACCAGAGTGATTTCGCCCGGATGCTGGCGTGCCATCTTGACGATGAATTCAGCGGCGCTTTCTACTTCTGCCTTGCCACCGACTTCAATACGGCTGTTCAGGTTACCCAAACCATCAGCACCGTGGATGAAATCTGGCGGCATGCCAGGTGCTTTGGCGAAAGGTACAGGCACGCCTTGGGCGACAGGGATATGGCGGCCCGCAATGCGTGTCAGGTACAAGGCATTGATGGTGGCTTGCTCAACATGGACATTACCAAAAGTAGTCGTGATACCAACCACATCGATATCAGGATGTGCCAGTGCGAAATACAAGGCCATTGCATCATCGACGCCTGGATCCGTATCAAAAATGACTTTATGTTTTGCTGTTGTTGACATGTGTATGCTCTCCAAAATTACACCGGCTGGCCATTGGGCAGAACCCAGTCGCGATGTGAATTGTTGCAGTTGACCCGGTTCAAGGAGGTCGAAATTATGTTTTAAAATCTTAGACCGAAAAGCACACCACAGAGGCACGGAGACACAGAGGGTGCACAGAGAAAGGCGAGTGAGAAGCCGAAGTGTTGGCTTATTCGTAGGTTGGGCTACGGTTTACCAGCCCGACACTCGGCGTTTCAATAACGTATTCGTCGATTGTAGGCTAAGTGTTGGGCTGATGAAGCGTAGCCCAACCTACGTATTTGCAACCTACATGACTCTTCCGTCTTTCTCTGTGCCCCCTCTGTGTCTCTGTGCCTCTGTGTTGAGAGGTCTTATGTTTTTCAAATTATCGTGACTTCACAAACGGCTGACCAATCGCTTTCGGGGCGACGGACTTTGCCATCAAGCCTGCCAGAACGATCACGGTCACGACGTAAGGTATCATTTGTATCAAAGAGCCCGGTACCTTGCCTATGCCAGGGAAGACCACGCCTTCGATCTGTACTTGCAGGGCGGCGAAGAAGCCGAACATCAGGCAACCAAGTGCAGTGTACAAAGGCCGCCAGTTGCCAAACACCAGCGCCGTCAAGGCCAGGTAGCCATTACCGGCGGACATGTCGCGCAGGAAGAAGCCACTTTGCACGATGGATAAATACGCACCAGAAAAGGAGCACAGCACGCCAGCGCACAGCATGGCCATGAAGCGGGTGCGTTCTACATTAATGCCCGCCGCATCTGCCGCATGCGGGTTCTCGCCTACAGCGCGCAGGCGCAGGCCAAAGCGGGTGTGGTATAAGACCCAGTGCACGACAGGGATCAAGGCAAATGCCAGATACACCAGCACGCTATGTCCACCAATGAGCCTGGTATAAAACCAGCCCAGAAAGGGGATGTTGGCAACAGCGGCTGAACCTGGCAGCACGATATCAAACAAACGCGCATCACCCAGGTCAGGCGTGCGGCCACCCTGCTGGAAGAAATACTGGGCAACCACAAAGGTCAAACCACTGAGCGCGATATTAAGGGCAATACCGGCGACCAGTTGATTACCTTTTTGCGTGATGCTGACAAAACCTTGCAACAGGGCGATGGCAGCAGAAATACCCACGCCCGCCATGATACCCAGCCAAGGGTTCTTGGTCACAACAGCCACGGCCGCAGAAACAAAGGCGGCGGCCAGCATCTTGCCTTCCAGTGCCAGATCAACGACACCGCTGCGTTCTGCAAACAGGCCAGCCATGGCAGCAAACATCAATACCGGTGCATTGCGTATGGTCGATACCAGGATGCTGGAAAATTGAAAGTCATCAAACATCATTTTTCCTTACGCTTGAGCAGGGCAGACAGGGCAGGTGCATACAGGTTTTCCATGGCACCGCAGAACAGGATGATCAAACCCTGGATAAAGATAAACGTCTCTGGCGGGATATTGGCTTTTTCTAGCGACAGATCAAAACCACCCTGTATCAGCGCGCCAAATAATATGGATGACAGCAGGATACCGACCGGATGCTGACGCCCCATCAGGGCAATCGCGATACCGATAAAACCGGCACCAGCAGGGAAGTTCAGCGGCAGGTAATGGGTAGAACCCATGATGGAATTAACCGCCGCCAGGCCCGCCAGTGCACCAGATACCATCATCGTGATGATAATGGTTTTGCTGATGGAGATACCGGCATAGTGCGCCGCATGCTGGTTCAGGCCAGTGGCGCGCAACTGATAACCCCAGGTCGTTCGCCAGACCACGACGCCATAAATCACCAGCGCCACCAGCGCCAGCACAAAGCTGACGTTCAAAGGAGTTTCACCCAGCACCGGCAAGATGCCATTCAGTTTAGGCAACCAGGAGGCATCGGCAAACATGCGGCTGGAGGTATTTTGCCCGCCCATAGGTACCAGGATGCTGATGATCACAAAATTCATCAGGCAGGCAGCGATGAAGTTGAACATGATGGTCGTCACGACCACATGGCTGCCGCGTTTGGCTTGCAGATACCCCGGCAAAAAAGCCCATGCCGCACCAAAAGCGGCACTGCCCAGCATCGCCAGTGGTATCAGCAACCAGCCTGGTACGGAAGAGTCCAGCCACAGCAAGACCAGGGTCAGGCCCAGGCCGCCGAGATACATTTGGCCTTCACTGCCGATATTGAACAAGCCGGCCTGCATGGCCACCGACACGGACAAACCGGTGAAGATAAAGGTCGCTGCATAAAACAGGGTATAGCCCAAACCCTCAGGGTTCAGCACAGCGGCGTTGATGAGGATGCCCAGGCATTCTACCGGGCTTTCACCCAGCAGATAAATCACACCCGCCGCGACCAGTAAGGCAGAGAACAGGTTTAACAGCGGCAGGGCAAATGCGGTGGCCCAGCGTGGGAGGTCGGCTTGATTCATCGTTGTTTGGTCGCTTGTCTGTGTTCGCTTCTTCTTGCAATATTCTTACCAGGGCTGGATCTAATCCATGGTGCTTTTAATGCGTATGGATACCACCCATGAGGCAACCGATCTCGGTTGCATCAAATTCTTCTGCCTTCAATTCACCCGTGATCGCACCACTTGAAATCACCAGGATGCGGTCAGCCAGGGCACGTACTTCTTCCAGTTCTACCGATACCAGCAAAATAGCAATGCCGGCATCACGCATCGCCAAGAGGCGGGTATGCAGGCTTTCTATCGTGCCTATATCCACACCACGGGTAGGCTGGCCCACCAGCATCAGTTTGGGGTTGGCCGCAATCTCGCGTGCCATCACCACTTTTTGCTGGTTGCCACCAGACAGCAGGGCAATACGCAACTGCGGGTCTGCCGGGCGCACGTCAAATTTCGCCAGCAAGTCTGTGCAATTCTTCAAAATGCTTTTGTAGTCGAGCAAACCAAAAGACTTGCCGAGTTTTTTCTGGTAACCCAGAAAGCTGTTCATCATCACCGAGAAATTCTTGACAACGGCATCGCGCAAGCGGTCTTCCGGCACATGGGCTATGCCCAGGTCGCGGAAAGTCGCCGGCAAGCCATCGGCATCCTTGCGGCCAGCAAACGGTAAATCCTTGCCCTGCATTAGCAGCTTGCCACTGGTGGGCAGGCGCATGCCGCTTAAAATCTCCAGTAACTCACTCTGGCCATTACCAGAGACACCGGCAATCGCCACGATTTCACCAGCGCGGATATTGAAACTGACATTCTTCAACAAGCTGACTTTTTGCGCGTTGACGAGGTTCAGGTCCTTGACTTCCAGCACCGTCTCGCCCGGCGCATAGGCAGCGCGCGGCAAGTGGGTGACTATCGGGCGGCCCACCATCATCTCGGCCATTTGTGCCGTCGTGGTGTCCTTGGTCGCTACTGAACCGATGACAGCTCCACCGCGCATGACGGTGACCTGGTCGGTGATTTCCTGTATCTCTTGCAGCTTGTGGGTAATCAGGATGATGGTCTTGCCCTGTTCCTTGAACAGGCGCAGCACTTCAAATAATGAGGCTGTCTCTTGCACCGTCAATACGGCGGTAGGTTCATCGAGGATCAGGATATTCGCGCTACGGTAAATCTGCTTGAGGATTTCCACCCTTTGCTGCACGCCGACAGACAAATCCTGTATCGTCGCCAGCGGATCTACATCGAGGGAATAGCGTTTGCAGATGTCGCGCAACTTGGCTTCTACTTCATGGCGCCTTGGCTTCAGGCGATAGCCGCCTTCTGTGCCCAGCATGACATTGTCGAGCACGGTCATGTTCTCGACCAGCATGAAATGCTGATGCACCATGCCTATGCCCAGGTTGATCGCCTCCTGGCTGTTGCGGATATGTTGTTCTGCGCCATTGAGGAGCAGCTTGCCGCTGTCGGCGCGGTAATAGCCATACAGTATGCTCATCAGCGTGGACTTGCCTGCGCCGTTTTCACCAATCACGCCGTGGATGGAACCCGGCGCAATGGAAAAGCTCACATCACGGTTGGCCTGTACTGCGCCAAAACGTTTGGAGATCTGTTGAAATTCGACTGCTGGCTGCATACTTTAGCGTTTCTTTAAAATACGATGTGCGACAGATTGGGCTCTAAACATCAATCAGGGCGCAAAGTATCTGATGAAGATACTGCGCCCTTCATACATTATTTCTACCTGATGCCAATGATCAGACTGGGCACTTATTGCCATCACGGAAATCAGCGACCTTGACCTTGCCATTGATGATGTCTTGTTTGGCCGCATTGACACGTTTTTCCATGTCAGCGCTGACGACGCTGCGGTTGTCCTTATCCAGCGCCCAGTCTACGCCGCCTTCTTTCAGGCCTTTGTATTGGGTACCGTTTTTCCAGTTACCGTTTTTCAATTGCATGAAGCTGTCATAAATGGCTTGATCTACGCGCTTGACCATGGATGTCAGCATGCTGCCTGGGTGCATGTAGTTCTGGTTGGAGTCAACACCTATGCCCAGCTTGCCTTTTTCTTTGACCGCTTGCAAAGTGCCCATGCCGCTACCACCGGCTGCTGCAAAAATCACATCGACGCCCCGCTCAAACTGGGCGCGTGCCAGCTCGCCGCCTTTGGCCGGATCATTCCAGGCTGCAGTAGTGGTACCAACCATGTTTTGTACCACATCAATCTTGGGCTCAGTCGCTTTTGCACCTTGTGCATAGCCACAGGCAAAATTGCGGATCAGCGGGATATCCATGCCGCCTACAAAGCCTACCTTTTTGGATTTGCTGGCAATCGCTGCTGCCACGCCCACCAGGTAAGATCCTTCCTGTTCCTTGAACAGCACAGAGCTGACATTGTCACCTGTGGCAATACCGTCTATCAGCACGAATTTGGTTTTTGGGAATTCCTTGGCGATGTTTTGTACCGCCTGTGCCTGGCCAAAGCCGATCGCGGCGATCAGATCGACATTTTTACGAGCCAGGTTACGCAAGACTTGTTCAGTCTGGGTGTCACTGGCGACTTGCACTTCGATGAAGTTCAGCTTGGTTTCTTTCTTGAAACGCTCTGCGCCTTCCGATGCGGACTGGTTGAAGGACTTGTCAAACTTGCCGCCTGCATCGTAGATCACTGCAAATTTAAGGTCTGCAGCATAAGCACTGGCCGCGCCGCCGACAGCCATCAGGGTCGCCAGGGACAGGCAGATTTGCTTGAGTTTCATGAAATTTCCTTCATCAGATGTCGTTGTGCTGTGCGCTCAAAAAGAGCATGCAGCGCCCAAATTAAAAACCACGTTACTTTTTGCTGCCACAGCCTGGACTTGATAAAAGTGAGCCAGTCTTGAAAGCCTGTGCAAGCCTAACATGGTGCAGACATTTCGTTTCAGCCACGCGGGCGAAATTTTATCAAAAACAGAGTTGGTGCTGGTGGCGGGGCATGATTTGGGACTTTTACTCAATGTTGCCCAATTGTGGTCCTGCTTTCCAAGCCTGTTTTTTTCTCAAGCAGCCTTGCCAACCGCCATAAAATCCAGTACCTGCTGGCGTTGCGGTATGGATGTCTGTGCGCCCAGCTTGGTGACAGTGAGTGCTGCCGTGTATTGCGCTTCACGGCTGGCATCCATCACGCTTAGGCCATTCGCCAGACCAACCGCAAAGGCACCGACAAAGGTGTCGCCAGCAGCAGTGGTATCGACCACATCGACCTTGACAGCCGGGATGAACTGGCTGCCTGTGCTCTCAGTGATCAGGGCACCATGCTCACCCATGGTCAGCAAGACCGTGCCTGTACCACGTTGCAAGATTTGTTCCGAGGCGGCTTTGGCGCTGGCCTGGTCAATCACCGTCACGCCACTCAATTGCGAGGCTTCGGTTTCATTCAGGATCAGGTAATCGACCTGGGCCAGCAAGGCATCTGTCAGGTCTTGTGCCGGGGCCGGGTTCAAAATGACTTTAACACCCTTGGCGCGGGCAATTTCTATCGCGCGGGTCACCGTAGCGAGCGGGGTTTCAAGTTGGCAAACCAGTAATTGCGCACCGGCGATGGTGGCTGTAGCTGCCTCAACCTGGGCAGGGGTTAAAGTTGCATTGGCACCTGCTGCCAGCACGATGCTATTGTCGCCGCCATCTTCTACCAGAATGCCAGCCACGCCTGTGGCAACACCGGCTACGCGCGCCAGATGGGTCAGGTCCATGCCCTCAGCGGCCAGGCAATCGTGTGAAAAACTGCCAAAACCATCATCACCCACCGCACCGATAAAGCTGACCTGCGCACCCTGGCGGGCAGCGGCTACGGCCTGGTTGGCCCCTTTGCCACCGGGAATCTGACAAAATTCATGGCCATGCAGGGTCTCGCCCAGGGCCGGCATGCGCGGCGTGCGAAAAACCAGATCCATATTGACGCTGCCGACTACAGTGATGCGTGGCTTCATGATGCTATTCTCGGTAAAAAGTTGTCGCGCAATCGTTTGCGCAATCGATTTCGTATTTAACTATGGCGCCTGTTTAACGTCAAGCGCAATCTGATTTTTTGGTCAAAAATTGTGCAAAATCGCGGCAGGCAGGCAACCATTTTATGAATATTGTTTTCAGTCTGTTTTGCTGGCATCTTCAGAGAAGGAATTTGTTGCATTGCATTAGACCATCGCGCAATGAAAAATATCATTATTGCTAGAGAATTTCATCTAATTTGCCAGCGCGGGCTGATTGTGGGGCTGTCGCGGGTGGATGTCAAATTTGGCGAGCAGTGGAGGGGAGGGAGCGAGCGAGGTGCAAATCCGAGCTTGTGCTCAAGTCTGATCTCAAAAACCAGAAGCCTGTCATTTGCCAAATAAATCGATTCAGCGCATTGGACGTATCAGCAATTGCAATAAGTAGCTCACTTTTGCTCAAGTGCATCCAATCTGGCTTGTATTTCCTTTACCTGTTCAGGGTAGCGATCTGCGTCAATGCGGCCAAGAATTCGCTTTAGTTGCAACGCATCGTCATTGGCAAAATTGAGTGCCGATAATTTCTCTCGTTCTTCTTTTGCTTTTTTTCGTGGTGAAGTCAAGATCGCATTAGCGTGATATTCGTCTGTCCCGGCATATAGTTTCTTCACGCCGACTATAAAAATAACAATTCCGATCACCACGAAACCCAGGGCTTCCCATTGACGCCATGAATAGGGTTCTGCATGCAAAAATAGGTATCCACCCAAGCATGTCATCAGTGGGCCCAGCAGCCATCCGGGCAATTTTTCCCAAGGTAAAAACATGCAGAGCTCTTTCTTGAATTCCTTGAGGATGGTGTTGAGTATAGCAAATGCAAATTAAGCATTGATAGAAAACCCCTGGAAGCTATTTTGCAAATCTGTGCAAAAGCATGAAAAACAATCCAGGTTTTCAGTGGCCCGCTTTGTACTTTCACTCATAAAGCCTGTTAATCTCCAAGCCATACGCTGTTAGAATTGTTCCTTTAGTGTCCTGTAGTGTCCATTAGTGATTTGCATCAACGATTCCATGAGCAGCAAAACAGACAACAAATTCTTATCTTTATGCCGCGCTGCCTACAAGCGCCAGGGTATGCGCATACTTTGTGCGGCTGGCCTGATCGCTGCTGCGGCTTCCTACCGCAGCAAGCAGTTTGATCTAGAGATCATGCTCAAGCTGCTGCTGGTGAGTGCAGGATTTTTTCTGGTAGCGGTGCTGATTGAATGGCAGCGGGAAAAATTTTTTGGCAAGAAATAATTGGCAGTCGCTGAGCTAAGGTGTCAGGCTCAGGTTGGTACAGGGCGGCGCAATGTTGGTTCTGCCAGTGTGACAAGGTGGCTGGAGCGGGTGTCGTCGCCCATCAGCAATCCGCCACTGTCTTCTTTATTGATTAGTACTGGTTTGGCTGCCGCAAGCTGAGGTGAGTCTAGTGCCTCGCCCGCATCCTTGTTGGGGCTTGCAGCCGATAATTTATCCCGGATGATATGCATGGGAGATGCGGGCTTGCTTTCACCATCCAATGACTTGTCTGGTTCGCTCTCTTTAGTAACGGGGAGTTTGGGCGGACTACCTTTCACGGCTTTGGCATTAGCTGTCATGTAGATTTCTTCTACACTGCCAGTATTTGGTGCTACACCTGTGATTTTATATTTCTGTTGGTGAGTTTGCTCGTCTACGAAGGCTTCAGATTTGACTTTGGTATAGCCTTGTCTCTGGGCGAGAGCGATTAACCCGCCTTCTACGCTTTCTGCTCCTGTTACGGCTTATAAATTAGAAAAGGCGTGCGAGAGGCGCGAGGGGGATAGGTGAGGGAGTGGAAAAAGGAGACAGGAAATGCAAGGAGAGGAGCAGGCATGCAATAGAATCCGCATGCCCGCAAAAGTAGCGAGCCGTAAGATGGCTGAAATCTACCAGCGCAGCTGCGGCATGTGTATACCAGGCACGATACCAAAGGCAGACAGCACGATGATGATCAGCAAGACGATGAACAACACGCGCACAACCTGGGCCACCGGAGCAGGCAAAGGCAAGAAGCCAACCAGCCACCAGATCAGGCCGAATACAACAAGATAGATAATGAGATTGACGAGCTGAACCATAATTCACCCATGTAAAGAAAGACGATGAAGTGGCAAGCATGCGTGTGTCGTGACACCTTGAATCAAGGAAACAACGACAGGCACATACTTGCCAGCAGGCTTACTTCTGTGGCACGACGACGATGGTGTCGCCTGGTTTGCCTGGCTCACCTGGCTTGCCATCTGCACCTGCCGGGCCAGTGGCACCGACTGAGGCTGCGGCTCCTGGTTCACCCTGGGCGCCAGTTGCGCCGGGCGCTCCTGGTGCGCCAGCAGGGCCAGGTACTGCAACTGGCACAGCAACTGGTACGGCTACAGGCACTGGAACAGCAACTTCTGTAGGTTTACGGTCACAAGCAGTAGTTGCCATTACAGCAGCGAGTGTCAAAACAAGGATGGAAATTTTCATAGGATTAGCCTTAGTTAATTAAAATTCTAAATAGTCACATAACAATGCCATCACAGGATGCGCGCAATAAAGTTTTGCATCCGTACGCTGACGAACATACGGCGCAATTTTTTTGACCTATATTGGCGATACCGGTAATACAAAGTGAAGTACAAAACCCTGGTTATCCGCACTGTAAAAGCAATTGGTGTGGCTGACGGGGATGAAATAGAGCAAAGAAATAGATCAAAGAAGAAAAAAACCGCAGACCTGTAAAGTCTGCGGTTTTTTTGTTGGTAATGACGCTTGGTCATGACTGTTCGCTTCGTCCGCTTACTTGGTTTTTGCTTTCAACAAGGTTTTTGGCAAGGGATTAAGCTCATTCCAGATATGGCTGACAGTGACAGTATTACTCTTGTGGCAGCTAAAGCAATTGGTGCCGCCAGCCCAATTGATATTCGAGCCCTGATGCACGGTTTCCATCGTGGTATTGGCCAGCCTGCTGGTGCCGACCTGGTTGATGGCCGTGGCTGGTGCTTTGTCTGAATCAGGTGCGCGGCCACCAGTGGTCCAGGTAGAACCTATCATCAAATAATTCTTGCGCACATCACCTGATGCCAGTTGTGAAATGACGCTATTGTTGATGGACACCAGGTCAGTGTTGGATTCTGGCGGAGTGATGACCGGGCCAGCATGGGTAGGATCAGCCTGACGCGGATTCTGGTCGGCCGCCGCACCCCAGGGCTTCCAGCGTATGGTGTCATTGGGTTTGACGATGCAAGGCTTGCTGGTATCGGTGCAAGTGATGGTATTGCCAGACGCCTTGTACAGAGTCTGGTTGAAAGGGCCTGTTGCGCCATCCTGGCTGAACAGCCATTTGCCCTTGGTATTTTGCGGCACCAGTTTTTCCACACCATTGACGTCGATGTATTTGTATTCGGCATTGGGGGTGTTATCCATGTGCTCAAAGGTCGCCCAGATCAACTCTGGATTCCCTTTTGCGCTGCCAACCACATGCACGCCTACCAGTGCCAGTTTGGTTTTTTTGTTCTTGACTGCACCCTGTTTCAGCGATGCTGGCTGGTTGATGCTGACATCTGGTATTTCAGCATCAATGATGATGAATTTCTTTTTGGTCGCTTCATCAAAACCCGTGGTTTCTATCCATGCCAGCTTCACTTCAACAGCCAGCGCTTCTGGCGCTGCCAGGTCACGCAGGCCGGCTTTCTTGGCATAGGCAACCACGTCGGCCAATTCTTGTGCCGTGGTTGGATACATCAGGTTTGCTGGTGCATTGGCTTTTCTCTGCGTCAGGAAATAAGCAAACAAATCATTCGCGGCAATTGAGTAATACACCAGCGAGCCGTTTTGTGCGACCAGTACATTGCTGCCGCCCGCCTGGCCTATCGTCATATCGACTTCGTTGCCTGCTGCATCCAGATAAATCAGGCCACCTTTGGCATCCCGCTTGAAGCTTTGCACGATATTGCTGTCGGTACTTGCCGCGGTCAATAAGGCAGTTTGCTTTTTGGGCAGGCGGGCACGCAGGTTGGCAAGCAGATCAGGTTCTATCTGCTTGCCACCCTTGGCCAGCAGGCTGACCTTGCCAGCCGCACCCACTTCAGCATGGTCTATTTCTACCGTTTTGCCAGCCTTGTCTATCGTCGTGGCCTTGCCACTCGGGGCCAGCTTGGGTGGGAGTACTTCAAACAATTTGCCGGACTTGTCAAAGGCCACGGGCAGATTATTCGGCCCCAGTTGCCGCAGCAAAGGGCTGAAGTTCATCGCCTGCCTGGTCAATTGCGGTATGAAGTTGCGTGCTCCACCGGCAGCTGGCGATACACCATAGAAAGCCGAAGAAGAGAAGATATGATCGCCACCGGGAAGCCCCTTGGGCGTGGGTGAGGTCAGCCATAAAAACATCTGGTGTGACCATTGGTAAAAACTGCATGCCGACGCATCAGCAAAATTCACACTATCGGCAGCCTTGACCAGGCCACCGTTGGTGACCACGGCTGGTTCAAACCATTGCGCGAATGGAATTGGCGCTGGGCCACCGGGATTGGCCGGGGTGGAGGTCGTGCAGGTTGGTTTGGCATCAGGCGGCAGGATTTGTGCTTGTGCCAGCGGACAAAGGCAAGCCGTAACCAGCAAAGTGATGCTGGTAGTCAGTTTCACTGCGTGGGCAGACTTGCGTTGCTTGCGATCAGACGTGTTCATGGTTTCCCTCCCGGTAGTTTTGTTTTGATGTGCTGGTGCGTCAGCTTGAATGCCTATGCAGAAAAGCATTACTTGTTGAAGATTATTGCGTTGAAGATATATCCCGGCTCTGGGGCAAATCTGCCGAATAAGATTAACATTTATTTATCTAAAGTTGTAAATAAGATTAGTAAATATGTTAATTGTTGTGAAATAACTCATCCCGTTCCCAGGGGCTTGTTTTGAGCCGGATGTTTGCAACCAACGGAAGGAGGGATTCTCACCGCAGAATTGAAGGCGTAGTGCCCGCTGATGGGTTGCTAAAGCAAACGCTGAATTGAAAAATGGGTGCAGAGTTTGCTGCACCCATCTGTACTGATCCAATTTACTTTTTACTTGATTTTTACGGACTTACTGTTTCTTTACTTATTTACTTATTTACTTATTTGCTTGTTTCCTTGTTGCCGTAATTGTTCTTCGATATACGGCTTTGCTTGTTCATAGCTGGGGAAAACGAATGGTCGTATGCCCTTGACCTCAATCAAATGCCAGCCAAAAGCAGTTTGTACAGGCGTGGGGTAGCGCTCAGGTTTGTCGATTGATGTAATGGCATCTGCAAATGGTTTGACGTAGACATCCGCCAATGACCAACCGAGGTCACCACCTTTATCTTTGGAGCCAGGGTCTATGGAAACCTGCCTTGCAACTTCGTCAAACTTGGCGCCATTCTGTATTTTGCTCAATGCGCTTTTGGCCTCCGCTTCGGTTTTGACGAGAATGTGGGATACACGGTATTGCTGTTTCCCGGCAGTGCGCTGTTTTTCTTTTTCATAGATGTTACGCACCAGTTCTTCGCTGACTGGTCTTGCCGTTCCTGCCACAGGTCTGACATTCGGCGCTGCTTTGCTGGGTGGCATGCTGGCCCGCACCAGTTTGACAGCGTTGACCAGGGCATCGCTGTCGGCGCTGATACAGCCCAGCTTTTCAGACAATATGACGGCGTCTGCCATGCCTTGCAGGGCCGGATCATTCGGTGTGGATTTGGCTCTTAGCAAGACTATCCTGGCCAGCCAGTCTGCGGCAGTGCCGAGTTGTCTGAGTTTATTCAACTCTGCTTCACTGCGGACCATATCATTGCTGATGTCGGTGCTAGCAGGCGTGACCCGCTGTATGCGTGCTTGTAACTTGAAATCCTCAGGGTTGAATGAACACCACCAGTTTGCTGCCACGAAGCGGTTGTTGGCTGCACCAAGTTTTTCCCTGATGCGGTAAACTTGCGGCGACATATGGAAAACCATCGCCAGCCTGGCCAGGTAATAATGGCGTTGTTCTGCATCATTGGTGGCAAGATAGGCATTGATACCGGCAGCCATGGCAGGTTGGCTGGGTAGCAGCAGGCGGGCTGCTGCTTCTGCCGTGGCAGTCTTGCCCACCATATCACTGCGCCACCAGGCGGCCATCAACAGTTGCTCTATCATGCGGCTGTCGGTCGCCGGTTTTTTTGCCAGGCGCAACAAGTCTTCTGAAGACAAGTAACGGTTTAATAAGGCATCTGCATCAGCGCCTATGCGCCATGCAGAGTCGCGTAACAGATAGGGCAGCGCCTCTGCCTCAGTCTTTGCCATCGCCAGCATTTCTTGCCTGAACAGATTATTCGCACTGGCCGATTCCGGCAAGATGGCCGGGTCTATCGACGTGCCATCCACAGCCAGCACTGATTTGATGATGGCGACGGCTTCATGACGGCGGCCCGCCTGGCGCATCAGCCTGGCGATGTAATAGCGTACCGTTAAATATTCCTTGCTGTCTGCGCTTGCCTGCAAGGCCGGGGCGAATGTCGCCTCGACTTGTGGTGTCAGTTCACGCGCGGTCATCAGGCTGGCGATGAGCCAGGTTTTTGCCTTGGTCTTTTGCCACAGGGTCAGTGCATGCTGATGCTCTTGCGTACATAGGCCAGAATAATTGGGTGAATCAGGATTGTCAGAGCAAGCCTGTATGGTACGTATCCAGTCAAAGTACTCTTGCTGTTTGCGCAGGCTGACCAGCAGATCAAGATTGCCACGGTAATCAAGCAAACGGTCGCCCAGACTGCTCCAATTGTCGAGCTGGCCATTGACTTGCACGTCTTTGTCAAAGCGGCCCAGTTGATTGCTGAGCTCGGTATATACCTGTTCCGGGACGATATATAGAGCGGCCTGGGTCAGCAGCTTTTGCACAGCCTGATGCTGTTTGCTGCGGCTTTTATCTGCCAGTATGAGTTTGGCGCGCGCCTTTATCTGGGTATAGATTTGCGCCATCTTGCGCTGTTTTTCACTGAGGGCACGATTGTATGCCTCTACTTTTTGCTCACGCGTATCATTGCTGGCCCTGATGTCAATCAGGCGTTTATCCAGGTTGTCATCCAGGCTGCCGCTACGCAATAATGCGCGCAAGCTGGCATGGCTGGCCCAGCCCGACATAGGGTGGGATTTAACCGCTGCAATGGCGTCGAAGCGTCGCAAGGCTTCATCAAATTTTTCATCATAAAAATACGCAGTGGCAATCTGATACTGGCGTAACTGACGTAAATACGCGGGAGTGGAGGCAGGTAAATCTTGTGGTATTACGCTGGTGGTATTCGCTTCCGGGTCACCGCATAAATCGAACACGATATCTTGCGCTGTCACCCATTCCTGCACCGCAGATTTACTGATCTTGTTATTGGACTTCAAGGCTCCTAGTGTCTCTGCAGCAAAATTGTAGGCTCCGATAGTGCAATTCAGGTAGCCGCCATAGGCCCGGCCTTTAAAGCTCCTGTTTTCGGCCAGCGGGCGACGCAGTGGCTGGTCGCTGACGCTCGCTCTTTGTGCCGTCCACGCGTCCATGCCGCCCTTGGGTATGTCGGTTTCAAACGCGTATGCAGGTGTATCCTGTTCCTGTTTTTTCAGGGTTTGCTGATCAAGTGTCAATGCCCGGTAGGCCAGGTACAGCGCACTTCTTTCGTAGGATGGTAACAAGACACCCAGACGACCGGATTTATACTGCTGATTGTATTCACTGTCTGGCCGCAGACGCTTCACTATGCCGTCCTTGCTTTCGCTTTCATCCCGCTCATAGGTGGGAATATTCCTCGACCCCGCATGTGCGTTTGATGTGGATAGCACAAAAAGTGCCGTACAACTGCCGATGGCAGCCAGCCGGAACAGATGATTCAGATGTGGATGCAAATTATTCCCCTTTGAAAAATGGTCTGGAAGGCATGAAAACAGCATCGACATGCCAGTTTTTGTCATTGAACCAGTAGCGACGCTGATAACGCTGGTGTACGTTAGATGAAGGTGTTTCTTGCACAGAAAAGCCGATAGCCTGATCGCGGCATTGTGGGGCCAGTTGTTCAGGATGATAGATCAGACGATCTTGATATCGGCTGGCATTGCTACCCATTTTAAAAAACATGGGGACGATTTCATCGGCCTTTATTCTGGCCAGCAATTCGGGCTCACTGCACCATGCTGCCATGGTCGTTACACTGAGTTTGATATTTGCTGGCAGGCTTTTTTTCAGGCCATTCACCAGTTCCAGATAATACGGTTTCTGGCTCTCCATCGCCTCAAAATCAAGTTGTATCCAGCCTGTACTGCTACGCCTGGCCGCCGCCAGCATAGCTTTGTTAATGGCGTCGGTGTGTTGTTGTCCAAGCACAGGCGTCGCAGCCAGATCAACTTGCACATGCACCACAGGTGTGACCTGCACACCAGGAGCAACGACGAGCCGGTTCATCCTGCGCCTGAGTTTTATCCCCGTGCTGGAAATAACAAGATGATCAAGCAGCAGGCCAATCTGCTTCGCATCAGCAGGGGCAGCGCTGGAATGCCATACCCATGGAATGTCTGTCGTCGCAGATGCAGATGATGTCGCTGGTGCCAGCATCAAGCTGCAAAACAGAACGGAAAGCGCGAGGCGAGTCAGTGTAAGCATGCACCGCAGTAAAGTGAATAAAACTGCAAGTGTGATGCAGAATGGATAAGAAATGCAAGCGTGGTGTTTTATGCTTTGACAATGCGCGAACTAATGTTTACCATTATAAACAATTGTCCCTAATGGCGAACATTTGTTTGTGATTTGTTTATGATTTGTTTATGATTACCCCCTCCTCCAAAAAAGAACAACTTTATCAACTCATCGCTGCGCAGCCTTTTATCTCGCAGCAAGAGCTGGCAGACCATCTGGGTTTGTCACGCTCTGCCGTGGCGGGTCATATAGCGGCGCTGATACGTGAAAAACGGTTGCTCGGGCGGGCTTATGTCTTGCCAGACCAGCGGCCTGTGGTGTGTATAGGCGGCGCGAATATAGACCGCAAGTTGCGCACGCTAGGTCCGGTGCAGATGGGCACCTCCAACCCGGTCAGCCAGCATGAAGCCTTTGGCGGCGTCGCCCGTAATATTGCCGAGAACCTGGCACGCCTGGGCATGCCCACTCGTCTTTTGTGCGCGGTGGGTGACGATGCTGCCGGGCGCAGCATGCTTGATCATGCGCAATCCGTTGGCATTGATGTCAAAGCCTGCTTGCAAGCGACTGGCGTGCATAGCGGCAGCTACACTGCTTTGCTCAATGATGAGGGCGACATGGTGCTGGCATTGGCGCATATGGCATGCTGCGATGCCCTGACGCCAGATTACCTGCATAGCCGCCACACCCAGCGCGGCCATGCTGCCTTCACCATCATCGACTTGAATTTGCCGACAGATAGCATAGGCTTGTTATTGCAAGAAGCGCATCAACAGGCCATGCCGCTGATGGCCGTGGCCGTGTCTGAACCAAAGATGGCACGCCTGCCGCAGGATTTGCATGGCTTGCGCCTGCTATTATTGAACCAGGGTGAACTCGCAGCCGCTGTTGGACATGGCATACAAAACCAGGCAGAACTGGAAGCAGCCTGCAAACAATTGCAGCAGCGTGGCGTGCAAGACATTATCGTCACCAGGGGGGTGGCAGGCGTGACTTTTACCAATAGTAGCGGTATGCAGCACATGCCTGCGCCAGCAGCCAGCGTGCGCGATGCCACAGGTGCGGGTGATGCCTTTGCTGCTGGGGTAGCCTGGTCTTTGTGCCGCCAGCCAGACGACCTGCGCCTGGCCTGTGAATATGGATTGAAGCTGGCAAAACTGACGCTGGAAAGCGATGCGACAGTGGCAGCAACGATCAGCCCGATGATTTTTGAAGAAGCTTAATGGGCAACTAATGCACAACTAATGCGCAATTAATACTCGACTAATACGCAACTAGTACACGACCTATCCTGTTTTTCTACAAAAGGAAACATCATGCAATCTTACCTGGTCTTATCCGACGAAGTCCGCGCTGCGCGTTTGGCGGCCAAGCCTGTGGTGGCACTCGAATCCACCATCATCTCGCACGGCATGCCTTATCCGCAAAACGTGCAGACTGCGCGTGAACTGGAACAAATTATCCGTGACGGTGGTGCTGTGCCTGCCACCATCGCCATCATGAATGGCAAAATCCATATAGGCCTGGATGAAGAAGAACTGGAATTGTTGGGCAATTCGCCAGACGCCATGAAAGTCAGTCGCCGCGACCTGGCCTATGCGCTGACCAATAACAAGCTCGGTGCAACGACTGTTGCCGCCACCATGATCTGCGCAGCTCTTGCAGGCATAGAAGTGTTTGTCACCGGCGGAATAGGTGGTGTACACCGCGGTGCTGAAACCAGCTTCGATATTTCTGCCGACCTGCAAGAGCTGGCACGCACCTCGGTTGCTGTGGTCTGTGCTGGTGCCAAATCCATACTCGACATAGGCCTGACGCTGGAATATCTTGAGACCCATGGTGTACCCGTAGTCAGTGTCGGCCAAGCATCCTTCCCGGCTTTCTTTACTGCCGACAGTGGCTACAAGGCAGACTTCCAGCTCGACACTGCCGAGCAACAAGCCGAGTTCATCCATGCCAAATGGAACCTGGGATTAAACGGCGGCGTGGTCATCGCCAACCCGGTGCCGGTTGAATCTGCCATGCCAAAAGAAGAGATTGAAGCCATCACCCAGCAAGCGCTGAAGCTGGCAGACGAGATGGACATCACTGGCAAGGCCATTACCCCTTTCCTGCTGAACCGCATCAAGCATATGACAGAAGGCCGCAGCCTGGAAACCAATATTGCGCTTGTGAAAAACAATGCTGTCGTCGGCACGCAGCTGGCGTTGGCACTGCATCATCTGCGCAAGCGTACAGTGTAAATTTTGTCGTGTGCGCCGTGCGCACCATGACCAACTACGGGTTAGATAAAAAGTGGTGCGCGTGGCGCACCCTACCCAAATTCCGAAGTGCGCTTGGCAAGTGCACATTTCCCGCAATGCCTGTTCCAGGCAAATCCAACGACCGAAAAATTTGACGCCGCGTTTCTGTCATTTCGCGCCCGACCAGGCTTTTTTCGTCGCATGCCTGTGGCAGCCGCAGCTGCTTTGATCAAGCATAGGGATGTAGGGCGCAAATCCACATCAATACCGACTTTCGCAAACCGGGCTCAGGAACACAGACGCCTGGCCGCATGGCGGAAATTGATCGAGATCTTGCTGACCCAGAATCCTCATCTTGTTTATCGAGCTTGTCATTCTTGCGGAAGTCATGCCATGAAGCCTTTAGATTACTACCTGCTGTTTGTTGCGGCCCCTGTCGTGCTGGTGCTGGCATTGATAGAAGGTATCGTATTGTCGCTCAGACAGCGGTATGACTGGCGCGCATTTGGCGTGTCGGCATTTGACCTGGTGAGCCGGATTGCAGTGAATCTCCTATTACCTTTGTCGATAGCCACGCCGCTGGTGCACTGGGCTTATGTGCACAGGTTGACGACGATACAGCTCAATACCGGGTTGAGCCTGTTGTTATTGTTTATAGGACAGGAATTCTGTTATTACTGGTATCACCGGGCCGCCCATAGAGTGCGCTGGTTTTGGAGTACCCATGCTGTACACCATTCACCCAATGACTTGAATTTATCGGCGGCAGTGCGCATAGGCATACTCAGCAAGCTGACTGGCACGGCGGTATTCTTTACACCACTGATCTGGCTGGGTTTTGATATCCGCACCGTGTTTTCTGTGCTGACCCTGAATTTACTGTACCAGTTCTGGATACATGCGACCTGGATACCAAAGCTGGGCTGGCTGGAAGGCATTCTCAATACCCCGTCTGCGCACCGCGTGCACCATGCGGCTAATACTGAATACCTGGATGCCAATTTTGGTGGCGTGTTATTGATTTTTGACCGCATGTTCAGGACCTATGTTGCTGAACGCGAAGACCTGCCTTGCCGCTATGGCCTGGTGCAGCCCATCACCAGTTATAACCCGTTGAAGATAGAACTGGCGCAATGGTTCAGCCTGCTGCGTGATCTGGCAAAGGCGCGCAATCCACGGGCATTTTTTGGTTACCTGTTGATGCCACCGGGCTGGGTACCGGATGGCGTTGGCAGTACGACGGACGAACTGAAGGCGCGTGAGCAGGGAAAAAAGGTGAAAGAAGTGCAGGAGCAGGGACAAGTGCAAACCCTGTTTCCATCTGCTCGTAATTAACGCATAATCCACTGATCATGTCTGCACCACCGCCCACTCTCTTGCCTGATTTACCCAGTAGCTCTGACAGGCTGTGGCGCAACTTGCGCATCAGTATTCCAGCGATGCTGGTAGCGGCCTGTTACTTCAGCATCATGTTTCGCGATCCTTTCTTTACTACGCTGGTGTACGTCGCTTGCATAGGATTCTTGATACAGGTCTTGCTGGGTTGCGGTCACTATGGCATGGTCAGGTATTTACGCAAGTACAAGCCAGAGCACACGGGCGCTGTGTATAACTGGCCGGGCTGGGGCTGGATGGGTCCGTGGATCATCATCTCTGGCGTATTGGGATTTTATTTTGGCACCTTGCTGGCGAATGTATTGACTGGTCAGCATCGTGAACCCAGCGAGGTCTTGCGCAATGTCCGCACACTGACGATGGTCATGTCCGTTGTCTTTGTCAGTACTGCGGGCCTGGTTTTCCTGGTGTATATGCGCGGGCGTATGGCCTTGATGGAAATGCGTACACAAATCGCATTGCGGGCCGCCGCCGAAAACCAGCTCAAGCTGCTGGAATCCCAGCTAGAACCGCATATGCTGTTCAATACCCTGGCCAACCTGCGCGTATTGATCGGCCTGGACCCGCCACGCGCGCAGGAAATGCTGGATCACCTGACAGGCTTTTTGCGGGCCACGCTAGAGGCTTCTCGCAGCAATACACATACGCTGGCAGCCGAATTTTCCCGCATCGAAGACTATCTGACTTTGATGGAAATACGCATGGGCAGTCGTCTGCGCCATCGTCTCGATTTACCACCTGAACTGGGCAGCCTGATGGTGCCACCCCTGCTGTTACAGCCACTGGTAGAGAATGCCATCAAGCATGGGCTGGACCCGGTTCTGGATGGCGGGCGCATCGAGCTCACTGCACGGTGCAAAGCAGGCGTGCTCTTGCTCAGCGTACGTGATACCGGTATCGGGCTTGGAGAGTCCCGACATGGCAATCCTGATCCAAGTAACACCCATGACAAAGCTGGTACACACTTCGGCCTGCAGCAAGTTCGCGAGCGCCTGCTCGCCCTGTATGGCAAAGCGGGCAGCCTTGAGCTAAATGCTGCCGATGATGCAGAGGGCGGTAGCATGGCTCTCGTACGCTTGCCACTTCTGCCTGCCAGCAAGACGATTAACTAAACCAGGAATGCACTGTAGATGAACGCCACTGCCCTGATTGCTGAAGACGAACCCCTGCTCGCTGCCAACCTGCAAGCTGAACTTGCACAGTTGTGGCCAGGCCTGCGCGTGCTGGCGAATGTCACCCACGGCACTGCCGCCTTGCAGCAGGCATTGGCGTTGCAACCCGATGTGCTTTTTCTGGACATCCACATGCCGGGCATGACAGGGCTGGAAGTGGCACAAGCGCTGGCAGAAGACTGGCCAGATGATGATACAGACTTCCCCCTGATTGTGTTTGTCACTGCTTATGATCAATATGCAGTACAAGCATTTGAGTGGGCTGCCTTTGATTATGTACTCAAACCAGTGCAACCGCAGCGCCTGGCGCATACCTGCAGTCGTGTGCAGGCAGCCTTGCAGCAAAGGGGCAGGGCTGTGTCACTACCAGCTAGTGCTGCCACTCCGGATTTGATAGAGCAATTGCGCAGTCTGCTTGACAGCAAAGCAGGGCATGCATTGGCACCAACAGCGCAGCCAGCAGTTCAGCATTCGACGCAACCAGTAACACCTTTGCGCGTACTGCAAGTCCAGGCCGGTAATACCATCAACATGGTGGCGGTGGACGAGGTCATCTATCTGGAATCTGCTGATAAATATGTGCGGGTAGTGACAGCCACCCGTGAACACCTGATACGCATCTCCCTGCGTGAGCTACAGCCCCAGTTGGACCCGCAAGTTTTTTGGCAAATCCACCGTGGCACCGTCGTGCGCTGTGATGCCATTGCCAGTGCCGTGCGTGAGGGAAATGGCAAGCTCATGCTCAATCTGCACAATCACCCAGACCGCCTGCAAGTGAGCCGCCTGTATCTACATCTGTTCAAGGGATTGTAAATGAAGATTAGCAGGAAGAGACCTTGATCATTATATCAATCAGGTCTCAAACACTGCCTTATGCTTGTTCAGGGTTTTCTGCATGAGTGCTTCGTTCCCCCTCGATTACTCCTGCGGCAATTCGTGAATCACCAACCCCGCATGCGGTGGCAAAGGTTTTTGCCATGACTTGTGGCGCAAGGCACGTTTGCAGTCGTGGATACCGGCAGCCCAGCGGGCTTCCATGGTCGCCAAACTGAAATCGACATCCTTGAAATAATTATCGTCTGGCAGTGCCTTCATGATGAGGTGGACGACATTGATGGTGTGGTCGCAACCCATCTCCATCAGCGGTTTCAACGCTTCTTTTTTGCGCTCTGATGCTGGCAGATGTTCGGTCAATGTGCGTACGGCGCGTTGCAAATCCTGGATGCGCTGGTAGATCAGCAATTGTTCTGCCGAACGGCTTGCGTACTGTATGCTTTTATAGCGCGTCATGGCACCAGCGATAGACTGTGGACGAGTCTCTGAAGGGTCCCACAGATCGATCATGAAGCACAGCGCATCTGCTTTTCTTTCTTCATCCAGAAAAACATCAAGCGGCGTGTTGGAATATACGCCACCATCCCAGTAGGCCCTGTCACCTATCTTCACAGGTGCGAAGCCAGGTGGCAATGCACCGCTGGCCATGATGTGTTCAACGTCTATACGTCCGCGCTTGCTGTCAAACACCACACCCTGGCCACTGTCGATATCGACCGCGCAAATGCTGACCCGGATATGGCCATCATTAAGGTAGTCAAAATCCACATATTTTTCCAGCGTGTCCTTGAGGGGGGATGTGTCATAAAACCCGGCTTCTTCTATCGGTACCTTGGCATTGATGTCCCAGGCAGCACCAAAGCGTGGCTTGAAAAAACCATTAACACCCTGCGTAATGGCAGTCAGGGTATTGAGGTTGTTGGTGAGGTTCATCCATGGCGAAAAGGTCGGCCAGAAACTGCCACGGCTGACTGCATCCGGTGCCAGGCTGTCCCAGAATGCCCGCATTTGCGCAATACGCGTCTCTGGCGGGTTACCCGCAATCAGCGCAGTGTTGATGGCGCCAATAGAGGTGCCTATGATCCAGTCCAGCGGCGTTTCTGCTTCATGCAATTGTTGATATACGCCCGCCTGATAGGCACCCAGGGCGCCGCCGCCCTGCAAAATCAATACGGTATCCTGGTTGGCCATGGATGTCTGCGGCCTTAGGCGAAACCGCCGAGTTGTGCCAGTTTGTGCTCTTCACCATCGTGGGTGACCGAGATCAGGTCGACCTGGAAAGGCGCATTCAATTCATGGCGCAAATGCGCGCCCTGGCTGACTGCGGCCATGAAATCATCGCCAGCTTCTGTGGATTTAACGACTTCTTTTTGTTCATTACGGCTAATAAGACGATAGTGCATAAGTTCCCCGGGGAAATGTTGTAATGTGATTGATGCGGGCATTGTAACATGTGCATTTTGTATGCATATTTCATAGTGTAATAGCGATGAAATCATCTTTGTAGCTAAACGTAAGTATGTATTGCTGACAAAATAATCGATGTCATAATGCTTCGCTTTATGATGCCGGAATACTGACATTACTGGTCCGGCTGGCGACATTTTCCGGAGCATGGCTATGCAGGGCATGATTAAATTGGTGAAGCTGGCGCGCATGCAGCCCACAGAGCGGCATTGCGAAATCGAGTTATCACAGGCACCGCAGGGCGAGGGTGCAGCCCCCTTGTATCTGGTGAATGTGCGTGAAGGTCATCCTGATGCCGAATGGCAGGAAAGCACGAGAACCCCATATCCCATTGGTCTTGAACAGGCAGAAAAACTCTACGCCCAGATACTGGCCAGTAAACTGGAGCAGGGTTTCGTTGATATATCTGCACCTCCAGCTATGCCAGTTACCCGAGCAACGCAGGACCAGGTCAATGCGGATGCCATGCAATGGGGCCATTCTTCGCAAACCCTGGTACAAAAAATCAGCAAGCCAGCCTCTGTATCCGGGCAGGAAAAAATCCTGCTTGACCGCCTGCCACCACGCGTATGGTCGGGCCTGTCACGCGCTGAGCGCAGCCGCACGGTCTGGCGCATAGGCGAACGCCGCTTGCCTGCTGCCGTGCCACGCCTGGTAGAGTTATTGGGCAGTGCCGATGCCATGCTTGATTACTGCATCGCCTACGCCGTAGGCCGTTGCGGCGATGCTGGTGCCAGACAGGCCATGCATGAGCTGAGCCAGCGTTCCGAAGAAACGCATGTCAAACATATGGCAAGCCAAGCCTGGCTGGCTTTGGCATCGCCAGAAGAGGCGCAGCAATATGCGCAGGCTTTGATTACGCAATGGCCCACTGATTTACACGCTGCGTGGCAAAAAGCGCAGCAAATAGCCGACCTGCAAAAAGGCATGGACAAAGTCTTGCTCGCCTTGCTATCAGCCAAAGCCTGGAAAGACTGGCGTCATGATGATTGGCTGGAGCAACTGGACATGATAGATCAGGCTGGCATCTCGCCACTGGCGCGGCCCTTGTTGCTACAACAGTTGCGTAACTTACCGGTGAACCTGCTGGTGTTCCGCGCCTTCCGTCATTTATACAAAACCGCGGAATTCAGAGCTGATGCTGAACTGTTCGGCATCCTGCACCAGCGTGTTGAAAAAGCCTGGCCGCTGTTTTTGCTGAGTTCCAATACCAGTTATGTATATCTGGAAAGGCGCTATGTCAGCTATGCCGATGAAGTCAAAAAGCCGCAAACCCGTGTTGCCTATTCCAGCCTGACGCGTGATTACCTGCGCCGCCGCACCTGGCGCACACTGCGCCGCCTGGGCGAGCTTGAAAGCGCAGATTTCACCAACATGGCAACGGGCATATTGCTGGCCTGCGACGATGCGCACGCAGACAAGGCACATATACAAAGACTGGTGAACTGGAACTATCAAAGTCGTTCTTACACGACAGAACTACGTTTCCTTTCTCCCTATGCCAGATGGATGGTATTCAACCAGCTTGTGCATCAGCATGATAGCGATGTCAAGACCAGCCGTACCACGCTCAAATGGTGGATACCGGCGACGACAGATAATCTCGATTACCCGCCGCGCACAAAACGGCAGGAAGCTTTCCCCAAACTATGGGATGCCGCACCAGAAAAATTGCTCTACCTGATGCAGCACAGCCAGTGCCATGGCGTGCATGTGTTTGCCGCGCGGGCTTTGGTGGATAACCAGGCTTACTGCCAGCAATTGAGTATGGAACAAGTACAAGGCTTGCTGCAAAGCGCCTTTCTGCCAACCAAAGAATTTGCTTTTACCATTGTCAAACGACGCTTTGCACAGCAAACGCCAGACCTCAACTGGCTAATGATTTTGCTGGCGACGGATTATCAGCCTGCCGCAGATTTTGCACTGGGTTTTATCCGCAAGACGCCAGAGCTGTATGCACAAGACGCTGGCCTGGTCCTTGCGATGATCACCAGCCCGTCGCAAGGGGTGCGCGAAACTTGCCGTTTGCTGGCGCATGGCACAACTGTTGCAACACGACAGATCATCCTGAGCCGCTTGTCCATCTGGGCAAGACAGAACACCATGACGACAAACCAGATCGACACTTTGCGCGATGACTTGCAATGGCTGATCCAGAATGTGCTGGCTGAGCAGGTCGCACAATTGCCTGATCACGATATCGCCGTCTGGTGCGACTTTCTACAGGCCACACAATTCTGGCAACAGGCACTGGCGACCGATATCTTGCTGGCCCACCCGGCAGGCATTGCCCATGTCTCACCACTGACACTGCGCGACTTGTTGCAGGATACAGACCCCGGCAGGCAAAGCCTGGGCAGCCGTTTGTTTGCAGCTTTGCCAGTCGATGTATTGCGCCAGCAGCCTGATCTGGTCGCTACCTTGGCAACTGCGCTGGATGCGCGTGTGCGAGCGGCCATGACACCAGTGATTACGCAGCTCGCTACTGATGCGACTTTTTCTGAAAAATTGTTGGCACACTTTATCGATGTGATTTTCCGTAGCGATAATACCAATGGTGAAGAGAGCGTGCATGCCGACATCATCAACTGGTGTAGCGGCCCTTTGCTGACAGCAATACTGGCACAGCCTGTCGATATGCAATGGCGTCTGTTGCAGGCCCGCAGCAAGGGCGCGCAAGAGCTAGGTGCCATGCTGTTGATACAGACAAGCGGTACATTGGCCGCCAGCCTCAGCGTCCTGCAATGGGCCTTGCTAGGCAGGCACGCGGTCTTGCAAGTGCGCTTGCGGGCGCAACATTACTTCAACCAGCATGTGCCTGAAGTACGCGCAAACCTCAACGATGCACTGCGCATACTCGATACCCGCTGGCCAGAAACCCGCTCTTTTGCGGCAGATTATTTTGCCCGCAATATCAGTGCTGACGAATGGTCGTTGAGCCAGTTGCTGGCCCTGTGTGACCATCAGCAAGCTGCCATACAAAGACTGGGCAGACAATTGATTACCCGCCACTTCCGTATTGAGGATGCCGCAGAATACGTATTGAGCCTTGCCCAGCATCCCTCGGCCAACATGCAATTGTTTGTCAGCCAGTGGCTGGAGCAAAGTGTGCTGGCGTACAGTGATCAGCAATTGGCATTGCAACACCTTCAGCAACTGCGTCCTTATTTCCTCAGTGTCTTGTCACATGTGAACAAGGCCCGCACGGTCAAGAACCGCGTGATCCGTTTCCTGCAGAATCAGGGTTTGCTGTCTGAAGCGCATGCACAATTTGTCGCACGGATTTTTACGCGTCAGGTATTGACCGTAGCGATACAGGACAAGGCGCAATACATCCTGGGCTTGACGCAATTGCAGGCCACTTATCCGGCACTGGCTGAAGTAAATGACTGGCCCATGCAGCTTATCGCTCCACGCTTGCACCATGATGCAGCCACCATTTCTGCGGAGTCTGTATGAAGTTTGAATACCGCTATTTTGGCAATAGCCAGGTGAATGACAGCGCCACTGCCACCAGCATGCAGTTCGCACCTGACACTTTACGTACTCCCACGTATTTTGCCGCCACCCTGCAACCGACGTTGGCGCTGGCTTACCGCGAAGCCATCAGTGCTATGCATGATGTGGTGGTATCCGACCTGCGCACCCAGCCCAAGGACAGGACAGCTTACTTTGCCTGGCTGGCAGACAATGAAGCCAGCCTGCTGGCAGATTTCATGGCGCAGGAAAAAGAGTTGCGTGAAAAAATCACGCCGCTGCGTGCCGAACTCACCAAGGTACAGAATCAAAAATATGGTCTCATGCAGCCTTTCTATCAGGCCCAGCGCGAGTACTTTGATTACCTGTACAAAGAAAATCGCGACATGTGGATTGTCCTTGACCCTGTCATCACCGTGCATCCCGACAAGGTTTTCTTTGAATGCTTCAGCCGTGATGAATCAACTTATGCCAGCCTGAGTTGCCGCCACAATGTCTTCAAACACCTGGGCGAATTTGCCTGCGGCACCACCAATATTGATTATTCGTCCGCCCTGTATGATGAATTTCAAAAGATACGCGCTTATAAAGAAACCCGCTTTGAAATCCAGGCAGATGGCTTCCAGGTACAAACTGGTCATGACGAGCAATACCATGAAGCCAAGATCGATTTGCCTGACAGTTGGCTGCGTGGCTTCTTGCAAGTCAGTACCGCCATGTCGCTGCCAGGCCACAAGCTCGATTTACACCCCATGGACGTGCACAGCATCTGCCACATCCTGCGCCGCAAGACTGAGCGGGTAGGGCCACGTTCAATACGCTTCATCCTTGAGCCAGGCCAGCCCATCACCATGCTGTTTGAACCTTGGGGCATCAAGCTCGTCTGTCAGCGCTCTGTTTTTGCTGGCAAGGAGGCGGCAGAGGTCAGGATATGGGGCCGCCGCCGCTTGCTGACGCTGGAGAGGCTGATTGCCGTTGCCGACAAGTTCAGCGTCATGCTCATGGGCACAGGCTTGCCCAGCTTCTGGATTGCCCATCTGCCTGAGATGGATTACACCCTGGGCTTGTCAGGCTGGACAGCGAACGACTGGTCACGCGCTGGGCAATTTGATTTGCTGGCGCCGCGCCTTGATGTCGATGACATGACAGCACAAGCTGTAGCACATGCCTTGTCTTCGCAATGGTCAGCCAGCACCGCGAGCCTGGCGCAGCAATTGCAGCTCGACAGCAAGCTGGTGGCATCAGCCCTGACCGGACTCATGCAAGCGGGCCGCGTGGTGTATGACGCGGTGGATCAGGTGGCACGCTGGCGCGATCTGGTGCGCGAACCCATCAACGTCGCCAGCCTGCGCTTTGCCAGTGAACGTGAAGCCCTGGCAGCGCAGCTCGTACACAAAAACCTCTTGCTTGATTTGCAGTCTGCCCACGTTGTCGGTGGTGGCATCGAATGGAAAGCCAGTGTCAGTGCCAGCATCACCAATACCAAGAAACTCAGCAAGACCATGATCAGGCTGGACAATGATGACAGGCTGGTGGAAGGCAGTTGCAGTTGCGATTATTACGTGCGCAACCGCATGTTCCGCGGGCCTTGTGAACATATGCTCGCCATACGACAAGTCGCTAATAAATAGGACATACGCAAAACCGCCCCAACTGCGTTGCAGCGCCAGCAGTGAGTAAAATTCGGTACTAAAGTACTGTCTTCGTCGCTGCGGTGTAGTTGGGGTTTCGGACAACATGTTGTCCGCCAACGTAACGAACCGTCCTTGCAAGGACGGTTTACTGAAGCGATAGCCTTGCTGGGACAATTTTGCGTAAGTCCTATTAAGAATTAATTGTGGGATGGAAAAGTAGTTTCAATGAGTTCGCTGTACTTTTTAAATGACTTTGTGCAAGCCATTGAAGTAAAAAGTAGTTACAAAATTTTTACATAGTAGTTATTTACAGGAGGTGAACCGGACATTAGAATAGATTTTGGCAGGAAGGCTCTTGCAATCCGGATGGTGTATCGCCATCCATGTTTTTTGCTTAGCTATGCATCACTGAGTTTCTCTTCACTGTGCCGGAAACGACTACCGGCGTGATGACGATGTGGATTCCGTGAACCCCATCACGCCGGTAGTCGTTTCCGGCGTCGAGTGGAGCCTCTCAGTCTGAAGGCTCTTCGATGAGCTTCCTGCCGCTTTTCCTTCTATTGTCTGGCTCACCGTTTTTGTTTTATTTGGAAAACGTGAATTCTTTTTGCAATTAGTGATATCTGCTGATATTTGCCGATGTCAACGTGCCAAAAGAAAACTGAGACCAGCTTCATGACACAACACCAGCAGTCAGCACAACAAGCCGAACAGCCAACATCTGACAAACCCTTGTCACAGATGACACGCGATGAATTGTATGCCCACCTGCGCACGACCACCAAAGATGCCGTGGTCTTGCAAGAAATGCGCCGTCTGGGTTTTTGGCCTGCCGACAGTGGCAAGCCATCGGTAACAGATGCACTCATCACGCGTGAAGCACAACTCAGTAACGAGTTGAACGCGTTAACTGCCCAGTTACGCCGCGTGCAAGACCCCAAGGCTGCCTTGCGTGATATGCGCAAGCAGCGCATGGCGGCAGCGAAAGAAAACCGCGAGCTGAACAAACAAAAACATGCGCAATTGCGGCATGCCAAGGCACTGGCCTGGCAAGAAAAGCGCAAAAGCGACATAGGCTATCTGGGCGAAGGTGTTTCCACTGGTTTGAATTACACCAGCCCCAATACCGACAAGCTGGCATGTTATCAATTGCCAGCACTGCAAAAATCCCTTGACCTGGCAACGGCAATCGGCATTCCTTTGGCCGAATTGCGCTTCATGAGTTTCCAGCGCAAGGTCAGCCAGGTCAGCCACTACCAACGTTTTGCGATTCCCAAAAAGACTGGCGGCCAGCGTTTTATTTCTGCCCCCATGCCGCGTCTCAAGCGTTGCCAGTACTGGGTGCTGGATCACATACTCGCCAACGTGCCATGCCATCCGGCGGCGCATGGTTTCTTGCCGCAGCATTCCATACTCAGCAATGCCTTGCCGCATGTGGGGCAGGCCGTGGTCATCAACCTCGATTTGCAAGACTTTTTCCCCGGCATAGAATATCCGCGCGTCAAAGGTGTTTTCAAATCACTGGGTTATGGTGATCAAATCGCCACCTTGCTGGGTTTGCTGTGCACGGAACAGGCAACAGAAGAGGTGCGCGTCGATACACAGAAATATTTTGTCGCGGGTAAAAAACGCAGCCTGCCACAGGGTGCGCCATCCAGCCCCATGATCACGAATATTTTGTGCCATACCTTGGACAAGCGCCTGCATGCCGCAGCGACCAAGCTGGGTTTTGTATATACCCGTTATGCCGATGACCTGACGTTTTCCAGCAAGCAAAAAGAACGTCCACCTGTCGGCAAACTTCTGTGGCGCGTCAAACAGATCATCGCCGATGAAGGCTTCACCCTGCACCCCGACAAGCAGCACATCATGCGCTACAGTCAAAAGCAGGAGGTCACCGGCATCGTCGTCAATCACAGCCCGACTATCGATGCCAAAACCCTGCACCGCTTCCGCGCGACCCTGCACCAGGTAGAAAAAAATGGCCCGGCTGGTTATCACTGGAATGGCAATACCGATGTGCTTGGCGCACTGGAGGGCTATGCCCGCTATGTCTGCATGGTCAATCCGGTAAAAGGCAAGCCCTGGCTGCAACGCATCAAGGCATTGCGTGCGCAATATGCAGCTGCGCAGTCAGCCACACGTACAACCAGGCCAACGCTACGCCAGCAAGTTGCCAGCGGCAAGACACCGCAAAGAGCAAACGGCCAGAACTGGTGGCAAGTGCAGGAAGCGGCTGCACCTGTGCTGGAGCAAACTGCGCTGCAAGTAGCGGAAGAGAAAAAGGCAGTGAAGCAAGCTGCGAAGGACGAAAAGAAAGCTGCTATGATTCCCGAGTTCAGGCAGCCTGATACCGCAGAAGCTACAAGTAACTATACCGCAGCAGAGAAAAACAAACTCAGTCGCCGCCATGGCATGTTAGGCCGGATTTTCCAAGTTTTTTTGTGCACCATATTCTCCGCCAGCCTGCACAGTCTTTATCCGTTGACATTCGGCATCGCACTGATTTCTCTCGGCCTGATCAGCCGCCGCAGCAGCCTGGTGTGGGTCATGGTGATGCTGGCGTTGAGTGTGGTTTTGTTGAGTTGAGTAGCCTTGTAGGGTGCGCCGTGCGCACCGTCTTTGAATAACAGCAATCGTATTTTTAAGAGTGGTGCGCACGGCGCACCCTACGAAATTACACATATCGCGAATATTTTACGCTAACGTATCGATTGCTTTTCATTGAGTGTGAGCACAATTTAATAACATCCAGTAGGGTATGCCATGCGCACCGTTTTTTGATCAACAGCAATCGTATTTTTCAACGAGGGTGCGCACGGCGCACCCTACATCTGTCACTTGCGGCCAGCAAAAGCGCTGTTGAGGCGCTTGACCAAATCACGGTTCATGGCTTTGGTATCGCTATTCCAGTGCCTCATGTTTTGCTGGATTTCTGCGTATTGCGCATCAGCGATACCTTTTTCGCCTGCCTGCAAGGCCCAGACTGCATATTCAACGCGGGTTTCCATGCTGCCGAAACGGGCGACGGCATCGGCAAAGGAGTTGCCTGCTTCTTGCTGACGGCTGGCAGCCACATAGGCCCTGCCAAGCAACAGTGCTTGCTGTTCTGGCCTGTGATTGGGTTGGTCCTTGCGTACTGCCTGGAGCAAAGTGATGGCCTCTTCAGCCTGACCATGCAAGATCTTTGCTTCGGCGGCATTCATGCGGATCACCGCGTCGCTGGCAAAAGGCCCTTGCAGGCAGATGTCGTATTGTTGCACTGCCTTGGCAGTATCACCGGCATCCAGATAGGCATTTGCCAGACGCATCTGGTTTTGTGCTGTCGGTACCAGGTCAAATGCCTGCTGTGCTTCACGCAGTTCGCGGCCAGGGTTGAGGCTTTTGGCAGCGGCAATGACTGTTTTGCGCATACCGCGCTCCAGGCGTGATTCTGGCAAGAATACTGCAAAGAAATACACCGCGCTACCCAGCAAGGGGAACATGAACAAAATCATCAGCCAGTACATCTCGCGTTTGTTGCGCATTGCGTGCACCGCAAAAAATAGGGCGATGAGAAAATGAAAACCTGCTCCGATATATGGCATAAAAATAAGTGGTAAAAATAGAGGGCAAATGCATCCCGTGCATCTGGAAGTATCCAGCTAATGTGGGTAGATCAGGATGCAACAGGGGGATAAAAACAGTCTAAAACAGTCAAAAAACAGCGCAGCGAGGCTGCACGCTATCATTTTACCATCAGACAAAAGAAGGGAGCTTGATTGCTGCTGGCCGTCTTGAAACAATCACGGCCAGTCAGCATAGGGGTTTGCCAAGAAATACAGCCTGTTGTGATGAAGCTGGGTCAAATTTATTTATAAATGCCGCAAGCAAAATAAATCTCATCTACCCGTTCTACATAAGTACTTTTTTGCTCCAGCGCTTTGGTTACGGGATTAGGCCATTTGTAATCGACCCAGCCTTTACCTTCTTTACTGCCTGCCACTTCATTGATTTTCTTGACGAAAAAAACACCGTCGCCATCACGCAGTTCACCCAGGGGTTTGCCTAGCAATTTGGGGTTGCCGCCATGAGCGAGGGTAACGCCACCCGGTTTGACTGTACCGGCAAACACATATAAATCCTTGTAAATGAACTGTCCTTTGGGGTCATTCACTGCGGCATAGGTTTTTTCAGGGCCATTCGCTTTGTAGTAGGTGACGACCTTTTTGATCATGTCGATTGCTTCTTGTGCCGTGGCATGTTCGGCGGCAAATGCGCTACTCTGGACAAGTAATGACAGGGATAAAGCGACAAGGATGCTTTTGAAAAATTGTCTCATGATGTCTCCGGTATGTGTTTTTATGGCGTGGCCAAATGCCTGACCGTCACGAACAACGGCGAATCCAGAGTAGGCTTTGCAGGCAGGTTTTACAATGCAAAGACCACACTTTTTCTTTCAGCATCGGGCTACCAGGAAAACAATACCAGATTTCCATGTGGAAATGTTGATGATTTTTTCAGCAGCTTTATGAATCAATGTGACGGCTGTCAGTGGCGATGAGTGCTATCAAGCAGGCTTTTGTTCAGCACTAAATAGCTTGATATCACTCAGCAACCCAGCTACCGCAGTATCGATGATCTGCTGCCCCAGTTCTATCGTCGCCAGACTGGAGTCGGCACCAATGCGGCCATCCGGGAAACGGGCGCGGTAATCGAGGGCATCAAGTATCGGGCCAGTCGGCGGGATTTTTGGTGTCAGCTCTACCTGGCGCACCTGCTCTGGATAAGCCGCATAGGTAACCGCGATTTCTGATGGTGTCGCATGCGAGCCATGGCCGACCGGGAACATTCCATGGCACAAGCTTGCAACACCAGGCAAGTCCCACCAATTTTTCAACCGCAGCGTCAGCGGGCAGGTCTTGTTGTTGTACGAATAATGCGAATAAATTTGCGAGAAAGCCGCTTCGATGGTGGCGATATTGCCGCCGTGGCCATTCAAAAAATAAATGTGGTCAAAACCATGGCGCGCCAGCGACAAGACCCAGTCTTCAATCGCCGCCATGAAGGTCGAAGGCCGCAGCGAAATCGTGCCAGCAAAACCCAGGTGATGTTGCGCCATGCCGATGTTGAAGGTAGGTGCCAGCATCATGGCCTGGCCGTTTTTCTGGGCGATTTTTTCGGCAGCGGTGGCGATGATCTCCGGGCACATCCAGTCCGTACCCAGCAAGCCCATGGGGCCGTGTTGCTCATTCGAGCCTATGGGGATGATGACGGTCTTGGAGTCGGCCAGAAAAGCCGTGATTTCGGGCCAGGTGGAGTAGGCGAGACGCATGGGGTTACTTTCAAATCGGGGTTGACAGATGCAGTTGATTCGTCCGCTGTGGGCTTGGTACGGACGACAAAATTCGCAGCCATCATCTTGCCGCAAATTTTGAAAATCGCCAAATTTTTTTATCTTGCACGTCATCGCATGGCTTGCGATGGATGGAGGGGTAAGGGAATCAGGAATCAGGTTAAGGGAATCAGGAATCAGCCGGGCTAGAACTGGATTACATTGGTGTACATTCAAAATCAATCCTGGATTAAGTTGATTTATATCCAGAACCAATTCTGGATGAAATTGAAGCAGGTGCAAAGAAAATCAAACGGAGCATGCGCATAGCCTGATGACAAAAAATACTTAACATCAGGCCAAATCTTTGCACTAGAATTCAAGCACAGCGACAAATACCGCTGTTTTTTTGATGCGCTGGATAATAAGAAAATCCATTAGCTTCATCCTTCATTTATCTTTGCCAGACCAGGAGTTTCAGCATGAGCTACGTCGACGGATTTGTACTCGCAGTGCCTAATGCCAACCGGGAAGCCTATCGCCTGTATTCGGAAAAAACTTCACCGGTTTTCAAAGAATACGGCGTGCTCAGCATCGTCGAATGCTGGGGTGATGATGTGCCACACGGCAAGCTGACTTCCTTCCCGCTGGCCGTGCAATGCAAGGAAGATGAAACCGTGGTCTTTTCCTGGATGACCTGGCCATCAAAAGAAGCGCGCAATACCGGATGGGAAAAAGTCATGCAAGACCCACGTTTAAGCCAGGAAGCCAACCCCATGCCCTGCGACGGCAAGCGCATGATTTATGGTGGTTTTGAGGTGATGGTGGCGTTGTGATTGGTTGAGGTGATGCCGATGCAAGATGTTCGGCATAGGGAGCGTAGCTTGGGTACGTAACTCGGGCCGCGCTTCGTAGGTTGGGCCGGGCCTGGATTTCTGACAGCGCAAATTGCTTTACGCCGCAATCAACTTCCGCAGGCCTGCCCCATAGAACTGGTAAACGAATTTTTATTAACTTATTTCTCTTTGACTGCCACAGGCAAAACGCCAAATCTCTGCTCATATAAACCCACCAGCCAATCCACAAACACCCGCACACGCGGTGAAAGCTGGCGTCGATAGGGGTAGAGTGCAGTGACCGGCAAGGGCGGGCTTTGCCACCCAGCCAGCACTTCTAGCAGGCGGCCATCGCGCAGGGCATCGGCGATATGGAAGCGCGGCAGTTGTATCAGGCCACAGCCGGACAAGGCACAGGCGACATAGTTCTCGGCATCATTGACTGTCATCCAGCCGCCGACATCAAATTCCTTCACCTGACCGTCGATATTCAGCACGATAGGGTAGTCTATCGCAGTCGTGCTGGAAAAAAACCTGACGGCCTGGTGGAGCATTAAATCATCGGGGTGGTGTGGTGTGCCAAATTTAGCCAGATATGCAGGGCTGGCGCACAGCACTTGTGGCATCAGCGCCAGGCGGCGCGCTACCAAAGTGGAATCTCGCGGGTTGCCGCCGCGCACAACGCAGTCGACACCTTCACGCACCAGATCGACCAGACGGTCGCCACTGCTGACCACCAGGTCTATACCAGGATAGCGGTCACGAAACTCTTGTATGCGCGGCAGCACCACCTGTGTCGCATGGGTGCCGTGCATATCAACCCGCAAGACCCCACGCGGATTGGCAGCCACATGCCGCATTGATGCCTCAGCATCATCGAGTTCACTGAGTATATGCACACAGCGCTCATAGAAAGCCTGACCGTCAAGAGTGGTGCGCACCTGGCGCGTGGTGCGTTCCAGCAAGCGCGTGCCCAGGCGTGTTTCCAGTTGCTTGATGGCATGGGTGGCGCTGGCGCGAGGCACATCCAGCATATCCGCTGCCCGGCTGAAACTGCCGGTTTCGACTATGCGGGTAAAGAGTTGCAGGGTGTCCAGTTTATCCATGATTGTTGAGCTGGTTTGAATTATGTTCTGAGTTTATCAGTATTTATCTTGTTGGGTTGAATGGTTAAAGTGTGATCCATGCAGGCAGCGTGGCCTGAGTATCTGGATCAAGGAGAACACCATGAGCAAAGAAATAAGCAAAGAAACAACTAAAACAGCCATCGTCACCGGTGGCTCGCGTGGCATAGGCCAGGCCATATCCCTGCGTCTGGCGGCTGACGGCTTTGCCGTGGTCGTCAATTACGCTGGCAATGTCGCCAAGGCGCAAGAAACCGTCAGTGCCATACAGGCCAGCGGGGGCAAGGCGATTGCGGTGCAGGGCGATATCAGCAAGCCTGAGGACGTAACGCAATTGTTTACGACAGCCAAAGAAGTATTTGGACGCATAGACGTAGTTGTTAACAGCGCAGGCAGCATGGCGATGGCAACAATCAATGGCAGCAATCTTGATGCCTTTGACAAAGTCATCGCGACCAATTTGCGCGGCGCTTTCCTGGTACTGGCGCAGGCAGCGCAACATGTAGAAAAAGGCGGGCGCATCATCGCTTTATCGACCAGTGTGATTGCCAAATCCTTCCCTGGCTATGGCCCCTATATCGCCAGCAAGGCAGGGGTAGAAGGCCTGGTGCATGTGCTGGCCAATGAATTGCGCGGGCGCGATATCACGGTCAATGCCGTCGCCCCTGGCCCGGTAGGGACTGAGTTGTTTTTTAACGGTAAAACGGAAGAACAGATCAGCAACATCGCCAAAATGAATCCGATGGAACGTATAGGCACGCCAGCCGAGATCGCCTCTGCAGTTGCCTTTTTGGCTGGCCCTGATGGTGTGTGGGTCAATTCACAAGTGTTACGTGTCAACGGCGGTTTCGCCTAATTTAATTTTAAAGGAAATAATCATGCCATTTGCCAATTTCAAATTCCCTGAGGGCATCATCGATGCCAGCCGCAAAGAAGAAATCATCCACCGTACCACCGCCATGTTTGTCGACTATTTTGGCGAAGGCGTGCGGCCTTATACCATGGTGCTGGTGGAGGAGGTGGCCGATGGTGGCTGGGGCAGGGCGGACGAGACCTTGACGCTGGAGAAGATGGGGATGAAGCGAAAGTAAACCAGGGCCGGGGCTCGAAAGCACACTGTAGATCAACCCGCAGTAGCGGCTGAGGCCGCTACTGCGGGCGCAATAATCGACTCACCATGGCTGGCTGGCAAATTCCTCCACCAAAAAATCCAGCAAGGCACGCACAGCCGGCGACAAGTGGCGACGGGATGGAAAGAGCGCATAAATGGTCCTGTCCGGTGCTTTCCATTCTGGCAGGAGGGCGTGCAAGTCACCTTTGCGTACATGGTCGCCCATCAGATAGGTCGGCAATACACTAATGCCCGCGCCCGTCAGGGCAGCCTGCAACAAAACGGTCGCGTCATTGGCATTGAAATGGCTGGCGATATTGACTTGCACGGCTTCATCCCCGCGCTGGAAATGCCAGGTGTTGCGGCCATAATTGATATGGGTCAGGCAGCGATGTGTTGACAAGTCTTGCGGCTGTACAGGCAAGCCCGCCTGGCGCAGATAGGCGGGCGATGCCACCAGCACTGAATCACACACCGCCAGTGGCCGTGCGATCAATAGCGGATCAGGGTCATTGCTGATGCGTATGGCCAGATCAATGCGCGCCTCTACCAGGTTGATGGCGCTGTCGCCCGCATGTAAGTCTATCTTCAGCAAGGGATGCAATGACAGAAATTTGCAGACCGCGCGCGCCAGATGTGCAAATGCAAATGAGGCACTACAAGTCAGGCGCAATTGCCCGCGCAATTCTGCATCATCGCTCCGGGTTTCTTCTTCTATATTCTCCATCAGTGCCAGCATTTGCTGGCTGCGGCGCAGGCATTGCTCGCCCGCATCCGTCAGCGTCACACTGCGCGTGGTTCTTTGTAGCAGGCGGGCGTTGAGCCAGCTTTCCAGTTCACTCACATAGCGTGTCACCATGGCACGCGACATATCCAGCTTGTCAGCCGTTGCACTAAAGCTGCCACTGGTGGCCACCTCGCAAAACACCCGCATTGCTGTCAGCCTGTCCATGGTAGTCCTGTAATTTGGTGACTATGTAATATGCATTTGATCGATATTTGATCGATATTTGAAACAGTAATGTGCATTTTAGTCGATTTATTTGGCTGAAAATTGAAATTACAATGCAGGCACTGAGTCAATACCGATTCAACATCCTACATAAAACTGGAAACCGCCATGTTACGTAATACTGTTTTAGCCGCTGCTCTTGCCCTTACTTTTGGCTCTGCTGTGGCCGCCACGCCATTGCAGGTCAAGGTCTATACCGCCAATGACAATAGCTTCAATGTGAATTCCACCCTGGTCTATGGTGAAAAAGAAGCCATGGTCATCGATGCCGGCTTCACCCGTGCAGACGCTTTGCGCATCGCAGCCAATGTACTCGACAGCGGCAAGCAACTCAAAACCATCCTGGTCAGCCAGGCTGATCCCGATTTTTACTTTGGTGTCGAAACGCTCAAAGAAATTTTCCCGCAGGCAGAAGTCGTCGCCACGCCAGAAGTACTGGAAAAACTGTCTGCCAAAGTCTCAGCCAAAGTCGCTTTCTGGGGGCCAAAACTCGGTGTCAATGCACCACGTACGCCCGTGCTGCCCAAGGCATTCAAAGGCAATAGCCTGACTATCGATGGTGAAGTAGTAGAGCTGCGCGGCAATACAGGCTTGCTGGCACATCGCCCTTATTTTTGGATACCCTCCATCAAGGCCATCGTTGGTGACATCGGCGTGTTTGGCAATTACCACGTCTGGACAGCAGATACCCAAACCGTGGCAGAACGTAGTGCCTGGGTAGCACAGTTAGATGAAATGGCCGCATTGCAACCCAAGATCGTCGTCCCCGGTCACATGAAACCAGGCACCGCCATCGACATCAGCGCCATTACTTTTACCAAGGGCTATTTGCTGTCGTTTGAAAAAAATGCCGCGGCGACCAAGACCGGTGCAGAACTGATTGAGGCGATGAAAAAAGCTTACCCTGACGCGCCACCAAGTTTGTCTCTGGATATTGGTGCGAAGGTGAATAAGGGCGAGATGAAGTGGTGAGTTTGGTTTGTTCTTCTTGAACGAGCAAATTTGTATTTAGTGTTTGATGTTGGTAGTTTTGCGAGCATTTGAAGTGAATAACCAACGCCACTGGGTTCCTGCCTGCGCAGGCTGGAGCCCAGCGGCGTTCGTAGTCCACAAATTGGTACGCAATATGAATCGGGGTAAACACTGTGCCATTGCAGTGACCTACGCCCCACGCCGTTCACTCAGCGCCTGCATGATCTCATTCGCCAGGCACTCTGCCGCAGGCGAATTATTCTTCCTCCCTTTGATGAGCACGATATCCAGCGGCGCTATCGGTTTCAGCCCCTCTGCCTTGCCCAGTCGCACGAGATGCGCAGGGGCGCTGCATTCTGCCAGCGCCGCAATCGCCAGGCCTGCTTCTACCATCGCCAAGATACCCAGCAGGCTGGGACTGCTGTAGGTGGAGTAATAAGGCAGCCCACTTTTTTCCAGTGCGGCCAGGGTTTGTGCGCGGGCAACGCAGCCCTTGTCATACAGGGCGACTGGCAGCGGGCTTCTTTTCCAGACCGCGTGTTTTTCTGCGCCTACCCAAACCATGGGTTCGCGGCGTATAAAAGCACCATCCAGGCCTTCATCACGCGTCACAAATGCCAGGTCGATTACCCCTTTTTTAAGCAAAGGCTTGAGCAAGACACTTTGCAGGCACACCAGCTCTATTTCAACGCCAGTAAATCTTTTTGAAAACCTCTCCAGCACGGCGGGCAGTAACGAAGATACATAGTCATCGGGCGAGCCCAGTACCACTTTTCCAACCACTTGTTGCGTACGCAAGGCGCTGAGTGCTGCCTGTTCTGTCTGCAATAACTGGCGGGCATAGGGCAATAAAGTTTCACCAGCCAGCGTCAGGGCGATGCGCCGGGTATGCCGTTCAAACAGGGGTTGTCCCAGGCTGGCCTCCAGTTTGCTGATCTGCATGCTGACTGCGGCTTGTGATCTATGCACAGCTTCAGCTGCGCTGACAAAGCTCAGGCGTTCGGCGGCCAGCACAAAGGTGCGCAACTGGCTGAGGTTTAATTCGGGGAAATCCATGATTCAGTTTTTCGAAAGTATGACTTCAATTTAATCAGCTTGCCTGATGTGTAGACAAAATCCATGATAGCGCAATAGTCAACCAGAGAGCAAAACATGTCTGCGTCATCAGCCCTTATCCCTTACAACCGCAAAGCCACGATGGCTTACATCGCCGCTATGCTGATGCTGGCGACGCTGGGGATCTTTATTCATGAAGCTGGTCTGGATGCGGTGACGACGGTATTCTTTCGTTGTCTTTTTGCCGCCATCGCACTGACGCTGTATTGCGTATATAAAGACATGTTTGTTGCTGCCAATTTCTCGCGTAAAAATATTCTGCTGGCGGTATGTGGCGGTGTCCTCATGGTGGTGAACTGGGTGACTTTTTTTGCAGCGATACAACGCATAGGCATCTCTGTCACCACCATCGTCTTTCATGTGCAGCCGTTTATCGTCTTGTTGCTGGGGGCAGTGCTGTTCCGCGAGAAAATCGCGGCTAATAAACTGGCCTGGATATGTCTGGGTTTTGCCGGTCTGGTGCTGGCCTGCGGCATGCAACTAGATGGCCTGCAAATGAGAGCGCAATACCTGACCGGTTTGCTACTGACACTGACAGGTGCATGTTCCTATGCAGGTGTGACACTGACCACACGCGCCATGCGCAATATGCCAGCACATTTGATTGCACTGATCCATTGCCTGGTTGGCCTGGTCTTGCTGGCAAGTCTGGTCACCATGCCGGTGGAGGGTATCAGGATGCAGCAATGGGCATGGCTGGCTGGACTTGGTCTGATGCCTACCGCGCTGGCCTATGTATTGATCTATGGCGCATTGCCTAAAATGCCAACGACTGCAATTGCCGTGCTCACTTTTATCTATCCGGCAACGGCGGTTGGTATGGATTATCTGGTCTATGGGCAGCGCATCAGTCTGCTGCAAATGGCAGGACTAATGCTGATCGTGCTGGCCAGCCTGGGTGTCAATTTGAACTGGTCGTGGTATACCGTCAGGCAAAAATTGGCAGCGTTGTAAAGTTCACCGCCTGAGCGTTGATCTCTACTTATCGACGCCTGTGCAGCGTCGCCCAGGGCACTTCATGATCATGCTTGCCTGCGACAATCACATTGCCGTCTATATCCGTCACGCCACATAAGCCCACACCTTGGGCTTTGAAACCCAGGCGCTCCTGGTGTTCGCTGTAATCGATGCGGTCGTGATGATGACCATGGAAGCTGCGGCTCACGCGCATGCTGCGGGCTAGCTCATCGATAGTGGCAAAGCCATGCGGGTGGGCACTCGGGGCTTCATGCGTGACCAGGATGTCGGCGCGCTGGCTGGCCAGGTAGTTGTAGTCAGTAGGGAAGATGGAACTGTAATGCTTGCGCGGCAAGCCATCACGCCAGCGGTTTTCTTTGCCAGCCTTCTGCGTATATTCTCTTTGTGTCTGGAATTTTTTTGCCCCCGGCGGCATCCAGATATGACCACGAAACACGCCGCCCAGACCGGCGATGCGGTAACCGGCAACATCAACCACACGCCCATGCAGGTTGCGGCCAGCCAGGGCTGAGCCAAACAGGTGGTCGTAATCAGCATCGGTGTCAGTGTCATGGTTGCCGTGGATATACCAGACATCAGTGATGTCCACGATGGCAGCCAGCTCCACTTCCAGCGGCATGCGTGCTTGCAAATCACCCAGAAAAACGATGGCGGCGGGGCGCTTCTCCAGCACTGCATCAATCACATGCTGGAAATTGCCATGGGTGTCACCGCAAAAATAAATAGCTCGCATAAAAGTGCATTTAAAATAGTGGCGCATGAAATACACAAGACAAGCGCCGCAAGAGTTCAGATGCAAGGAATATACCTGAGAAACAAATTCAAATAAGATGCAGGCTATAAATATAATAAATATATTGTCAAATTCCACATAAGTGTTTGGATAAATCAAAATGTCACCATGGAAATGGCTATTCGCCGCAGTCATCCTGTTCTTTGCCGTACAACACTGGCGCAACCGCCCTTTACCGGTGCCACCAGGCAGCATCGCGCCCAATGACCCTGTGCAGACCTCAGGTTCTGGCAAGACTTACGATCAAAATAATTACAAGCTGACGGCGCTGGCAGACTTTACGGTAGAGGCGCGCGTCTTGTCCAAACAAACTTATTCATCTGACCGCGAAGCCGAGCTCGCCCCCGTAGATCTGGCGCTGGGCTGGGGTTCCATGTCAGATACGGCGGTGCTTGATCAGCTGTCGATAGGGCAGAGCAACCGTTTTTATTTCTATCGCTGGGAAAAACAGCCGCCAAGGCCACCGGCAGAAATCGCCACCCATAGCGCGAACATGCATTTGATACCCACTACGCCCGCGCTGGAAAAAATCATGAAAGACGTACGTGTTGGCCAGGTCGTCAAGATACGCGGCCAACTGGTTGAAGCCAAAGCTGCTGATGGCTGGCACTGGCGTTCATCTCTGACCCGCGATGATACCGGTGCAGGTGCTTGCGAGTTGATCAGGGTAGAGGCGATTGAGGTTAAGTGAGCTTGGTGAGCTTAAGTGAGTTGACGATAAATTGATAATGAGTCATAAATTCGTAAATTAGTTCTGTCAGATAGTTCCGTGAGGATGAAAATGCAGTACTTTGTCCAAAAATATAGCACCACGCATCAAAAGTGAGGACACTTTGGAAATTGTTGTACCTGTTTCTCCCATATCCTTGCTTGCATGGGATGCAGGCACAGGCTGCTGCGTGGGTATGTATTACCCCGTCCCTGCAGAATAATCATTCAAGGAAATGTTCCATGCCCTCAGTTTTTGTTTTTACTGCTTCGAAGTATGTCGCCACGCTGGCACTCATGCTGGCCATGATGTCCGCACATATTGGTCAGGCGCAAGCGCAGGCCAGCGCACCTGCCAGTACGCCAGCAAGCGCGGCTGAAACTGCAACAGAAGAATTACAAAGTGTCGAAGTAAAAGCTGTCAGAGATCCGGCCATCATGCCGTATAAGGTGGCCTATGAACTGATGTCCAAAGTGCGCGCAGCAAGCAAAGACAAAGTACAGATACAGATACGCATCACCTCCGCAAAAACTCACGCCCCCGTACCCAACCTCAGCATCTACCTTGAAGGCAAGAACACCCGCCAGCAACTGGAAATTTCAGCAACCGGTTTCGTCAACGTGCCGCTCGATCAGGCCGCCTATGCCGATGGAGCAGAGTTTGTCACCAACCAGAAAAAAGGCTCGATGGAAGTCAATATCCTGTTACTGCCTAAGCTACCGCAAGATGTCTTCAAATATGCCGACATCAGCGAAAGCATAGAAGCCGCCCAAATGGCCATCAAGGAACTGGTACCCTGGTATTTTCGCGTGTTCATGCCTGCGGTCAATAGCATAGGTATTTGCTATGCGGGACAAAACCAGACCGTGCTGGTCAAGGGCAATGAAGAACAGCAATTGCCCGCCAACAGTGATGCAACCGACCCTCTCAAAAACAAGGTCCATTGCGCCCGCTTTGCAGCCAAGGATGTCGCCAAAGAAAAAGGCAACCTTATCATGCCGGCAACTGGCTGGCAGGCGATTTATATGTGACAGGGAATGTCTTATGCAGGAACACTTGGCTCCTGTCACGACAGCCGGAACCGCGCTAACCAGGCCCTCAATCAACCTGGCAACTTCACCCGGTAGGTCGGGTGGTGACAAATGCCTGGTGACTGGTGCCACCGTGCAAAATGGTGCCGTGTACCTCGGCAGATGTCATGCAGCGCCTGGCATTTGATGAAGTGGGCATGGCTGGTGGATGGACTGTAACGGCTACCAATCATGACAGCCACACCATCAATGGCCTGCCGCTCAGGCACGCCAACAACTGCAGGTGCTGCTGTCTGCTGCATTGGCAGGCCTGGTAATTGCCAAGGTTCTACACAAAATCTTCCTGGGCGCTAGTCAACTGCAAGATCAGAAGGTGCTTGTTTTCTGATCTTATTGTTGTACTATGATCATCTTTTAAAAAATCATCATGCTGCCTGGTTTCACAAGCGATGTGCAGAGCAGATACCATATTTCTTTGTAGTGCTTAAACCTGTATAGGAATGTTCATGAAGTTATCTTCAGCCCTGCTTGCAGTAGGTGGTCTCATCATTCTGGGGCCTGTGGCTGCAGCAGAAGACTTCGCCGCAGCCGTGCAAAAAATTGCCAGCGCCCGCGTCAGCAATGCCGCCATTCCTGGTCTGGTGGTCGTCACCGTGAATGGCCAGGAGCAAAAGATACAGGGCTTTGGTCTTGTCACAAAAAGTACAGACGGCAAAAACCAGCCACAGTCCCTGCCTCACCTGCCAGATGCCAATACCGTTTTTGAAATCGGCTCCGTCAGCAAAACCTTTACTGCCTTATTGCTGGCAGATATGCAGGTGCGTGGCCAGCTCAAGCTTGATGATGCTGTAGCAGCGTTGCTGCCTTCTTACACCATACCGCAATATCAGGGCCGTGCCATCACCCTGCTGGATCTGGCTACCCAGACTTCGGCCCTGCCACGGCTGCCTGCCAATCTCATGCCCAAACAAGCGGATAACCCCTATGCAGATTACGCAGAGAATAATCTGCGTGACTTCTTGCGCAGCTATCAACTGACGCGCGCGCCAGGCGCAAAGTATGAATATTCCAACCTTGGCTTTGGCTTGCTAGGCCAAGCCTTGTCTGCCCGAGCAGGCAAGTCTTATGCAGAACTTGTGCAAGAGCGTATTACCAGGCCACTGGGCATGGCAGATACAGGTATCGCCCTGACTGCCACCATGCAAAAAAATCTGGCGACAGGCCATGATGCACAAGGCAAGATTGTCGCCAACTGGGACATGCCTACACTCGCAGGTGCAGGCGCCTTGCGCTCCAGCGCGCAAGACATGCTGCGTTATCTGCAGGCACACATGCATGGTGCCAATGTTAAAGTACCTGCAGGTTTGCAACTGGTGCAACAGCCACAACGTGCTACCGGTATGCCGGGTTTGCAGATCGCTTTGGCCTGGCATGTGCAAAGTGCGCGCGGTCAGACTGTGGTCTGGCATAACGGCATGACGGGTGGTTATGCATCCTTCATCGGTTTTACGGCAGATGGGCAGCGCGGCGTCGTGGTGCTGGCCAATGCCAGCGTCAATGTCGATGACATAGGCATGGCAGCCTTGTTGCCTGCTGCTCCTGCTGCTCCTGCTGCCGAAGCCAGCAATTCAGCCAGCACTCCCACAACTGAGAAGCTCAGCGCAACACAACTGGCAGAATACTCAGGCCGCTATCAGCTTGCACCCGGTGCCATTCTCAACATTAGCGCAGGGCCAGATGGCTTGCTGGCGCAAATGACAGGGCAGCCACAAGCACCGGTGTTCCCGCGCAAGAAAGATGAATTTTTTTATAGGGTGGTTGAAGCCAGCCTGCAATTTGAACGTGATGCCACTGGCAAGATACAGTCACTGACCTTGCATCAGAACGGCCATGCATCACCCGCACCGCGCATAGGCGATGCTGCACCAGAAGCCGCCAAACGAACGGAAATACAAATCCCGGCTGAACAGCTCAAACAATATACCGGCAGCTATACCCTCGCACACGGTTTCAAGCTCGTCATTAGTGAGCAAGCGGGGCAACTGTATGCCCAGGCTACCGGCCAGGGCAGCAATGCTATCTTTGCCGAGACAAAGGACAAATTCTTTTTGAAAGTCGTCGATGCGCAACTGAGTTTCCAGCGTCAGGCAGATGGCAAAATCAGTGGCCTGGTTTTGCACCAGAATGGCCGCAATATGCCGGGGCCGCGTGATGCGGATTAGCAGCGTCCACAATTCATGCAAGCTTGATCAATGCATGTACCGTTGATGCCAGCATGAGCAAAGCCAGGCCTATACTCGGAGGAGAAAGTTTTTTAGGCCTGCGCCTGTTTATTTTTTTGTTGCCGGCATTGTTGCCTGCATTGTTGCCTGCATTGTTGCCTGCATTGTTGCCTGTATATGAGTTCATTTTTTCCCCCGGGGATATTGTTATAAGGAAGTGAAATTATCTGTCCATGAGGCGTATGATGAATTTTCCAAGTCAAAATGGATGTAGGAAGACAGAACCAGCTTGCGTAGGATTTTGCAGGAAGCGTATGTTTTAGTCTTACTTTTGCCAAAATTTAGCAAAAAATCGACATAAGGGCTGAAATGCGCAGCTGGAAATCATGGTTGAAATTCATGTCCAAAATTCACTTCACATCCAACACATATTGGTCTCACATGCCCTGGTAAGCTGCGGGTTTGCTTACTACCACCGTCTTATCCGGCTTGACTATGTCTTCATTTGCTGGCCCATGTTGCCGCGGGCCTTACCCTGCATTTTTGCAAGCGCGACGACCAGGCAAACCCGGCGTATCCGGGTGTGGCATTGGCGGGCTTGTTAGTCGTCAGGGACGTGTCGATAGCAAGCTGATGGCAGACTGATTTGATAATGATTGGGCAGTGATCAGGCGACAATGCGGCGATAAGCTGGCGTATGCAAGCCTGCTCATGACAGCACAGGTGTCGCTTTATACCCACATCTTGTAATTTTAAGTCTTTGTTTTAAAAAGACTTTTCTCGAAAGGCGTGATTATAAAATGCGCTATTCCGTTTGATATTGTGTTTTATAATGGCAGGCTCGCATGAACCCCGCGTCATTGCCCTTTGATGGACTTGGCGGTGGGTACCCAGTTACCATTTACTAAGCCAATGATCAATTCCATCCCTAACGAACGCGCACATCAGCCCTTTTTGAACGATACCGGCGACATTGGTGAGCTGGTCAGTCAATTTGACTGGGCAGGTACTGCTTTAGGTGATATCGATACCTGGTCTGCCGGTGTCAAGGCCGTGGTGGCAATGATGTTGCGTTCGCCCATGTCCATGGTGATGTTGATGGGGGTGGAAGGTGTCATGATCTATAACGAGGGTTATGCAAAATTCGCTAGCCCGCGTCACCCATACTTGCTGGGGATGACGGCCAAAGAAGGCTGGCCAGAAGTGGCAGAATTCAATGCCATGATTATCAGCCGCGTGTTTGCCGGTGAAAGAATCAGCTACACCGACCAGGAGTTTGCGCTCAACAGAAAGGGCACGCTGGAACAGGTGTTCCTCAATCTTGATTACTCTGCCGTCTCTGATGAGAATGGCGTCACTGTAGCAGTGCTGGCAACCGTAGTGGAGACGACAGATAAAGTAAGGGCAGACCGCTGGATCAAGGGTGAGCATCAGCGCCTGCAAGCCATGTTTGAACAGACGCCTGGCTTTACCGCCATGCTGACCGGGCCACAGCATATTTTTACACTGACCAACCGCGCCTATTCATCGCTGGTGAACAATCGCCAGGTATTGGGTAAAAGCGTGGCGCAAGCTTTGCCAGAGGCTGCAGAGCAGGGCTTTGTTGATTTGCTCGACAAGCTGTATGTGAGCGGTGAAATATTTGAAGGCCATGCGATACCGTTTTCTCTGGCTGATGATATGAACAGCGGCACCAAAGAGCGTTTTCTCGATTTTGTGTATCAGCCACTGAAGAATGATGCAGGCGAGATATTTGGCATCTTCGTACAAGGCTTTGATGTGACCGACCGCGTGCTGGCAGAAAAAGCACGGCTGGAAAGCGAAGCGCTTTTCCGCACACTGGCGCAGGCCGTGCCCAACCAGGTGTGGGCTGCATCGCCAGACGGTTTGCTGTACTGGTTCAACGACCGGGTGTATAGCTATAGTGGTGCAAAACCAGGTGAGCTTGATGGCGACAAATGGGCGAGTATCCTTCACCCTGATGAAGTGGCAGAGGTGGCCGCGACCTGGATAGCCGCCATCACTTCTGGTGAAGTCTATCAGACAGAATTCCGCATCCGCCAGCATGATGGGAATTATCACTGGCATCTGGTGAGGGCGTTGCCCATCCGTGATGAACAGGGCGAAATCTTGCGCTGGATAGGCACCAACACCGATATCCACGACCAGAAGAGCGCTTCACAAGTGCTGACGTATGAAAACTTTAACCTGACTCAGCAAATAGGCAAGCGCACAGAAGAGCGTGACCGCATGTGGCGGCTGGCAACAGACCTGATGCTGGTGGCTGATGTGGATGGCAATATCACCTCGGTCAACCCAGCCTTTACTGCGCTCCTAGGCTGGGCAGAAGCCGATGTCGCGGGCATGCCCTTTATCAGCCTGATACATCCTGACGAACAGCAACGCGCAGGCGGCAAATTATTTGCATCTTCTGATGGTAACAATACCTTCAAGTTTGAAAAACACGTACGCCGTGCTGATGGTACCTACAACCTGATCTCTTGGACAGGCTCGCGTGACGCCGGTCTGTTCCACGCCGTAGGCCGTGATGTCACCGCCGAGCGTGCAGCTGCCGCCGCCATGAAGCGTACTGAACAGGCGCTCATACAATCACAAAAAATGGATACCATAGGCAAGCTGACCGGTGGCGTGGCCCATGACTTTAACAACCTGCTGCAAGTCATCTCTGGCAACCTGCAATTGCTGGCCGCTGAAGTCAAAGACAATCCGCGTGCGCAACGCAAGATAGACAATGCGCTCGATGGCGTATCACGCGGTGCCAAGCTGGCCAGCTACCTGCTGGCATTTGGCCGTCGCCAGGCGCTGGAACCAAAAGTTGTCAAGGTCAGCCGCTATGTAGGTGCGATGGAAGACATGCTCCGCCGCAGTCTCGGTGAAGCCATTGACATAGAAATGATCGCCTCTGGCGGCCTGTGGAATTGCCTGGTCGATGTACCGCAACTGGAAAACGCTATCCTCAACCTGTGCATCAATGCCCGCGATGCGATGGAATCCAACGGCAAACTCACCATAGAAATGGGCAACGTTGCCCTTGACGACGACTATGCCGCCAGCCATCTCGAAGTAGAGCGCGGCCAGTACATCATGATCGCGGTCAGCGATACCGGCAGCGGCATGACGCCTGAAGTCATGGCGCAAGCTTTCGAGCCCTTCTTCTCGACCAAGCCAGAAGGCAAGGGTACGGGGCTGGGCTTGTCCATGGTGTATGGTTTCGTCAAACAGTCTGGTGGTCACGTCAAGATTTACAGTGAAGTCGGTGACGGTACTACCGTCAAACTGTATCTGCCCCGCTCAATGGCGGCAGAAGAAATGCCCACTATTATCGACAGCCGCGAAATCGTCGGTGGTGAAGAAACCATATTGGTGGTGGAAGATGATACTGGTGTGCGCAAGACCGTTGTTGAAATGCTGGGAGGCCTGGGTTACCGCGTCTTGCAGGCAGGCGAAGCTGAAGGCGCACTCGCCATCGTGCAAAGCGGCCTCGCCATCGACTTGCTATTCACTGACGTGGTCATGCCCGGCCCGTTGCGCAGCCCCGACCTGGCGCGCGAAGCACGCGGCTGCCTGCCCAACCTGGCCGTGCTGTTCACCTCTGGTTATACCGAAAACGCCATCGTCCACGGCGGTCGCCTTGATGCTGGCGTAGAACTGCTGGGCAAACCATATACCCGCGCTGCCCTGGCGCAAAAAATCCGCCATGTGCTGGCTAACCAGAAACAGCGCAAGCAAGCTGCTGCGCCCACGCCTGCGAGTGCTACTACAACCACTACACCCACTGTGCTATCCACTCCTCTGCGTGGCAAGCGCATCCTGCTGGTGGAAGACGATGAGGTCATCCTTGCCAATACGACAGAGTTACTATCCTTGCTGGGTCATACCGTCCTTGAAGCCAGTAACGCCGAACAGGCCTTGCGCTTGCTGTCATCATCGCCATTCGATGTCCTCATGACCGATATAGAACTCCCCGGCATGTCCGGCGAAACCCTCGCCACCCAGGCCCGCCGCATCCTGCCCGCATTGCATGTCGTGTTTGCATCAGGACGCCACCAGCAAATCAGCCTGCCGGGTGCAGTCACGCTCATCAAACCCTATGATGTAGCGGCGCTGGCGGAGGCGGTGAAGGGTTGAGCGATTAGCCTGCAAACATGCCGGATCATGTCAGCAATGGCGTCAGGTCCGGGTCACCCTTTGAGATGGCGCTGCGATATGCCGGACGCTCTCCTATGCGTTGCAAATAAGCACGGATATGGGGATAAGGGCCGAAATCAACAGGCAGGAAAAGGCGCATGGTCGTCAGAGAGAATATGCTCATGATATCGGCAGCGCTTAACTCCTGCCCCGCAAGGTAGGGAACATTGCCCAAGCGTGTGTCCATATGATGCAAGACCTTGTCCAGCCTGTCTTGTGCCGATGCCAGCATGGGATGATCGATGGGCAGTTTTGCGCTACGCACAGTCATGAGGCGCAGCATCACTGGCTGAAGATTGCCATTGGAAAAATGGAACCAGTAAAGAAAATCCGTATAGTCTGTGTGGTCAGGGCCTGGCTTGAGGCGGTCATTGCCATGCCTCGTGATAATGTATTCGACGATGGCTGCTGATTCAGCCAGCAGCAGACCCTGATCCTCAATCAGGGGTGCCGCGCCCAGAGGATGCAGGGCTTTTAATTCAGGTGGCGATAGCCTGGTGACAGCATCGCGCTTGTAATGCACCAGTTCATACGGGAGACCCAGTTCTTCGCAGAGCCAGATAATACGTTCAGATTGTGAGTGACCGAGGTGATGGATTGTGATCATGATCTTTTTAGAGACGTTATTACAGTTGAAAATCAGAGTTAAAAATCAGAGTTGAAAACTCAGCCTGCCCGATGATGGCCACGCACACTGGTCGGCGCGAAGCCGAAGCGTTGCCTGAACCTGATGGCAAAGCGGGACGATGACTCGTAGCCAACCGATAGTGCTATTGCAGACACTGGCTGTGTTGTTGCCTGCAACAGGGTGAGTGCGGTTGCCATTCGTGTATCTACCAGCAAATCTGTCAGGGTATTGCCCTCTGCTGCCAGGCGGCGTCTGAGTGTTGCTTCTGACAGTGCCAGCTGACTGGCGATGCGTTCAGCGGTCCAGGCAAAGTCCAAAGACTGGGTAATCACCTCCCTGACCTTGCGCGTTACATTGTCGATGAGCGTTGGATTACGCAGGACAATCCCTTCTTCCAGCAGCCAGTGCAGTACCTCCAGCGTGCGCTGGCGCGCCACTGCGTCCGGGATGCCATTGCCGCTAACCAGAGCGTGCCATGCATGCATGTAGGCGCTGCGCAAACTTTCCCGGAATTCTGGAATCAGGCGCACCGGTGCGTGATTCTGGTTGGTGGTTTTCAGTGCTTCTGCCCGGCAGCGATAATAAGCGTCTTCAAGTAATTCCGCATCAAAGACCAGCCAGCGCGCTTCATATGATTTGCCAGCTTCGAGCAGGTTTGTGAAGTCAAGGGTTTGATTTCCACCGAGCAGTATGGCTTGCCCGGCTGTAGCCTGGACACAGATCCCAAGATCAGTGCGTACAGATTTGCTGCCTCGCTCAACGAAGATGAGCGCTGGTTGCTGTATATGAAGACGTTTTACCTCCAGCCCGTTTCCCTGCATGACGTGGGCGGCAATACCCAGCTCTTTCCTGACATGTATCTCGCGTGTTGCGGCAGCCTGGCCCGGTTTATTGACGACGTGACCAGTCAATTTGCGCTCCTTGTGACGATGCGTAGCCGGGGCTTTGCAATGGCCAGGGTATGCGTCAGCAAGGAGAAAAATGAGTTTGCAAGCATGTCAGCGGCTGGTGAAGTAAACAAGCTCAGTATAGCTGCCGTATCAATCTGACATGGTGCGGTGCAAGTCGATTTTGGTGCCAGGCCAGTCAATTTTTTAAGCATCCCTGAGTCGCAGAGTGAGTAGCAAAATGAATCGCAGCAAGAGTCTGGCAATGGCCTGAGATTTTACTTGTCAGCATAGTCAAGACGAAAAGAGGGCGTGTGTCTTTTTGCTGCATGGCAAAAACAAGGTGCTCATTCATGTGCTGGAGTGTGCTTTCTTTAGTGAGGTGTCATTGCGTCTTTATCCCACTTTATAAATTTTTCTGGTTACCGGGAGGTTTTTGTGTTGTCCGATCTGCGTTTTTTGCGACAATACCACTTTGATTAATTGTAATTATTGGTATTGTTAAGGTATCTAAGTTGTGATACCAATTTTGTCGCTACGCCCCTCAGTATATTCTTTCCAAAGCACAACCCCCTCAATTGGACTCATCTTTTGTAACAAGATTTTGTTTCAAAAAAAACCACTTGACCGCCTGATATTTAAGCAACATCGTTGCCTCAGTTTCTGCTCAAAATGAACAGGAACGACGAAAGTGACCCCACAAAACCGGGGCATTTATCTATCAACAGTTCAGGGGGAATAGGATGAGACATAGAACTGGAATTCGCATTAATCACCTCATGCTCAGTCTGGTCGGCGGTATGCTGGCAGCCTGCGGTGGAGGAAGTAGCAATTTGACAGATACACCCAAGACCGGCGCGCACATGGCAATGCCGCCGGCAGAGGTGCCTGGCAGTTGCGCAGTCTGGAGTAGCACCCAGGTTTATACCCAGGGTAATTGCGTTACCTACCAGGGCGTTACCTATAAAGCCAAGTGGTGGACGCAGGGGAATGTGCCGGGCACAGAACAGTGGGGACCATGGGAAGTAAGTGCGGTCACGCCAACACCAACACCAACTCCAACGCCGACGCCAACGCCAACGCCAACGCCAACGCCGACTCCTACTCCTACGCCTACATCAGGATGTGCGCCTTATGTGGCAGGAACCAGTTATCTGGCAGGCAGTGTCGTCAGCAATGCCGGGGGCTATTATCGCTGCGATGTCGCGGGCTGGTGTTCTACCGGTGCTTCTGCTTATGAGCCTGGTGTAGGCTGGGCCTGGACCAGTGCTTGGACTGCGGTGACTGTCAGTGCCTGTACAACGCCCACGCCGACGCCAACACCGACCCCAACCCCAACGCCAACGCCAACGCCAACGCCAACGCCAACGCCAACGCCAACGCCAACGCCAACGCCAGTCGGTGGCCGCGAAGTTGGTTCCTACTTTGCCCAATGGGGCGTGTATGGCCGTGGCTATGAAGTGGCAGATATCCACACCACGCAGACACCAGTCAATGGCGTGCAGACCAGTGTCGCTGATCAACTGACCTTCATTAACTATGCCTTCGGCAATGTGTATGCCAAAAATGGTGGCTATGAATGCGATATGGTCACCAAGGCAGAGACCGGCAACAACAATCCTCCACCAGCAGATGCAGGTACCGGTGGTGATGCCTTTGCCGATTACCAGCGTCAGCCTGCCCGCACCGTCGATGGCAAAACCATCCCCTGGGATGCCAAGCTCACCGGTAATTTTGCGCAACTGAAATTACTGAAGGCCGCGCATCCTAACCTGAAAGTCTTCATCTCACTCGGTGGTTGGACATGGTCGAAGTTCTTCTCGGCAGCAGCGAAAACCGATGCCTTGCGCAAGCAACTGGCGAAGTCTTGCGTCAAGCAATTCATCGCAGGTGATTTGCCGGTACAGGACGGGCGTGGTGGACCCGGTGCAGCGAAAGGCGTATTTGATGGTATCGACATCGACTGGGAATATCCAGGTGGTGGCGGGCAGCCGTACAATACTTTTGATGCTGCCAATGACAAGCATAACTTCACTTTGCTGATGGCAGAATTCCGCGCGCAACTCGATGCGCAAGGGGCTCTCGACAGCAAGCGTTATGCATTGACAGCAGCAATCGGTGCGGGGACTGAAAAGATCGCCCAGACCGAGCCTGCGCTTTACAGCCAGTATATGGATTGGGTGAATGTCATGACCTATGACTTCCATGGCGGTTGGGAAAACACCACCAACTTCCATTCACCGCTGTACCATGACCCTGCAGATCCATCCACGGGTGTGCTTGCCAAGTACAATAGTGATGATGCCATCCAGGCGCTGGTTACAGCCGGGATGCCCCGCAATAAAATCTTGCTGGGTATCCCATTCTACGGGCGTGGCTGGAAAGGGGTCAGTGCCGGGCCAAACGGCAACGGGCTGTATCAGGCGACTGGAGGAGCTGCACCAGCCACCTATGAAGCAGGGATAGAAGACTATAAGGTCTTGAAGAACAAGACCGGTACGCGCACCCTGCACCCGGTGACCAAGCAACTGATGCTGTTGACCAATAATGGCGAATGGTGGAGTTATGATGATCCGGCGGTCATTGCCATTAAAATGAAGTATGTGCGCGACCAGAACCTGCGTGGCGCATTTACCTGGGAACTGGATGGCGATGCCAGCGGTACCCTGGGTAGCGAAGTCTGGAAAGGGCGTTAATCCTGGCTTGAAGTAAATGGCTGCGGATGTGATGATGTATAAAATTACATCCAAAATCACATCCGCAGTTTTTTAGTGAGAGGAAAGCAAATGAATGCACAACCCGGTTTGCATGCGCAAATAAAGCAAACAACGCAATCAGCCCAACCCATGAGCGATGAATGGCGTCGCTGGATTGCAGAAAATCTGCTGCTTGGCGCACATCCGGCCACACTGGAAAATGTCTTGCAACAAAATTCCTTCAGCCTGCATACCGCCAGGCTGGAAATCAGTGCGGCTTTGTCCAGCCCTTATTTTCAAGGGGTGCAAAGACTCAAGAACCGACTCGACAAGCGTGACTGGGTATTGGCCATCACCGCCAAACTCGATCAGATAGAACCGATGACGCTGGAGCGCAAACAGCATTTATCCAGCGAACAGTTTTTGCATGACTATTACCAGAAAAACCGCCCCGTCATCATTACCGGCATGCTCGACGATTGCCCGGCGCGCAGCCGCTGGAACCTGGCCTGGTTCCGTGCGCATTTTTCTGAACGTCAGGTGGAGGTACAATTTGGCCGCAATAGCGACGCTAATTATGAAATGAACAGCATCGCCCACAAACGCCAGATGCGCTTTGGTGACTATGTCGATCTGGTAGAAAAGAATGGTCATAGCAATGATATGTACATGACCGCGAATAATGATTCCAGCAACCGCAAAGCACTCAATGAACTATGGGAAGACGTGCCTTCATTGCCAGAGTATCTGAAGACAGACCAGGGCAAGCAGGGCTTTTTCTGGTTTGGCCCGGCGGGGACGATTACGCCTTTTCATCATGACCTGACCAATAATTTCATGATGCAGATCATGGGTCGCAAGCGCGTCAAGCTCATTGCGCCATGCCACCTCGCCAGGCTGCAAAATGAACGCCATTGCTTTACGCCGGTGGATGGCCGCAATATCGACCTGACACGCTTCCCTCTGATGCGGGACGTGCCTGTGCTGGAATGTATACTGGAGCCAGGCGAGATATTATTCCTGCCTGTGGGCTGGTGGCATTTTGTAGAATCACTGGATATTTCTGTCACCATCGCTGCGACGAATTTTCGCTGGGATAATGACTTCTTCAGTAATTACCCGGCTAATCACGACTTCTGATCAACAGTCTTTCATCATAAGAAAACTGCGCTTGCGGCGAATGCCGGAGCGCATTTTTTTGTATCAGCTATCCATGCCTTGCCTGTCATCTGACAGGCAAGGCACTTCAACGCATTTCCACCTTAAGGCAAAGTTTTCAAGGCAGCCTTGGTCGGTGCAGAGAAGTTGTAGCCATCATGTTTATCCCAGTTGATAGACCAGGTCATGACCCCTCTGAAACCAGGGTAAGCCTGTTTGGGGACGATGGTGCCGCAGTTCAGCAGCTTGGTTAAACAGTTCAGCGCATTGCTGACATCTGTCGACGTGGTAAAGCCGGAATTGGCAGAACTACGGCCAGACGGCACACCAAAAGCAACCTGGTCAGGGCGCAAGCCAACAAAAGTATTGCCACCATAGGTAAAGCCCTCAATCAGCATTTTTGCCGTGCCCACCAGCTGGTCTGCCGACCCTGCCCTGAGCGGTGCAGCCTGGTAAGGTGTGTAGATATCTCCATTGTTGTAATACTGCGGATGCAGGATAGTCAGCTCATCGCGCAGCGCATTGATGATGGGGATATACGCACCCCAGATTGAGCCGTAAGAAGTAAAGCCACCTTCCACATAGACCCATTCCGGTGCCATCGACAGGTAGAAATTCGCCCCGACTTTGGCTTTCAGTTTTTTGACAGCGACCGGCAGATACGTCTGGATAGCGGCACCCTGCGCCACGCCGTTTTCAAGATCAAGGTCTATGCCATCAAAACCGTATTTGCTGATGATGCCGTACAGGCTGTTGGCAAAGTTGGTGGCTTCAGCATCAGAGCCCACCGAGACTGAGCCATTCTGGCCGCCCAAAGACAGCACGACTTTTTTACCTTGCGCCTGCTTGGTCTTGATGTCTGCAATAAATTGCACTTCGCTACCCGCACCTGGGTCCAGCGTAAAGCTCACATTGCCACCGCCTGCGTTGTCACCAAACGAAACGACGATCACATCCCAGTCATTGCTGACTTGCGCGATAGGGTAAGTGTTACCGCTAGGGTTGGTAAAGTTGTGCCAGTAACCGACCAGTGCATGCTTGGCCAGGCCTGGGACTGGCGTCGGTGTGGGCGTTGGTGTCGGTGTGGGCGTTGGAGTTGGTGTGGGGGTAGGCGTTGGCGTCGGTGTCGGAGTTGGGGTAGGCGTCGGTGTCGGAGTTGGGGTAGGCGTAGGTGTCGGAGTTGGGGTAGGCGTAGGGCAGGCACTTGATGTGACTGATGTCCACGCGCTAGTCCAGGCCCAGCCTACACCAGGCTCGTAAGCAGATGCGCCGGTAGAGCACCAGCCCGCTACATCGCAACGATAAAAACCACCCGCATTGCTGACCACTTTTCCAGCGGCGTATTGAGTGCCGGCGACATAGGCAGAACAGCTTGGTGTCGGGGTTGGTGTGGGAGTCGGAGTAGGTGTCGGCGTGGGCGTTGGGGTTGGCGTTGGCGTAGGAGTCGGTGTGGGCGTTGGAGTGGGTGTAGGGGTAGGCGTTGGCGTGGCATCACAAGCGCCTTTGCCTGTCCAGGGTTTGCCACTTCCAGAGGCACCGCTATTGGTCGCGGGGCTTTCATTTTGCGTCCACCAGTTCGCCACATAATTATTACCACCGGTGCTGACCAGGGCACCGCCGTTGTAGGCCGTTGCTGCATCCCATGCCGCATAGCACGCTGTTGAAGCCAATGCTGGCGCGGCCTGTGGCGGTGTGTTTGCCTGCCCATTGCCCGCTGTGTTACCACTGCCACCACCGCATGCAACCAGCAAACTACCGCTCGTTGCACACACCAGCATGTTTTGAATCAGGTTTCTTAAAGTTGTATTTTCCACTGTCGTCTCCCCCGTGATGTTGTGAATTCTGAAAATGTGTTTATTCCCCCAGATACATTCTTGATACGCTTGCCCTTGCTGCAGACAAGCGCTCAGGATTCAAGCATGTAGGCCTTGAATTTGGACGTCAACTGGTTTTGTTTTTATCTTGCCACTTAAATACCACTTGGCTTGAAGGCAACAAGATGCAATGGAAATAAGAATCAGGTAAACACAGTATGTCCTGCTTTTGTCAGGCAATGATCAGACCAGCTATGGTGATTTGCGACAGTGGTATTAGGCTTTTTGTCATCCGCAGGAATGGTCGTGCGTCAGGAGATGTCGCATGCAGATGCAAACCTGCATGCGATGGGGACAGAGTAAGTCAGCTTATTCAGGCAAGTCAGCTTATTGAGGTAAGATAGGACAGGAGATCACTCCTGATACTTTTCAAATAATTTCGCCAATGTACCCTGGCGTTCGAGCAGGGCGACTGCGGCTCGCAGTTTCTTTGCATCTTCCACTGCCAGGGTCTTTGACAGCGCCATGTACAACTCGTCTTTCAGCATCACCTTGGGCAGCAGTTTGATCTGGCCTTCCAGCCCTGCCTGCCGTATTTCTGCAGCGATACCGGGTGAGCGGTGACAATAAAAACGGCCTCTGCGGGCAAGCAACTTGTTCAAATTGGATTTTGAGGAGACTGCACTGGAATCGACCTGCAAGCCCCCCAGATTCATGAGGCGTTCATTGATGGCATAGTTGTGCATGGACAGGATAATGCCGTCCTTGCCGAGCTTGCGTATGTCATCCCAGCCTGACACTTGTATATCGTCGTCGGCACGCACGGCCAGCAGGTAATTGACTGAAATAATGGGCGTATCAACATAGTCGTAGAGCAAGGCACGTTCTTTGGTATATAGTATCCCGCAAATCGCATCGACAGGCCCGCCCAGCATCCTGACCAGTGGCAACCAGTTTTGGTCGCCGACAAATTTAATACCGGGTTCCACCGCTTCTATGGCCCGCATGATATCGACACATATGCCGCCAACGGCGGGTTTGCCATCTTGTATTACAGGGATGAACTTGGGGGCAGATGCCTCTTGCGCAGCAGTCCTGATCAGGGTTTGCGCATTGGCGGGGCAGGCAAAATATAACAGCGACGCCATGCACAGAATAAAGCAGCGTGTGCCTTTGATGCTCAATGCGAAAGCAGCCACGTATCGTCTCCATTTTGTATTTTATGCGCGCCCTGATTGTCGCCACAGCCAGGCTCAGAACAGGGCTTTTTCCATTGTACGCCAGCGCATACCTGATGTCTCAGCTAGTTTCCAACGCTGACTTTGCGGGGCTAGCCACCGTCACACTTCAACGCCCTGGCTTAAGCTTGAACATGGTCCATGGCAAAAGCCATTCTCCACCGCATGGCCCTTGCTTGTTGTGTGAAAAGGCAGGCTCCAGCATGACTCCTGCCGCTGTCATTGACCATGCAGGCTGGCGCCAGATATCTTGATCCTTGGCTGCACATCGTTCTTTGAGATCGGCCATGTCGTTGCCGTGGAGATTTTGCATGGCATTTGTGATCCAGCTGGAAAGTGCAGACTCGTCCGCTACGACTGGTTTATCCCCACCCCAAATCAGTTGTGAAAGCCCAAGTTCATGCATGCCAGGAATCTGGACATTCATGCTTGATCCATGGATAGATAATCCGCCGCTGTTGCAAGTGCTTACTGTACTAAAGCGTACGCTGATTAGCGTCGTCGTTAATAAACGTGGCTCGGCACTGAAGCTGAAATCAGCAATTTGTGCGGGGCCGTAACGGCGCGAATAATCGAACTGGCAAGCGAAAAAAGCGGTAATGGCGGTCGTTTGCTCTTGTGATAGCCGTGCATTAAGACTTGCCAGTACGGTAGCGTCATAGCCACTGTCAAAACGAAACGCCCTGACTCCAGACACGGGCTCTACCCACCATTGCAATTTTTTATCCGCGACCGTTTCAGCATTGTCACGAAGCAGCGGCAGGCCTTGCAGCCGTTCATGTTCGTAGGCATTTGGCCCGGTTACAGAGCTGGTAACTGTCTTTAACGGCGACAACTGCACACGCAGGGTAGCAGGGCGCGCATGGGCTTTCCAGCTCCCCTGCCATGTGCCATTGGGGCCTGGTCGCACTACCATTTCAGCATTCGCTGTCGATGAGTGTGCAGAGACTTCTGTCAAGGCCAGGCTACCGTCGTCACGCAACTGACCTTCAAGAGCCAGATCCAGATGATGCCTGCGATAGAAATAACGGCCCTGTACATCTCCCTTATTCAACTCCAGTTGCATAACAACAGGCGAGGTACCTATTTTACCGGCGAGAGTGAGTGATTCTGCCCAGCATGTCGTTGTGAACACCAGCATGAATATGCTGAGGATAAGGCTGCTTGATTTTATATAGCATTTCCCAGCGCAGTGGACCATACCTGGTTTTCCTGGTGTGTTTAGTATTTTTTCAAATCCCGGATGTGGCAGGATTGGCCTTGCCGCATAGTTCAAGCAGTATGATAGTCGGTTTCCATTGTGATTTAATGGCAATATGAGAACATGCATCAATTCTGCTAGTGCTAGAGGTCAATACAGACATGTTTCATGCGAACACGCCACATCTGAGAACTTGTTAGGGAAAACAATATGACATCGAATACATCTGCGCCTATTCCAGAAGTGAGCGCGCAAACTTCCACCCCGCTCCCGGATGTGCAGGCAGACAAGGTCGCGGATACCGTTATCGACCTGCTTGACAAGCACGCCGTGCATCTCAATACGCACAGCTTTCCGGCCAGCCTGTATGCCGAATCGCTGTTGTACATGATTTACTGGTTCCATCGCCTGCGTGACCCGGCCCGCAAGAACTACATGCAAGAGTGTATAGGCAAATACCTGGATCTGGACCCCCAATCAGCAGCGGTGCAGGCCCTGGTGTCGGATCAACAGCTTAAAACCGGGGCAAGGCAGCGCATCGATCAGGGCATCATGGTGCGCAAGACGGTAGATGTGCTGGTCATGCGGGAAGGACAACATGGCCGCGAATTCCTGGTTCTGGACCGGTCCATTTTTCCAGAAGGTATCGCCTTGCCTGGTGGGCTGTTGCAGGATGAAGATGAGCAAAATGCGAGCGGCATTCCCGCCAATATTTTCGCTGCATTGCGGGTCTCAGGCAGCAAGGTGTTTGCATCCCTGGCACCAGAATACGGTATTGCAGAAGAAGATGGGCGCAAATACTATTTTGTCCGTGATGAAGTGAGGAGTGCAACCATCAATGAAGCCCGTATCTACATGGACAGAACGGTGACGCACAGTTACCGCGACCATCTAAGAGAAATTGCCGTTCCCTCTGACCCGCGCCATATTGTCGATACGCTGGGCTTGCTCGTCGAAATTGCCGATACCAAAGGCGTACACGGTAGGTGGTTGCCTGAGAGCGTGATGACAACGCCGTATGCGAAAGAAGGCTCGTTTGCTTTTGGCCACCACAAGCAGATAGCTGCAGCGCTGGTCGCGAAAAATTTCAGCAGGACGCAGGGTGTTTCACATCATGAGTGGATACGCGAATGGGTGAAGAACCCGGTAGATTTATACCGTGAATTGCGCCAGCTCTTTGAACATAACCACAATAACCTGAATACACCTGTGCTTGAATTGTTGCCCGTGGTCGAATATTTTCGCAGCCAGATGACACTCCCGGCAATGGAAGAAAAATGCCGCAACGATGCAGCGCTGGCTTTCATGCGCGATCAAATGCTGCACAAGCTGCACCACGTCACGATACAGAATGGCGCGATGTGTCCGTATGAGCCGACTTTGCGCATTCTGTTTGAAGCAGTAGGATTTTTTGATGTGGCTTGTCGCACTGAAAAGAATTTGAGTACGCATTTCCAAAAGAAATATTGGTACCGCTATGAAGAACTCATGCGGCGCTTGCCAGAGGTCATCATCATCCCCAGCTTCGATAATATCTCTGCGACTGATCTCATGAAAATACGCGGTACACCGGTGTATTTTATCGGCGTATCAACCGAGCCTGTGTATGTTGACGAGTTCTGGCAATCTCCGCTCGAATTCCTGATTCATGACCTCAATCATGCCTGGAAAATGATGGATATGGATGACAGGTTTTTCAAACATAAACCTGAAGTCGGCAGGGATGAATTGATCAGTAAATCCAATGCCTTTATCCGTGAGTACTTCCCGACGATTGCCATTCAAAAGACGGACACGGAAGAGCAAAAGGAAATGAAAAAGCTCAAGAAAATTCTGCTGTTTGAAGTCGGGCATGAAGATGCCAGGCCACTATTGCCAGCGATCGTCAGCGAAGCGCTGCTGGAAGATGAGGGCTATGAATTCCCGGACATCGTCGTCCGCTATGATGAAGAAGGAAAACAGGCTTATCTGGAACAGCGCACGATACCCGGCATCACCGCGCTATCATATGTGAGACATAAATTGCAGCACGGCTTCTTTGATCAGACTGATTCACAAAATATACAAATCGTCTCACCAAAATATCGCAGCGTGGAATGGATAGTCAAGGCAACAGAAGAGTTACTTGCCGAAATGCAGGCAATAATCCCACCCGCCGTGCAAGCGGAAGGTTTGACGGAATACCTGACACGTCAGGCTTGCTCCAGAGGGCCGGCTATACTTCATGCACCAGAAAACCTGGACCCGGCTGTTGAGGAATTTGGGGATGGTACAGTGTCCCGGGCGTAGGCGATTTTTCTGTCTGCGGTGATATTCCTGCAGAGTACAGCAAGAAATATTTGTCATTCCCGCGCAAGCGGGTATCAAAAGGTTGATGAACAAACAGAGTTTTTTGAAGATAAATCAACTTGCTTATAAGTGATTCATCATACGGATGATAAGGATTGATTTACGTTAGCGACGATTTCTGGATACCCGCCTGCGCGGGTATGACGATGTGGCAGGTACGGTGATTTTTGTGCAGAGTACGACCGTAAAAATCCGTCATTCCCGCGCAGGCGGGAATCCAGTGGTTGATGAACAAACAAAGGTTTTAGACGATTAACCTATCATCTAGCAATGCGTATTTCTGACCCGATTTTCAACCCGATTTCCAACCCGATTTCCAACCCGATTTCCAACCCGATTTCCAACCCGATTATCATTTCACTCATCATGCAAGCCGCCATCTACATCCTTGCCAGTCAGCGCAATGGAACTTTGTACATAGGTGTCACCAGCAATCTGGTGCAGCGCGTCTGGCAGCATCAAAACGACATTGTTGAGGGTTTCACCGAAAAATATGGCGTCCATATCCTGGTGTATTACGAATTATTTGAAGACATGCTCAGTGCGATCACCCGGGAAAAACAACTGAAGAAATGGAACCGCGCATGGAAGCTGGCTTTGATAGAAAAACATAACCCGAATTGGCAGGATCTATGGACTGTCATCGTTCAGTAAATACGGACGCTGGACGGGGCCAGGGGAGCAAGCGCACAAAGCAAGAGCCTTGTGCGCGTTGGTGATGCTATGCTGTAGAGATACTGGCAAGACTTCATCAACGGAATCTTAACGTCCCTTGATCACGATGACCGCTGCTTCCCAGCCAGGATAACCCGCACCGCTGCCACCTACCGTACCTGCAATGCCAAATGTGCCGGTAGCAGTCGGGCGTTGTTCATAGATGCGCGAAGTAACATAGGTACCTGCCTCCGGGCTCACCAGTTGCCATGGGCCGCTTGGGCTGAACGGAATGGCGTTGCCTATGCCCAGATCAATCAGCGCAAGAACCAGATCATTTGCCTTGGTGCTGACTTGTGTTTGTGATGACAAAGCCGTAGATGCGAAGCGCGGGCCTGAGCTGGTTGCCAGAGGTACATCCATTAAATTCAAGGCATCGGCATTCTGGATTTCAAGCACATGTATGCTGCCCTGGTTGGGGATGCCTACCGTCAATTTGTACGTGCCTGAGCTCGTGGCCTTGGTCGCATACAGATCGGTTCCCATGCCATCGACGTAGATACGTCCCATTGATGTGAAAGAGTCGATATCGGCATGGCCCTGATTGTCGGACAATGTGCCAGATACACCGAGCGCATTATTGTTGACACCCACTGTCACCAGTATCCAGTTACCTGCCGACACGGCGCTGGACAATTGGTGCGAACTCGTTCCTGCGGTGATCACGCCAGAGTATTGCTGGCGCACGCTGGGTGGGACGGACGGATCAGGGTTGCTCGCCAGGTTAGCGCTGCAACTTGCCGTTGTTCCCCCGTTGCTGCCTGAACAGCTCCATGCCCAGCCACTACTGGTCGTTGAAACCAGTGATGCAATACCTGCGGAACAAAGTTGGCTGCTTGGGGCAGCGCTGAACGACTGCCCGTTGGCCGTGCCGCACATGCCATTCACAGGTGTAGGAATAGGTACGACAGCACCGCTGAGTTCAAAAGCGCCAATGTCCTTGCTGTTGCCTTGCGGACGTGCAGTATTGCTGACGTCATCATTGACGGCAAAAATACCGGGCTGGGTAGCTGCATCCACGGCCGGGCTGGTCGCCAGCAATGTGTAGTTGGACGACGCTGCATTCTTGAACTGCGGGTTACCGGAGATGGCCAGGTTGTCGCCCAGTGTGCCCGGCGTTGGCGCAGTCTGACCATTGCTGAAGTACAGATTCTGTTTGAAGTCGTAGCTGGTGGTTGTTGATGGCGTACTGTAGTCAATCAGCCAGGTTGTGCCAGGCTGGGTGTCGGGGCCAAAGGCAAAAATATTATTGTAGAACTTGTTGCGTATGCCCGCGCCGCTGCCAAAGCCTTCGTCCATGATGTAGGCTTTGTTTCCTGATGCCCCGGTCATGGCGTTGTATACCGTATTGTAGGCAAACCACATGTTTTGTATCGTGGCTGTTGAGTTAATACGTATCGGGTAGAGCTTGGTGCCGGTAATGACATTGTTCCAGCTCTGGGCTTCATAAATGCCCTTGTGTGTGCTGCCCTGGTCATTGAAATTGATACCGTATTTTGCGGCGTTTTCCAGCCAGTTGTGGTGTATGCGTATGCCGGTAAAACCTTGCCAGATGCCGCCGTGTGGCAAAGTGTAAGAGCCTGCTCCACCCTCATTGTCATTGAACTGTACGGCTGAACCGCCGGTGATATTGTGTATCCAGTTATAGGCAACTTCCCAGTCCTGTGCCGTGGTGTCCGCATAGATGCCATGGTTTTGCAGTTCAGATGTGCCGGCGATGTCGTGGATGTTATTGCCGAGAACCTGGTTGCCCTTGCCATGGCCAGATACGCCTGCTGCATTGAGCGTGGCAGAATTACCGGCGATCCAGGGACCCAGTTCATTGTTGACCACCCGCCATGGGCCAGCCGTGTATTGGAAGTTGACCGGCGCAGCATCACGGCTGGCACCGCCTGCCACATCCATCCTCAGGTTCGATACCGAGATGTATTCACCGGTAGAACCTGCAATAGCTGACCAGGGTCCTGCAATTCCACCTGATGCTCCGGCTGGTGTCGTGTAATGCACATCTTCTATCGCGTTACCATTGACTGGACCTGGGTAGGCGGTGATATGTATCCATGCAGCAGGGCTGCCGTTTCTGGCATAGATGCCGCCACCAAAACGCATCCATGTTTTGTCCTGGCCGTTAGTGTCATGCCAGCTACCGCCGCGTATGACAACCTGGTCGCCAGTCTGCATGGCAAAGTAGGCACCTTTGAGCGTACTCATGTTTTGCAGTGAGCGCCATGGCCTGGCAATATTATTAGCGACAGCGCTGGTGTCAGAACCAGAGAGCGACACGAAAAGTACCCGGCCAGAAGTAGGGGTAAAGTTATTGTCGGTATTTGAAGATGCGCCGTTATACACGACCTTGACAGGCAGTGCGCTACCTGTGGGCGCGCCCTCAAGCGCGCCTACCTGTACCGTGATCTGCTGCAATCCAGTTTTTGCGCTTGATTTTGCATTGCCCAGATAGCGGTAGTTGGCGACTTCCTTATCGTTGATATACACCCTGGTATTGGTGCCAAGGTCGCTGGCAGAACCAAAGTTCTTCCCGAAGATGGAAAGGTAGCCACCCTGGTTGTTTTCCCCGCCAGTGGTCGGTGCGCTCAAGGTATCGGTAAACAAGATTTGCGGTGCGGGGCTACTGGATGCGAGTCCCTTCGCAGAATGCGCGCTCAATAGTGTCGAAGCTGTCTTTGTCGTCGGTGCCAATACATTCTGCGGGAAAGAACCGTCAGCAGGCGCCGGTGGCGGGTTCGATGTCTGTGTTTGCGGCGCAGTTGACACCGCACCATTGTTACTGCCCCCACATGCACTGAGCAGGGCGACCACGCTGGCTTGCAGCATCCATGACATCCATCCCGACTTGCGAATTTTATACATCACTGTACCTTTTGAAAGAGCGCTTCCTGGCAAAACAGGTTGGGCGTTGTCATGGTCAACAACAAAAGCAAATGCTGGCAGATTTAGCATTCATTCACAATCGTAATGATTTTTTGTTACCAAAATCTACAATTGGTAACCACAGGATTGATGGAAACTGGAAACTGGAAACTGGAAACTGGATAGTGGATAGTAGATAGTCAGACGAAAAGCGCAGCGTGAAATGACAATGTCGATTTTTCTGTTGCTTGCGCTGGAGGTCGGGCAGCACGTTGTAATGTCTTCAGACATTTGCTTGCTGATCTGACCATGCCAGTTTGATCCAGCTTGTACTAATCAAGATCAACGCTGGCAAATACGTGGTCAACTGCCTTGATGGCAGTTCGCCATGCCAAGGGAATGACATACCTTTAGCTTGAATGCCGACGACGATCTCCAGAAACTGGGGCACGCTGGGTAACCATGCCGGCGTTGATCATGCCCGTTGTCGATGTGGATAGGGCATCAAGAAAAAAGTTGAATCGTTCTTATTTGCAGTAGTGAGCTATTGTGATCTATTTAAGATCAAGCGCACGTATGTGCATCTTGCCTTCGTGAATATATGACGGTTATCAACAATTGTATTTTCCAGCTCTGGTATATTCATGAAGCTAGAATAAAAAAGCAAGGCTGACTGTTTGGCGAGTTAAAAATGAGCGTAGTACGGATGTTTCTCCTGGATATGCATGATTGATCCCTCACAATCCACCAAGATCATCGGAATAAGGGTGAAGAAAGCTTCACTTACTGGATTAGTGTTGGGGTTCGTCATGCTGGTTTGCCTGTCGCTTATCTTCATGGACGGATGGCGAAGCTGGACAGCCAGGAAAAATCAGTTGCAAGAAGCTGAGGTTTCCACAGCCAATATGGCGCGCGCGATAGCGCAACATGCCGACGATACGATCAAGGCGGCCGATACTGCCCTGCTAGGCATTGTTGAGCGTATTCAGGCGGATGGCACCTCTGCACCTGCGTTGGAGCGCCTGCACAAATTGCTCGTGCGCAGAACTTCACAACTAGCACAGCTCAAAGGCTTGTTTGTTTATGACGAAAACGGGCGATGGCTAGTGAATTCATTGCCAGCTATGCCTGAGAACGTCAACAATGCGGACCGCGACTATTTTATTTATCACCGCACCCATCAGGAAGACAAGCCATATATAGGATTGCCTATACAAAGTCGTTCCAGCGGCGCATGGGTCATGACAGTGTCTCGCCGTATCAATCATGCAGATGGCAGCTTTGCAGGTGTCGCACTGGCGTCCATCGATATTGATTATTTCAATAAATTTTACGACAGCTTCAATCTCGGAAAAAATGGGGCAATCGTTTTAGTCATGGAACGTGCTGTCTTGGTGACGCGTCGGCCTTTGTTGGCCGACTCCGTCGGCAAGAGCATGGTGAATACCACCGTTTTTAAAGAGAGCCGCTCTAAAGCGCTTGGGATATTCACCGTAAATTCTGCGCAGGATGGCGTAAAACGATTGAACAGTTTCCGTCACCTGGATAAATATCCCTTGTTTGCTTCTGCAGCCCTATCAGAACAAGAAATTCTTGCAGAATGGCTGGCGGATACTTATTTGCATTCAACTGGGGTGGGGATACTTGTGCTGGTTTTGAGTTCAGTCGGATTTTATCTTGTAGGGCAAATCAAGCTGCGTGTTGATGCAGAAGCAGAAAGCGCTGCTGCAAAAGATGCCATGCAGCGCCTGAACCTGGCTCTTGAACGGCTTTCACTGCAGGATGCATTAACTGAATTGGCCAACCGGCGCAATTTCGACATCATCCTGGAAGAAGAGTTTAATCGCGCAATCCGGAATTCGAGTTCCCTGGCGTTGATTATGTTCGATGTTGACCACTTCAAGAGGTATAACGATATTTATGGCCACGTAGCAGGAGATGAATGTCTCAAAGAAATAAGCCAGGCCGCCAAATCCTGCCAGCGTCGGGCAGGTGATCTTATCGCCCGTTATGGTGGTGAGGAATTCGCAGTGATCCTGCCAGCGACTGACGTCGAGGGTGCTCTGCTGATTGCAGAAAATATTCGTCTTGCAATTCAAAAGCTCGCTATGCCCCACGCCGCCAATGCGACGGGCGTTGTAACGGTCAGCGCTGGTGTGGAGGCGATTATCCCGTTGAGAGAATTAAACAAACCGGTTGCTTTGATCGAGGCTGCCGATATGGCACTATATGTTGCAAAAAGAACTGGGCGTAACCGTGTTTGCCGCAATGAAAGCCTGACGAAAACAGCGTGAAGAGAAAATCATGATATTGATATTGATATGCCGTGCCGGACAGGTGCTTATCGCGGGAGACTTGCTATAAAGCTTGAATAAAGTAGATGAAACATCAATAGAAAAACCACTGCGTCCCTTGCGTGGACTGTTCTTTGCGGTTATGCCTTAAGCGACAAAGACAGTACTTTAGTACGCGGCTCCTAGAAGGCGAGCTACAACGTAGCTGGGGCGGTTTTCTGTCAGTCCGAATAGTTTAAGAAAATTTAGCAGAGACCCGAAGATCTACTGAGCTCCGTTTGACTCATGCTGTATTCCCGTGGTGAGCATTGCATGACACGTTTGAAGGCTGTGCTGAATGCGCTTTCAGATTCGTAGCCCAGTGAAGGGGCGATGACGGCGATGGAGTCGCTGGTAGTCATCAGCCGGTCCCCCGCCAGCAGCATGCGCCAGCGGGTCAGGTAATCCATCGGCGATTCGCCTACCAGTGTTTTGAATTTCAAAGCGAAGGTTGATCTCGACATACAAGAGCGTTCTGCCAGGCTTTGCAAGGTCCATTTGTGGGCCGGGTCTTCATGCATGGCATGGATGGCGGCACTGAGCTGTTTGTCGCTTAGTGCATAAATCCAGCCTACGCCACTGGCTGCTTCTGTCCCTGCAGCCCCTTCTGCACCATTCACCAGAAACAGCCGGAGCGCCTGGATGAGCATGAGATGGGCCAGGTGCCGGGCGATCAATGAACCGCCAGGCTGGGGCTCGCGCAGCTCTTGCATGATTTGTTCCAGTGAACCACGCAAGGCTTTTTTATCGGATTCTTTACGAATATGTACGACCGCCGGCAAGATGCTCAGCAGCACGCTGGCATGTCTTCCGGCAAATTCGAAATAGCCGCCCAGCCCATAACAATCGCCCCCGCCGTTGTAGGTGACGATGCCACCTTCTTTTGCGGTGGGGAATACCTTGCTGGCATCAACCGCGGGCAAAGCCGGGTCGCTGCCCAGGCTGGCGGGTTGCCCGCCAGGCAGCAGTACGCAATCGCCTTCTTTCAAATGGATAGGTTCAGGATAGCCTTCCACGCTGAGCCAGAATTCGCCCTCAAGCAGAGCATAGCAGCGTATGCCTTGCATGGCCTTGAAATACAATGACCATTGTCCACCCGCGTCCAGGCCGCGAAACATATAGCTGCGCGGCTTGAGCAGGGATAAGACATCTGAAAGTGGGTCCATCACATTCCCGGACGATAGCAAAGATAAGCCGGACTATAGAGCATGGATGCTCCTTGCACAAGCGCCTATCATCTGGCCTTTCTTGCCCGTGATGGGCGATCAGTATTTATTTCAGGGGGCATGAATGACAACCAATACTGCGGCATGGATATTATCGAAACGCGCTGATCTGGCGGTACAGCCAGCCAGTTACACCCCGCCCGGCGACAACGAGATTGTGGTGAAAAACCATGCCATCGCCATCAATCCGCTGGACTGGATATTGCAAAATGCGGGTGAACTGGTGTTTTCATGGATCAGATATCCGTTTATCCTGGGGTCTGACCTGGCGGGCGAGGTAGTGGAAGTGGGCAAGAATGTCAGCCGTTTCAAGGTGGGGCAGCGGGTGCTGGCGCATGCCGTGGGGTCTGATCCCAAGCGCAACCGCGCCGCCGAAGGCGCTTTCCAGAATTACACAGTCGTTCTTGAACAGATGGCCTGCCCCATTCCCGACAGCATGTCGTATGAAAGCGCGGCGGTTCTGCCGCTCGGTTTGTCCACAGCCGCGTGCGGTCTGTTTGAACAAGATCAGATGGCGCTCCAGCATCCTTCTGCCACTGCCAAACAAGCCAAAGCCACCGGACAAACCGTGCTGGTTTGGGGTGGGTCAACCAGCGTGGGCTGCAATGCCATACAACTGGCTGTTGCTGCTGGTTATGAGGTGATTGCCACTGCCTCGGCAAAGAACTTTGATTACCTCAGAAAACTCGGTGCCAGCCAGGTCTTTGATTATCGCAGCGACAGCGTGGTCACGGATATCATCCAGGCTTGCAATGGCAAAATCCTGGCGGGTGCAATGGCGATAGGCATGGGTTCGATGGAAGCCTGTCTTGATATTGTGCATGCCTGCAAGGGCAATAAATTTGTGGCGATGGCGACGTTTCCAGTGTCTTTCCAGAAGATGACAAAGGGAACCAACCTCAAGCTACAGTTCCTGCTTCAGTTGCCAAGGCTTGTTGCGTTCATGCTGTCGATGCAGATCAAGTCGCGCTTGCGCGGTATACGCACCAAGGCCATTTTTGGCACATCGCTGATCGCCAATGAAGTCAGCCACCTTATCTATAGAGATTTTTTGCCAGCAGCGCTCGCGCAGGGCATCTTTGTTGCCGCGCCTTCGCCGCATGTCATCGGCAAGGGACTGGAGTATGTGCAGGCCGGTCTGGACATGCAAAGAAAAGGCGTATCAGCCAGCAAGATCGTGATTTCGCTGTAAAGTGGGTATCATCAACGCAGATATGAGGTTCATGTATGACATCACTCAAAGATGCGCAACAGGTGTTGCTGATGTACGGCCTGATGATGGGGGTAGGCATGGTGCTGGCCTGGGGCTGGTCGCACTTTGACAGGCGTACATTTCGTGGCGTCGGCGTCTGGGTCAAGCCGCTGAAATTCATGTCGGCCACGGCGCTGTTTGCCATGACCAGCGCAGGGTTGATGCAGATGGCTGAGGTGACACCCGCGGCCTTGCCTTCGTTTTACTGGATTGCTGTGCTCATCGTCAGTACATCGATCTTTGAAGTGTCTTACATCAGCTTGCAGGCCAGCCTGGGGCAGGCTTCGCATTACAATACGTCAGACGCTCTGCATGCGGCCATGGCGGCGCTGATGGGCATTATGGCGGTGTGCCTGACGGCCAGCCAGGTCTGGCTGGCCTGGGCCATCTGGGCGCACCGTAGCAGGCCAGCAGTGTCGCTCACGCTGATCGCCATCGTCACGGGTTTGATGTTGACTTTTGTGCTGGCAACGGTCAGCGGCTTTATGCTGGGTGCGCGTCAACCCGCAGCCGGTAAAGGCTTGCCACTGGTGGGCTGGCATGTGCAGGGCGATGTCCGGCCTGCCCATTTTCTTGGGGTGCATGCACAGCAATTCATACCGGCCTTCGGGCTGATCGCCTCCTGGCTTCCTGCCTATTTTCCGGCAAAGGCAGGCTATGTGGTATTCATCGTTCTCACTACAAGCTATGTGCTTGCGTGGTGGCGTTTAAGCGCCACTGCATTGCATGTGCGTTCATGAAATTGTGGACAGTGTTTTTGGTAAGGTAAAAATATGCAGATCATCATTATCCGTTTTATTCTTGGCATCTGTTTTCTCCAGTTGGCAGGATGCGCACCCATGCAGCATTATCCCAAATCAGATCACTATGATGGCAGCAGGTTTTTTAATCCAGCTGATCCGGCAGGTAACAGCTTGTGGGATGGGCTTAAAGTCTTATTTGCATTTGATTTTGCGCACTGGCCAGACCAGGTCGACAATGCGCCGGCACTGCATCTGCATGACAAACTGGCTGGGGATGAAGTTGCCATCACCTTTGTCAATCATGCCAGCGTGCTTATCCAGACAGAGCACATGAATTTGCTGACCGACCCGGTCTGGTCGGAGCGCGTCAGCCCCTTAAGCTGGATCGGCCCCAAACGGCACCGTCAGCCAGGCATTGCTTTTGCTGATTTGCCAAAAATTGATGTCGTCATCATCAGCCACAATCATTATGATCACATGGATCTTGACACACTCAAGCAATTAGAAGAGCGCTTTCACCCGCTATTTTTTGTCCCGCTCGGTAATAAAAAGTTATTAGAAGATAATGGCGTGACGCAGGTCGTTGAGTTGGACTGGTGGCAAAGCCACCCGCTTGCTTCGGGCGTGAAACTGAGCCTGACACCCGCTGCGCATTTTTCTGGCCGCGGCCTGTTTGACAGGGACCGCAGCTTGTGGGGCAGTTACCATCTTTCCTTTAACGGCCACAGCCTTTACTTTGGTGGCGACACCGCGTATTCACCTCATTTCAAGGCGATACAAGAACGCTTTGGCCCGCCCGATATTGCCTTGCTGCCCATTGGTGCCTTTGAGCCAAGATGGTTCATGAAGCAGGTACATATTGACCCGGCAGAAGCTGTGCAAGCACACCTGGACTTGGGAGCCAGACAAAGTATAGGCATGCATTTCGGTACTTTCCAGCTGACCAATGAAAGTATCGGTCAACCGGTAAAAGACTTGCAATCCGCTTTGCAAAATAAGAAAGTAATGGCGAGTGAATTTGCAGTTCTGGGAGAAGGGAGCACTACCAGGTTCAAACTAAAGTCCGCAACAGTGCTTAGTCAAGCAGAATGAGACACGAGTTTTTTTGAAAGAATAAGTGTGTGTAAATCAGTGAAGATTTGACCACTACCCGAGCCAGGCGTTATTAATACTGCAATCCGAAATTGCTTATCCTGGCCATTGGAATGTTCATTTTTAATAGCCATTAATTAACTAATCACGCTGACCCGTCTTTGTAAAATCAATTGGATCATCCCAAAAACAAATGCTGGACTACAGGCTACACAAGACCTTGAAAACTCCTTGAATGCCATGCCGCAAAAATTAACAAAAAAATGGTGAATCCGCCACATATTGAAAGGAAAATCAATCAGAAATATCATAAAATAATTGTGTGCGCTTAAAACTGTCTGGAATCGTAAAATGAAAAAAAATAAAAACCACCTTGACCGATTAGAGCGCATCGTTGAAACCCAATCACTTCTCGCCCAGGCGGATCTGGATCTTGCGGTGTTCATGCAGCTTGTTGTCAATACATTACAAGAACTCACAGACGCCAAAGGCGCGGTAGTCGAACTCGTCGATGGCGACTACATGGTTTATCGCGCCGCCAGCGGTGCGATATCCCAGCATGTTGGTTTGCGCTTGTTGAGGGCGAACAGCTTGTCAGGCTTATGTGTCAGTAGCGCACAGATTCTTCAATGCGACGACGCAGAAACCGATTCACGCGTCGATGCCAATGCCTGCCAAAAGGTGGGTGTCCGTTCCATGATTTGCACACCACTTTTTGAACGGGGCCTGCCCGTTGGCGTTCTTAAAGTCATGTCGGAGCAGGCATATGGTTTTGATGAAGAAGATTTACAGACGCTGGAACTGATGGGCGCGGCACTGGGGGCAGCGCTTGGCAAGCAGGTGGCTTTTGACGAGATGCTTCGTGTGCAGGCACAGCTGCGCGCCAGTGAAGAACGCATACGCACCATCCTGGAACATGCCAATGATGCCGTGATATCGATAGACAATGCTGGAATCGTGACACAATGGAACCGTTCTTCCGAATCCCTGTTTGGCTGGCACAATCATGAAGCCATGGGGCGCAATATAGTCGATCTGATCGTGCCACCGGCTTTCAGAAGTTCCTTCGTCAATATCCTGGCGCATTTGGATAAACTCAGAAAAACACCAACAACCGCACGACGGGAATTCCTCGCCGTTGACCGCGACGGTAAAGAAATTTCTGTCGAGGTGAGTTTGAACGTGAATAATATTGCAGACCGGCTTGAATTCACTGCTTTTTTACACGACATTTCTGAACGAAAAAAATGGGAAGAAGCGCTCAATGCAATGGCGCTGTCGGACGGATTAACCGGGCTTCCAAACCGGCGTCACTTCATGGAAGTATTGCATCAATCGATAGTCAGGCAATTGCGACAAAACAATGGGCTTGCTTTATTGTTCATGGACTTGAATGGTTTTAAAAAAATAAATGATACCAACGGCCATGACACGGGAGACCAGGTATTAAAAGAATTCGCAAAAAGAGTTTCTGGCTGTTTGCGAGAGAGCGACACCATGGCCCGTCTTGGCGGCGATGAATTTGTGGTGCTCGCCGAGGGGGTGCGGGTACTGGAGCATGCCCAAATCCTGGCCCGCAAAATTGTCACGACATTGGATGCGCCTGTCTCCGGTTCTGCGATTATGATGTCAACCAGCATCGGTATCAGTATTTACGATTCCCTGGCCAATGCCGAGCAATTCCTGAAGGAAGCCGATATCGCCATGTATAAAGCAAAACAGCTTGCGTCCAGTAGCAGCGCTATTGCCGCATTTGTGGAACAAAGCGTATTGCTAAAAGAATGTTGACCTGGATTTTAGTGAAATTTCCCCGCATTGCCTGATTATTTGCATCGATGCTGATCCACGGTCAATACCCCTGTCTCTACTGATCTTGATGGACAGGGACGCACCCCTCAACAGTCCGACCGATTTTATGGTTGTAAATTGCATAAAACTCATTTCATCAATAGGGTGAGATGCGGTTGTCTCATCACCTGGGCTGGTAAGGCGGGCGAGGCAATCAATAGGGCGCTATTGATAATAAGTCCAGCACAGCCCAGCGCAGGTGATGAGGCAAACCCTCCGGGAACTGACGATTTGGGCGCATTACAGCGTTGCGCCCCTCGCTAAGGTAGCAGCTTTAGCTTCGTGCCACGCCTTGCACTCCATCCCAATCGTCTTGTTCGCACGCATCCTATTGATGAAATGCGTTCTATTACATCTATTGTCATTTGACTGCAACCACACTTGCTACGTAGCGCGACATGTACACATCTACGCCAGCCATCGTAAATTTTCCGGTTTTTATTCTACTATGCAGGACTATGTCCGTTCCCGCACAGAACAATATCGCGCCAGATTTCATAATGAATAAAAACCTATTCACTGAATCTGACCATGACTATCTCAAGCGACGCTCACCCCAATGTAGAAACCGATGGTGTGCCACCACCACCCAAGAGGCGCCGCACGGCGTTCCTCTCACTTTCTGCATGGCGGCAATTTCTTGATGTCGCCAAGCCTTATTGGCTTGGTGAAGAATGGAAGAGAGCCTGGACACTTCTGGTGCTGCTGATCGTATTAATGCTGTTTGAAACCAAGTTCGCCGTCATGCTGAACGATCAGGCCGGAGAAATGACTTCGGCGCTGGCAGCAAAGCAAGGAGATCGCTTTTGGACATCCGTGCAAACCTGCCTCATGGTGCTGGCCTTTGCCGTGCCAACTTATGCCTTCTACTATTACATGCGCGACCTGTTCGCCAACCAGTGGCGGCGCTGGCTCAGTGGACGCTTCCTGGACGGTTATCTTAAAGATCGCAAATACTACGCACTCGGTGCCGACAGCACGCTCGACAACCCTGACCAGCGCATCAGCGAAGACATTAATACGTTTACAGGCAGGTCCATTAACTTCTTGCTCATTTTCTTGGGATCTGCCATGCAACTGGTGGCGTTTAGCGCTGTGTTGTGGTCGATTTCTCATTTGCTGGTTGGCGTATTGGTGGTGTACGCCCTGATCGGTACTGGTGCCGCGCTGTATGCATTCGGCAACCCATTGATACACCTGAATTTTTGGCAACTGCGGCGTGAGGCAGACTTTCGTTACAGCCTGATGCGTGTACGCGAAAATGCAGAATCGATTGCCTTCTATCGCGGCGAAGCGCAGGAACGCGCGCACATCGACAGCAAGCTTCACCGCGCCATCCAAAACTACGACAAGCTGATCAAGAAGCAGCGTTCTCTTAATCTGTACCAGCGCACGTTCAGTCAGCTCACTTTGGTGTTGCCAGTGGCGATACTTGCCCAACAAGTTTTGTCAGGCGAGCTGGAGGTAGGGCGTGCTACGCAGGCGATCGGGGCATTTTCTGCAGTACTCGGCGCTGTGGGTGTGATCGTGGAAAATTTTGAAAGCCTGAGCCGCTTCGTGGCAGGCGTAGGCCGCCTGCAGGCATTGTCAGACCTGGTATTACCCAAGACGGCACCGGTGCCGGCAACTGAAGCGGCAACTGAAGTCGAGACCGTACGCATCCAGCTGCGCCCAAGCACCCAGTTCGCACTGGAATCAGTCACACTGCATCCACCGCAATCGCAACGTGTGCTGATCAAGGAACTGAGCCTTGCATTGCAACCCGGTGAGGCCTTGCTCATTACTGGCGACAGCGGCTGCGGCAAAAGCTCGCTGTTGCGCGCGATCGCCGGATTGTGGCACACCGGCAGCGGCCTCATCCATCATCCCCCGCTAGAGAATTTTTTCTTCCTGCCGCAGCAACCTTATTTGCAGACAGGTTCGCTGCGCAGCCAGCTGATCTACCCTAGTGCGGACTCAGCACTCAGCGACGAACAGTTGCTGGAGATTCTGGATCAGGTATATCTGCCGCAACTGGCCGAACGTGTAGGCGGTCTGTCTGCGGTGCATGACTGGGAGAAGTTGCTGTCGGTCGGCGAGCAGCAGCGCATGGCATTCGCCCGCATCCTGGTCCATACACCCGACATCGTCATTCTGGACGAAGCAACCAGCGCACTCGACAGCGCCAATGAATCGGCCCTGTACGCACGCCTGCGTGAGAGCGGCGTTACCCTGATCAGTATCGCCCACCGACCCGCCGTATTGAAGCACCATACCCATGTCCTGCACCTGCTCGGTGACGGCGCATGGAAACTGCATGAGGCGAGTAGGTATCAGTTTGATGCAGCAGTAGTCAATGTGGTCAGTGTGACCAGTGAGGAAGTGCAGCCTGTGCCTGCGTTACAGGCTGCAGCAGCATAGGGTGCGGGTGCAAGGGCTCAAGCGTGCAAGGCGGCTGCGAGGTGGCATAGGCTGGACTATTGTGCATTCTGCGGCCATTGCCGTTAGCAAGCCGTTTTCGACGCGAGCTTCGGCTCCAACTTATTTTGGAGCCGCCGACCATTTCAGCATAATGGGTAGCAACGCGGGCGACGGTTGCGTAGGTCTTGCTTGTGTCGCTCAATCTGGTCGGCGAGGCAGACCTGCGCGCGTTGCTGGAAAAAGCAAAGCCAAGCGGAAGATTGATTGTGACACGCGTCGCTGTGCTGGCGGCGCTCCCTCCGCTAGAGGCCACTCAAAACCGGAGGTAGGGAGCGACAAAGTTCGCGATAGATTAATGTCTCGTGAGCAACGAGGTGGCATTCATACAGATGATTATCGAGACACGCATCGATTGAAACTAACCGAACTGCCATGCCGAGCTGCCCAAGCCAATTTCGCTCGCGAAGATCAAACAGTGGGCGCTTGAAGGCAGCATCCTGCAAGCGGCCTGCGTGGACCGCGAGTATTCCTACGTAAATGCGTAACAGGCGAAAACAGCTTTGGAATCAACGTATTTTTGCCTCACCGAACGACAGGTAACGACCCATAAAAGACACACGCTTGCGTCGTACAGGCCATTCTTTAGCGCTGATGTTGAGTAGCGTAGGCAAGTGTATGTGATTCTACTTCAAAGAAGGTGGCACAGATTGCAGCAGGTTGGCCACTTCAGCCTTCCAAAACCTCGCTTGAAATGCTGTTCCGTGCCCGGCCGTCTGGTCACTCATCGGTATGAGAAAAACATGTCCGTTCTTCACGCGCTTGATTTCACGATCCAGAATTCCAAGCTCTGGTGGATTGCGTTCGTCATCAGCGGAATTGATCGCCAACAGCGCGGACTGGATTTGCTCAAGTCCAGATGACGCGTTGTAATCACGCGAAGATTCCCACTGATAGAGGACATCATTGGCGTCAGCACTGAAGGGCGCGTTGAGCCGTTGATCAAGATTTTCGTCGGCTTTCTGGCGTGTTGGAGTCGCTCTTAACATTGCTTGATTGCCACCGTTAGTGGCAACACCAAAAAACACGGAGGCGAATTTCGCGCTTCGCGGTTGCTTCAAGTAGTTTCCGCTCATCCATTCTGGATCGCTGCGAATTGAATCAATGATGAGCCGCCTGAGCATCCAGTTCCGGCTTGACATTTCGGTTGGCAGCGATGCCATCGGAACTACGATGTCCATTAACTTCGGATGTTTTTGAGCGAAAATCCATGCCTCCATCCCGCCCATGGAATATCCAAGAACAAGTCGCAGATGGGGTATGCCGAGGTGCTCTGACACAAGTTTGTACTGGGCTTCGACCATGTCCTCATAGCTGTATTTCGGAAATTTCATGCGAAGCCCGTCAGAGGGCTTGCTCGATTTGCCGTGGCCGATTGCGTCGGGAATAATCACAAAGTAACGTCCTGCATCTAGCGGCTGCCCCGGACCGAAGAGTTCGCCAGCGAATGCAGGTGCAAGCATACTGGAACTTGATTGAGTAGTGCCGTGAAGGATCAGTACAGGCTCGCCGGTTGGAGCACCAACGGTTGTATAGTGGAGCCTCAGCTCAGGCAAAACTTCTCCAGAGTGAAACCGAAAATCGCGCACGATCCAGTCACCTTCGTTTGGCGCCGGATAGTCCGCGGCGAAGCCATCAATGGCGGTCAGCAGACAAAAAGTGGCAAGTATTGCCTGCCAAAGAACATGAACGAGTTTCATCGAGTCTCCCTTTTAAGCGTCTTAAGCGTTCTTGAGATGTCTTCTTACAGTTATTTTCGTTTCGTGAACTGCGGGCCCGTATGCTGCTACTTTGACGCAGGTAAATCTACGTCTGATGTTTCGGCAGCGCCGGAGGCGGCTCTTGGCCGATAATAACCCTAAATTGCTTATCATTTGCTGATGACAGCGCAGACGGAACAATGCGCAACTAAAATCAACGCATCTCCGCTTGGCATAGCCCCTTTGGGGTCCAGTCATGAACCAATGTCGTTGGCGGAAGAGAGGGCGCATGGAGGATAAGTGCGAAACCTTTTCTCGGTTCGCGTCCTAATGCCATAAGCAGCATTGGCGGGCCGCCACGTATTACCATGCTATTCCCTGGTCCACGCCCCACTTGTACGCCTTCTGGCGTTTCCAGACAAGAATCCCCGTTGACGGCATAAAAAGCTTCAGGCCCAGAGTGAACATGGATTGGTGCTGTCATACCTGGGCTAAAGGTAGATTTGAGAAACTCCGCATCATACGAAGTATTTCTATCTATTGAAATAGGTCCAACTTGCGCTACGTGTTCTCCGTTGAGCGGGCGCGATGCCACCGGGCCGACCGTGAACAACCAGACGCTGCCAAACGCTTTGATAACCGAAGTGCCCCGGACTACATCCCGCTGCGCTGCTTCGACGCTGGAATATTTATCCAGGCTCCAATAGACGGTATCTGCGTTAAAGTTGCCCAAGCTCTCATGTGAAAGCAGACATGCGGGGCCAGCTTTTTCTTCGTTGACGTTCACATCCTCACAATGACGGGATGTGGCCTGGGCCCAGGCAGGAGTGCTTGCGATGATTAATTTGAATGCGACTAAGATGCCTGCAATAGTTTTGCAGCTGGAAGACATCCAAAATTTGTTGGTAGTTGACATGGGCACTCCAAAGAATTTAACAGCGGGACTAACATGAAGATGCATGTTGATTGCTACGCCGACGGTCCGCTTTTGGTCATCCGCTGCCGATCCAGCTAGGTTTTAATCAAAATCTTCCGTCCTGTTTGCTTCAACGTGCCAGCACCCGCCAATATTTTTAAGCCGACGTTTCTAGAGCGCAATTCCTCCACTGCCGTTACCAAGTGCTTCAAGTCGCGACCTAGCCGATCTGGTTCCCACACCACCAGCGTCTTGCCAGGCTCAAGCGCTTTGAGGCAAGCATTCAACCCGGGCCAGTCGTCCTTGCGGACAATGGTAAGGTCTTCATAAATCCGGCTTGGATCAATGCCAGCGGAAATCAGTACATCGCGTTAAGGCATTCGTGCCTGACTAACATTGCTTTTAGAAACGCAAAGATATTCAACCAACATAACGCATCAAACGTGCAAGAAAAATTAAATCCAAGGGTACAATATTGTGTATTTATTATCAATGAGTTTTCTTGTGTTAATTCTCCTTCTTTCGATGTTCATTTAACTTTGAACAGCCAGAACCGCTAAATCAAGCACTTACAAAACCGCAGACAATTTAAGTTTGAACCGTTTTTTCATTTAACTCTGAATTTACAGGGTTTTTTTTCATTTAAGTCTGAACTTTGAGAGATGCATGTTCGTTTGCTAGCTGAATTGACCCGGCCAGTTTGATCCACCTTCCACTTCCTGGCGAAGGCTGCCACTCGGTCGTACGACCCTTCAAATCCCAGTTCTTTCAGGTCTAAGTGAATCTGTTTTAGGCTGCGTCGCTGCTTACGATTTTTACCTGCTTCGGTTTTAAGCCAGCTTGAAAGCTGTAATGCATATTTGTCTATCGCATTGGTCGTTTGTCGCTCCGCATAGACTGGCTCTGTGACTTCAAAGCGCAGATAGCGCCGGACAGTATTGCGAGAGATATCCAGTCGTCTGGCGATCTCCCGTATGGAATCTGGTCACGAATGTGCCAGCGTCGAATCCCTGCGCTTTCCCCATAGTTCAATGCCTGCTTGCGTTCGACCTAACGACTCTTCTTATGAAAAATTTTTCTAAATATTTCACGAAAAATCAAAGATTCAATTCGATAAAATATATGGTTTGTAGTTAATTTGCTGATTATTGGACGTTAATTTCCCAATTCAGCATTTGCATTTCGACATGTGATAAGCCTCATCACGCTGATGAGATGGTGTTACCACTTTCACTAGGGACTGAGCTACGATCCTTACATTCAGATGTTTCCCTGAGTGCATCTTTTGATGCAAAAGCTTACTTCAGCTCCACTCAACATACCGCGTGGTATTTTTTTGGGGGCTCTTAAAATTTCTTTTAAGTCAATGATATTAATGCAGTATGCTGAGTGGAGTATGTAATTATTTTAGCGAATATTAGGCTATAACGCTAAATTAGTTTTATTTCATCAAGAATTTTTATTTTTGCAACAGTCAATGAATTGTTGCAGCAGCTCAAAAGGCACTCTTGTTTAGCTAATCTGCGCCGTGGTCTATCGATTAAGAAAGTTTGTCGGCGTGCTGGGATAGTTTCGAGAACTTTGCGTTGCTAGGAGTTGATGTGATTTTGATATTTGTTATTTACTAAACTCTTGGAGTTTCCTTTAATAAATGACATAAATACTATGAAAAATAAATGTGTAATTATTCTAGCGAATATTCGCTAATAGATCTAAAATAAATCCATTATGGCCCAGAAAATTTCTACTTTATTACCCATTGCTGACAAGCTGCTGCAGCAATTTGGAGAGCGTCTGCGTTTAGCGCGGCTACGCCGTGGCCTATCAGCTAAACAAGTTTGTGAGCGCGCTGGAATGGCACCTATGACATTGCGTAGCGTAGAGAGAGGTGGCTCAGGTGTCACTATAGGCGCTTATATGGCAGTAATGCAGGTTCTTGGAATTGAACAAGATTTAAGCTTGCTTGGACAAGTCGATGCTGTAGGACGATCATTACAGGATTCACGCCTTCCTGCGCCTCGGGTAGCAAGTGTGCATAGTAGGACATTTTTAGGAGAGAATCGTGAGGTCACCTTGGGGCCTGACTATGAAGAAATGAAACGCCTAGCGGCTGGCGAGAGCGCATTGGACCAGATGCACAAGGTCATGGGACCTGACTATAAAGAAATGAAACGTCTGGCGTCTGGTGAAAGCGCATTGGACCAGATGCGCAAGGCCATGGGGCCTGACTATGAAGAAATGAAGCGCCTGGCGTCTGGCGATAGCGCATTGGACAAGTCGCGTAAATTCCAAGAAACTAGCGTTGCCAACAAAGATCATACGAATTGGGCGAATGAAGGTAAATTCATTAGTTCTAGTGCGCTTTCCAACTTGATCGCTTTACCTAAAAAAGATAAATAAAGATGGCTCAGCAACGGATCGCGGTGTATGGAGATTGGGATGGATTGGAAGAGCCACTACGTCTTGGTTTCCTGAATGCCCGCCGTAGTGGTAGTCAAGAACTCTTCGAATTTTCGTTTGATGCCGAGGCGCTTACACACCCAATGCTTGCGAATATTCAACTTGACCCACGTCTACAATCCTTCACAGGCCCTCAATATCCGCCACAAGGTCGAACTAGATTTGCAGTTTTTTCCGACGCAAGTCCTGATCGTTGGGGTCGCTTCCTAATGCACCGTCGTTTAGAGCGTGATAAACGCGCCGGAGTCGTTGGGCAATCGACTAAACTCTATGAGTCCGACTATTTGCTGGGTGTACATGACCAATATCGGGTTGGTGCGCTACGCTTCCGACTTGATGACGTAGGTCCATTTTTGGACAACCAAGACCACCGAGGGGCACCACCTCTAGTGGCTTTGCGCGAACTAGAGGCTGCTAGCGACGCAATCGAACGCGACGAATTCAACGATGCACCTGATGGCGGTAAATGGCTGAAGATGCTGATTGCCCCTGGAGGATCGTTAGGGGGTGCGCGACCCAAAGCTAGCGTGATAGATCCCGATGGCGGCTTATGGATTGCCAAGTTTCCCAGTGCGCGGGACACCAGGGATGATTTCAATATTGGAGCTTGGGAAATGGTGGTGCATACGCTTGCTCGTCAATGTGGCATCCGAGTTCCCGAGAGTATGTTACGGCGCTATGTACATGCCCACCACACTTTTCTTGTTAAGCGTTTCGACCGCATCGCAAATGGCCGCCGTCTCCATTTTGCCTCGGCGATGACGCTTACTGACCATCAAGATGGTGATGACGCGGCTATTGGAGCTAGCTATTTAGAAATAGCCGAAGTCCTAATCCAATACGGTTCACAGACCAATGCTGATTTACGTGAACTGTGGACTCGTATCGTTTTTAACTTGCTCGTGTCAAATACAGATGATCACCTGCGTAATCACGGGTTTTTGCTTGACCCTGGCAAAGGTTGGCGCCTTTCAGAAGCATATGATATGAACCCGGTGCCTCATTCTGATGGTTTAAAACTCAATATCAGTCAGTCCGACAATGCTTTGGATCTCGATCTTGCTAGATCAGTCGCCCAGTATTTTCGCTTGTCGCCCACGGAGGCTCAAGAGATCATCGAAAACAGTCAAGAGGTAGTACGCCAATGGCCTCTGCTGGCTACAGCGTTGACAATTCCCGAGCGCGAACAAGAACGAATGGCTGCTGCTTTTCGATTAGCATATGCGAAATATTGATGGATATCTGCGGCGAAAATGAATGTAATTAATCAAAAATCCGCAAGACATGAACTTAGCTGTGACCAATATATAAGCATTGCGACAATCTGTGAGATTCCACATATGCATATCAGAAAATATGTATTAACTAAAGTAACACCTCACTTCATCCGATACGAAGAGGTTTTTACGAAATTAAGATGGCTAAGTGCCATCGCCGCACACAGTACTTCAGTAACGCAAGGCGACGCAACAACACCAGATTAATTTGGCAACAGTCTCTTGGTCGATTAGATAACGCAATTAAATCAATGCAAACTTGAATGTAGAAAAATGTGCAGGCATAAAAGTATGGACAACATTGTGAATCACAAAACCATCGACACCTAATCTTTGAATTAACTCAATGATTTTGATTACTTATATAAAGATCATCATCTAGAGCAACTAAATTTAGTCTCGCGCAACCGTACTACACTTGTCGGTTGGTCAAAAGCACACACATGTCAAAACTTGAATCGGAAATCACTCAGTTACGTGCTGAAAACGACATGCTCAAGCGTTTGCTGGCTACACATCGCATCGCCATTCCAGGTGCTGTTGCAGATGTTAATCAAACAGGGTATATGTATTCTGACGTGAAAGTAACAGGAACGCTTTCTCCAGAGTCGAAGGTTAAACTGTTCCGTAAATTATTTCGTGGCCGGGAAGATGTGTACCCAATGCGTTGGACGAGTACCCAGACTGGTAAGGCGGGATACTCCCCGGTCTGCGCCAATGAATGGCGTCGAGGCGTTTGCGAGAAACCGCGTATCAAGTGCAGTGATTGTCAGCACAGTTTGTATGTGCCAATGACGGACCAGGTCATTTTCAATCATTTGAAGGGCGAAATAACCGCCGGCATCTATCCTCTGTTAGTCGAAGACAGGTGCCATTTCCTGGCTATCGATTTTGACGATGCCGATTGGCGCGAAGACGCCAAGGCTGTGTTACAGACTTGTATTTCTAATGGTCTTCCTGCTGCACTCGAAATTTCTCGTTCTGGGGAAGGGGCGCATCTTTGGATGTTTTTTAATGGGGCAGTCCTTGCGCGCGATGCGCGTCGTCTTGGCACAGCTTTAATCAGCGCCACTTGCGCCCGGACCAGGCAATTGAAGCTGAGTTCATATGATCGCTTATTTCCTAACCAGGATACGATGCCTAAAGGTGGATTTGGTAATCTAATCGCACTTCCTTTGCAAAAACTCCCGAGAGAATTGGGGCGTAGTGTGTTCGTCGACGAGAATCTTCAACCGCTGGCAGATCAATGGGCTTATCTAGGCAGTATTCAACCTATGCTTGCGGCTCTGCTGGAGCCAACCTTAACAAAATTGGTCGGTGATCGGCATCCTCTCGACATTGCCTACGCCGAAGTACCAGATGAGAATGCGGACACACCCTGGATCAAGGCGGCTAAACCTGATATCAAGCTCACTGGCACCATGCCAAAAGCAGTTGTCGCTACGATTGGCGACCAGCTATACATCGAGAAAGCAGGGTTGCCGCAAGCATTGATGAATCGATTGATTCGCCTGGCTGCGTTTCAAAATCCGGATTTTTATAAGGCACAGGCGATGCGTATGTCCACTTGGGACAAGCCACGCATTATAGGCCGTGCCGAAAATCACCCTAAGCACATTGCCCTGCCGCGTGGATGTTTGCCAGATGCTAGTTCGCTCTTAAAGGCTAACAAGATTGAACTCCGGCTGACAGATGTTCGTACCATAGGTGCCGCGCTCAATGTTAGATTCTCTGGAACCTTGCGCGCAGATCAACAGGAAGCAATGGACGCGGTGCTACGCAAAGATTGCGGTGTGCTAGTTGCTCCGACCGCCTTTGGCAAGACAGTCACTGCCGCAGCGATCATTGGGCATCGAAAATGCAGCACGTTGATTCTGGTTCACCGGGCAGATTTGATGCGGCAATGGCAAGAGAGGCTAGGGAGTTTCTCGGACCTTGGGACGCAAAAAATAGGTTTGATTGGTGCAGGAAAAAGCAAACAAAACGGATTATTGGATATTGCCGTCATCCAGAGCCTGGCTCGTCGAGATGATTTGCCCGATTTTCTCAGTCATTATGGGCAGATCATTGTTGACGAGGCGCATCACTTATCTGCGGTCTCATTTGAGTTGGTACTCAATCAGGCCACTGCACGTTACGTCCTCGGCTTAAGTGCGACTCCAGTTCGTAGCAACGGACACCACCCTATAATGTTCATGCAGTGCGGTCCTGTCCTTCATGTTGCCAAGCAGCCTAGTCACGTACCAGAACAATTGCTAGTCCAAGTGCAACATTTGCCAGTTCCTGCAATGCCAGCGCAAGCAAGCATTCAGGACGTAATCCGACTCTTGGCTGAAGACGATGTACGTAATGCTTGCATTGTTAGCGATGCAGTCACAGCGCTAAAACAAGGCAGGAAAGTGCTGCTGCTCTCGAAGCGGACAGAACACCTTGATTTGCTGCACGGACAATTGAAGAACTCGGACTTTCCATGTTTCTTATTGCATGGACGGATGAAGTCAAAGGATAGGCTAGCAGTAATTGCGTTGCTAAATGAATTACAGGAAGATGCACCGCACATTTTGCTGGCAAGCGCACAATTGATTGGAGAAGGATTTGACCATGCTCCTTTGGACACGATGATCTTGACTTTGCCAATTTCCTGGGAAGGCAGCTTGCGTCAATATGCTGGGCGACTGCATCGAGATCACGCTAACAAAACAAATATTTTGATATACGACTATGCAGAACTAGATCATCCACAGCTTGCGAGGATGTGGGAGAAGCGCCAACGTGGATACCGGGCAATGGGATATCAAGTTGAAGTGGCTGGCCGCAGGTTGTGTTGAGAAATTTCTATGAGGCTAGCGAAGAAGTAGTTCGATCTTTACCGGCAGGCCTGCGTCATCAATCATGTCATCTGTGACTACGTGAAATGAAAATGTTCGCTGTTTGAGAATGGATGAAACCTGATTAAACATTTCAACCGACTTGTAGACGAACACTGCTGGCTTGACTTCTATGATCAGCGTCCTCCCTGAAGAAAATTCAACAAGGAAGTCTGGTGTATAGGATTTGTCCTTTTCTTCCCCATAAGTCACGGTAAATGGCTGGTCGATAATGCGAATTACACCTGGAGTTAGTAGCATCCTCTGGATGAACCGGCGCTCAAGTTGGCTCTCATATTCGATGACTTCTTTCTGTAGCCAGCCACATGCCACTAACCCGACAGTGCGATGGGGTGATCTAGTAATCACTTTGCGTTTGGGTTTCATGTGCGGTACCCGTTGCTAAGTGAAAAGGCAGCAAGTGATGGTGCAAGTGGAAGCTTCAGATGCCTATGGTGATCGCATCCAGGACTGCCAGGCGATAAAGTATTTTTGGCTATTCTGGTTAGCCAACGGACCATTTGCTGTGGGTGTAGCTGCTTGTGGCAAGTGATTGCACACAGCTTTTGGAATTGCGAGAGAGGCTGGATTGATGCATGGAAATATATGCCCTTCTTCATTTGATTTCTCCTGCGTACAGGCGTGCGGGTACGGTGCCCGCATGTACGCGATCACAAAAATGATAAAAAGGGGTTTCGACATAACAAATGTTAAGTGATTACTAATGTTTGACTGTAAAATTCCCCATTCAGAAATCAATGCAAAAAGTCGCTTGCATAAATCACTGTTTTTTTATACAGTACTGCAAATCGCAGGAAATTAAGCCTGTATTCCTTTTTCCACCCGCCGCTTATTGAATGAAAGAATGTATGGACGATAAGAAACCAGAAAATGCCTCAGAAAAAGCAAAGGCACTTGCAGCAGCGCTGGCACAGATAGAAAAGCAGTTTGGTAAAGGTTCGGTCATGCGTATGGCCGACGGTGAAGTGGTGGAAGAGGTGCAGGTAGTCTCTACTGGCTCTCTGGGCCTGGATATTGCGCTGGGCGTTGGTGGCTTGCCGCGTGGCCGCGTAGTCGAGATTTATGGTCCTGAATCCTCTGGTAAAACCACATTGACGCTGCAGGCGATTGCTGAAATGCAAAAGCTGGGTGGCACTTGCGCGTTTATCGATGCTGAACATGCGCTGGACGTTGGTTACGCTCAAAAACTGGGTGTGAATCTGTCTGATTTGCTGATTTCCCAGCCTGATACAGGCGAGCAAGCACTGGAAATTACCGATGCGCTGGTACGTTCCGGCAGCGTTGACCTGGTCGTCATCGACTCGGTTGCAGCTTTGACACCCCGTGCCGAGATTGAAGGCGACATGGGTGACTCTTTGCCTGGTCTGCAAGCACGTCTGATGTCCCAGGCTTTGCGTAAGCTGACAGGCAGTATCAAACGTACCAATACCCTGGTGATTTTTATTAACCAGATTCGCATGAAGATTGGTGTCATGTTTGGCAGCCCGGAAACGACTACGGGTGGTAACGCGCTGAAATTTTATGCTTCTGTACGTCTGGATATCCGTCGCACTGGCTCTATCAAGTCTGGTGATGAAGTGGTGGGTAATGAAACCAAGGTCAAGGTTGTCAAGAACAAGGTGGCTCCACCATTTAAAGAAGCGCACTTCGACATCATGTATGGCGAAGGTACTTCACGCGAAGGCGAGATTCTGGATCTGGCAGCCGATGCCAAGATCATAGAAAAAGCCGGTGCTTGGTATAGCTATAATGGCGAACGTATCGGCCAGGGTAAGGATAATGCACGTACTTATCTGAAAGAACGTCCTGAGCTGTCATTTGAAATTGAAAACAAAGTGCGCTTGCATCTGGGCGTGCCTTTGTTGATGCCAGCAGCGGCAACGGCTGAATAAGTTGTTGCACTAAGCGCTAGCACTCTTGGCGACATAGTCTTGAATCATGCCGGTTGGTAGCTACTAACTGGCATTTTCGCTTTTAAAGTATGAAGAAACCCACCATTAGTCTGAAAGCCCGTGCCTTGCGTTATTTGTCCATGCGTGAACATAGCCGCATGGAGCTGGAGCGCAAGTTGGCGCGTTATGTGGAAGAGGGCGACGATGTTGGTGCTGTGCTGGATTTTTTGGAAGCCGCAAAGTATTTGTCTGGGGAGCGTTTTTCTGAATCGTTGGTGAACCGTCGGCAGGCCAGATTTGGCAATTACCGTATTCTTGCTGAGCTGCAAAGCCATGGGTTGGATGCGCAGGATATAGAAAACGTCAAGGACGGTTTGAAAGAGTCAGAGCTGGAGAGGGCGATTCAGGTCTTGCACAGGAAATTCCGGCATGCGCCGCAAGACCAGCAAGAAAAGATGAAGCAGGCGGCGTTTTTGCAGCAGAGAGGGTTTTCCAGTGGGGCGACGCAGGCGGCGATGCGGGCGTCGCGGGATGAGGATTTGGACTAGGATAGGCTACGTCGAGTTGATAGACTTTGCTTTTACTGACGTAGCTCCGAGTATTATTGCATTTGTCATAATAAGTTTTTTTTGCAAAAATCTAAGTGTATATACATATTTATGCCCTCCCAGGTTGAGGCTGGCTTTGGTAGGTGGGGCCGGGCCTCGCTAGGCTACGTTTTATCCGCCCAACACTCGGCCTTGAAATAATGCATGCGTTTATTAACGCCCAATGTTGGGCTGATAAAGCGTAGCAAAAACTACGAAGTTAGCCTCTCAAATAAAAATTGTCTTGTAAATATGGAAATTTTTAAATCGCTTATTACGTTTGCTGGTTACGACGAGGGGTATTTTCATCTCTCGGATACAATTCAGTACGAAGGAAATTGGTGGCTTGTTGCAACTTGGCTAAAACATCCAGTCTTAAAACACCGATTACCAGAACGAATCGTTCAGATGGATGGCACTGTAATTCCTTTCCAGGAAGTTCAAGAGTTGGAATATCGTTTCTTGGTAAACAGCCCAATACCGAAATCCGTTGTCGATGGTAAGCCACAAGCCGGGTACACCATCACAATTCATCCCGCATCAATACTTAGTGCGCAAGGTCCAGAATCCATTCATTAGGCAATTTTTTCATAGACAAAATTTATGGTTTTGGGGTTTCAGTTCCATAAATGTGCTACAAGAAGCGACATGTATTCGGAAGAGGAATGAATTATGGATAAGCTTGTGCTTATTCTAAATATTAATACTGCGAAATCAAACTTTTGTTAGGTTTCAGCTTGGCAAACCACAAAAAACTTAATTTTCTGCTTAGATTTCTGCATAAGCATACTCAGAAAACTGCGTAAATTGTAGTCATATGATGAGTTCGCGGCTGGTCTGTGCTAAACTCTGCTGGTTTTTTTGCAGGGCCGCAGGAGCGGCTGTTATCGTAGAAGCTGCGGTAACGACACGCAATTGTGGCTATTTATTCAGTAATTCCGGTTTAGCCGCCAGCAGGCATGATGCCCTTATCTTCGTCAACCAACAGACGCGCCTTAAAGCACACGCGTACTATCCAGATCGAAGCGTTCGCGCGCGATGACGGATTGTGGGATCTTGACGCCCGTATCACTGATTATAAGCCCCGCGATATCACCCTCGCATCTGGCGTGCGTCCGAATGGCAGCGCGCTGCATGACCTTAGCCTGCGCATTACCATTGATTTGCAATTGACCATCGTTGATGTGGAAGCATCTTCGGATGCGGTACCTTACCCGGGTTATTGCGAAGTCATTACGCCAGACTATAAAAAACTCATCGGTTTGAATTTGTTAACACAGTTCCGTCAGGGCGTGAAAGAGCGCATGGCCAGTGTGCAAGGGTGCACCCATCTGACGGAAATGGCGCAAATTTTGCCGACGGCGGCAGTCCAGGCTTTTGCCGGAGATGTCATTGATACCCGCGATGGCGCCAGCGACACGGGCAAGCAGCAACACCAACCTTTTCAACTTGATCGCTGTCATGCCCTTCGTACTGATGGGCCGGCGGTTGTTCAATATTACCCGCGTTGGGCAAAAGTATCGCCTGACGTGAAATCACCCAGCTAGTTTGTTTGTTTAATTATTTATACCTCAGTGTCTGAAGGGAAGTCGTATGAAAATTCATGAGTATCAGGGTAAAGAAATCCTCCGTAAATTCGGAGTGACAGTACCACGCGGTATTCCATGCCTGTCTGTTGACGAAGCGGTCAAAGCGGCTGAAACGCTGGGCGGACCAGTCTGGGTTGTTAAAGCGCAGATACACGCTGGTGGCCGTGGCAAGGGTGGTGGCGTGAAAGTCGCTAAATCCCTGGAGCAAGTGCGCGAATACGCTGAGGCGATTCTGGGCATGCAACTGATCACGCATCAGACTGGCCCTGAAGGTCAAAAGGTTCGTCGCCTGTTGATCGAAGAAGGTGCTGATATCAAAAAAGAACTGTATGTCAGTATGGTCACTGACCGTATCAGCCAGCGCGTGGTCTTGATGGCCTCCAGCGAAGGCGGTATGGATATTGAAGAAGTGGCAGAATCACATCCAGAGCTGCTGCATTCTATCGCTATCGACCCGACCAATGGTCTGCAAGATGCTGAAGCTGATGATATCTCCCGCAAAATCGGTGTGCCTGAAGGCTCTATCGCTGATGCGCGCGTACAGTTGCAAGGTTTGTACAAAGCCTTCATGGAAACTGACTGCTCCCTGGCTGAGATCAATCCTTTGATACTGACCGGCTCCGGCAAAGTGATCGCACTGGATGCAAAATTCAACTTCGACGCGAATGCCTTGTTCCGTCAACCAGAAATCGTTGCTTACCGCGATCTGGATGAAGAAGATCCAGCTGAAATCGAAGCCTCCAAATTTGACCTGGCTTACATCTCCCTCGACGGCAATATCGGCTGCCTGGTGAATGGTGCTGGTTTGGCGATGGCAACGATGGATACCATTAAACTGTTCGGCGGCGAACCAGCCAACTTCCTCGACGTAGGCGGTGGTGCGACAGCAGAAAAAGTAACAGAAGCCTTCAAGATCATGTTGAAAAACCCAGGCCTGAAAGCCATCTTGGTCAACATTTTTGGCGGCATCATGCGTTGTGACGTGATCGCTGAAGGCGTGATCACTGCATCCAAGGCAGTTTCCCTGCAAGTACCACTGGTTGTGCGTATGAAGGGTACTAACGAAGACATCGGCAAGAAGATGCTGGCTGACTCTGGCCTGCCTATCATCGCGGCTGACACGATGGAAGAAGCAGCGCAGAAGGTTGTTGCTGCCGCTGCTGCTAAAGCTTAATAATCGCAAGGAACAGATATGTCCATCCTGATCAATAAAGACACTAAAGTCATCACCCAAGGTATCACTGGCAAAACTGGCCAGTTCCATACTCGCATGTGCCGCGATTACGCAAACGGTAAAAACTGTTTTGTCGCTGGCGTGAACCCGAAAAAAGCTGGCGAAGATTTCGAAGGCATCCCGATTTTTGCTAACGTATCCGAAGCTAAAGCTGCTACTGGCGCGACAGTTTCCGTTATCTATGTTCCACCAGCAGGCGCAGCTGCTGCCATCTGGGAAGCTGTTGAAGCTGACCTGGATCTGGCAATTTGCATTACCGAAGGCATCCCTGTCCGTGACATGATGATGTTGAAAGACCGCATGGCGAAGTCCGGTAGCAAAACAAAATTGCTCGGCCCTAACTGCCCAGGTCTGATCACGCCAGACGAAATCAAGATTGGCATCATGCCAGGTCATATCCACCGTAAAGGTCGTATCGGCGTGGTTTCCCGTTCCGGTACACTGACATATGAAGCAGTGGGTCAATTGACTGCACTGGGTCTGGGTCAGTCTTCTGCTGTTGGTATTGGCGGTGATCCTATCAATGGTCTGAAACACATCGACATCATGAAGATGTTCAATGATGATCCAGATACTGATGCTGTCATCATGATCGGTGAAATCGGTGGTCCGGATGAAGCGAATGCTTCTTACTGGGTACGCGACAACATGAAGAAGCCGGTTGTTGGCTTCATCGCTGGTGTAACTGCGCCTCCGGGTAAACGCATGGGCCACGCTGGCGCGCTGATTTCTGGTGGTGCTGATACTGCACAAGCCAAGCTCGACATCATGGAAGAATGCGGCATCAAGGCCACGAAAAACCCATCAGAAATGGCGCGTTTGTTGAAAGCCATGCTGTAAGCAAAGGGTTGTAAAGCTGCTTCGCAAGAAAAGAGTCGCAAATTTTGCGACTCTTTTTTATTTATGGCTGGGTTTATGGTGGATATCCGTGCAAATAGATTTCCTTAATGTTAAGCTTGAACATCAGTGGTTATTCGCTATTGAATTGAGTATGTTTTGTTTAGCTGATTATGTGGCATATTGCGTCAATAATGAGTGAGAAGATAGGAAAGAAAACAATTCTGCGAAGTAGGAGCAGGGGATTTACGCAAAATTTCAGACGGCATCCGGCCATCGACGCTACTAGACGGGACTAAAGGTATTTTAAGTCGTCGTGTCCAGCACTGCGTTGACTGGGGGTGCTTCCAAAGCCCGAAGAATGTTTGCGCAAGCCCTGATTAAAATAATTCTAAAATATGGTCTGTTTCATATAAATTTATTCACCTCAGGATGTATCCCAACATTTATTGATGTCATACCAGCGTGTACTAGAATTTGCTGCCCTGTCTGATACGGGCTTGGTCAGGTCGCATAACGAAGATGCTATCGTCGTTTGTGCAGATTACGGCTGTGCGGTCCTGGCCGATGGCATGGGGGGATATAACGCGGGCGAAGTCGCCAGCGCCATGACAGCCCAAATCATTGCTGAATATTTATGTAGCAAGATGGATGCCATCTGGTTCCCATCCATGGGACCAAGGCCGTTGGCGATGGCACGATGGATGACAGAGTCGATAGAGCAGGCCAACCGCAATGTATTGTATACGGCGCTGACCAATCCAGAATGCGCAGGCATGGGCACTACCGTGGTGGTGGCATGCTGTTTGCAAGACAAGCTTTTGCTGGCGCATGTCGGTGATTCGCGCGCCTATCGTTATCGCGCAGGCGAGCTGACACGCCTGACGCAGGATCATTCGGTATTGCAGGAACAGATTAATGCTGGTCTGGTGACCGAAGAAGAAGCGCGTTATTCTTCTATTAAGAACCTGATCACCAGGGCAGTGGGTACTCTGGAAGAAGTGCATACAGAGTTGCATACACACCATACTGAAGAAGAAGATTTGTATCTGATGTGTTCAGATGGATTGACCGATATGCTCGGGCATGATGAAATCCAATCCTTGATCAGGCAGTACGGGACTGAGCTTCAGCCCTGTGCCGAAGCGTTGATTGATGCTGCCAAGGACAGGGGCGGGCTGGATAATATCTCCGTTGTCCTGTTCCGGCTGGTGAGTGAAGAAAACAAGTCCTGGTTACAAAGAACATTTACCCGGTAGGTCGGGGATTATGAATTGATGAGAGATTTATGGCGAAAATTATCGTCACCTTTAATGGTTTGGTTCAGCAAGAAATCACTATCAGCAAATCACGCCTCACTGTAGGCCGGCGTCCCAGTAATGATATCGTCATCGACCACCTGACGGTCAGCGGCCAGCATGCCGCAATTGATACTTCTTCCAGCGGCTCCTTCGTACTTGATCTTGGCAGTACCAATGGCACCATGGTCAATGCGCAGCCTGTCAAAAAACATCTGTTGCAGCACGATGATGTCATCGACATCGGTAAATACAAATTGCGTTTCCAGGTAGAAGAATCAGGCAAGCAGACTTTTGTGCCTGAGCCAGGCCAGGTGCAACCAGCAGCTGTTGAAAAACCAAGAGCCAAGATCAAAGTGATGACGGGCCCTAATGCAGGCAAGGAACTCAATCTTGTAAAGCCCGTCACTACGATAGGCAGCCCTGGCACCCAGGTCATCGCGATTACCCAGCAAGGCAAGGATTATGTCATTGCCCAGGTCGAAGGCAATACCGCTGCGACGGTCAATACCCAGTCCATCAAAGACAAACCGCACACCCTCAAGCATGCTGACATGATAGAGTTGGCAGGGACAAAAATGGCAGTGATTTTTTATTAATCACCTGCTGCGCACGTATCCCTACCCTGGTTAACAGGGCAGGGATAGTCTCAAACACCTGATACTGCTTATCACCAATTCCTGCTGCCTTATGGTGATGAGTTGAACTCGAGGCCGTATATTATCTATGCGCCACGTTGTTACCATGACCCGCATGCAAGCGATGCGCAAAGTAAAAAATTTTTCAAATTTGTAGCAAGTGTTGAAACAATTTTTTACATGACTGACAGACTTGTCAGTCGTCTTTGTAATCTGGCACAAACACTGACAAATATTTGTATTGATTAAATTACAATCATTGACGCAATTCGTCACTAGTTAATCAATGGCCTATGAAATCGCCAATTTATGCATAAGAAAATGCATAGTTACGCAGTAAACAAAAACTGGCACGGTGATTGCTACATGTAAAGCGTAGTTCCTGATTTCAACTTTTTCCTGGAGTTCATAATGAAAGCTATCCCTAAACAGCTGCAACGCGGCTTTACACTGATCGAATTGATGATTGTTGTTGCGATTATCGGTATCTTGGCAGCGATCGCTATTCCTCAGTATTCTGATTACACATCCCGTACTCGTGCAGCTGGCGCAGTTTCGGAACTGGATAGTCTGAAATCTGCAATGGCAATTTGCTACCAAAATGAAGGTGCATGGACAAACTGTGCAACTACAGGTTCAAACGGTATCCCATCTTTCCCAGTTACAACTAAATTCCTGCCAGTAATCCCAACTGCAGCCGGCGCTGGTATTATTACTGCCACTTCAACTGGTGCTACAACAACTACTGGTACTAACTTGACATTGACATTGACACCAACAATCTCTACTGGTCAAGCTAACATGATCTGGACAGCATCTGGCACAGTCTGCGATCCTATCCGCGGCTTGAAATCTGGTCAAGGCGGCTGCCCATAATAGCTGGTTTGATTTTCAAAAAAAGCCCACTTTATTGTGGGTTTTTTTTTAGCGAGCGATCAAAAATATATTCATAAATGCCACATATTACATGTCAAAAATTGTCTTTTAGCCATATTCTCAGTCCATACTGGCGAGCCGCAATTTTTACCAAGTAATGAATGAGACAACACAAATTATTATTTGTAAGTCAAACAATAAAAAAAATGCTCATTTCGCGATAAGTTAATTGATCGTAAGAGTGTGCTTAATATGTATTTGACGCCAGGGACAGCGTGAACTACCTAGCTCAGCAATAGGGAAACATATTTACTCTCGACAAACTTGTTTTGCTTACAGATAGACTCTTTACATGTAGGCGTAATAAATTAAATTACCTATGCAAACAGTGCAACGGGCTTTATGCTGATCGAACTGATGATTGTTGTTGCAATTATCGGCATCCTTGCAGCGATCGCTATTTCTCAGTATTCTGATGACACATCCCGTACTCGTGCAGCTAGCGCAGTTTCAGAATTTCAGAGCTTGAAGAAAGCGATGGCGATTTGCTACCAGTACGAAAGCGCATGGGCTAGCTGTATAACTACTGGGTCAAATGGCATTCCATCTTTCTCCGTTGAACTAAATTCCTGCCAATAATCCCTACTGCATCTGGCCAAGGAGTCATCACTGCATCTTCAACTGGCGTTACAACAACTGCTGGTAAAACTTGACATTGACACCAACAATCTCTACCGGCCAGGCGAACATGATCTGGACGGCCAGTGGCACAATATGCGACCCTATCCGTGGTTAGAAATCTGGTCAGGGGGGGCTGTCCTTAATAGCTGGTTTGGTTTCCCAAAAGAGCCCACTTCATTGTGGGTTTTTATTTTGCTGGTCAAAGTGTACTGATAACAAGAGCAGATCAAACCCTGCAAAGTGAGAAATAAACAGGCAGGGCCAGATTTAATGGCTTACATGAAATTCATCGGAGTAGAATTTGTCAAATCACTTTTGTCTTTGATGAGGACATGATTCGAGGCTGGCTTGGGAACTTGACCAGATCAATCAAGAAAGTATGCAGTTTACATCGATGATGGCATTTGCCTTCAGTTACGATCAACCCTTATATGAGGTAGCAATAAATGACATCATTTGCGCGGACGGTGCAACGCGGTTTCACCTTGATAGAATTGATGATAGTCGTGGCAATTATCGGTATTTTGTCTGCAATCGCTCTTCCACAATATTCTGATTACACATCCCGTACCCGTGCGGCCGGGGCAATTGCGGAGTTGCAGAGCCTGAAGCATGCGATCTCGCTTTGCTATCAAATGGAAGGCGGATGGACGGGTTGTTCTACGATAGGTAGTAACGGCATCCCATCTTATCCAGTCACAACCAAGTTCTTGCCTGTAGTTCCTACTGCAGCGGGCAATGGCGTTATCACTGCAACACAAACTGGCGCGACAACGACTGGTGGTACACCTTTGGCTCTGACATTGACCCCGACTATCTCCAGCGGTCAGGCAAACATGATATGGACAGCAAGTGGCACAATCTGTGACCCTATCCGCGGTTTGAAGTCCGGCCAAGGTGGTTGCTGACATTAATTTACCCGCTGCTAAAAAGACCAGATCGCGAGTTCTTCTCCCCTGTCATTTCTGTATTTCCATACATGGCATATAGCGCATGGCAGAAAAAAATGTCGCCTTGCCCTGTCGGCAAGCATCCTGCCATATGCAAGAGACACATTTCAGGGCTTGCAACGCGGTACTGATTTCTTGCTCAAACTTGCGCGCCACATTTACAATCTGGATTAGTAGATGAATATGGCTGGCGCTTACTTGAGAAATGACACATGCTGAATTGGATTAAGAGTAAATTTTCTTCAACCGCTGATAAGAGTACCAGCCTGGTCCCTGAACCTGCGGGCTTGGCAGTGCACCTGCAAGCGTTGGGGCCAGGAGATTTGAAGGCGGCTGGAGATGAGTTTTTTAAAAACAGACATTTTGTTGAGGCAGTCAAAAACTATCAACAGGCCTTGCTTGCCCATCCCCATGATGCAGAATTAAACAATAAACTGGGCGATGCCTGGTATGAGCAGCGCAATTGTGTGCAAGCCGAAAAGTATTACCGGCAAGCGCTGGCAATCAAGCCAGATTTCCTGGATGCGGCCATTAACCTGGGTATCAGCCTTGATGAGCTACGTCGTTATGATGAAGCTGAACAAGTGTATAAGCAGATTCTTGCGTTCCACCCTGAGTCTCACTACATTTTCTTCAACCTGGGTGTTACCCTGACATCCATGGGGCACCTTGATGATGCCAAGACCTGGTACCGCAAGGCTCTGGCACAGAGGCCCAATTTTAGCCATGCGCACTTCAACCTCGCGACTATTTTACAGCGCCAGTCTTTGCTGGACGAAGCTGAACATCACTATAAACAAACCATCAAAGTCGATTCTGGTAACTTTGCCGCTTTTTGCAATCTGGGCATGATATGCAAGGAACGTGGAAAATATGATGAGGCAGAAATCTATTTTGATAAGGCCTTGAAGATCAATGAACTTCATGTAGAAACCCGTAATAACATCGGCTTGATTTTGCAGGAGAAAAATAAGCTGGAAGAAGCGGCGCAATGTTTTCAGGCTATCCTGAAAATACGCCCCGACTTTGCAGATGCGCATTGTAATCTTGGCGATGTCTATAAAAAGCAGACCCGCCTTGAGGATGCAGAAAAGTGTTATAAAACTGCGATATCGCTGCAAGCCGACATTGCCCGCTTTCATTGCAACCTGGGCATCGTCTATCACGAAACGGCACGCTATCTTGAGGCGACAGCCTCTTATCAGCGTGCCCTCAGTCTGGATGCCAACTCACTCAATTTGTTCAGCAATATGGGAAATACATATTCTGATCGCGGCATGCGCGTCGAAGCTGAACAAAGTTATCGCAGGGCGCTGGAAATAGAGCCCGATCATGCTGAGACCTATGGCAATTTACTGTTCCTGCTGAACTATGATCCCGTGCGAAATGCCAGTGAGATTTTTACTGAGTATCAGGTATATGAAGAAAAGTATGCACGTCCTCATCGGAGCAAGTGGCAAGCATTTGCCAACGATAAAAATCCGCATCGCCGAGTAAAAGTTGGCTATGTTTCGCCAGATTTTCGCCGGCATGCAGTGCAATATTTTCTTGAGCCTTTGTTGGCGCATCATGACAAGCAAGCTTTTGAGTTATACGCCTACGCAGAATTAAAATATGAAGACGCAGTCACTGAGCGTTACAAAAGTTATGTGGATCACTGGGTGCCGACGGCAGGTCTGTCTGATAACGAGCTGGCAGAGAGAATCCGGGCTGACGGCATAGACATTCTGATTGATCTTGCTGGCCACACGGGGAGTAACCGCTTGCAAGTATTTGCCCGCAAGCCAGCCCCGGTACAGGTTTCATGGCTGGGTTATGGTTATACCACCGGCCTGAAGGCGATTGATTATTTTCTGACAGATGATACTTGCGCTCCACCAGGCGCTGAAGCGGTATTTTCAGAGCAGCCCTGGCGCCTGGAGACGCCATCGTTTGCATATCGTCCTGCTGAGGGGATGGGAGAGGTCAGCCCGCTGCCCGCCCTCAAAAATGGTTACATAACTCTGGGAACGCTGACCAGGTCAGTCAGGATTAATCATCTCACCATACGTATATGGGCGGCGATTCTTGAAAAAATAGAAGGCGCAAAATTATTAATCAATAGCGGGAATTTTAAAAACGCCGATTTGCGCCGGGATCTTGAAGAAAAATTTGCGGCCCTTGGCATACACAAGTCCCGTCTGGACATAGGATACGATACTCCGCCCTGGAACACCCTGAGAAAGATCGATATAGGCCTGGACTGTTTCCCGCACAATTCCGGAACTACGCTGTTTGAGACTTTGTATATGGGCGTGCCCTATGTGACACTGGCCGGACGACCCAGTGTTGGTTTGCTCGGAAGCTCAATCCTGAAAGGTATTGATCATCCTGAATGGATAGCGCAAAGCGAGCAGGAATATATCGATAAAGTCGTAGAACTTGCCAGTAATACCAGTGCGCTTGCGCTAGTGCGTGACAATTTGCGCGAGCAAATGACGCATAGCAAGCTTATGGATGAGGAGGGATTTTCATCTAAAGTAGATACCGCCTTGCGTAGCATGTGGATCAAATGGTGCGAACACACTAGCTAATAAGCGTGGCTCAATAGGCTTGTAATCTGGCATCTTTTTAATCAAGCACAATATATAGCTTGATTGAAAAGGGTACGAGGTGCAAGTTCAGCATTGCTCCAACCTTGACAGGTTTAATGCCAGATATTAGCACCCACCCTGGCCTGGTTTCAAACCGCGAATTGGATCACACACAGTGCCTGTGTTTGTCCATACCATATTACTTTGTCCAGAACTGATTGACGGCGACAATATGATGCTCAACGCAGCGCCAGTGGTGGTGGTAGCGCCTGTCGTTGTTTGCGTAATCACACCTGCATTAGAAATGGAGGGTGCATTATTGGTCAAAAATTTTGACGTGATGACAATGGGAATGGAATTGCTGCCCATGACTGTGCAGTTTGCCCAGCCATTTTCATTCTGGTAGCAAATGGATAATTCTTTTTTCAGGCTGTTGAGTTCGGATATCGCACCCGACGCACGCGTGCGTGAAACATAATCAGAATATTGTGGAAAAGCGATTGCTGCCAGGATGCCAATAATAGCAACCACGATCATCAATTCTATGAGTGTGAAGCCTCGCTGAATTGTTGTTGAATAACTTTGCATTTCTTTCTCCTCAGCAGCAAAAAGCAGTGTAGTCACGGTATAGACGCAAATTTTGTGCCAATCATGTGACTGCGCCTAAAATTGCCACTCGTATGCTAAAGCTGAACGCTTAAGGTCACAATTGTTCTTGCTCTTAGCTTGCAATTGTTTGCCTTGTTGATACAGGAGAAATGCCAACTAGAGAGTCAGCAAGGAATAGAAATTCTTGCGACCTGAAATGGTGGGAAACTATTTGGCTATGGGAAAATATCGGCCTGTGCTGTACTTATATTGATGAATTTCTGACATAAGGCACAATGTTCTTGTCATTTTAGTTTTTATTTTGAAAAATGCTAAAACGACAAATGTCAATGACAAAAAACGTCAATGTAATACAAAAATTTGCACATGTTTCGAAATTGTTACACTTTAGGTCAGTATTTTTTTAATAATGCAACAAAAGTTGATATTTTCAACGGGTCACTTTGGCAAGTGATGATCGACTTAAAACCCTAGGGCCGCACCATCTGGATTGCGCGGGTCTGAATACCCGGCAAATCCTTGCGGGACTATTTGTATGGTCTGGGTCTTGCCGAGCGTGCCTGTCGGGCGTAATACCTGTCCCTTTTGTTCCAGCAGGCGCAGTGTGTCCATGCTGATGCCTTTTTCAAAGCGCAATTGGTCTGGCATCCATTGCTGGTGTATGCGCGGCGAGATGGTGGCTTCGGCCACGTTCATGTCATGGTCTATGACATTCAATATGGTTTGCAGCGTTGTCGTGATAATGCGGCTGCCACCAGGGCTGCCCGTCACCAGGAAGGGCTTGCCGTCCTTGAGTACGATCGTTGGTGACATAGAGCTTAAAGGCCGCTTCCAGCCCTGTACGGCGTTGGCATCGCCGCCCAGCAAACCAAAGGCATTTGGCACACCTGCCTTGACTGAAAAATCATCCATTTCATTGTTCAGGACGATGCCGGTGCCCGTGGCGACGATGCCGCTGCCAAAGTTCAGGTTCAGAGTGTAAGTCGTGGCGACGATGTTACCGAATTTGTCAGCGACGCTGTAATGCGTGGTCTGGTCGCTTTCATAGGGCAGGGGTTTGCCGGGTTTGATGTCGGCAGAAGGCGTAGCGCGGTCAGCTTGTATTTTCTTGACCAGTTCATCTGCATAGGCGCGCGAAGTCAGGCCTTTGATCGGCACCTTGTAATAGTCAGGGTCACCCAGAAATTCAGAACGGTCTGCATAGGCCAGTTTCATTACCTCGCTCAATTGGTGCAGCGTCTGAGCACTATTCGCTCCCTGCTCCTTCAGCGGGTAATGTTCCAGCATGTTCAACATTTGTATGATGTGTACGCCACCAGAGCTCGGTGGCGGCATGGAGACCACGTCATAGCCGCGATAATTGCCACGCACCGGGATGCGTTCCACTGCCTTGTAATTCTTCAGGTCACTGACAGAAATCAAGCCCTCATGCTGCTGCATTTCAGCAATGATTTTTTTTGCGACTGCACCTTCATAAAATGCTGACGGGCCTTGTTCGGCAATCAGGCGCAACGATTGTGCCAGATCTTTTTGCAGCAAGCGCTCACCTGCGAGCATAGGCTTGCCATCCTTGAAAAAAATTGCGCGGCTGGCTGGCCATTTGCCGAGCTGATTTTTGCTGGAATCTATTACCTCCGCCAGATGCGGGCTGATCTCAAAACCCTGGTCGGCCAGGCGTATCGCCGGGGCGATGACATCTTTCCATTTCATGCTGCCATATTTGCGCAAAGCCAGGTCCATGCCCGCTACCGTGCCGGGTATGCCGACCGCCAGATGACTATACAGGGATTTACCGGAGATGACATTGCCCTTTGCATCGAGGTACATGTCACGACTGGCTTTTTCTGGTGCCAGCTCACGAAAATCCAGTGCGATATCCTTGCCTGATTTGCTGTCATGAATAATCATGAAGCCGCCGCCACCGATATTACCTGCGTTAGGCAACACCACAGCCAGCGCAAAGCCGACAGCCACCGCAGCATCTACCGCGTTGCCTCCACGCTTGAGTATGTCCAGACCAACCTGAGTCGCCAGCGCCTGCTCGGTCGCCACCATACCTTGTTTGGCATAGACCGGGCTAATGATGGGGTAGCTGGTGTCATATTTGATACCAGCAGCCAGTTGCGCCTGGCTGGCGGGGCTGACTACGGCGAAACACAGGGGGACGAGCAGACTCAGGCATAGCTTGCGGCTGGAGGGGGAGGGCATGCGTATAACTCCGAAATCATTGATAGCAGAAATAGTAATACCAATTCTGACATGGCATGCGAGTAAAGTATCCCTCATGTACAAAATAAAAAAGCCGCCCGAAGGCGGCTTTCATCTAATCTGCATAAATGCAAATTATTTTGCTTCAGCTTCTGCAGAAGTTGCGCCAGCTGGGATAACAGCGATAGCAACAGTTGCGTCACCACCGTGTACTACAGCTGTCACGCCTTTTGGCAGTGTCAGTTGAGATACGTGGATGGATTGACCAGCTTCCAGTTTGGACAGGTCAACTTCAACGAACTCTGGCAATTCCGATGGCAGGCAGGAAACGTCCAGTTCAACAGCAACGTGGCTGATCACGGCAGCAGACAGTTTCACTGCTGGGGATACGTCAGCGTTGATGAAGTGCAGAGGCACTTTAACGTGGATTTTTTGGTTAGGATCTACGCGTTGGAAATCAGCGTGCAAAACCAGTTGTTTGTAGGCGTGGACCTGGAAGTCGCGCAACAATACTTTTTCTGATTTGCCATCAACTTCCAGGTCCAGAATGGAAGAGTGGAAGGCTTCTTTTTTCAATGCATGGTACAGCGCATTGTGATCCAGCGTGATGGATACCGGGGCTTCTGTACCGCCGTAGATGATGCCAGGTGTTTGGCCAGCAAGGCGCAGGCGGCGGCTCGCTCCGGTCCCCTGTACATTGCGTGCAAATGCGATTACTTTCATGGTGTTACTCCAAAAAATGCAAAACATTGATTTGTTTTGCGGTATTGAACCCCCGCGACCAGGGGCCCAGAAAATAGCCCCGCCATCAAAGAGATGGCAGGGCCGGAAAATGATTTAGTCCGTGAACAGCGAGATAACCGACTCGCCCTTGGTGATACGGCGGAAAGTCTCGGCCAGCAGGCTGTCGCAAGACAATTGACGGATCTTGGGGCAGGCACGGGCAGCTTCTGTCAGTGGAATCGTGTCTGTCACGACCAGCTCATCCAGCGGTGATTGCGAAATACGCTGTATCGCAGGGCCGGACAAGACAGGATGAGTACAGTAAGCCAATACTTTTTTAGCGCCACGCTCTTTCAATACTTCAGCCGCTTTGGTCAGTGTACCGGCAGTGTCAACCATGTCATCCATGATCACGCAGTTGCGGCCTTCAACTTCACCAATGATGTTCATGACTTCAGAGACATTCGCTTTTGGACGACGTTTGTCGATGATGGCCAGATCACAACCCAGGCGTTTTGCCAGCGCGCGGGCACGTACCACGCCACCTACGTCTGGGGAAACCACCAGCAGGTCTTCGTAATTCTTGGCGACCAGGTCACCCAGCAGAATTGGCGAAGCATAAATATTATCGACAGGGATATCAAAAAAACCCTGGATTTGATCAGCATGCAAGTCCATGATCAGCACGCGGTCTACACCGGCTTCTTCCAGCATGTTGGCAACCACCTTGGCAGAGATTGCCACACGCGCAGAACGTGGGCGACGGTCCTGGCGGGCATACCCAAAATAAGGAATAGCGGCAGTGATACGACCAGCAGATGCACGTTTCAGTGCGTCGACCATCAACATGATTTCCATCAGGTTGTCGTTGGTGGGTGCGCAAGTGGATTGCAAGACGAACACATCTTTACCGCGGACGTTTTCATTGATCTCGACCATGACTTCGCCGTCAGAGAATTTGGAAACGTCTGCCTTGCCGAGGGGGATGCCAAGTTGTTTGGCAACACCGGCAGCCAGTGCAGGATTGGCGTTGCCAGTGAAAACCATCATGTTGTCATTTGCGCGCGCATTTGCCATGGCTGGGACCTATCGGCTGAGATTTTGTGGGTCTGGCTTATTTTGCATGGGTTTTACACAAAAATAGCCGCTGATAAAACTGAAAAAGCCGCCGCACAATCTATGCGGCGGCTTTAATTTAATGGCAGGGGAGGAAGGATTCGAACCTTCGCATGCCGGAATCAAAATCCGGTGCCTTAACCAGCTTGGCGACTCCCCTACACAACCGTTTGCCTGTTTCCAAGTTCGCCGCTATTTTAGCGTCAAACCGGCTTCAAGCCAAATATTTTTCGATCCCAATTTCTGCGCCATCGGGTGGCTACTCAGTGCTTTTGCTTTCCATGATGTCCAGCGATCCTGTACTTGCTCTACCACTATGTCTGCTGCCGTTTCGTCGGCAAAGGCACAAAAAACGCAAGCTCCTGATCCCGTCATCCTAGCATCGCCGTGTTGTGAGAGCCACTTAATGGCTGCATCAACTTGCGGAAACAATGCACAGGCTACTGTTTGCAGATCGTTTTTCCAATTATGTTTTGCATCACTGGAAAAGTCCGCTATTCTGACCGGATTCGTGTCCCTTGTCAACTCCTTTGCCGAAAAAATTGCTGGTGTCGGTACTTGGACACCCGGTTCCAGCACCACAAACCAGACGTCTGGCGTGTCCAGCGCCTGCAATTTTTCACCGACCCCTTCGGCAAAGGCATTTGTTCCAAACAGGAAGAAAGGCACGTCTGCACCCAGTTGCAGGGCCAGTTCCATCATTTCATCGCGCTGGACGCCGGTTTGCCATAAATGATTTAGCGCGAGCAGGGTGGTGGCTGCATCGGATGAGCCGCCACCCAGGCCGCCACCCATGGGCAGGTTTTTGCGCAAAGTCAGGTTGGCACCCAAAGTGCAGCCCGTATGGCTTTGCAATAATCTGGCCGCGCGGACGATCAAATCGCTGTCCGCTGGCACACCCTCTATCTCATTGGTGCGGCATATCTGGCCATCGGCACGCACTTCCACATCCAGGTAATCGCAACGGTCTATCAACTGGAAGGCCGTTTGCAGCAAATGATAACCATCTGCCCGTCGGCCCGTCACATGTAAAAACAAGTTGAGTTTTGCGGGGGCAGGGCAATTGTCGAGTCTGCTCATTTCCATTCATTCACCACAATGCGGATAGAGACATCGCCAGCTTGCTCGGTATATCTTTGCAGGTCTATGCGTTTCGGGAAGCTCGGTTGTTCATGCCAGCTGACATAGCGCAGTTTCCAGCCCTGTGTGGTCAGGGTCAGGTCTTCTGCTTTCACGGCGCTTAGTTGCTTGCCATCGACGGCGACAAAGCCTTGCAGCCAGTCGCGCAAACCTGCTACAGGCAAGGACCAGCCCAGGGTATCTTGCAATAACTGATCGAGATTGCTGGCAGTGCGTGGGGTCTTGCCCTCCTGCTCCAGCGTGGCACCTTGTGCAGTCTGGGTAATGCGTGCCATCGTTTGGCCCAGAGGAGACAAGAGATTGATGCGTATGCTTTGCGCGTCCTGTTCCCATTCAAAGCCGCCAGGCAGGCTCTGTGGCTTGTCTGCCTGCTGGTATTGGATGGATATCTTGCCGCTGATTTGTATTTTTTGCTGATATTGACGGGTGCTGATTGTGTTAGCAGTGCTCGTCGTCGCTGTTGCTGGCGCTTGTGCCGGGCCGTTCAGGCTGGCGCAGCCAGTGCTGAGCAAGGCGCAAAATAAGGTTGATGCGAGCAGTTTACATTGGGTGTTTGATAGCATGGTTGCAGTATGGATTGCGTCTATGATGGGCACAAATGACAAGGCGGACATTATCTGTCCGCCAGGTGTCATTCTATTCAATTTTTGATGTAAGCATCTTTGGCAAGATCAGCATCAGGGTTTGACTTTCAATCTTTCCAGCGTGGATTTTAGCGTCTGGTTTTCCGGGTCTTTTTTCAGCGCATCACGCCAGACTTTTTTCGCATCATCTTTTTGCCCCATGGTCCACAAGACTTCACCCAGGTGCACACCTATCTCGGCATCAGGGCGCATTTGATAAGCGCGGCGCAGGGCTTGTTCAGCTTCGTCGTACTTGGCCAGCCTGAACTTGACCCAACCCAGGCTATCAAGGATGAAGGGATCATCCGGTGCCAGCTGGTTGGCTTTTTCTATCAGCGTATTGGCTTCATCAAGTTGCACATTGCGGTCGGCAAAGGAATAGCCAAGGGCGTTATAGGCATGCTGGCTGGTGGGCGCCAGTTCTATGACTTTACGCAGTGAGGCTTCCATGCCAGGAATATCTTTTTGTGACTCGGCCAGCATGGCAAAGTCATACAGCAGGTCTGGATTATTGGGTGTCTGCTTAATACCTTGTTCCAGCACCGCCCTGGCCTGATCTGGCAGGCTTGCATCCCGCAATAGCTGGGCTTCTGACTGTATCAACTGGATTTGTTCAGTTTCATTGCTGGCCTTGATTTGCTGTATAAAGGCGCGTGCTTCCAGCAGCCTGCCTTCCTTGGCCAGCAAGAACCCGCGGCGTATTTGTACATTGAACCAGGCAGGGTTGCGGCCATCATAAGAATCGACCTGCGCCAACCAGTCTTGTGCCGCTTTGTAATCCTTGCGTTCGGCTGCTATGCGCGAGAGATTGACCAGGGCAGTGGTCGGGTCGCGGTCTTCTCCGGTTTTACCTTCGAGTGACTGCAGGTATTGCAAGAAATAAGCCTCGGCTTTTTGCGGCTGATTACGTTCCATCGCCAGTACACCCAAGGTGTAGATGGCACTGACATCATCAGGTTTGTCACGCGCGATGATTTCAAATTCGTGGTTAGCCTGATCCAGTTGCTTCAGGTCTATCAGTATGCTGGCATAGGCCAAGCGTACATCGCGGGCACCTGGGTTTTTTACCAGGAAGGCGGATAAGGCCTTGGCAGCATCTTCCTGTGAAGAGGCCTGGGCAACCGTGAGCACTGCCAACTGAGAATCTGGCCTGACTTTCAGTACTTCCTGCGCCTCACTGACGGCAAGCTTGTTGTCACCCTTGACATAGGCACCCTGAGCCAGCGCCATATGGGCATCAGGGCTGTCTTTATACGGTTGCAGCAGGGTGGTCAACGTATTGTACGCACCGTTTTTGTCCCGTGCACGCGACAACAGGCGCTGCACCTGCAACATCATCACGCCCAGTTGTTTGGGGTCAGATGATTTCAGTTTTTCTGTATAAACAGACTGGATTTCAGTCAGATTATTAATATTCAGCATGAACCCCAGGTAGTACTGGGTCGCTTCATTTGAATTAGGTGCCAGCTCACGCCAAAGACGCACAGCCTGCAAGGCCTCGCCTGATTGTTTGGCGGCCAGCGCGATTTCCGCAGCCCGTTTGGCAATACGCGGATCGCGGGTTTGTTCCGCCACAGAGTACAGAATTACATATGCGCTTTGCCAACTGCCACGCTGGAAGGCGATTTCTGCGGTCACGATCTTGTAGAATAATTCCTCGGTCAGCTTGACTTCCGGCAAGGGGTCTTCATAGACCGGTGCACTGGCTACGCCGTTCAGGGTTTTTTCTGCAGACAGGGCTGCCTGTGCAGCATCGCTGACATGATGCGTGTCTTCGACAGTTTCGCCGCCTGGTTTTCCTACGCTTGCACATCCGCTGATCAGGGCGGCGCTCAATACCAGCACCGCAGGTCGCCACAGTGCAGCAGCAGACATGGACGATATTGCGGATACAATAGGGTTAAATATGAGAGTAGGCAGTGTTTTCAAAACGGATCCGGATTTGACGTTGATGAATGATTTTACGCTGAAGCAGCGCAACTGTGGGTTTCACTGCGTATATACACTGTGTCAGATTGTAATGGTAAAAGTTCCCGCCCATGCCAGAATTACCTGAAGTAGAAGTGACCCGCCGTGGCGTAGAGCCACATCTGACCGGCAAACAAGTCACCGACGTCATCATGCGCCGGGCTGGCTTGCGCTGGCCTTTTCCTACCAATTTACCTGCTTTGCTGACAGGGCAGCAGATATTGGCGACTGGCCGCAGGGGCAAATATCTGTTATTGCATTTTCCGCATGGGGTACTGCTTGTTCATCTTGGCATGTCCGGTCATTTGCGGGTGCTGGATAAAAAGGTAGCCCCTGCAAAACATGATCATATCGACATCGTCGTCGGTGAATTCGCCCTGCGCATGACAGACCCACGCCGTTTTGGCGCAGTATTGTGGCACGATGCTGCTGATGGCAACCTGGAAGAGCATCTGTTGATACGGCAACTGGGCGTGGAACCGCTGGAAGCTGGATTTAGCCCAGAATTATTGTATAAATTAACAAGAAACCGTAGCGCCTCTATCAAGCAAGTCTTGCTGGCAGGGGATATTGTGGTGGGTGTTGGTAATATTTATGCATCAGAAAGCCTGTTCAGGGCAGGCATCAATCCTAAAACTCAGGCTGGACGCATCAGTCTTAAGCGCTATACTTTACTGGAAGCGGCCATCCGTGCGACGCTGGCCGCAGCGATAGAGCAGGGTGGCAGCACCCTTAAAGATTTCATGGGTGTGGATGGGCAAAGCGGCTATTTTCAGCAGTCTTATTTCGTGTATGACCGCACCGACGAGCCCTGCCGTGTCTGTGGAGAAGCCATCAGACAGATAAAACAAGGGCAGCGTAGCAGCTTTTATTGTGCAAAATGTCAGAAATAAACCCACAAATCTGTCTGAAATGTAGGCAAAATTCGATTTACGCGTATTTTTTCAACGCTTCCATATATACTTGGAATATCAAAAAAGTTAACTGAGGGGAACATGAGCAATCTGGTTCAGAAATTCCAGGAGTACAGCGACTGGCGCAAAGGAGTGGTCAAAGCGCTGGAGCAGTACCGGTCATGGATACATGGATCGGATATGGCCGATGCCGCCAGTGATCAGCGTATTGCACGCCTGATGGAGCGTCTGGTTGACGACAAACTGTCCATCGCCTTTGTTGCTGAATTTTCACGCGGCAAGTCCGAACTCATCAATGCTATTTTCTTTGCAGATTATGGCCAGCGTATTTTGCCGTCATCTGCCGGTCGCACCACCATGTGCCCGACCGAGCTTTTGTATGACGACACCATCCCGCCTTGCATACGCCTGCTGCCGATAGAAACCCGCGCCGAAGCGCAATCGACCAGTGAATACAAGGGCCAAAGCCACGTCTGGACGGTGCTGCCGCTGAATATCAACTCTGGCGACGGCATGCTGGAAGCTTTCAAGCAAGTCAGCCTGACCAAGAAAGTCAGCATAGAAGTGGCCAAGCAATATGGCCTGTTCGATGAAAACGATCCCGATGCACCGCTGGAAATCGATGAAGATGGCCTGGTAGAGATTTCTCAATGGCGTCATGCCATTATCAATTTCCCCCATCCTTTGCTGAAAGAAGGTCTGATCATTGTCGATACTCCAGGCCTGAATGCCATAGGTACCGAGCCTGAACTGACACTGAACCTGATCCCGAATGCGCATGCTGTATTGTTTATCCTGGCCGCTGATACTGGGGTGACCAAGAGCGATATCGATGTCTGGCGCAATAATATCGGTAATGGCCCTGGCCGCATGGTCGTTCTGAACAAGATCGACAGTATGTGGGATGAATTGCGCACGCCTGAAGAAGTCGAAGCGCAAATCGTGCGCCAGGTCAGCACGGTTGCCCATACTCTGGGTCTGGAAGAAAAGCAGATTTTCCCTATCTCTGCGCAAAAAGGCCTGGTTGCCAAGATCAACAAGGATGCACCTTTACTGGCACGCAGCCGCCTGCCTACGCTGGAATATGCCCTGTCCAAGGAATTAATACCGGCCAAGCAAAACATCATCCGCGCCCAGATGTCTTCAGAAATCAATGAAATCATCCACGCGCAACAGGCTGTTATTTCGGCCCGCAGCCGTAGCATGGTTGAGCAGATGATGGAATTGAAGAGCCTGCGCGGCAAGAATATGAACGTCATCGAACACATGATGAAGCGTATCGATGCAGAGAAAAAAGAATTCGACGCCAGCCTGTTGCGCATGCAGGGTACACGCTCGGTTTTCACCCGCTTGTCTACCGAGGTGTACACCAGCTTGGGTATGGACATCCTGCGTGAGGAAATTCGCAAATCCCGTGAATCCATGGAGAAAAGCAAATTCTCGGTCGGTCTGCGTGAATCGGTCAGGCAATTCTTTTCTCAGGTTAAATTGAACCTGCAGACATCGAATAAAAAGACCGATGAGATTTCGGAAATGATGACGGTCATGTATCGCAAGTTTTCGACTGAACATGGCCTGGCTCTGTCGTCACCGATGTCTTTCTCGCTCGACAAATACATCAAGGAAGTCGAAGCTATTGAAGGCGTGTATCAAAAGCAGTTCAGTACGGCGACTTTGCTGACGACACCGCAAGTAGTGTTGATGCACAAGTTCTTTGATTCTGTCGCTGCCCGCGTCAAGCAAAGCTTCTTGCAAGCCAATCGCGATGTCGAAGCCTGGCAAAAAGTCGTCATGGCACCGCTGGAAGCACAGATACGTGAGCACAAAGGGCAGTTGAAAAACCGCATGCAATCGATACAGCGTATTCATGTGGCGACTGATAGCCTGGAAGACAAGATATCGTCGTTCGAGAGCTTGCAGGCAGATATCGATGCGCAGAAAAAAGCGCTGACCGATCTGGAAGATACACTGCGTACTGCATTGACAGCAGAACTGACTGCGCTCAGGGTGGCTGCCTGAAATAATGAAGTCCACAGCACCACGTAGCAAGGCTGACCCCGCGGGTCAGCCTCAGCCTGTTATTTCCCCATACTCCGGTCTATACGTCGACCCCAGTTTTTCTGCAGCGCTCATCACCTGGCAAAAACAGCATGGCCGACATGGCTTGCCCTGGCAGCAAAGCCATGAGGCTTATCGCGTCTGGCTGTCTGAAATCATGCTGCAGCAAACGCAGGTCACGGCAGTTATTCCGTATTACAAACGCTTCCTGAAAACTTTTCCTACCGTGTTTGACCTGGCCGCAGCGCCGGTAGAGCAAGTGATGGAACATTGGGCTGGCCTCGGTTATTACACCCGCGCCCGTAACCTGCATCAGTGTGCCAGGCAAGTGGTGGAAAAATACCAGGGCAAGTTTCCGGCTGACCCGGCCCTGCTACAAGAGTTGCCAGGCATAGGCCGCTCCACCGCTGCGGCGATCACAGCATTTTCTTATGGCACGGTGGCAGCAATTTTGGATGGCAACGTCAAGCGGGTATTCGCCCGTGTATTTGGTATAGATGGCTATCCCGGCACCAAACCCGTTGAAGACAATATGTGGCTGCGCGCCCAGGCTTTATTGCCGGCGCAAGAGATAGGCGCTTATACGCAGGGCCTGATGGACCTGGGGGCTACGGTATGCACGCGCAGCAGCCCCAAATGCACGCTATGTCCTTTCCAGCCACGTTGCGTGGCTTATGCACAAGGCAGGACGGCAGAGCTGCCAGTACGCAAACCAAAAAAGGCGCAAAAAGAAAAACAGGCCATCATGCTGCTAATGCAGGATGGTGCAAAAGTCTTGCTGGAACGCAGACCGCCTACCGGCATCTGGGGTGGCTTGTTATCCTTACCCGAGCTGGCAGGCATGCAAGAATATAGCGGCGAGGATGATGCCTTTTCTGTCGATGCGCAAATGGCGACGGTACGTGAACGCGCCAGCCGTTTTGGTGACATCGCCAGCATTCAGGTTTTACCGGTTTTTGCCCATGTATTCACCCACTTCAAATTGCATATCCTGCCGGTGCATGTGCAACTCAAAAAACGTCACCTGCAAGTTGCAGACGGCGAGCATGGCTGGCATCCGCTCAGTGAAGCAATGCAACTGGGTTTGCCTGCACCTATCAAGACTTTGCTGAGCAATCTTGGCACACAATCGCAACTGCCATTTACTGATTGAGTAATTCCGCTTAGACTCCTGAAGTTGCTATTCAAGTAATCAAGTCATGAGTAATCAAGCAAGCAGTTTCAGGAGACCACTTTGAACAAAAGATTCATGCTCAGGCTCATGTCTGGCCTGGCGCTATGCAGTGCGCTAACAGCACACGCCAATGCCGCGGCCACTACTTCACCCACCAAGGCTTGCCGCCTGCCAGACTTCCCACAAGAAGTGCAATGCGGCCAGATAAAAAGACCGTTGAACCCGGCACAGCCGCAAGGCAAGCAGATCGATATCCAGTATGTTGTGATCCCTTCGCAGGACAGGAATAAATTGCCGGATGCCGTTTTCCTGCTGGCCGGTGGCCCAGGCCAAAGTGCCATCAGCGTTGCCAGTTGGGCGACCACCCTGATGGCACGCCTGAACCGTCGCCGTGACCTGGTGTTTGTTGATCAGCGCGGCACTGGCCGCAGTGCGCCGCTGGAATGCCCTGAACTTGAAAAGGCAGAAGAAGTTTTATCGCCAGAGCAAAGAGTCAAAGTCACCGACGACTGCATGCGCCAGTTGCAGACATTGCCTTATGGCGAGCTGCAATATTTTGGCACCAGCATTGCCATGCAAGATCTGGAGGCGGTACGCCTGCAGCAAGGCTATGGCCGTATCAATGTCGTCGGCGCTTCTTACGGCACTCGTGCCGGTCTCGAATACCTGCGCCAGTTCCCGCAATCAGTGCGCCGCATTGTACTTGATGGCGTGGTGCCGCCCAGCATGCGTCTGGCCAGTGCTGACGCACAAAAGGCGCTTGATGCCTTGTTCAGGGATTGCAAAAAAGAAGTCGCCTGCAATGCCAGTTATCCGGATCTGGAGAATCGCTGGAAAAAACTGCTGGCCAGCCAGCCACAAAAAATCAGCATCACGCATCCGCGCATGGGCACACCCATGAAGACTGAGATGACACGCGATGGTTTGCTCGGCCTGGTTCACAAATCCCTGTACAGCCCCAATTCTCTGGCCGCTTTACCTTATGCCCTGACGCAGGCAGAGCAGGGCAACTATGCACCGCTGGTGACCATGACAGGTGCCACCAATTTGCCCGGCCCTGGTGGCATTTCTTACGGCATGCATTTCTCGGTATGGTGTGGTGAAGCTTTTGCACAGTCCGCAACCTTGTCTGCCAATGATGATTTTGAAAAACTCATGGCCGAGCAGTACACCCAGACTTGCAAAAAATGGCCGCGTAGCGAGATACCGGCAGACTTTTTCAGAGTACCTGCCTCAGCATCCCCCGCCCTGTTGCTGAGCGGCGGTCTTGATCCCGTCACACCGACCAGATATGGTGATGAAGTCGCCAAGGCACTAGGCCCGAATGCCCGCCATGTCGTGATAGAAAATACCGGTCATGGTTTGCTGGCGCAAGGTTGCATACGCGATGTAGTGCATCGTTTTTTAAATGCCAAGGAAGATAGCGAAGCCATCAAGGTTGATACGAGTTGCGTGCGCCAGATACCCCGCGCACTGGCCTGGCAGGCACCCGTACCGCCCGCCACCAGTCAAACCGGCAAGGAGGCCAAGCCATGATCATCGTCAATGACTTGCACAAAGAATTTGTGCGCCTCGGTAAATCGTCTGGCAATGCTTTTGTCAATGCTGCGCGCAGCCTGGGCTTGATGAAAAAAACCAGCGAAGTGGTGAAGGCCGTTGATGGTGTCAGCTTCAGTGCCGATGATGCTTGTATCACCGGTCTGCTGGGTGCAAACGGCGCAGGCAAAACCACCACGCTGCGCATGATCGCCGCACTCTTGCAATCCGATGAAGGCCAGATCATGGTTGACGGTACCGCAGTCAAAGCGGGTACTTCATCGACGCAGTCACACATGGGCGTCTTGTCAGATGCCCGCGGCCTCTACCCGCGCCTGACAGCGCGTGAAAATATTCATTACTATGGCTTGTTGCATGGTATGGATACTGAGCATGCAGAACAACGCACCCAGCAGTTATCGCAATGGCTGGATATGGGCAAATTGCTGGACCGTCGCACCGATGGCTTCAGCCAGGGTGAACGCATGAAAACCGCGCTGGCCAGGGCGCTGGTACATGATCCCAAAAACATCATTCTTGATGAACCCACCAATGGCCTGGACGTGGTCGCTACCCGCGCCCTGAGGGAATTCTTGCGTTTCTTGCGTTCCCCAGAAGGTGGTGGCAAGTGCATCATTTTCTCCACCCACATCATGCAAGAGGTAGAGCGCCTGTGCGACCAGGTTGTCATCGTTGCCCAGGGCAAGGACGTGGCGCATGGCACGGTGGAAGAACTGCTGGCGCAATCTGGCGAAAATAATTTTGAAGATGCCTTCGTCAAACTGGCATTCCTGCATCCACAAAAATTCCTGACAGGAGTGAACTGATGAAAGCCACTTTAGCTATCCTGCGCAAGGAATTGCGTGATGCCTTGCGTGACCGCCGCACCCTGATGGTGGCCCTGATCAGTTCATTGCTGGGCGTGCCGCTGATGCTCTTGATTTTCTCGGTAGTGCTGAGCCAGGTTGAATCTCAGGAAGAAAAACGTACAGTGCTCGTCAAGGGTATAGAACATGCCCGTGGACTGGAAAATTTCATCCTGCGTCAGGGTTATCAGATCAAGACCGCGCCTGATGATTACGCTGCCAAATCGCAAAGCAAGGAACTTGATCAGCCCGTACTGCTGATCCCGGATGACTTTGATGAAAAGCTGGCGTCTGGTGGCAAGGGTATATTGGAAATAGCCTTCGATACCTCGAACCGCCAGGCAGAATTTGGTGTGCGCCCGTTGCGCCGTTTGCTGGATGGCTATTCCCAGGAACTTGCTTCACTGGGGTTGGCCATGCGTGGCGTGTCACTGGAATTATTGCAGCGCCTGGACATACGCGAGCATCATATCAAAAAGCCGGAAGAGCGCAAAGCCACCATCACCACCATGCTGCCCATGATGGTCTTGATGGCCATCGTCCTTGGTGGCATGTATGCCGCCATCGATACCACGGCAGGCGAACGTGAGCGCGGCTCTCTGGAACCGCTGATGATGAACCCTGTCAATGGCTGGCAACTAACCATAGGCAAATGGGGCGCGGTCGCCATAGTTGGCATGGGCGTGGTGGTGTTGACCATCTTCAGCTTCTTCCCTTCTCAATGGCTGATTCACAATGAAACCCTGCGTGCAGAATTCCAGTTCAACTTCAAGGATGCGATGGGCTTCTTGCTGGTCTTGCTGCCACTGGCCGCCAGCGTGGCCGCGATACAGATTGCCATTTCACTGGACTGCAAAAGCTATAAGGAAGCCCAGGTACGCAACCAGCTGGTGACCATGTTCATTCCCTTTGTATCGCTGGTGCCTATCCTGTTCCCTGGCCGCGAACCTTCCTGGTTCCAGTGGGTGCCGGTGCTTTCACAAAACCAGATGATGAACCAGGTGCTGAAAGGAGAAACCTTGAGTGTCGTCGCAGTTGGCATTGCCTTGCTGGTATGTGCCTTGATGAGCCTGGTTAGCCTGGCGTATATCTCGCAAAAAATGCGCAGGGTAGTGATGCATTGAGCATCCAGCTTTTTGCGCATCGATCAGTAAATTGAACCGGATAAAATCATTGTGATTAAACTCAAACGCCACTGCTATTTTGTCTTCGTCATGGCTGCTGCCGGCATCAGCACGCAACCAGGCTTTGCTGCCGATACGCCTGCTGTGGTAGCGCCTGTCAATGAAGATATCAGTGCTGAAAATATTCTTCGCTATCGCCAGCTGGCAGAAAAAGACGCTGAGCAATATTTGCCGCAACTGGCAAAATTGCTCAGCGTGCAGGGGCGCACTTATACCAGAAGTAATAAGGTGAAAGAAGCGCGCGTACCTTATGAAGAGTCACTGAATATCTACCGCCAATTGTCACAAAAAAATCCAGGTAAATATACTCCAGAACTGGCTGGTGCTCTGATCGATATTGGTTTGCCTTATGAAGCAGAGGGTAGGTCGCAAGATGCACAGGCCAGCTATGAAGAAGCCCTGGTTCTTTACCGCAAACTGGCACTCGGTAATCCAGAAACGTACCAACCCAAACTGGCCATTGCGCTGAGTAATTTGAGCAATCGTTACCTGGAACAAAAGCGTTTTAATGAAGCAGTTGCAGCCAGCGAAGAGGCAGTCGCGATTCATCGCCAATTGGCAAAAAACCAGCCCGTTCTCTATAGACCGCGCCTTGCCGAAAAATTGACCAGCCTCGCGATTGTGTATGCTGACGCTGGCCGTCCGAAAGAAGCGCAGATTTCTTATGAAGAAGCGATCACTGTATATCGTATATTGATGAAAACCGACGCTGGTCCTCATCAATTTGACCTGGCCAGGGCATTGCACGGACTAGGTTTGTTGCACCGCAGGCAAAACCAGTTAAAAGAAGCGCAGCTTGATTTTGAAGAAGCGATGGCGATTCTTCATCCAATGGCCGAAAAGATACCTGAGATCTATTTGTACATGGCACCAGGGATGCTTGAATTTTTGGCTTCTCAATATGATGAACAAAAGCGCTATCAGGATGCGCGCATGTCTTACGAAGAAGTGGTGCAAATTTATCGCAAGAGAGAACAAGCGAGCCCTGGCTCAGCCATGGTTGATCTTGGCCGTAGCCTATTGGCCTTGGGCACACTCTATCACCGCGAAGGTCGTTGGGATGACGCGCAACAGGCTTATGAAAGAGCGATTGCATTTTTGCGCCGCGCTGCGCAAAAAAATCCTGATATATTTCAACCCCATGTTGCTCATGCCATGATTAATCTGGGCATGGTTTATCGCCAGCAAAAGCAGTTGCAATCAGCCAGGCTGATGCTGGAAGAAGCAATTTCAGTATTGAAAGCTTTACCTGGCAAGCTGCCGCAATACCAGGCTGAAATTGATCGCGCCACACGAGTGCTGCAAGAACGCTGATTATCTGTCGCATCACGTCTTTTTACAGATGCGAGTGGCAATCAATAACATCGATTGCTTTCGCCAACAAAAAACGCAGCATTTCTGCTGCGTTTTTTTGTTGTCTGCTCAGTTTGCCTTACTTACTTTAACTTACCTGGCCTGCATGTTCGCCGACTTGAGCAGCTTGATATTACGCCATGGCTTTGTACTCTTGTCGAGAATAGGCGTGCCCTGTAAAGGTGGCGGTGCCGGACTGAAGCTGGCAGCAGGGCAGGAACCTGTGCTGGCATAAGTCAATGCTGCTGACAGGCGTGTTTCGCTTTGATTGCCCAAGTCATGATTCAAGTCATCCGTCGCTTTGCACAATGGTGTGAAACCGTTGGTAAAGTCGCCCTGGCCTGCAGCATTGACGCCAGCAAACTGAATTGCAAAGTATGCTGTATTGCAATTATTGGTCTGGACGAAACCATAGGGCTTGCCACAGGTAGTATCACCAATCAGAATGACTTGCATGAAGGGTTTCAGGCCGTTGATGATGGATTCACTGGCTGAACATGTACCACTGCCAGTCAGGATGAACACCCGTGGCAGGTTCAGTTGCGGCAAGAGGCGGTTGTTGGTATCCGTGTCATAGAAATAAGAGATATTGTCTGCTGTCAGGTCGGTGTGCTTGTCGTTGAACTGCAATTGTTCAAACACCTTGTTAACAACCTTGGTACCAGCAATCATCGCCGCCAATTCATTGGCGATATACAGATAACCACCGCCGTTGTAGCGCAAATCAAGTACCAGATCATCAACGCGTGCGGTCTGGAACTTGCGCATGGATGTCACCAGCGGTGCCTCTGCCGTGCGGATGTGGTCAGTGAAGACCATATAAGCTATCTTCTTGCCATTCACATTCAGTATCTGGTCTTGCAGTACAGGTGCTGTTGTGACGGTAGTAGATGTCATGCTCACAAGACGGCTGTTTGATGCATTGGTGTCCTGCACCCTGAAACTGTGGGTTTCGGTTTTTGGCGGGAACAGGGCATTGTATTGCGCATCGTTCAGTGAGCCGCCCAGATCCGTGTTATCAACACTGACCAGTGTGGTACCGCGCTTGAGTTGCGCAATATCAGCAGGCGAGCCAGGCTGCACGTAGCGCACCCGTATCTTGCTGCCTTCACGCACCAGGCTATAGCCATAGCTGACATCTTCACCAGACTGGAAGTAATCATCGATGCTGCCCTGCACATCAGTGAAGCTGAACCTGTCCTTGGACTTAACGATCAGTGCATCAAAATAGCTGGCAGGTGTGCTGTAGTTGGCGGCCGGTACATTGACGATGTCGCGGTACCACAGATAGACATCATCAAGGTGGGCGCGTACCCAGCTTTTTTCTCCTGTGGGTGTGCATATATTGGCCAGTTGATCAGGCGAACCATAGATGCCTGTCGTGCCAGGGGCGATCAGCGACGAGTTAATCGGGTCGCCGCTGACGCCGATAAGGTCACGGGCAGCCGAGGTGGATGTGCTGGTGACGGCAGCAGCAATTGCCATGGTCTTGGTGATATTGTCATCCAGCGTCAGATAACTCAGGCCTTGTTGTACCGCAAAATAGTTGGCAATATCAAGTTTGTTGTTCAGCAGACTGGTGACCCAGCCCCAGGTTGCGTCATTTGCGTATTCGCGGGCCGATACCAGGATAGCCCTGACCATGCTGCCCTTGGGCGTGCCGTTTTTCAGCTGGCTCGACCAGTAATCGATTTCTGCTGCATTCGGTGCAGTAGTGCCGGTACGACCCAGCACGTTTTTATAAATGATGCGGATGAAGTCGTCATTGCTCATGCTGCTGGAATAGCCCGTCAGAGCAGGTGATTGAAGGGCAACGAGATAAAAACTTTCGGCAATTTGCGCTTCAGTCATGCCGGCCTGTACCTGGTCTATCCAGTAGGACAAGCCATCTGCATCAGGAACGCGGTTAAAGAAGGCCACATACAGGTCGATCAGATTGTTCAGGCTGGTGACAGAAAGTGCCGCAGCTTTATCACCTATGCGAAGATTGACGCGGAAATCGCTGAATTGCAGTATGTTGGTTGTCAGCGGCGCACTGATGGGGGCTGCACCACCTACCATATCGACGATAACATAAGTGGACCCCAGTCGTGAGATCATATAATTCTGGCGCTTGCCGGTAAAACTCATGACATCAGCGGCTGTTGCTGCCTGTATAACTGGTGCTGGTGAGGCTGGCGGCACAGCGGCTGTCTGTTTGGCATCCTGATTACTGCTACCGCCACAGGCAGCGAGGATCAGGCTCATTGCTGACAAGGCAAACAGATTTTTACTGCAAGGTTTAAAACGCAACATGGTGATTCCACTATCTGATGACGAACGTCGATTCTAGAAGAAATGGGTAGAATGTCAATTCGAATTGAAAAATTTTGTTAAAAATCTGCTTTTCCCCACATCCTATATTACTCCACATGGTTTTTTACGTATGAAAACACGCTGCAATTGGGCTAACCCTTCTAACCCCCTGTACCTGCACTATCATGATCATGAGTGGGGTGTTCCCTGCCATGATGAAGTGCGCCTGTTTGAAATGCTCAATCTTGAGGGGGCACAAGCTGGTCTAAGTTGGGAAACCATACTCAACAAGCGCGAAAATTATCGCCTGGCTTTTGATGATTGGGACGCGAAAAAAATCGCAGCCTATGATGGCGACAAAGTCGCCTCGTTGCTGGCCAATGCCGGCATCGTCAGGAACCGTTTAAAAGTCGCTGCTGCCATCAGCAATGCCAAGGCTTACCTGCGTTTGTGTGAAGAGCAAGGCAGCCTGGATACCTATCTGTGGGCCTTTGTGAATGGCAAGCCCATCGTCAATAGCGGTGAGCGTATTATTACGACAGAATTGTCTGACCGTATTTCCAAAGATTTGCTCAAGCGCGGCTTCAAATTTGTTGGCTCTACCATTATTTATGCGTATATGCAGGCAATAGGCATGGTGAATGACCATGCCGCTGAATGTGCCTGGCGCAAGATGAAAGGCAAGAAGTGATGGATAGTTTGCTCAGTGCACAATACCCCGGAAAACTGATGGTATTTGTATAAGCAGACAAGCTCTGTTATCGTTCGGCATCTTGTAGAAATAGTGAAAAAAATGAAGCAAATTGTTCTTAAACCAGTTTTCCTGGCTGCTTGCCTGACACTGACATTCGCCACGACTGTCGCCCATGCTGAAATTTATAAATGGATCGATGCAAATGGCAAGGTGCATTATTCTGAAAAAAGGGATGAGGCAGGCAGAGCCAAAGTTGAAGAAGTGAAAGTGATTTCAGGTGAAGAAAAACCTTCTGCTGCACCGAGCTGGCAGGAACAGGAGGCTGACTTCCGCAAGCGCCAGATAGAGAAACAGGCAAAGCAGTCCAAAGAACCCGTAGTAAAACCGAAAGAGCCCTCGCCATTTGTTCCCGGCAATCAGCCAGAAACCAATGAATCACGTTGTTCAATGGCTAAAGCAATTTTGAGTGGCAAGCTGATTCACGGCAACAATAACAAAACCGACGCAAACGACAAGGCAATTGCGGAGAGGGACGTGAGTACCTATTGCCGCTAACTGCATAGCCAGTTTCAAGACTGTTTCAAGCCTGCTTGGTATTGTTAGGCTGCTGCGCCAATGACTGCAAAGGGGAGGGAGTAGTTGTTGCAATATCCCGTAATTCTGGCGGGACGGCGACGCGCACAGGCTTGCTGTGCATATTGGTAGCTGACAAGACATTGCCTTGTATTTCGGGGCTGGCATTCCATACCGGGTCAGCAATACTTTCAAAGACAGACTTCAATTGCTGGCCCCAGGTGTTACGTATCATCTGGAAATACTGGTTTTTCTCATCTATCGTGACGAAGTGGGTGATGGCCAGTTTATTGTCTTCATACACCAGCAAGTCCAGCGGCAAACCAACAGATACGTTAGAACGCAGAGTCGAGTCCATCGAGATCAGCGCGCACTTGGCAGCTTCATCAAGCGGGGTCGTTGGGGTGACCACGCGGTCCAGAATGGGTTTGCCATATTTGGCTTCACCAATCTGGAAATAGGTATTTTCATTATGCGATTCGATGAAATTGCCGGCAGAATAAATCTGGAACAGACGGCAACGCTCACCCTTGATCTGGCCACCAAAAATCAGGCTGACGTTAAAGTCTATACCAAACTCTGACAGCGACTTGGCATCGCGGTGATAGACAGTGCGCACGGCTTCACCCAGTATGCGGGCGGCCTCATACATATTGGTCGCAGTCCAGATGCTATTGCCATTGGCATCCACATGGTCAGATACCAGTTGGCGTATTGATTGTGAAATCGATAAGTTACCAGCCGTCATCAACACCATGGTGCGGTCGCCCGGGTTTTCAAACACCGACATTTTACGGAAAGTGCCCACCTGATCCACGCCTGCATTGGTGCGTGAGTCGGAGAGAAACACCAGCCCGGCGTCAAGGCGCATGCCAATACAGTAAGTCATAGTGCAGAGTTTTGATCCATGGAAACTAGAATTCTACCCGAAACCGGAGTATTGAAATACGCTTGTCACAATTGTATGCAGTGTCTGTAACAATTGACCAGGGTCGTATTCATGGAGTTATCGCGGCGTTACCAGTACCGTCACACTCAAAGTCTCCAGTCCACCGCCACGGCGTACTCCGCGTACTGGCGCTGCAGAATCATAATCGCGTCCGATAGCGAGACGGCAGTAAGCATCCGTCATCAGGCAGGCGTGCGTGATATCCACACTGACCCAGCCGCTATAGTCTGCGTCTTCTACCCATACATCAACCCAGGCGTGGCTATCGGCATGGCCGGTGGATTCCGGGTCAATATAGCCAGAAACATAACGTGCCGGGATGCCGCGCGCATGGCAACAGGCTAGCATGATATGGGCATGGTCCTGGCAGACACCGCGGCCCAGTTGCAGGGCATCACTTGCACTCGTCGTCACGATAGTTGCACCAGATTGATACTCGACCGCACCGCGAATGTGCGCAGCCAGATTTAATAGTGCAGTCGTGCTGGTCTTGCCGCTGTCGGGCAAATGCGCCCGGGCAAAATCCACGATTGCTGGCACTGGTTCTGTCAGACGTGTCGGTACCGTAAATACCAGCGGTGAAAAGGTATCCGGGTCAGTAATTCTCCCCTGGTAAGGCGTAGCCAGTTCTACCAGACCCTCGGCAATAATGGCAACTTCATGATGCTGGCCAGTGATGGTCAGCGTATGCGAAGGGTTGCCATAGGCGTCGATATAGGCGTGGCGTTGCCCAGGCGTCTTGATCTGCCATGAAATGGCGTGCTGATGCTGCTCTGCACGCGGTGTCAGGCGCAACTGCTGTATCGTGTATGTCAGCGGCGCTGAATACTGGTAAATAGTTTGGTGACGGATAAAAAGTTGCATAATGTTTTCTCATGCCGCCAGCGGGACCAGGAAGTCGCGGCTGACGCGGTTACCCAGTTCGAAAATATTTTCCAAAAAGCGGGTCAGGTTGTCATGCAAGCCTTCTGCCAATATCTCTTCGATACGGGCAAATTGCAATTCTGCATGCAGCTTACCAGCAAAACGCTCGGTATCGGCTGAGACGTCATTGCGCACCTCCTTCAGGTTGCCGACTACTTCATCCATGCAGGCCAGCAACGAGCGTGGCATATCACCACGCAGCATCAGCAACTCTGCCACCCGCTCTGGCGTGATGACATCGCGGTAGACTTTGCGGTAAATCTCAAAGCCGGATACTGAGCGCAGTAGCGCTGCCCAGTAATAAAAATCCCTTTGCAGGCTGTCATTGCCGCGCCCGCTTTCTTTGGCACCGTGGAATTTCACATCCAGTATCCGCGCCGTATTATCCGCGCGCTCTATGAAGGTACCCAGGCGAATAAAATGCACCGCCTCATCCTTGAGCATCGTGCCCAGCGTCACGCCACGCGACAAATGCGAACGGTACTTGACCCATTCAAAAAACTGGCTGGGGTCGTTTTCCAGTATCGTATGCGACAAGTTGTCCTGCATATCCAGCCAGGTGGCATTCTGCGTTTCCCACACCTCAGTCGTCAGCGTACCGCGTACAGCCCTGGCATTTTCACGCGCTTCTTTCAGACAGGAGGCGATGGAGGACGGATTCATCGGGTCTCGCACCATGAAGTCGAGCACATCCTTCTTCGTCAGCAAACCATATTGATGGTCAAAGGCAGACTGCAATTCAGAGATGCCGAGCATGGCACGCCAGCCACGTTCAGCATCTTCGGCAGATTGCGGCAACATCGACGTCTGGATATTCACATCCAGCATACGGGCAGTATTTTCAGCACGCTCGGTATAGCGCGCCATCCAGAACAAATGATCAGCGGTACGACTCAGCATGTAATTTCTCCTGACTTAATTTTCAAGGATCCAGGTATCTTTTGTCCCACCGCCTTGCGATGAGTTGACGACCAGCGAACCCTCTTCCAAGGCCACCCGCGTCAGGCCGCCTGGCACCATCGAGATGGTCTTGCCAGACAACACAAAGGGCCGCAAATCGATATGGCGTGGCGCAATGCCGCTTTCAACAAAGGTAGGGCAGGCCGACAATGCCAGGGTAGGCTGGGCGATATAACCATCCGGCTTGGCCAGCAAACGCTGACGAAAATCTTCTATCTGCGCCTTGGTCGAAGCCGGACCCACCAGCATGCCGTAACCACCAGCACCATGCACTTCCTTGACCACCAGTTCCCCCAGATTCGCCAGCGTATAAGACAGGTCTTCGGCTTTGCGGCACTGGTAAGTCGGCACGTTATTCAAGATCGGTTCTTCAGTCAGATAAAACCTGATCATGTCCGGCACGAATGGGTAGATCGATTTATCATCCGCAACACCGGTGCCTATCGCATTCGCCAGCGTCACGCGGCCTGCGCGATACACCGACAACAAGCCCGGCACACCCAGAGAAGAGTCAGGCCGGAAAGCTAGCGGATCAAGAAAATCATCATCAATACGGCGGTAAATCACATCCACCCGTTTGGGCCCCCGCGTAGTGCGCATGAACACCGCATTGTCATTGACAAATAAATCCTGGCCTTCGACCAGTTCCACACCCATTTGCTGGGCCAGGAAGGCATGTTCGAAATACGCCGAGTTATACATGCCCGGCGTCATGACCACCACGGTAGGGTTATCCACCCCCATAGGGGCGACTGAGCGCAGGTTATCCAGCAGCATGTCAGGATAATGATCAACCGGTGCAATCTTGTTACGCGCAAACAGCTCAGGAAAAAGCCGCATCATCATCTTGCGGTCTTCCAGCATGTAAGATACGCCAGAGGGCACCCGCAAATTATCTTCCAGTACGTAAAATTCACCCTCGCCAGCCCGCACAATATCCACACCTGCAATATGGGCATAAATGTCAGAAGCGACAGAAATACCCTGCATTTCAGGGCGATATTGGGCATTTTTATAGATTTGCTCAGCAGGGATGATGCCCGCCTTGATGATATTCTGGGCGTGATAAATATCATGAATGAACATGTTCAGCGCCTGCACCCGCTGCGCCAGTCCCTTTTGCAATTGCGCCCACTCACCCGCATGGATAATGCGCGGGATGATGTCAAACGGGATCAGCCTCTCAGTGCCCGCATCGTCACCATACACGGCAAAGGTAATGCCCACCCGGCGAAAACTCAGGTCAGCCTCGGCCCGCTTGCGTTTCAATCGTTCGGCCGGTTGTTGCGCCAGCCAGTTGCAAAACTCGCGGTAATGTTCCCGCGTCAATTCTCCGCCCGCGCCACCAATTGCAGCGGCACCCGGTGCACTGGCGTCATAGGCGTGCATTTCATTGAAAAACTTGGCCATGTTCTAGTCTCGTGGTTACGGTTCCAATACAGCATATCAAGAAACGTGCCAGATCACCTTGTGGTTAACCGAAGCGTGGTTTTTTTGTCGCTATCAGTCGATCGTGCAAACAGGAGCGACTGACCGACGATAGTACAATGTTCATTTTTTATCAAAGCGCAGGTCGTATGCCCAAAAAATTGCGAGCACTACTATGTCTGTTGATGTTGTCAGCCGCTTGCCGCCTGGCTGTTTCTGAAGACAGCAATCAGCAGGCATTGACGGGTTTGCCAGACATGCCACACGCAGCAAATGCTGCCAAAAGCAGGCTGGGTCAGCAGATTTTTTTTGATAAAAACCTGAGCCGCGACGGCACCGTAAGTTGCGCCACTTGTCATCAGCCGCAACTGGCTTTTAGCGACGGTAAAAAACTGGCAGAAGGTATCAGAGGGCAAATTGGCACACGCAACACCCCCAGCCTCATCAATGCCGCCTTTAATCAAAGCCAGTTTTGGGATGGCCGCCGCAGCACGCTTGAATCCCAGGCCATGGACCCCTTTTTAAATCCGCGTGAACATGGGCTGCAAGACCAGCAAGCCATCCTCGCAGGTTTAAACAAAAATCCTGCTTACCGCGTACTGATACAGCAAGCCTATAACATCAAACCTGCCTCAATAAACCCTGAACAAGTCGCCAGCGCGCTAGCCAGTTTTGAGCGCACCCTGGCAGCTGGTGACAGCCCGTTTGACCGCTATTACTTTCAACAAGATAAAGCCAGCATCAGTCCCGCAGCGCAACGTGGCCTGCAACTTTTCATCGGCAGTGCGCAATGCATCAACTGTCACAAGATAGAAAAGACACACGCCTTGTTCACCGATAACCAGTTCCATGGCCTGGGTGTGGGCTTTAAAAAGATCGAAGCCCGCCTGCCAGAGCTGACACAACGCCTGGTGCGCGCGCAAGAACAAAAAATCAGCCTGGACCAGGCAGTGCTCAGCGATGAAGACATCGCCGAGCTTGGCCGTTTTGCAGTCACCCTCAAGCCAGCAGACATCGCCAAATTCCGCACACCCAGCCTGCGCAACGTAGCACTGACTGCCCCCTATATGCACGACGGCAGCGTCGCCACGCTGGAAGCCGCAGTTGAAATGGAAATTTATTACCGCAGCGCCGAATCACAAAAACCCCTGATACTCACCCCTCTGGAAAAAGCCGACCTGGTTCAATTTTTAAAATCCCTGACCAGTGCACCGTTGCCCAAACACCTGTTATCTGCCCCCTCATCCAAATAAGTTCGAGCCGGGCAATCGTCAAAAGATATGCAAATTATTGCCATATTTTTCATCAGGTGTCTTTATTTTTAAGGAAATAAAAGTAAAAAATAATTAAGTGAACTTGTTCCCTTTGCATTATAGTTGTGTGGAATACATGACTTTAAGATAAATTAACTATTGCCTGTCCGTAATTTTTACGTGCATCAGCCCGATGCTGACAATAGATGAACGCAAAGGGATGACAATGCAGCACCGGTTTTGCCTGAAACATGGCCTTGTACGCTTGTTGGCGATTGTATTGGAAGCACAAAGCATTTTCATCCGGCAATTTGCAGCGCGGCCTTACCGCGCTTTATGCCTGCTAGCGCTCTGCCTGGGCACGCATCTCGCATCGCCTGCGCTGGCGGCTGATGTCCAATACGTGTATGACAAACTTGGCCGCTTGGTCAGCGTGGTAGCAGCTGACGGCAACAGTGTGCAATACACTTATGATGCCGTTGGCAATATCCAGAATATACAAAAGAACACCACGACAGCACTCTCAATTGCCGAATTCTCTCCCTCCGGCGGTAGTGCAGGTACCACGGTCACCATCTTTGGCAGCGGCTTTGATACCGTAGCTGCAAACAATATTGTCAAATTCAATGGCAAGTCCGCAACGGTGACGGCCGCCACCGCAAACAGCCTGACAGTAAACGCGCCCGCAGATGTCGCGACAGGCAAAATCACCATCAGCAATGCCAACGGCACAGCCACCAGCAGTAATGACTTCGTCGTTGGCGCAGCCAGTGCGCCGACCATTACCGGCTTTACCCCCAATATGGGTAGCAACGGCACAGTCGTTACGGTCGGCGGTGCAAACTACCAGCCAGTCAAAACCGACAACAAAGTCAGTTTTGGCAATAGCTTTGCCACAGTCTCTTCGGTCACAAGCAGTAGCCTGCTGACCTCACCACCAGCGTCACCAGTATCTGGAAAAATTGCTATCTCCACACCTTACGGGCAGGCTATCAGCTCCAGTGATTTCTATGGTTTGCCGACGGGGGTAAGTTCGGCGGATATTGGGTATGCAGGGCGTTTGTCAGTCAATACACCCGCTACAAAAGTATCAACAAGCACAGCAGGCAAAAAAATTGTATTGCTGTTTGAAGGTGTTGGTCAGCAATACCTATCCTTGTTATCAACAGCCGGAACATTTGCTGCCAACGTCAATGTCGCAGTGTACCGACCAGATGGCAATCTTCTGGTAAGCGGGGTTATCACAAATATGGGTAATTTTGAATTACTGAAATTACCTATCAGTGGAACTTATACAATTTTTCTGACACCTGGTTCAAGCGACAAAGGAGATTTGAATCTGTCATTGATACCCGCTGGTACCATGAACATTGATGCTGTTACACCTCTGAGTGTTGTTGCCGCTCAGATGCAACGTTTTACTTTTACTGCAGAAGCAGGTAAAACATTTGGACTCAGCCTGACTGATTTGAAGTTTACTGGCACTGGCTCAGGTACTAAAAATGTCAGAGTCTACCTTGAAAGGGGTGATGGTACTGCAGTCTACGACTGGACTTTCACTGCAGATGGTAGTTGTGACCTGTATATGCCCTCATGGTTTCCTACGACAGGCACTTATGTTCTTCGCTTTGTTCCAAGTTTCCCGTTTGTAGCGAGTTTCAATGCTTTACTATCCAAAGACATTGAAGTGGGCATTCTTTTACCAGGTGCTGCACCCCTCAATCTGACGACTGTATTCCCTGGTCAAAATGGACGATTCACCTTCGATGCGGTTGCTGGGCAAAGCTTTAACTTGGCAATTACTGGCAATACCATACCAGTCTACACTGCAAAGACTATTTGGATTTACAAACCCACTGCCGGTAGCAGCGGTTCACAGTGGGGGTCCTACGATTTAATTACTGGCTCTTCTGTAATTGGCTTGAATAATCTTCCAGAAACAGGAACATACACTATCCTGATTGATCCTTTGGGGCTCGATAAAGGCAGTATCAATCTTCAATTGCTATCTGATGCTACCGGCACATTGGCAATGGACGGAACGACTTCCGTGAATTTGCCTATGGGTCAATATGGTCGTTATACTTTCACTGCTCAAGCAGGTAAAGCTTATGGCCTAAGTCTTACTAGTTTGAATTTCACCGGTACCGGTTCAGGCACAAAAAATGTCGCCGTATACCTGGAAAAAGCTGATGGCACGGCGATTTACAACTGCACATTTACTGTTGATAGTAGCTGTGATTTTTATAATCCCAAATGGTTTGTCGCAGGTGATACGTATGTTGTCCGTTTTATACAAAGCTCATCTTATGCTGTTAGCTTCAATGTCGTGTTATCCAGAGACATTGAAGCAGGGAATCTTATTTCTGGTGTTACGCCCCTCAATTTGACCACTATATTTCCTGGGCAGAATGGACGTTTCACTTTCAATGCAACAGCCGGGCAAAGTTTTAACTTGGTGATTACTGATAACACCATGCCTATCACCAGCAGCAAGACTATCTGG